>CAMCFJ010000022.1 GCA_945874105.1 Candidatus Nitrotoga sp. CP45 | reverse complement strand
ATTCGCTGGTGCGCTCTATCTGCCTATATGGAGTGCGGCTATACGATGGCGGCCATCGTGCGCGAGACCAAGATTCACTACTCGACGGTGAGCAAGATCATCAAGGGGGAAAGGTATAAACTGTTATGTCAAGATGTGACCCTATTGTCTTTTCTTGCCCCTGTGTTTTACTTGTGATGTTGGGCTTCGCTAGCTCAGCGCCAACCTACATTAGCCCAGGCTACGCTTGCTGTCATTTCGACAGAAAGGAGAAATCTAAATATTCGAACCTGGCCGCTTCAATTTCTTCAACTGACGGTCGTCATCTGCAAATTCGATGGTAGACCCCGTGATTCCCGAAGAGTTGGGAGCAGAACGGGAATTATGGTTTACGAGACGAAAACAGGCCAAGACTTTCCATAGTATTCGAGTTTAGGTTCACAACATACGACAGTTAAATAGCAGCCAAGCTCTAATTTCTTTAATCTAGTAATTCCAGCATAAACCAGCGACATTGACTCTATTGATCGAGAGCTAGTGATTAGTAGGACTAATGCACTAGCTTCCCAGCCCTTGAAGCTGTGAATAGTTGTAACCTTAACTCGTGCATCTCCCTTGAAAAACGCTAGCTTTTTTCTTCGGCTTTCCCTCTCACCATCTCCAAAAGTATGAATGCAATTTATCTTCCTCCTCATTAACTCAGCTACCAATAGCTTTCCGCTTTGTGAGGTTTCAACAATACAAGTGAGGTCGGCATAGGAAATGGCAGGGTTTGATTTAGTGACAATGTTAATAAGTTCATCTGCGCATGTACATGTCGCAAGATGACTTTGAGTCTGAATCCATTTCAATTCTGTATGAAATTCAATTTCTCCTTGTGGCGGTAAAGGCCTTGGATTTTCAGAATTCGGCAGGAATAGTTCAATAAAACTACTTGCCAGTTTACAAAGCGATGGAGAAAGCCGATAGCTATTTTCCAAGCTCATCCAATCGCCATGGAAGCCAGCCGATTTCATAGCTTGTTCTGTCCACGGTAGTACCCCATAAACGTTTTGTGCTCGGTCAGCACATAAAAGCATTTCGCCTTTTTGTTTGACAGCCATTCTCAACGATGCCCACCATTCCTGTTGGAAATCTTGACCCTCATCCACAAGAATTGCATCAAATTTATCAGACTCGTTTAATTGTTCGAGCCATTCCATAGTTGCAATAGCTAGGCTACGTTCAAGCACCTGATTTGGCTCCTGCATCCCCCACAGATTGTTGTATTCATCCATGTGCCCTGTAAGTAATGCGCTACGTTTGCACCAATGATGAAAGTTAAGGGCAGTAATTTGATTCCTTACTTTTCCATTCATTTCAAAACGAACAGCCAAATCTAATAAATAATTGATAAGCGTAATGTTGAAAGTAACCAACAGAACACTTTTTCCTTCAGAAGCAAGTTTTGCTGCACGTCCGGCTAATACTAATGATTTGCCACTTCCTGCGGGTCCCTTTATTCTGCGATACCCTGTGGCCGTTCTCGTCAATACTAATTCACGCTGGCGAGAATCAAGCTCATTAAGCAAAGGGGTGCGTTGCTCGCTAGAAAAATCTGGCTCAATTAACCAATGCCGCAAATCATTAGCAATTTTCTCGTTTATTCTTTCGTCTTTACGATAAACAATGCTCAACACATCTTTTATGTTTGATGAATTAAGTGATTCGCTACTGATAATCGGATGACGATTTAAGTTGTCCTTAAAATTATCAATTTTCAAATATGGCTGCATCAAAGTTTCAATTTGAGATTTTGATGCAAATGGAAAAATAACACCCCCAATAACAACACCGAAGCCCTTCTTGTCAGGTAGGTTTGGGCAATAGAGTTCGTATATTTCATTCCTGTAAGCTTCTATTTTTACGATGGGGTCATTTTTCGCCATTGAGAATGTTTTAACCCCGTCAGATGCCATGAGTATAGGGGTGGCATTTCCTCGCTCTTTGTAAAAGTAGTTAAGTGCTGCTAGATTCCAATCTTTGACTTCATATACTGCAATCCCCTTTTGGGGGCTAAGGAGGACAAAGTCAGGCCTTAGGCCATTTAAATGCGGTTGAATGTAAATTTCCCAGTCAGAGGGCAGGTTTTCCAAGAAGAAATTAAGGACAATTTTTTCCCCATCAGTCAATGGCTGACGTAATTTATCTATCTCCGAAAGGTCTGGTGAGGTAAACCGCTTATGCCTAATCAGTGCCATAACTTTTCCACCAATACCCTTGTTAGCTGTCAAACAGCGTACAACATTTTCCACCAAACAGCGCGCATACTTGCCAGCAGTCTTTCAAATAATCCACATACTACAAGCGGTAGCGAGTTGTTTCCACTGATGCTGAAATTCAAAAAAATGGAAATTCAGAGCGCTGTTTGACAGTCAGGCAGTTTACCTCTGACAATATACAAAGAAAGCCTAACAAGATCATAAACACGGGCGGGAAAAAACGCCGCTGGTTATGCGAATGTTATGTGCCAAAGCTTCCAGCGTAAATCTTGTTTAAGGCGGTAACTTGACGATTAAGGAAATTTTTTATGTGGCATAAAGTGGCGGCTTTTGTTTTTTGGTTGACATTGATTTTATACATAGTCACTTTGATATTTGTTACATATGTAGGGGTTTATCTTACCTATGTTGCATTCCCGTTGATTGTAGTATCTGGCTTAATTATGTTATTAACAAAGCCCTCTCAGAAATATCAAGAAAATGTTTCTAAAGTGAAATCAGCTATCACTGAAATATCAACTGCTACGCAATCTGCCTTGACAGAAACAAACAAGGCATTAGATGGTTTTAATTCTTCGTTAAAGGCATACAATAGAAAAACAAAATTGATCAGAGATAAAACCGAAGAACAACGCGATGAAGTCAGGCGGTTAAGATTAAAGAAAATCGAACCAGGAATCCATCTAAAACATGCTAAAAGTACAGAGGAAAAAATAAAGTACCAAGAAATTGTTAGTGCCATTGATAGAGAGATTAAAGCTTTTGAAGAAATAATTTCTGAAATCGAGAAAGAGTGTGAAATACAAGTAGCCAGGTCTTTAGAGTGAAGTGAGCATGGCTAAAGTTTTCCCATCAATAGAGATATGTTCTCTGCCTAAATATAGTAGACCTCAGTAGACCTCAGGGTCAGCATAGCATTAAGTTTTAACATTTCATCTCTCCTGTTCAACGAAGCTCAGGTGTCATGTCTAGCAATGTACTACATAGCTAGACATGGCCCCATTCGTGCTGCAGGCTATTGAACCCCCAGTTCTTGTACATGCGTGCGTGAAGAAAATACTGGCTGCATTCAAGTTATAATCCGCACACCTACACAGCTCGCACCCATCATGCAAATTACCCGAAGGCTAGAATTTGATGCAGGTCACCGCATCCCCAGTCATACCAGCCAATGCCGGCATTTGCACGGCCATCGCTACGCCATTGAGATTACCCTGTCCGGCGAGATTATCACCACTGATGGCTTATCCGAACAAGGCATGGTAATGGACTATACCGAAGTGAAGCGCATCGCCAAGGAACAGTTGGTGGATGCGTGGGACCACGCCTTCCTGGTATATCGCAATGACACGGCGGTATTGGATTTTTTGAACTCGCTGCCCAATCACAAAACTGTCGTTCTGGAAGTGCCGCCCACCGCAGAAAATCTCGCCATGCTCGCATTCAAGCTGCTCGACAGCGCCTACCACCATAGCTTTGGGAATAACCTGCAACTGGAACGCGTGCGCATTTACGAGACGCCTAATAACTGGGCAGACTGCCTGCGCAACTCAAGCTGACTTTGATGAATTATTGATTGCTGCATCTGCACAATCTTGTGCATCCTCAGCTCTTGAGTCGGTATCCCGTCTTGAAAATCCACCACACGGATGTGAGACACAGGGAAAGAAAGGCCAGCGTCATGCCAACGCTGATGGCCACATTGACATCGGAAACGCCATAAAAACTCCATCGGAAACCACTGATCAGGTAGACCACCGGGTTGAACAGCGTGATTTTTTGCCACAGGGGTGGCAGCATGCTGATCGAATAAAAACTTCCGCCCAGAAAAGTCAGCGGCGTGATGATCATCATGGGTATGATTTGTAACTTCTCGAACCCGTCAGCCCAAACACCAATTATGAAACCGAAGAGGCTGAAGGTAACGGCAGTGAGTACCAGGAATAGAATCATCCACAATGGATGTGCAATTTCGAACGAAACGAAAAGCCGCGCCGTGGCTAGAATGAGCAAGCCCAGGATGACGGACTTGGTGGCCGCAGCCCCAACATAGCCAATGACGGTCTCCACATAAGAAATGGGAGCTGAGAGAATCTCGTAGATGGTGCCCGAGAATTTCGGCATGTAAATGCCGAAAGAGGCATTGGAAATACTTTCCGTCAGCAGGGCTAGCATGATCAGACCGGGAACAATAAAGGCCCCATAGCTGATACCGTCAATCTCGGTCATGCGCGAGCCGATCGCTGAGCCAAACACCACGAAATAAAGCGTGGTCGAAATGACTGGCGATGCAATGCTTTGCATCAACGTTCGCCAGGTGCGCGCCAGCTCGAAAAAATAAATTGCGCGAATTGCATAAAAATTCATGATCGTCCACTTACCAAATTAACGAAAATCTCTTCCAGTGAGCTTTGGCTGGACTGGAGATCCTTATAGTCGATCCCGTGCTTGGCGAGCTGCCGCAGAAGATCTGCGATTCCTGTCTGTTCGCCTTGGGCATCAAAAATGTAGATCAACTCATTGCCGTCAGCCGATAGTTCAAGTGGATATCCGGCGAGTTCCTCGGGGATGTGCGCCAGTGGAGATTGCAGATACAGCTTGAGCAGTTTTTTGCCGAGCTTTTCCATCAATCTGACCTTGTCCTCCACCAGGATAATGTTGCCTTTGCTGATTATCCCGATGCGGTCGGCCATTTCCTCGGCTTCCTCAATATAGTGAGTGGTCAGAATAATGGTCACGCCACTTTTTCGTAAACCCCGCACCATTTCCCACATGTCGCGGCGCAGTTCGACGTCAACGCCTGCTGAAGGCTCGTCGAGAAATAGAATCTGCGGTTCATGGGAGAGAGCCTTGGCAATCATTACCCGGCGCTTCATGCCGCCCGACAGTGTCCTGATTTTTGCATCTTTCTTGTCCCACAGGGACAGATCGCGCAGCACTTTTTCGATATAGGCCGGATTGGGCGGTTTACCAAACAGGCCGCGACTGAATTTCACCGTGGCCAAAACGGTTTCGAAGGCATCGGTGGAAAGCTCCTGCGGCACCAGCCCGATTTTTGATCTGGCCGCACGATAGTCAGAAACGATGTCATGGCCGTCGGCCAGCACCCTGCCCTGGCTCGGATTAACAATCCCGCAAATGACGTTGATTAATGTTGTCTTGCCAGCCCCATTCGGACCCAACAGGGCAAAGATTTCTCCATGCTGAATCTCAAGATTGATGCTATTGAGCGCCATGAATCCCGAGGCGTAGGTCTTTGTGAGATTTTCGACTGATATAGCTGACTGCACGCCATGTCCTTATTGATAATACTTATTGATAATAAATATTCTTTGAGCCGTTTGCGTGTGCTGGAGCGGAAGGAAAACGGCACGCCTGGTGACGTGCCGCTCATGCCTGAAGCCCATCAGAAAATCACACCTGCGGATGCGCACGCTCCGCTTCATTGTCCAGTTTATTCAGCGCATGCAGATACGCCTTGGCGGAGGCTACCACGATATCCGTGTCTGCACCTTGGCCGTTGACTATACGGCCGCCCTTGGATAGCCGCACGGTTACTTCGCCCTGTGCATCTGTGCCGCTGGTAATGTTGTTTACCGAATAAAGTTGCAATTCGGTGCCACTTTGCACGATCTGCTCGATGGCTTTGAACGTCGCATCTACCGGTCCTCCGCCTTGACCCTCGGCAGCAAATTCATTCCCGCCCACACTCAATCGCACCTGCGCCACGGGCAGAAGGCCGGTTTCCGAATGCGCGCGCAAAGATATCAAACGATAATGCTCGCTAACTTGCGCCACCACGCTTTCACTAACCAAGGCCTGCAAGTCCTCATCAAAAATTTCGCGCTTGCGGTCAGCCAATTCTTTGAAGCGGGCGAAAGCGTCGTTCACCACTTCTTCGTTTTCCAGCACGATGCCGAGTTCCTGCAAACGGGTGCGGAACGCGTTGCGACCGGAAAGCTTGCCCAGGGTCAATTTGTTCGTGCTCCAGCCTACATCTTCAGCACGCATAATTTCGTAAGTCTCGCGGTGCTTGAGCACACCATCCTGATGAATGCCGGATTCATGGGCAAAAGCATTCGCGCCGACAATCGCCTTGTTAGGTTGCACCGGATAACCGGTGATGCTGGACACGAGTTTGGAAGTTGGAACGATCTGCGTGGTGTCTATGCGCGAATCGCAACTGAACACATCCCGGCGTGTCTTCACCGCCATCACGACTTCTTCCAGACTGGCGTTGCCGGCACGCTCGCCCAAGCCGTTGATGGTGCATTCCACCTGACGCGCACCGTTCATTACGGCAGCAAGAGAATTGGCCACCGCCATTCCGAGATCGTTGTGGCAATGGGTGGACCACACTACTTTCCCTGCATTCGGTACGCGTTCGATCAACTGTTTGATACGCTCGCCCCACAAAACCGGGATGCCATAACCGACAGTATCCGGCACGTTCAGGGTCTTCGCTCCAGCTTGAATCACTGCATCAAAAATACGAACGAGAAAATCCATTTCCGAGCGCACCGCATCCTCGGCAGAAAATTCGATGTCGTCGGTATATTCCAGTGCGAGCTTTATCGCTTTTACCGCCGCTTCCACCACTTGGTCGGGCTGCATACGCAACTTCATTTTCATGTGGATGGGTGAAGTAGCGATAAAGATGTGAATGCGGCCAGACTTGGCTGGCTTGATCGCTTCGCCAGCCGCGCGAACATCGCTTTCAGTGGCGCGCGCCAATGAACAAACCGTAGAACTCTCGATGATTTGCGCAACACTGCGTATCGCATTTGCGTCACCCGGACTGGCAGCAGCGAAGCCTGCTTCGATAACATCAACGCCCAGCTTCTCCAATTGCCGTGCGATGCGGATCTTTTCTTCCTTGGTCATGGACGCGCCCGGGCTTTGTTCGCCATCGCGCAAGGTAGTATCAAATATTATTAATTTTTCTTTCATGCTGGACTCCATTGCAATTATTTAATTCGCACGATCCAGGCGAATAAAATTCGGCTGGATGCCGCTTGCTTCAAAACTATGGGGAGGTATATTTAGCGCGCGGCGCGCAGCAGCAGCGCAGCCAGAAGGCTGGATGTAGAGTGCGATTGCGAGATGTGGCGAGAGAAGTGCATGGCTGGAATATAACGGCTTTTGTTTACTTACGCAATATTCACGCTCTGCTCTAACAAATAAAATTGTTGCTTAAACAGTGGCGTAAAGTGGAACGATCAACAGCTGGTTAATGCCAATACGAGCCATTAACCATGAGTCGGACGAACGGACTTTTTCAGGAAGCCCGTTGCAAATATTAAACGTTACAGACTGTAGTACATATCGAATTCAACTGGATGCGTTGTCATGCGATAACGGGTCACTTCTTCCATTTTCAACTCAATGTACGCATCGATGAAGTCATTGGAGAACACACCACCACGGGTCAAGAACTCGCGATCCTTGTTCAGCGCTTCCAGAGCTTGTTCGAGGCTGGAACACACTGTCGGGATTTTTGCATCCTCTTCTGGTGGCAAGTCATACAAATTTTTGTCCGCAGGATCGCCTGGGTGAACTTTATTTTGTATGCCATCCAGGCCAGCCATCATCATGGCGGTGAAAGCCAGGTAAGAATTGGCAGTTGGATCCGGGAAACGCACTTCAATACGGCGTGCCTTATCACTTTGCACGAAGGGAATGCGGATCGAGGCTGAGCGGTTTCGCGCCGAGTAAGCCAACTTCACCGGGGCTTCGAAGCCGGGAACCAAACGCTTGTAGGAGTTAGTGCCGGGGTTGGTGATGGCGTTAAGCGCACGGGCATGCTTGATAATACCGCCAATATAATACAGTGCTAATTCGGACAGTCCGGCATATCCATTGCCTGCAAACAGATTTTTGCCATCCTTCCAGATGGATTGATGGACATGCATGCCTGAGCCGTTATCACCGACAATCGGCTTGGGCATAAAGGTCGCAGTCTTGCCATATTGATGTGCGACGTTGTGCACCACATATTTAAGTTTCTGGGTTTGATCGGCACGATTGACCAAGCTATCAAAGCGGGTGCCAATTTCACATTGTCCGGCGGTCGCCACTTCGTGGTGATGCACTTCGACCGGAACGCCGATTTCTTCCAATATCAAGCACATTGCAGAGCGCATGTCTTGTAGCGAATCGACAGGGGGTACAGGGAAGTAACCGCCCTTGACCGTGGGCCGATGGCCAGTATTTCCACCATCATATTTTTCTGCGGAGGACCAGGCGGCTTCTTCAGAGTTAACCTTGCAGAAACAGCCAGACATATCCACTTGCCAGTTTACTGAATCAAAAATGAAAAACTCAGGTTCAGGGCCAAAGTAGCAAATATCGCCCAAGCCGGTGGATTTCAAATAGGCTTCAGCACGCTTGGCGATTGAACGTGGATCGCGGTCATAACCTTTACCATCGGATGGCTCCACCACGTCGCAAGTCATCACCAATGTGGTTTCGTCCATAAAAGGATCGAGAAAAGCGGATGCAGGATCGGCCATCAGCAACATATCGGATGCTTGTATGCCTTTCCAGCCAGCGATGGATGAACCGTCAAAGGCGTGGCCGGATTCGAACCAGTCGTCACTATCTGACACCACATGTGCCGGAATCGAAACGTGCTGTTCTTTGCCACGGGTATCAGTGAAGCGCAGGTCAACGAATTTAACTTCATTGTCTTTAAGTAACTTAAGAACATCAGCAACTGACTTCGACATAATAATTCTCTCCATAAACGTTAACGACTAAACTAAAAAATAAACTGGAAATTACACAAACTTAAACTTGGGAATCAAGCACTGGGAATCAAGCACGAAGCGTTCCACTTCATATTCCAACTCTTAAACGAGCATTTTGCCATATTCATGAGAATAATTGGATTTAAATGTGTGCTTTTTTCGGGACGTATGCCATGGCCGTGCACTATTTCTGTGCATGACCGTTGATGGTGATGCACGAAGTTGAGGTACGCATATCGTCGTCCAAATCTCGCTGAACTTGCATCATAGAGTCTCAATCCTGGGTGTTTGCGGGTATGGGCAGATAGGATTTGTTGCTGTATTGGGATAGTATGCCATCGTCCTCCGCGAGCAATGCTTGCGGGTTATAGATTGAACAATAGCGGAGAAATATCATGGGGAAAATCACAGAAATTTTGAACGCCGCGCAAAAACGCGCCAAAGAAATGAATTTACCCTATGAGGGTGCCTTGTTGCCGAATGAGGCTTATGAAATACTGCAAGCTGCGCCCGGCGCCAAGCTGGTTGATGTGCGCACACGCGCTGAGCTGGATTGGGTGGGACATATCCCCGATGCAGTGGAAATTGAATGGGCTACCTATCCCGGCATGAAACCCAACCCGAATTTCATGGCGCAGCTTGGGCAACAGGTAGACAAAGAGGCATTGGTATTATTCATATGCCGCAGTGGTGCCCGCTCTCATAATGCCGCTGTAGCTGCGGCCGAAACCGGTTATACCGAATCCTACAACGTGCTGGAAGGCTTTGAAGGCGACAACGATGCCAACAAGCACCGCAATGTGCTGGGTGGCTGGCGTGCACGTGAATTACCGTGGGAACAGAGCTAAGCTATATAAGTCTATCGGCAGCTACTCGCTTGAAAAGCTTACCACGCTACAACACCGCTGTAGGCGGTAGCCAGCACTAGCAGGCCGAATACTATGCGGTACCAGGCAAACCCCACAAAAGTATGATTGGAAATAAATTTAAGTAAGGCCGCTACGGCCAGATAGGCGCTGACGAACGCGGCAATAAATCCTACTGCGAATACTGGCAGATCTGCGGCTGATAGCAGATGCCAGTTCTTGTAAAGGTCGAGAGCGGTTGCCCCGCACATGGTAGGAATAGCAAGAAAGAACGAAAACTCGGTCGCAACTCGTCGATCAAGTCCAAAAATCATCCCGCCCATGATGGTCGCGCCGGAGCGGGAAACGCCAGGAAACATGGCCACCGACTGGGCAAATCCCACCTTGATTGCATCCTGCCAGCGCATATCTTCGATACTTTTTATGTGCGGGTGAAACGCTCGCTTCTCCACCCACAAAATCACCAAGCCTCCCACGATTAGCGCCATCGCCACGGTGTAAGGGTTAAACAGATAGGTCTTGATCCAGTGGTGGAACATTAGCCCAAGCACGACTGCCGGCAGAAATGCCACCAACACGTTACTGGCAAAGCGCACGGCAACGGGTTCGCGCGCCACTAAGCCACACGTCACTGCCAACAGCTTGGCTCGGAATTCCCATACCACTGCCAAAATCGCACCCAACTGGATGACGATCATGAATACCTTGCCCCTCTCATCATTAAAGTTGAGTAAGTCGCCGGCAATGATCAGGTGACCCGTACTGGAAATGGGCAGGAATTCGGTTAGTCCTTCAATAATGCCGAGGATGAAGGCCAGGAAAAGCGGGGTGATATCCATAATAATTTAGGTGCGCATCAAGTAGGTGCTGGCCACTCCGGCATGCTTTCCAATTCAGGATGGGTTAGTTTCAGCACCGCCATAGAGCCTCCTGGCATACTTGAGCCAGCCGGTACCAACGCGCAAAATTCTACATTCAGTGTCCACGCGCTCCCGTTTATGGCTACTACCTGAGCCTTCAGCACACGATCATCCGGCACGCCTTCGAGAGCCTGTCTTAATTCACCGATTGTTTTCATGATTTTCCTCTTGATTGTAATAATTTAATTTATGGATACGCTGAATAAGTCCGTTCGCGTTGAGCTTGTCGAAACGTACTATTTTAAAATCGATAAGTTGCAAATGGCTTCGACAGGCTCAGCCCGAACGGAGGGGTTTGTTCAGCATTGCCTTAACGGTGAAAGAACGTACCACTACACCCATCTTTTGCTGAAGTCACGCATCAAATTTTTGTTTCGAAAACAGATTCACTTTTTCGCCAAACTGCTGGGCAAAATTTCGCATTGATTTCGCCACTTCCTTTTCCCCGGTAGCACGTTCGAAAGTATCCGCCATTGATAAAAAAGTCTGGTGATAAAACTGACACATTTCATCGACCATCATATCTTTGGTCCAGAAATCAATCCGCATCGTATTGTTTTCCTTGGAATCCCAAACTGAGATCATTACTCCTTTGCTCGTGTTGGACTCTTTTGTATCAGAAGCGCTCCAGTCTATTTTTTCTGCCACCATGTTGTCGTCAAGAGTGACCGTAAATTTAATTTCAGATTTCGTCATTTTTAATTTATTCCTTTAAGGATTGTTTGTTGAAAGTAATAGCGCTGGATTATCGTTGTGCCAAGGGCAGGATTGGTTTAATTATTTTTTAGAGCAACAAATTTATTTTCCATAACCAGATTCATTTTTTCGCCCATCGTCTGGGCAAAATTTCGCATCGCTTGCGCGGCTTCCACATCTCCGGTAGCACGTTCAAAATTATCTGCCATGAACAAAAGACTTTGATGATAAAACTTTTTCATCTCCTCTTTCATCATGCTTTTGGTCCATAAATCAATACGCAGCGTATTCTTCTCCCGTGCGTCCCACAGAGCAATCATTATTGCATTGGTGGTAGTTTGTTCCTGAATATCAGAGGCGCTCCAGACGATTTTTTCGGGTACCTTTTTATCGTCGCGAGTAATGGTGAATTTAATTTCAGATTTTTTCATTTGGCATTGATACTTTGGCATTGATACTAAAGACGTCGTCAAAAGTCAGTGGGGAGGAAGGCAGCCACTAAAATAGGGTGAGCCAATTCACCAGTAATAGAACCCACTACATCATTTGCTCAGAAGTATCCAGATGCACCATCCCCCTTTGTTTCAGCACAAAGGGGATTCTAAAAACAAACATTAATGGCCTTATAAACAAAAATCAGCCCGCCAGCACTTTTTGCGCTGCAGCTACTGCCACGCCATGCTGAACCGGTGCCTTCATCCTGCCTAATACGTCATCCAGCGCACCGAGGCACACCAAAATATTGCTCTTATTGCTGGCGTAACCCATCAAGCCTATGCGCCACACCTTGCCTGCCATTACGCCCAGGCCCGCACCAATTTCCAGCTGATAATCGTTTAGCAGGGTGGAACGCAAGACGGCATCGTCCACGCCATCAGGAATAGTAAGTGCGTTCAGTTGTGGCAGACGCTCAGATTCTGGCACCACAAATTTCAATCCCATTGCTTCCAGGCCGGCGCGCAGGGCAAGGTGGTTTTTCGTGTGGCGGGCCCATGAATTTTCCAGACCTTCTTCCTGCAACATCACCAATGATTCGTGCAGGCCATATAGCGCGTTGATCGGCGCAGTGTGGTGGTAAGCGCGTTTGGTTGATCCGCCCCAATAGCTCATGACCAGATTCAAATCCATGAACCAGCTTTGCACTTTGTTTTTGCGATTCTTGATTTTTTCCAGCGCGCGCGTACTGAAGCTGACTGGGGAAAGTCCAGGCGTACAGGAAAGACATTTTTGCGTGCCGGAATAAATAGCGTCTATTTCCCATTCGTCGACCTTGAGTGGCGAACCGGCGAGTGAAGTGACTGCATCCACAATGGTCAAGCAACCATATTTATGGGCAAGCGCCACCAAGGTTTTGGCATCCGACAGGGCGCCTGTAGAAGTTTCCGCATGCACAAACGCAACGATCTTGGTATCAGGATTAGCCTTGAGTGCATCTTCCACTTTTTGTGGGTCGACTGCGCGTCCCCAATCGTCCTGCACCATCACTGCAATGCCGCCACAGCGCTCAACGTTTTCCTTCATCCGTCCGCCAAACACGCCGTTCTGACATACGATGACTTTGTCGCCGGGTTCAACCAGATTGACGAAGCAGGTTTCCATTCCGGCCGAGCCAGGGGCGGAAACAGGCATCGTCAATTCATTTTTAGTCTGAAAAGCATACTTCAACAGCTCTTTCATCTCGTCCATCATGGTTACGAACTCTGGATCAAGATGGCCGATGGTGGGGCGTGACAAGGCCTCCAGCACACGTGAGCTGACATCCGAAGGGCCTGGGCCCATCAAAATGCGTTGCGGGGGATGGAACGATTTTATTGCCATGCTTTTTCTCCTTGCGGGTTGCGATTCGTTGAATCTGGTATTTTAACTTTTTTCACTGCTTTCAGGGCGGCCCTTGTTGTAACAGCTCGATCCAGTGCTTCACGGGTAAGCGGGCTGCACTTTCCAAATGCAACTGGCAGCCGATGTTGGCGGTGGCGATGACCTCAGCCGCGCCCTGTTGCAGCGCATCCAGCTTATTTTCCAGTAACTGCTGCGACAGCGCAGGTTGCATCAGCGTATAAGTGCCCGCAGCGCCACAACACAGGTGGCTGTCCGCAACTGGCGTCAGCGTGTAACCGCAGTTTTGCAGGATAGTTTCAACTACGCCAGACAGTTTTTGCCCATGCTGCAAGGTGCAAGACGACTGATAAGCGACGCGCACACCTTTGCCGACATCGGCCAAGGCACTCAAGTCTTCGCGGCTCAGAATTTCGCTCAAATCGCGTGTCAGTTCGCTGATGCGTGCCGCCTTCGCAGCATAGTCTGGATCATGTTTCAGCGTTGCGCCGTATTCTTTCACCATCAGGCCGCAGCCGCTGGAGCTCATCACAATAGCCTCTGCGCCTTGTTCAATATATGGCCACCAGGCATCAATATTGCGGCGCATCATGTCATGCGCCCCATTAATGTCAGCCAAGTGCTGATTCAGGGCGCCACAGCAGCCGGCCCTGGCGGCGCTGATTAACGAAATGCCCAGTTTATCCAGCACGCATGCAGCAGCAGTGTTGATATTTGGCGCACTCAGCGATTGCACACAACCTTCCAATACCAGCATGTTGCGCGGATGAATTGCTTGCGGACGAGCTGACTGTGTCCGTCGTTGGGCCGGAATTTTACGTTGCAAAGAGAGTGGTAATAATGGGCGCACTATGCGGCTAATGCCAAGTACCAGCGCAAAACGCTTGGGATACGGCAGCACTGCCAGCAGACTGCGCCGCACAATTTTTTGCCACAATGGACGCGGCGCGCGTTCCTCAACAATCTGCCGCCCGATGTCTATCAAACGGCCATACTGCACCCCGGATGGACAGGTGGTTTCACAGGCGCGGCAGGTCAGGCAACGGTCCAGATGCAATTGTGTTTTCTCACTGGATTGATTGCCTTCCAGCATTTCCTTGATCAGATAAATGCGCCCACGCGGGCCATCCAGCTCGTTGCCGAGCAATTGATAGGTGGGACAAGTGGCGTTGCAAAATCCGCAATGCACGCAAGAACGCAGAATCGCATTGGCTTCGGCGATATCGGGATTAACAAGAAGTTCAGGAGAAATGACGGTTTGCATAATGCTTACAAGTTGGCGTAAATGCGCCCCCGGTTAAAAATTCCGTGTGGATCAAAACTGGATTTCAGGCGTTGATGAATGACGAGCAAGGGCGCGGCGAGCGGCTGAAATATTTCGCCATTGCCTGCTCCGCCCCGGAACTGGGTGACATGGCCGCCTACCATAGCGACGCGTTCACGTATCAACGCAATGGGTTCGTCACTCACTAACCAACGCTGCGCACCGCCCCAATCAAGCAGCCATTCGCCGCCAATTTCTAAAGGAGGCACGGCGGGCTTCACTACCACGCGATACAGCGGATTCGCAGCACCAAAAAATGGCAGATGATGTTCGCGTAAGGCGTGCCAGAAAGGCTCTGACTTTTCTATCACTTCGCCACCCAAATTCTGATGGGCATGCTTGACGGCTTGCTCGCTGCCGGACAGGCGCACATAACAGTGCCCCGCATGATAACAAGCCGCATCGACCGGCACGGGCTGGGACAGCAAACGACTCATCTTGCTAATGGCTTCAGCTTGAGTGCATTCCTGTATCAGTGTGTAACTCGCCGCCGGGCGCGGCAGCACTTTCAAACTAATTTCCAGCAGCACACCCAGCGTGCCATAGGCACCGACCATCAAGCGCGAGACATCGTAACCCGCCACGTTTTTTATCACCTGGCCGCCGAAGCGCAATATCTCACCCTTGCCATTGATCAGCTTGCAGCCCAATACAAAATCTCGCGCGGAGCCGCAAAAAGGACGACGCGGGCCGGACAAACCGCAGGCAAGGGTGCCGCCCAAAGTGGCGTTGTCACCAAAATGCGGCGGCTCGAATGCCAGCATCTGCCCGGCTTCTGCCAACGCAGCTTCAATTTCCTTGAGCGGCGTGCCGCTACGTGCGGTCAAAACCAACTCGCGCGGATCATGTTCGACGATGCCGTGATGGCCGCTGACATCCAGAATTTCGCCGTGCGTCTCTCGTCCTAAAAATGTTTTGCTATTGCCGCCTTCGATTTTGAGCGGTGTCCCGTTACTGACAGCGTTATGCACCTGCTGTTGCAGTGTCTCACTGATATCGCGCTCCAACATCAGAAGCGTTCCAGTTCGGGATGGGGCAGTTGTCCGTGATGGACGTGCATGGCGCCAAATTCTGCGCAGCGCTGCAAGGTGGGCACGGCTTTCCCGGGATTAAGCAAGCCGTCGGGATCGAAAGCGGCTTTAACCGCGTGGAATTGGCTGAGTTCGGCCGCTTTGAACTGGATGCACATCTGATTAATTTTTTCCATGCCGACGCCATGCTCGCCGGTGATAGATCCACCCACTTCGACGCACAGTTGCAAGATACGCTGACCGAATTCCTCGGTACGTGCCAACTCGCCATCCTTATTGGCATCGAACAAAATCAGCGGATGCAGATTGCCATCTCCGGCATGAAACACATTCGCCACCGGCAAGCCATATTCTTCCGACCATAAGCTGATCTGGCGCAATACATGCGGCAATTGACGCCGTGGAATCGTGCCATCCATGCAGTAATAATCCGGCGAAATGCGCCCCACTGCGGGAAAGGCTGATTTACGCCCCTTCCAGAATAGTTGTCGCTCGGCTTCGTTAACGGCAGTGCGCACCTCGGTCGCGCCACTCCGGTGCAAAATATCGCGCACTTGCATGATGTGCTCGGACACTTCCGCATTGGTGCCATCCAGCTCGCACAGCAAAATCGCCTCTGCATCACGAGGATAACCGGCATGCGCATAATCTTCTGCCGCATGAATGGCCACCTTGTCCATCATTTCCAGACCGGCCGGAATAATACCGGCAGCGATTATCGCCCCGACCGCTTCCCCGGCTTTGTAGACATCATCAAAAGCTGCCAGCAAAACTTGCGCGCGTTCCGGCTTAGCCAGTAGCTTCACAGTAACCTCGACGATCACCGCCAGCATCCCCTCCGAGCCAGCCATCAATGCCAGCAGATCATAGCCCGGAGAATCCAGTGTTTCAGCGCCGATGGTCAGCAACTCCCCCTCCATCGTCACTACTTTCAGCATCAGAACGTTGTGTACCGTCAAGCCATATTTCAGGCAATGCACCCCGCCGGAATTTTCCGCGACATTACCGCCTATAGTGCAGGCAATCTGCGAGGAAGGATCAGGCGCGTAATACATTCCATACGCGGCGGCGGCCTCGGAAATTGCCAGATTGCGCACACCCGGTTGCAAAGTGGCCATCGCATTTTCTGGATCAATATGCAGTATGCGTTTAAATTTTGCCAGGCTCAGCAGCACACCATCAGACAAAGGCAGCGCGCCACCGGACAAACCGGTGCCTGCTCCGCGCGCCACAACGGGCACCTGCAAAGCATGGCACAGACGCATGATGGCCTGCACCTGCGCGATCGTTTCGGGCAAAACCACGACCAAGGGCAGACGACGATAAACCGATAGCCCGTCACACTCGAATGGGCGCAGATCTTCTTTGTCGGTGAGTACGTCTTCTGGCGGCAACAGCTTACGCAGTTTACGGATCAGATCTTCATGCACGCCACGACTGCGTGGCAATCCATCTTTTGATACTGGCATGAGAAATTAATATGGAAAATTAAGAGGGTGCGGGATTTCAGCAGAGTTTGACATGCTGTGCCTATCAATGAAAAAACCCGAATCTCCGAGATTTATTAAAGCAATAAATCTCAAAAATTCGGGTAGTCTCAACTACAAACTATCTCATCAAAAGCTGGTTACTCGCATTTACCAGCTGTGCATTTGTCTGACTTACATACAGCAGGTTTCACACATGCCGTACCTTTTGGAAGTGAATGAAGCGCGATACATTTGGATGGAGTCACTGCCAACAGGCAGGCTTCATTTTTCTTGGCGTCACATACTGTCGTAGCGTTGTCTTTGTTACAAGCATCGCCAATTTTGGCAAGAGCTGCTTGTGAGAACAAAGCCATTGAACCGATCATTGCCATTGTTACCAAAATTTTGCTGAACATGTTATTTCCTTTGTGTTGGGTTGGCTGGATTATTAGTTCCAAATTTGAATACAATTGTTGTTCAGTGTATAGGAAAAAATAAACGCCCCTTTTCACCAAAACTGAATGTACCGTGAAACGGTTGGGTCGTCAACCGTACCAACAGGCAATCAAAAATTCACTGAATCTGTGCCTGATCGACAGCAAAAATGTTTGTTTTGGCTATTGTTTGTTATTCACGCAAAAGACGCCCAAAGGAAAATGTTGGCCCAGCATGAAAAGACTGAGATAAGTGAGGATGGGATCAAATGGGTTCAAAAATCTCGTGGGCCTGTGCAGGCAATCCGGTGGGTGCTCGGACAGGAAAGCCGTTTCTTCTTCACCCATTGCCGCCCTCTCATGACATTGAGTTGACGCCACACTTCAAAACCTTACAATCCCCATAGGTTCCGTTCTCCGATAATTCAGTCCAACGAGGTTTATCCGCCGCCAATAAGGTCGCGGGTTTAACAAGTTGGGGAGGGCGGCAGATAAACGCTATTCATTGGACTGTTCTAGGAATGAAGAAATGCGCGTAATTTTAATGAGGCATGGGAAGCCTTCACTTCCTGCTCAAAAATCGGTTTCCTCATTAGAGTTTAAAAGTTGGATCAATTCATACAATGCCGCTGATCTTTGTATAAATCTGAAGCCGACTAAAGAGACGGTACAGCTCGCTCAAAGCTGTAATGCTATTGTGTGTAGCAGCTTAAATCGTTCAATATTCTCAGCTAAATTCCTCGGCATAAATGAAGTTGATGTTATTGAGCATCAACTACGCGAAATGGAAATGCCATGGGGTAGTTTTACTAATTTAAATCTAAAACCGAAATATTGGGCTGTAATCTTTCGTGTTCTTTGGTTTTTAGGTTATTCAAAAAATAGTGAATCCTTCAAAGAAGCAAAGTTAAGAGCGGAGCAAGCTGCGCTACTACTTGAATCCACGGCGAAAGAAAAACATACTGTACTGTTCGTGGGTCACGGAATGTTAAATCGCTTTATTGCAAAAGCTTTGGTTCAGCGTGGCTGGCAAACTCATAAGAAAGTCGGTTCAAAATACTGGGAATTTGGTATTTTTGAGCGTAAAGCATACAGCAAAAGGGGCAAATCTTGACATCACGCATCCGGCCTAACATTGTGTCAAGACTTGCCCCCCTTTATTTTTTATAGAAAGACTCAAAATTGTGAAAATCACCTTATGAAAAATCAACAAATTACGATATCTGTTTTCGTTGAAAACAGGTTTTTTTTCAATCTCGCCAGACCTCGCAAATGCATCCTCTTCTGGCCGTAGCCGCATTAATTTTAATGAGCGTGACTGTGGTGCTTTGGATAAGGCACATCAAGTTGCGTCGCGAGGCCTTCATTCGGCACTCAGAGCTTCCCAAGGGCCTGTTCGAGAAACTGAGGAAGCGGCACCCTC
The DNA here is from genome assembly GCA_945874105.1 of Candidatus Nitrotoga sp. CP45. Lineage (GTDB taxonomy): Bacteria > Pseudomonadota > Gammaproteobacteria > Burkholderiales > Gallionellaceae > Nitrotoga. The sequence continues at coordinate 29,144 of CAMCFJ010000022.1, read as the reverse complement.
ACCTGAGCGTCAAGGACTGCCAACTCGTTGCGCACGGACTTAGACAGTTTTTCATCGCGCATCTTAAGAGCGGTCGTAAGTTCGTGTCCATGCCGTCACAGGTCGTGGATGACCTATGGCATGAGCTCATTCTCTACACAAAGAACTATGAGCGTTTCTGCGGGAAGGCATTCGGCCGCTTTCTACATCACGCGCCCACAGCAGTACTAAGTAACGATCGATTGAAGAACCAGGGATTGCGCCGATGCTGGTGGTTTGCCTGTCGAGACGAAAACATCAATCCTCGCGCGCCGACCAGGCTTCCGCTGCTATTCGCGCTGGATGCAAAACTCGGCATTGCAGGGGGCTTCTCGTACATACCAGATTGCACCGGGGTACGGCGCGAAGGAGTGACAGGCAATGTCTCCTCCCCATACTGCGGAGGAGACTTCTCAAGTAGTTCCTACGACGGCGGAACAGACGGCTTTGCCGATGGCGGGCACGACGGAGGCGCGGCAGACGGAGGGGGAAGTGACGGCTGCGGAGGGGGTGGGTGTGGCGGTGGAGATTAGGCGTCACTGCCCGAACGCAAGGCCTAACAAACATATTAGATCGTGCGGGCTAAGCTCGGTAGGTTGGCTTGAATGAAATAAAGCCCAACATCAAAATAATTGGCATCGACAATTCACCGCTTCACATAATTTTATTGCCCCGCCACCATCATATTTTCAACCAGAATAGAACCGCACTGCCGTGACCCTTGCACCAGCACATCATTACCCACAGCCGCAATATGCGTGTACATGTCCTTCAAATTGCCGGCGATGGTGATTTCTTCTACCGGATACTGGATTTCTCCGTTCTCCACCCAGAAGCCGGCCGCGCCGCGCGAATAGTCTCCGGTGATGTGATTTACGCCCTGCCCGAGCAGTTCGGTGACCAGCAGGCCGCGTCCCATTTTCTTAAGCAAGCCGTTAAAATCCAGTTCGCCAGGGCGCAGGATGAGATTGTGATTGCCGCCTGCATTGCCGGTCGATTTCATGCCCAGTTTGCGCGCGGAATAGGTGGCGAGAAAATAGCTTTGCAGTATGCCATCCTGAACAATGGTGCGGCGCTGCGTTTTCACGCCCTCGCCATCGAATGCGCTGCTCGCCAGGCCACGGGGAATGTCGGGTATGTCATCAATGCAGATGTTGGGTGAAAACACTTGCTTGCCCATGTAGTCGAGCAGAAACGAGGATTTTCGGTACAGGCTGCCGCCGCTCACCGCGCCGACAAAATGGCCGAGCAAGCTGGCGGCTATCGGCGCCTCGAACAACACCGGCACTTGCATGGTGTCGAGCTTGCGCGCATTAAGCCGCCGCACGGCCCGTTCTGCAGCGATCTGGCCGACGTTTTCCGCTGCCAGCAGGTCGCTCGCAGCACGTGCTTCGCTATACCAGTAATCGCGCTGCATGGCATCGTCCTTGCCAGCGATGACGGCGCAGCTGATGCCATGGCGCGAGGTAGGATATCCACCGATAAAGCCCAAGCTGTTGGCATACACAAATTGGGACTCATGTATGTTTACCGTGGCGCCTTCCGAATTGTCGATCCGCTCATCGGCATCAAATGCAGCTTGTTCACAGGTCTTGGCCAGCTCAATTGCACCTTCCACGTCCAGCAACCAGGGATGGTACAGATCGAAGTCAGGAAGCTCGGTGGCCAGCATATCTTTTTCAGGCAACCCGGCACAGTCGTCGCTGGCGGTGTGGCGAGCAATGGAGAGGGCGGCATCCACCGTGTCGCGTACTGCCTGCGGCGAGAAGTCGGAGGTATTGGCATTGCCGCGCCGCTGATCGATGTAAACGGTAATACCAAGACCTTTGTCACGGTTGTATTCTATGGTTTCGACTTCACCATGACGGACAGTGACGGCTTGCCCGAAACCATCCGACACTTCCGCCGTAGCGGCAGTTGCCCCCTGGTGGTTGGCATATTCAAGCATGTCCCGCGCAATCTGGTGCAGGATGTCAGCGGGATGGGAAAAGCGATGTTCGTGCGGTGTAATGTCATTCATAAGGTAAACGCTTTGGTGGGAAAGCGTTATCATAACAATATCTATTTATAATTTCGCACCTATGCACCACTACGATGACAATCCCGAAGAATTAAATTTGCCACCCAGCAAGACCAAGATCAAGCAGCAGATGCATGATCTACAGGATATCGGTGAGCAATTGGTTGAACTTAGTACCGACAAGCTGAAACAGATGGATTTGCCGGAACGCTTGTTTGACGCCGTCCGCGAGATGAAGCGCATCAACAAATTTGGCGCGCAACGACGGCAAATGCAATACATCGGCAGATTAATGCGCGACGTAGAACCCGCGCCCATCATCGCCAAGCTGGAATCATGGAGCGGCAAATCGCACCAACATATCGCTTGGCTGCATCAGCTGGAACGGTGGAGAGATCGTCTTCTGGAAAACGATGCGGCGTTGACCGAATTGCTCGCTGACCACCCCGAAGCAGATGCACAAAGGCTGCGGGCGCTGGTTCGAAATGCCATCAAGGAAAAAGAACTGGCAAAACCGCCGAAAAACTATCGTGAAATTTTCCAGGTGCTGCGTGAAATTCTGCCGGAGCCGACTTCCCCAGCACCCGAATAAACTCATCCTCCATTTTCAGATGTGCAACATCAAACCATGAATAGCGTTCTACCACATATCACGCTTGACACCGGGAAGTCGCCCCAACACAGCATCATCTGGATGCATGGCCTGGGCGCTGACGGCGAAGATTTTGTTTCCATTGCAGAAGAATTGAAACTGCCGGTAGCAGTTCGCTACCTGTTTCCACATGCACCCAAACAGCCAGTCACCATCAACGGCGGTTCAATCATGCGTGCGTGGTATGACATCACAGCTTTTAATGCTGACGCTAAACAGGACGTTAAGGGCATTCGCGCTTCGCAAGCCGCTATTGAAATGCTCATTGCACAGGAAAAACAGCGTGGCATTGTTGCAGATAATATTTTTCTCGCCGGCTTCTCGCAAGGCGGAGCTATTGCGCTGCATACCGGTTTGCGTCATGCATCGCGCCTGGGCGGTATTCTTGCCCTATCCGCCTATCTCCTTCAGGCCGAAACCTTGTCGAGTGAAGCCAGCGCAGCGGCTCTCAATACCCCCATCTTCATGGCGCATGGGAATAGTGACCCAGTAGTGTCTTATGCGCGAGGAATTGACTCGGCAAACGAATTAAAAAATCGGGGTTATCAAGTTGAGTGGCATGAATATGGCATGCCGCATTCGGTGTGCGCGGAAGAAGTGCGTGATATCGAGACTTGGCTGACACACCAATTAAATACCAAACCTCTCTAAGCCTTTATTTACGGGCATCTGCCAGACTAAAATTACTTCAGGGTGCCTCTAAAAATTCAAGTTTCTAGGCAAGACAAGGCGAGAGTAAAAAAATTGAGCACAGCATATGTTTTATATGTAAGCGAAATTTTTTTACTCTCAACGCCGTATTGTGACGAAAATTGGATTTTTAGAGGTGCCCTTCACCCCGGCTCGTTATAGAAGATGATCACGTTCCTGGATATTGACACGCCCTTTCCACCTGTAGAACAGGCACTGCTCAAGCCTAATGGCTTACTGGCCGCAGGGGGCAGTCTGTCTGCACACCGTCTGCTGGATGCCTATCGGCACGGCATCTTCCCTTGGTTCAACACCGGGGAACCCATACTCTGGTGGAGCCCGGATCCACGCATGGTGCTGATCCCCGAGGAGTTCAAAATTTCCAAATCGCTACGCAAGACCTTACGCGACAAGCGCTATGAAATTCGTACGGATAACGCTTTCGAGCAGGTAATGCGTGCCTGCGCCGCGCCACGCCGCGAACAGTCGGGAACATGGATACATGAAGACATGATTGCAGCTTATACCGAGCTGCATCAGAAGGGCATTGCGCACTCGGTGGAGATATGGATGAATGGCAGCCTGGTGGGTGGGCTGTATGGCATCGGTATTGGGCGCATGTTCTATGGCGAGTCGATGTTCAGCCATGCCACGGATGCATCCAAGATTGCGCTCGCCCATCTCACTGCACAATTGCAGCGCTGGGGGTATGGCATGATCGACTGTCAGATGAGCACACCGCATCTTGCCTCGCTCGGCGCACGCGAAATCCCGCGTGCGGAATTTATGCATCGCTTGAAAGAATTGATACACTGTCCGGACACTCCGCTCAAATGGCAGTTCGACCATGAATTTGTTGCATGACATTCCGCTATCGGCGCTGCAGCTTTACCTTACAGCCCCCTATTCGTGTAGCTACCTGCCGGGTCGACAAGCGCGCTCGCAGGTCGCCACGCCCAGCTTTCTGATCTCCCCGGCTGTGTATTCGGAACTGGTGCGACACGGCTTCCGCCGAAGCGGGTCGGTTACCTATAGACCGCGCTGCGATGCCTGCCAAGCGTGCGTTCCGGCGCGCGTCGAAGTCGCATCGTTCGCACCCAGCCGCACACAGCGCCGCTCCAGACAACGCCACATCGGCTTGGAAGCCTCATTGCATCCATTGCGAGACAACGAGGAATATTTCATTTTGTATCAGCGTTATCAAATGGCGCGTCATCCTGATGGCGGCATGAAGAATGATAGTCGCGACCAATACCGCAACTTTTTGCTGCAAAGCCATGTTGATTCCACACTGGTGGAGTTCCGCGAAAATGGGCTGCTGCGCATGGTGAGTATCATCGATATTCTCGACGATGGGCTATCTTCGGTTTATACGTTTTATGACCCGAATGTAGCGCAAGCCAGCTTTGGCACCTATAACGTCCTGTGGCAGATCGATCTGTGCCGGAAATTGCAGCTGGAATATTTGTATCTGGGTTACTGGATAGAGGGGAGCAAAAAAATGGCTTACAAGGCCAACTTCCATCCGCTGCAAGGACTTATACACGGCCAATGGCAAGCGCTACCAACTGACAGGCCGTGACATGTATCCGCTAATTCGACCGCTGCTTTTTTCTTTTAATCCGGAAACCGCCCACCACATTACGCTTGATGCGCTGCAGCTCGCCTATCGGCTTGGCCTGCTGCCACTGTTGGTCAAACATCCGGTGGACAACCCACATAAAGTGATGGGGCTGACTTTTCCCAACCCGGTCGGGCTGGCCGCAGGATTAGACAAAAACGGTGATCACATCGATGCGCTGGCCGCACTGGGTTTTGGTTTCATCGAGATCGGAACCGTCACGCCCCGCGCCCAGGAAGGCAACCCAAAGCCGCGCTTGTTCCGCCTGCCCGAGGCGCAGGCCATCATCAACCGCATGGGGTTCAACAATCTCGGCGTGGATGCGCTCATTGAAAACGTAAAACGCGCAAATTATCGCGGCATTCTTGGCATCAATATTGGCAAAAATTTTGATACGCCGATTGAACATGCTGCCGCCGATTACCTGATCGGGTTACGACGTGTGTACTCCCACGCCAGCTATGTCGCCATCAATATTTCTTCGCCTAATACCAAGAATTTGCGCCAGCTGCAAGGGAGTGATGAGCTGGATGCGTTGCTCACGCAACTTAAAGCGGAGCAGGAAAAGCTGGCTGATTTGCATGGAAAATATGTTCCGCTGGCGTTAAAAATAGCCCCTGATCTTGATAGCGAACAAATCCGCCAGATCGCGACGCTGTTGCAGCGCCACCGCATCGACGGCGTGATCGCCACCAATACCACGCTGACGCGCACGGGCGTCGAACATCTGGCGCAGCATACGGAAACGGGCGGACTGAGCGGCGCGCCATTGCGTGACCGATCTACTGCCGTTATCCGCGAACTGGCCACCGCATTACAAGGATCTCTGCCTATTATCGGCGTAGGCGGTATCCTGAACGGAAAAGATGCAGCGGAAAAAATACACGCCGGCGCTGCGCTAATACAGATTTACAGCGGACTGATTTATCGCGGTCCTGAGTTAATCAATGAATGTGTTAATGCGATTGGGTTATTTCCCTGCCAAGAGCCGATATAATCCTGACTATGACCTTTATTCAATTCCATATCCCATGACTTCCCGCTGGTGGTTCTACCCGGCCATAGCTGGCCTCGCCCTCATCATCACACCATTGCTGGTGCTGATGTTTGCGGCAATGCTGACCTACCCCACGCTGCCCTCGCTTGAAGCATTGACCGACTATCGGCCTAAAATTCCTCTACGTGTATACAGCGCGGAAGGTGTCCTGATCGGCGAATTCGGAGAGGAACGTCGTGCGCTGGTCAAGATTGATGAAGTCCCCGACTTGATGAAAAAAGCCGTTCTCGCAGCGGAAGATGATCGGTTTTATGAGCACGGCGGAGTGGATTACATGGGCGTATTGCGCGCCACTTATAACAACTTCACCCCGGGCGGCGTCAAGCAAGGAGCCAGCACTATCACCATGCAGGTGGCACGCAATTTTTTCCTGACTAAAGAGAAAAAATTATCACGCAAATTTAACGAAGTGTTGCTTGCCATCAAGATCGAACACAATCTGAGCAAGGATGAAATCCTCCAGCTTTATATTAATCATATCTATCTTGGTCAACGTGCTTACGGCTTTGCTGCTGCCGCGCAAGGCTATTTCGGCAAAAATCTTAATCAACTCAGCGTGGCTGAGTTCGCGATGCTGGCTGGTTTACCCAAGGCTCCTTCCATTTACAACCCGGTAGTCAACCCCAAGCGTGCCAAACTGCGCCAAGCATACGTACTGCGCCGCATGCGTGAGCTGGGTTTCATTACCATCCAGCAACAAGAAACGGCACTGCATCAACCTCTGATGGTGAAACGCAGCTATCAGGAATTTGCAGGCAAAGCTGATTATCTGGCGGAAATGGTTAGGCAAGAGGTATTCAAACGCTATCAGGATGATACTTATACGCAAGGCATCAAAGTCTATACAACTATCCGTCAGCTAGACCAGGCAACAGCCTATGAAGCGCTACGCAAAGGCGTGCTGGATTATGACCGACGCCATGGTTACCGAGGCCCGGAAGGCTATATCGATCTACCGAAAGGTAGCACCGACGAAGAGATGGAAGAAGCGCTACAGGATCTTCCCGACAGTGATGACATGATTCCCGCTGTGGTACTTGAAGCCAATTCCAAAGGCATCCGCGCTTACAGCAAGGGGGGCGCCATCGCCACCATTAGCGGTGAAGGACTGAAATTTGTTCAGGCCTATATGAGCAACAAGGCTGCATTGAATCGGCGCTTGCGTGCCGGATCACTCATCCACGTGCAGAAGGACGAAAAGAATATTTGGAAGATTGTTCAACTGCCGCAAGTGGAAGCAGCTTTTGTTGCTGCCAGCCCGCGTAATGGTGCGATCTTCGCTCTGGTAGGCGGCTTCGACTTTAACCGCAACCAATTTAATCATGTTACTCAGGCTTGGAGGCAACCCGGCTCCAGCTTCAAACCGTTCATTTATTCCGCCGCATTGGAAAAGGGTCTGACCCCTGCCACCGTTATTGACGACGCACCTTTAGTGATTAGTGCGGCAGAGACAGGCAGCACAGAGTGGGAGCCGAAAAACTACGATGGGGGTTTTGAAGGCCCTATGCGCATGAGGCAAGCGCTGATCAAATCCAAAAACATGATCTCTATTCGCATCCTGCAAACTATCACCCCGCAATACGCACAAGACTACATCACCAAATTTGGCTTCGAAGCAGCCAAACATCCTCCTTACCTCACGATGGCATTAGGCGCCGGTTCGGTTACGCCCATGCAAATGCTGACGGGTTACTCCGTCTTCGCCAATGGCGGCTTCCACGTCACTCCCTATTTCATCCAGCGCATTGAGGACAGCAATGGCAAAGTGCTGCACCAGGCCGCACCCGTTGTAGCCGGAGAAACCGCCCCACAGGTTATAGATGTGCGTAATGCCTACACCATGGTAAGCATGATGCAAGACGTGGTGCAACACGGCACTGCCTTCCGCGCCATGCAATTGGGTCGCCATGATTTAGCGGGCAAGACCGGCACTACAAACGATTCGATGGATGCCTGGTTCAGCGGTTTCCATCCCACTGTGGTAGGGATTACCTGGGTCGGTTTCGACAACCCGCGCAGTCTGGGCGAGAGGGAAACCGGAGGCGGGGCTGCATTACCCATTTGGATGGATTACATGGGGAAAATACTCAAACAAGCTCCTGAAGTCACCTACACCATGCCGGAAAATATGGTGGCTGCGCACATTAACAAAGATGGGCAGCTGAATGAAGCGGGCGAATTAGTGGAATATTTTTACAAGGAATATTTGCCGCCAGAGCAACTCGTCCCGCCACCGGAAAAGTCGCTTATCGAATCAATCATCAATCACATATTTTAATTTAACCCAGATAATCCATTGGACCTGATTCGCGCGATGACGATGCATCCCCCCCTTTGAAAAAGGGGGGTTAGGGGGGATTTGAGCGTTGCGGGGACACAAAAATCCCCCTCAGTCCCCCTTTTACAAAGGGGGAGGTTGGTTAAATTTTCTAATGGATTATCCGGGTTTAATATGAGTAAAGATCGTATGCATCGGCGCGACCTGATGCGTGAACAGCTCGCACATCACGCCGCGCGTCTAATGGCCGAAGGCGGCATTACCGATTATGCGTTTGCCAAACGCAAGGCCGCCAAACAAATGGGTGCGGAAGATACGCAACACCTGCCCAGCAATGAAGAAGTTGAAATGGCGTTGCGCAGCTTCCGTGCCCTGTATCAGAGTGAAAGCCATCCCCTTGTCCTGCACCAATTACGTCAACAGGCACTCGCCGCCATGCAATTATTGGAGCCCCTTCACCCATTCCTCTCTGGCTCCGTCCTGAACGGCACGGCAGGCGAACAATCAGACATTAACCTTTTGGTTTATTCCGATGACGAAAAGGCCGTGATGATGTTTTTGCTCAAGCATAACCTGCCCTTTGAAGGCGGTGAATGGTCCGTACATCTGATGGGCAGGCAACAAACTGTGCCCAGTTTTACGCTGACAACTGAAACGGATGTACCGGTGAATATCGCGGTACTGCCTGAGAATGCAAGGTTCAGTGGCAGCCGCAAGGTCGGGAGACAAGCGGATATGGCGGCGGTGAAACGATTGCTGGATGAAAATCCGGATCACGAATAGGTACTTTGCACAGCCAGCAATGAATTTATCCTCAATTCAACATCGGCTTCCCGCCTTTTGGAAACAGCACCCATAGCCGCCCTTGCTGCTTCATCTTGCCCGCCTGCGCTCCCGCATATTCGCCAAAGCCCCAGAAAAAATCCGCGCGCACTGCGCCTTTGATGGCGCCACCCGTGTCTTGCGCCAGCATCAAGCGGTTGAGTGGTGCGCTATCATTGGGATAGGTCGTAGCGAGAAAGACTGGCGCGCCCAGTGGGATGGTGCGCGGATCGACGGCGATGCTGTATTCATTGGTAAGTGGCACGCCCAGCGCACCCAACGGTGCGGACAGACCATCGGGCAGTTCGCGTAAAAATACGTAGCTGGGATTCTGTCCCAGCAATCTATTAATTTTATCCGGATTTTTCTCGGCCCAACCCTTAATGCCCTGCATGGAGGCTTCTTCAAGCTTAATCTCGCCTGCTTCAATCAGCTTCTTGCCGATGGACACATAAGGATAGCCATTTTGGTCAGCATATCCGACTTTTACCTGCTTGCCATCCGGCAATTCAATGCGACCGGAGCCTTGGATTTGCAGAAAAAATAGCTCGATTTCATTCTCCACCCAGAACAATTCGTTCCCCGTGAACGCACCGGCTCCGGCATCAATTTCTGCACGGTTGTAATAGGGCACGATGCGTTTTCCCTGTAAGCGGCCACGCAAGCGCAGGTCTTTAAGTTGCGGATAGACTCCGCCCAGATCAATCGTGAGCAAATCATTCGGCGCGGCATAAAGAGGATATTGGAAGCGCGGCGTCTTGGAACGGCTGCCCTTGAGCAACGGCTCGTAATAACCGGTAATCATTCCCTGCTCGCTGCCGTCCGGATTGAGCAGTTGATAAGGGGTAAACCATTCTTCATAAAACGCACGCAACGTAGCGTTGTCATTAAGCCCCAATTGTTCGGCCTGAACACATACCGCCTGCCACTGCGGCTTTTTTTTCAGCACACGACAGCTTTGCAGAAATGCAGTTTGGGAAGGCGCAAGGTCGAGCGTTTGCCAATCCGGCAGCGTCTCCCACTTACTCACAATAAACAACGGGGCAGGCGTTCCTGCTACGGGTGCTGGTACCACTTTTGGAGGCAGCACAACTGGTTGAGGACGTGACACAACTGGCGGCTTGGGCTTGGAGAAAATGGAGCAGGCGGTAAGAAATACGCTCAGCACCAAAACCAACCATTTTTTATTTATTTCAATATTGTGATTCTTCATTTACGAATACTTTTATAAATCCTGTTTAGCTACCCGATTTTCAGACAGCGCCATCGTCATTTAAAAAACAACTGGTTTCCGGCAAATGGTCAGCCTGGAATTATTGTTCGTCCTCAGAGGAGTTCGGTTAAATGAAACGTTACTATGATACTACGCGCCGCATACAAGTTCGGTTAGGTTGAATGAGAAGCCCAACACCTCAGGAAATGGATGGTGGTGTTGCTCATTCCTCAATCCTGCGCGCAATGAGTACGGCATTGCTGCCGCCGAATGCGAAGGAGTTGGAGAGCACTGCGTTCAGCGTTTTCTGGCGCATGTGTTCTGCAACCACGTTGATGCCCAGGTCGAGGTCGGTCACCCGGCAGTATGAAGACGTGGAATTTCACAACTGGTTTACGGCAGATAAGGCAACCAAGTAGCAGCCCGTCAAAAAGCGTAGCAAGTTGTTCTATAGTGGCGAGAATAGGATAAACGCCAAGAAAAATTATAACTTCACCCTTGAATTTAGCTAGCCTTGGACACATATACCAGTTCGAACGTAATGGAGGATTTGAAATGTTAAAAACTGTAACTTATGGATTGGTTTTATTGACCGCAACGCTCTTCTCGAATGGAATTGCATTTGCGGAAGACTCTCCAACGCTCGACCAGGTCTATAAAGCGGCCCACGAAAACAGGCTGGCAGACGCGCAAAAAATGATGGCTAAAGTTCTTAAGGATCATCCAAACAGTGCCAAGGCACATTTTGTAGAAGCAGAAATATTGGCCAAGCAAGGCCAAATGGGGCAAGCCGAAGCTGAGTTGAATATCGCTGAACGCCTGAAGCCAGATCTGTCATTTGCCAAACCGCAAGCTGTGCAGGATTTAAAAAATAGAATTGCCGCTGCCCATCGTGTTAGCCAACCTCCAGTCAGTAATGTGCAATCTGTGGCAGGCAACAATTTCCCATGGGGGATGCTATTCCTCGGGTTGGGCGTAACGGCGATAATATTTTTTGTTATACGCGCAATTAAATCTCGTAACACAGCAAATGTTCCAAACAACTATCAACCGGGTAGCCAAAACGCTTCCACATCGCCCGTACCCATGCAACGTTATGGCGCAGCGGCAGCACCGGCGGCTGGCGCAGGAGTAGCGCCCGCAGCAGCACCTGCTGGCGGCGGAATAGGCAGCGGAATTATGGGTGGGCTTGCTACCGGCGCTGCAGTTGGCGTGGGCATGGTGGCCGCTGAAGCTCTGGCCCATCGCTTCATGGATGGAGGGCATAGTGCTACTAATACCGCTAGCAGCGCGGCCCCTGTTGCGGATACTTGGGGAAGCTCCTCCAACGATATGGGTGGCACCAACTTCGGCATGGCCGATAACTCTACCTGGAGTGACGATTCAAACATCGCGGATAATAGTTCAAGCGATAGCGGGGACAGCTGGGGCTAACATCATGCTGGGGGCACGATCCGGCTGAAGAACGCCCTCCGGCTACCACTCCAATTATTGACTTTACGCCGGTAACCAAATCGTCGAATTTATATAAGCCCAACCGAGCTACGAAAGTAGATTGTGGACTTCGAAGGCTGTCTCTTCTGGCGGGGTAGTGAACCCGCCTTCGATACCTTGTTGCATTCGGGGCAAAAGAATTTCATCCCGGAACTTCTCCCAACTCTCCTGAGAATCGTGAATAGCCACGATTGTCCACCCGCCTGCTGATGCACCAGCTGCGTGGAAAATCTGGCCCGTGGGCAGACTGCTTCCGCCTGGATGTACTGCTGCGATTGATGCATCGTATTGATCTTTCGTACCACCGGGAAAGTAATGAACGATTCCATATGCCATGTTGTTCTCCTTCAAGATTGACAGGGCCGCCACTTGCGAACCTTGAGGATGAAGCATAAGTCAAAATCTGCCAGTGGGTGACGAGTTTTTAGGGCCTGCTTTACTCTGCTTTTGCCCACCTAACGTTCGAATTCATCGCCTGCCAAGCCCAGTTGCATCATGGCTAGTGCGTCATGACTAGGACTTGACCAACACCACGGCGTGCAGGTGTGTTGCGCCGGATAGAGAGTTTGTAATTAGACAGCTCTCTTCAGCTTTCTCAAGTATGCGTCGTGCTCTTTGCTCGTCTATATCTGCGGGCACGATAAGCACGGCATTCACCTTGAACTCTGTGAACTTAATCGTTCCTTCCATGCGTTCAAGGGTACCTTCGACATCACAGTTCAACGACAACCAAGATAACTTCGAGGCCTTGGCGATGGCCCGAAAACTGAGAATGAAACAATCTGCGACAGCGGCCACCAATAGTGTTTCGGGGGACCAACGATCTCCAGGCCCACCGAATGCCTGCGGTGGTGCCGAAGCTAGTGTTTCCAGCTTCTCTGCCGAAAGGCTAACGTCGCCGTCTGGAGCCGCATTCGCCGCAACTCGGTAGTGATGAGGAAAGTCTTGCATCGTGAACCTCCAATAACTTAACGTTTGAATTCACCGCGCTATTTGGGACAAAAATGCAGGCACCAGCGCCGCCGCATACTCTGCACTTTCCGCCCCCCATTGCTCCTCAACAGGCTTGTACAACAAACGGTTCAGATTGTGGCTTGCTTCGCGATCACAATCCAACCTTACCCGTTCGGCATTAATTTGACCTCGATTTGTATTTGTTATTCATTTCTTGTATCAGGGATCGAATCTCAACCAGTTCATTATGCAGCTTATCTGATGCAACCGCATTTCTGTATGACATCAAAATCAACTTCACCGACACCAGAAATACACCAGCTTCGAGTAATAAATCGTGAGTAAACCCGGTGAAGTAGAGCGCGGCCAGGAAAAGAGCAAATGTTATGAAGATGACGAGTAATGAACCCGCATCAAAGTAATGTCGAATGTTGGCCATGGATTACTCCTTTATTTAAAGAGGGTCTACCCTTGATTGCCATATATGGCGCTGCGTGTCGGACAGACTGCAAATCACAATGGCGCACACATGACCACGCCCTCGTTGCTCCAGTTGCGACTTACGACCTCCTGTATGGCAGTAAGGCTGCTGGTGATGCGGTGGTTGCTGTCAACACCACGCGAGAATCCATTGTTATAGGCACGGTAAACTGGCACCGTCCCGCCAGGACAAGAGCCATTAGTCGGCGGGGTAGAGACAAAATCCAGGCTCTCGAAGTTCCAGCTCTTTATGGTGAGTTTGCGCGGATCCCCCGCAGGGATTTGTTGATCTTTCAACCCTTGGCATTCCGCCGAATCGACCGTATAAAAATGTGAATTGGGGCCGGGCGACTGGCTGCCGTAGAAACGACAGACGGGGGTGCTACCGCCTGACTTGAAGGTATTGCCGGTGCGTATCCAGCCCGGCCCCGCGCTGCCACCATCGATCTGCGCAGCTTCGTTCGCATCGGCGGTGATGAAGTAGTTATCGAGGGTGGTATTGTAAAATTCGATGACTGGCGGAGTAACCTGTGGCGCGGAAAAGTAACACATGCCAGCGCCGGGCCAAGCGACATGAAGCAAATTCAGGATGGAGGTCTTGGCTGCTACAGCAAATTGTGGCTCGGGACAGCTCGGAACACTCGGTATCCCATCAGCCAACATGCTCCCAAAAGGTATCGTACCAAAATGCACATGCGCTCCCTCGCCGGCAGTATGGAGATATCCAATGACATCGCCTTGAGTAACCGCCTGCCCCTTGGCGACGGGAATGTTGTTAAGTTGCGTTTGTCCATCCGTTTGAACGGTAGACCTCGGTTCAAAAATGGTCTCGACTGCAAGTGGCGGGAAATAACCACCCGTATTAGGGTCAGGAACATAAGGATTGCACACGATCAACAGATTAACCTGCCAGTTCGATGTGATGCTGTTCTGTTGTAACTGCACAGAATCCACCACCCCCGAGCAAGTTGCCCGAAAAGGTTTCAGGTTCCCTTTTGGGAAAAAATCGATGCCGTCATGCACAAAACCCCATGGGGATGAACTGCCAGCGGAGCTGAATCCTTCCTTTACTGATGCCATGTCAGACTCGTTCACAAAGGGCGTGACCATAGGCGGTGGGGTGGGGTCAGCGCCATGACACATGCCGCTGTCTGGAAAACGTGCGTGAACCAAATTCGAAATAGAGTTGCTGGCTCCTGAATCGAGATACGGCCCTGGACAAACCGGAACCCAGTCCTTCAAGACTCCAAAGTGTACGTGTGCCAATGCAGCATTAGCGACATACAGATATCCGATGACATCGCCCTGTGATACAGCTTGCCCCTTGACGACCGTAATATGTGTAAGCTGTGTTGGCCCGGTACCCGCAGATTGCGGCTCGAAGTTGTATTCGAGCGTATAAGTAGAATCGCAATCAATCATCACGTTGACAATATCGTCAAACTCCAAGACCCAATGCACCCGCCCCGAACAAGCGGCTCGAAAAGGTTTCAGGTTCCCTGTTGGACGAATATCGAGTCCGTCGTGTACGAAGCGAAGCGAAAAATCTATCGCGTTGACGTCAGGCTGAGGATTGAAAATTTGTTGTATGGCTGCCATGTCAGACTCGTTCACATAAGGCGTTATCAATGGAGCTAACCTCTGAGCCTTTGATAACCCAATCGAGCCGAACAAGGAAGCGGCAATCAGGAGTGCTACGATTGAGAAATTGAGTAATTTTTTCATACCATGCCCTTAAGCAATATATCGCCGACTTGGGCGACAAAATGGTGGGCGAATCCTGCAAATAAGAGATTCAACCACACAAATCAATAAGATCAACATGATTCAATAGGGTCCTGTGACTGTCAAGACCCAATTTACCAATGGCCTTATGGGAGCTTGGAGGCCATCATCTTCCTCCGGTCTATCCTGCGCCCGTCGACAATAAACGTTCCATCGCCAACAGCATGAACAGTGCGCTTCTCCTTGCGTGCGGTATCGATGTATGCGGCAACCGCCTCTAACACGACGATGTTGTGCTTCTTGACGATGTCGATGACCTTGCACTCTATGTTGGCGAGGCACTCCTTGATCAAGGGCGACGTGACGAATTTGCCCTGCAAAGGTGTGAGCTTGAACTTGGCAAACTTGTCTGTGTCTGCCCCGGAGCACGTCCCTATGCCGACGACTTTATCCAGCATATCAACCGTGGGAATGGCAATGACGCACTCCCTATTCTTGCGCAACGCCGCGAAAGAGTGATTCCATTTACCCGTGGTGATGGCAAATACCGGCGTGAAATCCATCACCATGGTCCAGGAGATAGTCATGATGTTGTCTTTCTGTCCATCATGAGTCGTCACGAGGACAACAGGCCCTGATTCCATCAGGGTAAAGGCCTTGCTCAGTTTCAACTGACGCATGAGAGCTCCTCGTGATATTCCTTTGTCCTATGGTCAGGCCAAACTAGCACACTCGATGACATAAGGCACCCAACATTTGAAATCACCGGCGTTGCACGGCTTTATCGCGCAGCGTCCGCTGGCTTGATGGGTTGGGTTGCGTGACTTCCCACTCTGCGATGGGGCCGGAGACAATCAAAAACATCGGATGTGATTTAGGCTCGGTTAATGTGGCAAATTGTTCAAGCCATGAAGGATCACGAGCACGTAGCTTTTCAACAAGGTGTTTCCACTCGTAGTCAAGCTGCCCCCGACTGGCCACGATTTGTACTGCATTTCGTTCCGAGAGAATCTTCGTTGCATTGAACCGGTATCCACGAATATTCGCTTCTGAAAGGACAGCATGCAAATATGTTGCAATCGCTGCCATGGGTGATGGAGTGTCGCGGAAACGACATAACTGGGGATGATGGGTATATCCGCGCGTATGTCCACCGAGAACGGCTTGCGCCAGTAGCGCCTCGCGCCAGAGAGCTACCAGGCCACGAGAATCCAAGTAACAAGGATGTAGTGTCCACAGGCGCACAGCTTAGTTCTCTAAGAGACCTAACGTAAAACTAACCGGCACTGCGCGGCTTTATCGCGCAGCATCCAGCGACCAAAGGAAGCGAGGTTGAACGCCGTGTTATCTGACATAGCCAGGATACCTATAGGTTTGGACACTGAAGATAGGTCTCAAGAGATTGTTTCCACGCTGCAGACGTATTGAAATTTTTCACCAACCCATCGTCGGCCCCGGTTTTTGTGAACGCACCCATGCCGTGCTGGATCATGTAGCGAGGAAAGTAATTGGGTGGCCCAATGCGCGCGATTTTCTTGCATACTGCAGCAAGGCCATCGGGACCGCCAATGGTTTTGCTTACACTCTCCTTGAATGCATTTTGCTGGTCTGGTGGCATAGCACTGAACGCCTGTATTTTCAGTACAGTAACTGCTTGGTGTGCGGACTGGTCGGTTACCCGCAGCGTGTCAAAGCGGCCATAGGTTCCAGCCAATGCAAAAAGAATAGCGCCCTCTTTATACTTCCCCTGCTTGGTGCATGCTGGAATAGCCTTGTACAGGTCTGCAGGAGTGAATTTGTTCTCCAGTTTCTCTGTGCCAACACAGCCAAGATCATTCTTTGACTCAAGGTTTCCCGGCGCCTCGTAATTGATTATCTGTGGGCGCGACACCTGTTCCGCCGCAAAGCAGTTGGTTGCAACGAATAAAGTGAAGCCAATAATGCGGATACCTGTAATTGCTCTCATAAAATTCCCGGAAAATTGGTTCTTGCAATAAATTGGTGCATTAAAGAAGACCCACCTGACCCTCAATCCAGCGATAGGTCACTGCCAGCCCGTTGTGCAGTGGCGCAGAGGGTGCCCAGCCAAGCATTTCGCGAATGAGGCGGTTATCAGATGTACGCCCGCGCACACCGATCGGGCCGGAAATGTGGCGAATCGAAATCTGCTTGCCGGCAATGCGCGCGACCAGGGCCACCAGATCGTTGATCGAAATCAGCTCTTCCGACCCGATGTTCAGCGGGGTTTGACAATCCGAGCGCATCAGCCGCAGCGTTCCCGTTACACATTCGTCAACATGGAGAAAACTGCGCGTCTGCAAGCCATCGCCCCAGACCTCGATGTCGCCCCCGTCTGTGGCCATCGACACCTTGCGGCAAATGGCTGCCGGTGCCTTCTCGCGGCCACCTTGCCAGGTTCCCTCGGGGCCAAAAATATTGTGGTAGCGCGCGATGCGGCAAACCAGCCCATGGTTGCGCGCATAGGTAAGGTAAAGACGCTCGGCAAACAGCTTCTCCCAGCCATATTCGCTGTCGGGTTCGGCCGGGTAGGCTGTGGCCTCGGCGCAGGTCGGGTTGTCCGGGTCCTGCTGATTGCACATGGGGTAGACGCAGGCAGACGATGAGAAAAAGACCCGGCCAACACCCGACACGCGACACGCTTCCAGCACGTTGAGGTTGATGAGTGCCGAATTGCGCATGACGACGGCATCGTTGTCGCCGCTGAACAGGTAACCGGCACCGCCCATGTCGGCCGCGAGCTGGTAGACCTCATCAAAAGGCCGATCCACGCAAGCTTGCGCGCTGGCTGCGTCACGCAGGTCAGCCAATACAAAATCATCTGCGGGGCTGGGTGAAAAGTCAGGCCGCTTCAGGTCAACGCCGCGCACCCACATGCCCTCGCGCTTGAGCGCACGGACAAGATGATGGCCGATAAAGCCACCTGCTCCACAAACAAGCGCTGTTCTCATGATAAACCTCTGACATGGGTATCGATCCAGGCGGCAAGGTGATCGGTGCCGTTTTCAGCGTGCCACTGGCGGGCAGCCGCATGGGCGCGCGCAACAAGGGCCGGGAACTCCAGTGCGGCCAGCTCAACCGCTTCCATGATCGCCTCAACAGAAAACTCGTGAAAAAAAGTGCCACTGCCAAAGCGGGCGAGCACCTCGGCGGGCAAGCAGCCCGAAGGCGCAATGATGGGTACCCCGGTGGCAACACACTCGCTCATCACCCCGGAAAAGCTCTCTACATAGACCTCCCAGCGCGAAGGCCAGATCACCAGGTCACAACGGGCAATCTCGGCAGCAAAGTCTGGCACGTACTGCAACACCTCCACATTCGGGTGGCTGCTGCCCTTAATCGAATGGCTGCTGTCCTGTACAAGAACGTGGAAACCGCGCTGAACCAGGGCCGTCACCAGCTCTGGCACCAGCGCCAGCCCGCGCGATTCACGCTGGTGACCGAAGAAACCGATACGGCGCAACACTGACGGCTGGCGATCATTGGCAGCACCATCATGCGGACAGGGCAGGCAGACCACGTCGAGCCCGGGTGAAAAGCTTTGGTAGGCCCGACAAAGGGCTTGGTCGTAGGCACCCACCGTGATCGAACGCTTCTCCAGCATCAGCTGCCGGGCGGAGCGGGCCCAACTGCGTGCGCCAACGGCGTGGGGAAAACGTGGTGTCCACCACATGCCACCCAGTTGCGCAACATTGTCGGCTTGCGACAGGGCCGCTGCAAGCTGATAGGGTGCCATGGTCGGCCAGACCCACAGGTCAGACTCCGGCACCTGGGCCAGATCTGCGGCAGTCACCTGTGCCATTTGCGCATAGGCCTGCATGGGCGTCTGCCCTTGCGGCAGGGGCGTATAGGTCGGGACGCGAAATGTCGAACGCAGCGCCATACCCGATGCACTGGCCATCTCCAGCAGGTGTGGATCTGAACTGACAAAGCCGTGTACCTCGACATCGTGACCCAGCTGGGCAAGCGCGCGGGCAAGGCGCAAGTCGAGATCGAAATGGTGACCCTTGGTGGATGCCAGTCCGGGGTCAAGAAGATTAATTTTCACGAACGAGGGTTTCCTTGTCTGTCAATGCCAGCATTTGAACTTTTTACAGAAAGGATAAAGGATAGGAAATTCAAGCGCACAACCCAAAGTATCCTTGGCCACGTTCCGCCAGTCAATGCCAATTTTTACCACCGAATTCCCGAGAAAGTTCGAATTCCGTCTCTCCCCGGTGAATTGGTCAGGCTCAATAAATTGGGGTCTGGATTTAATCTGCCACCTCACGTTTCAGTCTGCCACGTGGCAGAGGCATTATCCGTCGCGCCGTGAGTGCCGCCACCTTCGCGCCAAAGCGGCTATCGCCCAAAACCCACCCTTTGTTTGTTGCATTACGGATAGCCTCCACATCTGCCTTAGATAGGCTGGATTCCGTGGCGGGCGTAACCAACAAATGCACGTAATTCGTCATCAGCACATATGCGTGAACGGTGAGGGAATGCGTGTCAGCCGCCTCTTGCAGGCACCGTAGATAAAAGTGGTAATCGGCATCCGCCGCAAAAATTAGATCGCGGTTATTACCACGTTGGATAACATGCAAAGGTTGGTCGGATAGATATAAGCAGGGAAGGCGTGCCATCATGCAATCTCTGGTTGCCGGGATGGAGTGAGTGCATCAAATTAAATCGAGTCCCCGTGATTTTTGCAACTATGTGCCGCAGGTCACCCCAGATGCGGCACCGGTAGCCGGCAGCGTCACGTCGAACATGAGATCCCAAGTGTAGGTCCGCCCGTCGCTTTTCCGGCTGCCCGTAATTCTGCCCGCCAGATTCCCGTCCGGCTTCAAGTTTCCAGAGAGCTTCTCCACCTTGAAGTCCTTGGGCGCTTCAACCAGCCACTGCGCGCTCGCCATGGCCGACTTCGCATGGGTCAAGCCAAGATCGATCCGCTTGACGGACCCAGCCGAGGGAACCGCCTTGCCGCCCCCAGGACAGAACGCGACCAGCAGCATCGTGCGTTCCTTGCCGTCTTTCGAGGAATTCGCATAGGCGCTGATCTGAAAGGCATCGACCTCGGCTTGCGAGAGGGGAGCCTCGCTGAACCACAGCGTGACGCTGTGTTCATCGGGGAGCAAGGCGGCCGCGCAATTGTTCGCGACGAACTTTTCGCCGGCCATGACACCGGTCGCCGAACACTTGTTTTGGGCATCCACAGTCGGGGCGAAGCCTAATAGACAAGCACAGGCCAGCAAGTGACAGCGCCACATGCGAGGCGATGTGGTCGGGGCGACACCGAAATTCATAAGGGCACCTTCATACGCTTAACGAGTTAATCCAATTGTGATGGCCGCGTTCCTAGTCATTGCACTTTGTCAGGTGCGAGTTTCCCTATCCTGTCCAGATCCAGAAGGAGCTCAAGCTGCTTGCGACCGTTCCAAGTATCTCTCTTGAACTCTTTGTGGTACCTATCGATTTCGTGCATTGAGGTGACTGCGGCCTCCCTCGCTTTCTCGAAGCTCTCGGCCTTCATGACGTCGATCAAGTCACCTTCCGCCGTGTGATCGAGGAACGCCGCTTCGAACACCACGGTTTCGTCACGCAGGGTGGCCAAGGGCTCTACCCGTCGCGATTGATTCAGCGTAGTCGCCCACTCCCGAACCCGTTCCAAGCCGTTCGGCTTCAGTTGAATCTTCATGCACGGCGTCTCATAGCGCATCGCGACTCCAAGGAACCCCACACTCCGAGTACCGGAATGGAATCATGGTTTGAATTGTCGGCCCAACGTAGAATTAACCGACTCCGCGCTTTTGCGGAGTCCGGGTTGAATGTCGGGTTAGGCATATTTGAATTCAATCTTGCGGATTTTCTTCAAGTCCACGGTCTGCTTGGCTTGCCATAAATCGTAATTGTCTTGCATCGTTAACCAGCTTTCCGGTGAGCGTCCCAATGCCTTTGAAAGACGGAGAGCCATTGCAGGACTCACGCCACTGGCTTCGTTCAACACGCGGTTAAGGGTCGAGGCGGCAACGCCCAATTTGAGGGCGAGTTCCCTGCAACTAATTTCGTTCGGCGCAAGATAAACCTCTTGAATAAATGCTCCGGGGTGTGGTGGATTGTGCATAGCCATTAGTGATAATCCTCGTAATCTAAAATAAATGCGTTGCCGTTCTCAAACTCGAACGTGACGCGCCAATTGCCATTTACCCATATTGACCAACGCCCACGCTCACTTCCCTTTAGCGGGTGAAGCTGGAAACCGGGGTCGAGCCTGCAGCGAATGGTTATGGCGCAGCTTAAGGTTGCTCATCATGATTGTTTTCTCGATCTCGCAAAGGTAGCGCATCTCGAAATTTCTCAAAGGTCTTCCATGCGGGGACAGGAGGAACATAGTCAGCGCGGGGAGCATATGCAGAGAACTCAACCAACTGCATTTTATGAACGTACCGAGGACAGTTCGGGAATATCTTGCTCGCTGTAACTCGCACCACAAAAACAGAGCCAGGAAACTCCGCCAGCAATGGATCACTTGCGGATATCACCGCACTACCGTTAACTCGAAGACGCTTGGGCGACTCAAAGTCCAAAAACAATAGGCCAACGGCTGGATTAACCAGAGCATTTCCCCACGAGCGATACATTCCGTTTCCATCGTAGTCAGGAAACGCAAGCGTCCGGTCATCGACAACACGAATAAACCGGGGCAAGCCGCCCTTGTAGGAACAATCGGGATTTCCCGAAGCATCTGCTGTCGCCACAAACATCATCGGGCGGCTTGAGATAAACGCGCAATCTTCCGCCGTAAATGTAGAGCGGACTGTTACTTGCTCCAAGCGATCCGCTAGCGGTCGCGTCTGGCGCTCATCTTGGAGAGTTCTCATTCCTTCGTGATACGCCCCCTGATCTGTCATGATTCCTCCGCGTCGTGAACTTGCCCTGCGCCATAACGTTTGAAATCACCGGCGGTGCGCGGCTTCATCGCGCAGCGTCCGGTGGATTGATGGGTTGGGCGTCGTTGAAATACCAGTGCCAAGGCTCGTATTGGTAACCAGTGGAATTGCCAATGGGATAAGAGAGATAGTGCCCAAAGTCGGCAGCGTGCATACGAAGCCAAGCAAACGCACTCGTTTGTTCAAACTCTACTTCGAGAACGCGACTGCCAGGAGTTGAGAGATCGACGGCTCGCCCGGTGTGGTGCTCGCTGAACCCAGGCGGAGCACACACGGTCAGTATGTCTTCGATTGGCGCACCAGCCTCAAGCTTTCGGCGAACAATCTCGGACTGACGCTCGATGCTTCGAAACGCCGAAACAATGAACAGCGGAACACCGTCCCCGAGGGCTGCGGATTTGAGATTGCGCCAAGCTTCCGCAGCGGCGGCTACAAGCAGATGAACTTTTCCGTCTGCTCCAACTTCTGCAACTTCAAGGCTGCTTGCCTCTTCACAGACGCGCAGGCCGCGAGCCGCTATCACTTCACTTGAAATTCCAAGTGCAGCGTTCAGAGAAACAAGGCGTGGATTCATGGCGATCAAGATGGCCAACGTAGAGCTAACCGGCGTTGCGCGGCCTTATCGCGCAGCGTCCGTGTTGCCTGCCGGGTTGGGCTATCTATGCTTAAGAAACTCATCAAGTGCAAGACCGATGTCTTTGGCAATTTGACGGAGCAAGAGTGGAGAAATATCTCGGCCTTGATGGAACGGAACCGTTGTGCAGCGGCCTGCGATGTCGCGAAATTGTTTATGTGATCCGCGCTGGCGGACTTCGGTGAAACCAAGTTTGATGAGAATGGCGATAACCTCACTTGGTTTGAGGACAGGAATGTTGCCCATGACTCAAGCGACTGCGACGTTTTGAACCCCAACAAACTCAGACTCCAGCACAGGTTCGCCGTCTTCCAGAAGCATGGTAATTACTTCGTGTAGGTTGTGATTGACCTCATCCAGCGTTTCTCCCTGAGAGTGAGCGCCGGGAAAGCCAGGAACAAAACCTACGAACAGGCCAGTCTGTGGACACCGTTCAATTACCGCTGAATAGACTTTCATACCGGACTCCAAAATGGATGGGAAGCATGATTATCATTCCATGCTCTGTAATAAGCAACCGCTGATGCCCAACATTGAACTAAGGGGCCGCGCGCTTTTGCGCGGTCCCGCTTGAGCGCAGGGTTAGAGCTTTTTTTATTGTTGATATTTTTGTAAATACCAACACCTTTTTGTTTTTTCTTTGCTCAATAAGAATGCCCAGAAATTTTCCGCTACATTCTGCTTCGGGGCGATAACTATCAGGATTAGCCATATCCTCTATAAGAAATAAACCGCCACCACTGACGCCCTTTGGACGAATGGAATTGGTGATTTTGTTGCTAGAGTCCTTTGAATGCTTGCTACAAAAATCAAGTAAATAGTGATCTGCTATGCTGAATTCGATTTCTTCAAATAACTCTGGATCGCTTTTGAGCGTTGACGTGTAAACAAACGGTTCTAATTTGACAATATTTCTCGCTGCATCAATTTTTTTATTTCTTGAGTTCGGGAACCCAAGCGCGAGGCAGTAGCGATCTTTTGCGGGTAAGTCATGAAGTTCCCAGTTACTCTCTGGGATGAAATAAACATCACCTAAATTTGAGGCAAGTTCATCGGATATTGGTAGAACTGCAAAATCAAACTTGTCCTTATCCCTATCATTATTTGGCTTGGCAGTAATGAGACAGCTTACAACGATTTGCACAAGCTTGTTTTCACCGCTGATGTATAAAGACGTGAAATCATTTTCATCTATTACATGTGCAGCAGTTACAAGAATTTTTTCCCCGTGGTAATCCAATAAGACACAAGAGCCTATGTGGTCTGGCTTTCCATTCTCTGTGGCACCATAAATGGCTCTGACAGATAACAGGTACTTTTTGGCTAGCGCGTCTGAACACTTGTCCATTCGCTCAAGCGTTAATTCACTCACGGTTTTTATAGTAGCCATAAGACTTCTATATGACTCTAATGTGAAGCTAAGGGGCGCGCCGCTTTTGGCGCGTCCCGCTTGAGCGCAGGGTTATGTTTTGAAGTCAACGGAAAGCTCCTTGGTGGAAAATACTGAGTAGCCACCCGCAACACCGCTTGAATCTACAAGCCGTTTAAGCTCAGAAAGTTGCTTATCTCTTAGGCGATCATCGCCCTCCACAATCAGCACAATGTGAAGTTTTGCAATTTTGTTTCTTGCCTTCATATAAGTTCTTGCCATTTCTTCAATTCGATGGAAAGCACGCAAGAACTGAGGAAAAGAATTTGGGCTGCGCAGGTACTTAACTTCAATTAGTGTTTCTGCCTTCATGTCATCTACGACACTAGGAATCAAACCATCTAACTCAAAACGCCGTGACCCAATGTCAATGCGCACATTGCGCTCAATGTTCTCACCGAAGTGAATTTCCAACCTTTTCATGGCTTCTTGTTCGAGTTTTATGATGCGATGAACATCGACAGGTGCCTGCGTAATCGTTTGTTTTTCGTGATTTTCTTCAGCATTAAGTTGCTTTTGTTCTTCCTCAACCTTCTGCTCAACCTGTTCTCTGCTCAAATGCTCTTTTTTGTACTGGAAATACTCCTTGTTTCCTCTGATTATGGCTGCGAGGTTTTGAAGAAACTCAAGCTCTGTTACGGCTGTTGCGACAATAAATAGTGCCGCAAAATAAGTGGCCCAATGATTAGAGAATAACGCCAAGCTCGCCACTAGCAGCAATGCAAGCAACCTTGTGGAATGGCCACGAAGGCTGGGTATGAGTGATATAAATACAAAGAGCAGGGCAATGGCTATTACGCCTCCACCGAGAGCTTCAATAAATGAGATTGGTATCAGTTGGCTAGGCATAGGATAGAAACATAACGTTCGCCATAACCGGCAGTAAAAAGCGGGGCGACGAAGGCGCGCCGCTTTTTACTGTCCGAGTTGATGGCGTTGTTATATTTCACTTTCGATCTCACGCTGAAGCTTCTCTAGTTCATCCAGGATGCGGATGAATTTCGTGCCAAACCGCGTAACCACATACTCAACGCGTGGCGGGGCTTCGTCATAGGCGATGCGTTCAATGATACCGAATTCCATGTTTTTACGAAGGCACTCGTTGAGCACTTTCGTTGTTAGGCCCTCAACACTACGCACCATTTCACCTGGCCGATGGATGCCATTTGCTAGGAGCTGATAGACGGTAAGTGACCATTTACAGCCAAAGATGGCCTCAACCATACGCGCGCTCCGTTCGGGAGCTGATCTTCTAGAAAATTTTTTATCCTGGCTGCTCATCAACTTGTACCAATAAGTGACTGTCGTACCAATTTGTACCTGCTTTTCAGCAGGCTACCGAATTCTATACTCTGCGATCTCCTGCAACTACTGATAAAAGGTGATCTGATGAAAAACATGGTACAACCCCTGGCCCTGATTGTGGGTGGCTCCAGTGGAATGGGTCTTGCAACCGCGAGACTCTTGCTGCAACGCGACATAAAAACCGTGATTGTAGGCAACTCGCCGGAAAAACTGGAAACGGCAAAGCACGAACTTTCTGCATTTGGCCATGTTGAAACCCTCCAAGCAAACTTGTACGAACGGAATGACGTGCAGCGCATCGTTGCCTTTGCCGAGAACCACGGCCGCCACATCAAATACTTGGTGAACGCGGCGGGCTATTTCAAGCCCACGCCATTCCTTGAGCATGAACATGAGGACTATGACACCTACCTGGATTTGAACCGTGCCACCTTTTTCATTTCACAGGCAGTGGCTAAGAACATGGCGGCGAACGACGGTGGCTCGATTGTGCACATTGGATCAATGTGGGCACAGCAGGCCATTAAGGTGACGCCTTCCTCTGCATACTCGATGGCGAAAGCCGGACTACACGCACTCACGCAACATATGGCTATGGAGTTGGCTGACCTCAATATTCGCGTAAATGCAGTTTCACCGGCTGTGGTTAAAACACCCATTTACAAGGCATTCATTGACCCAAGTAAAATTGACGAAACACTTGCCACATTCAACAGCTTTCATCCGATTGGGCGAATCGGCACACCCGAGGATATTGCAAAAACCATCGACTTCCTTCTCAGTGACGATACCAGCTGGGTGACTGGCGCAATTTGGGACGTTGATGGCGGCGTGATCGCTGGGCGTAACTAAAAGCGCTCCGGGTGGATGGCCCCATACCACCACCCGGTCGCGGCTGTGAAATATAACGTGGAGTTGAGGCGCCTGCGCGGCTTTTCGCGCAGGTCGCCTCGAACGCAGGGTTAGCAGTCTTAGTCATCTTTTGACATCACATGTGCGCAGTATCCGCAAAATGGCTCTGCAAATAGCTCTTCGGGCATTATTGTCGAACCACACCCTTGGCATACGTGTTCTGCGGTATGCTCACAGGATGCACAGATGCCCTTAGCGTACAAGTAAATGCCACCACATTCAGGACAGTCTGCCAAAGGAGAATCTCCTCCGTCAGTGTGCGACAAGTAAACCTCGTGACTGAAATAGTCGGTCACAGCCTCGCTCACCATTTCTTCATATGGGAGCGTCTTTCCGCACGACTTACATGTGTAGTTGGCGCTTGTCGCCTCGCCTTCGCGAATCGATGGCATGATCAACCCAGAACCGCATTCGTCACAGGAGTAGCCTTCGAAGGCACTAAGAATTTCATCATCGAAGAACTCTAGCGCTCGGAGAGCCGCAAAACACTCTGCTTTCTCTTTCTCGTAGACCTCATTTACCTCAATCAGCACTGCCCACGGTGAGTCCCCTAACAATTCCTTCGGGTCTTCATTGAGGTGCTTTCGGATGAAGTCGTTGATGATTACGAAGGAGTCTGATATCAGCGATCGAATTGCCTCGTGTTTCAGATTGCTGAAGTAGTGTTCAATGTCGTTCCGAAAGCTATTGATTTTGTCGATTCGTTTCCAATCGACATCAATATTGAGCGACTCGAACCGTTCCTTAATCCCCTGAACGTCAACGGTCTTACTGCCTTTCCCTTTCCATTCTAAGTGGGCGCTTTCATCAAGAACTGGCAACACTCGCTGTTTGATCAGGGCTTCGTCAGAACCAGGAGGGCTTAGGAGGCTCAGCTTGTGTTTAAACAACAGCAGAATCCCGGCGAACACATTTCTCGTGCATGAAATCACTCGACGCTGATCGGGTGAGGAATAGTCCTCAAGTCCGACAGCTATTGAATCGATTGCGTTCTGTAGAATACTCACGGTAATTCCTATGACTGTTAACGTAAAGCTAACCTGCGAGCTACGAGGCGCGTAGCGCCGACGTAGCGAGTCAGGTTGAGCGCTGTGTTAGCCATCGTTTTGCTTAGATTCATGTGCTTTGGCTAAGACGTGTAGCAGTTTATTGCCGTCATATCCGACCGGCATGACGACCACATAGTTTCTGCTGTAATTCAACAATTCGCTTGTAAGTGAATTCAGAATTTTCCTTACCGTCTCAATTGACTTCTCCAATTCGTCATACGTTGGTCGGGGGAGCAATTCGGTGTTTAACGCGTGATTCAAGTCTTTGTGCGATATCGCCTTATTTCTGAGAGTCGAGATGTTTTTCATGTGGGCATCAAGCTCCAAGAGCTTTGCCTCTACCTCTTTCGTTGTTTCATCGGAAAGATTCTCTTTGGCTCTCTTGAAGAGATTTCTGATGCTCGCGTTTTCATGCCCCATGGACTTGTCGCGATCCGATAGGCGACAAAGTGTCATCATCACGTCGTCGATTATCAGTTTTTGGAAAAGCTGAAAAACATTTGAGCCGCTCTTGTTCAGCAAATTGATATTAGCTTGACCGGAATCGAATAGCTGACAAAACAACGCCCAACGATACCGAAGCTGAATAAATTCGTTCTCTATTGTACTTAACAAGTGCCTGTGTTCGCTTTCCATGCTGGCAGCTCTTTAAAGAGGGCTAACGTAAAGTAGACACCCTAAAAAATGCCGATAAAAGCACCTTCGAGGTGTACAATCTAAAATTACACATGTAATACATTGTTTTAATTGGATGTGAAAATTTCGCACACCCTAAATTTTCTGATAAAAACGACATGACTACACCCCCCAAGTTGCTTGATCAAGTACGCGATAAGTTGCGGGTGAAGCACTATGCTATCCGAACTGAGCAAAGCTATGTGGACTGGATTAAACGTTATATTTACTTCCACGGCAAGACCCACCCGAAAGATTTGGGTGCACAGGATGTCGAGGCGTTTCTGACGCATCTTGCCGTCGCGGGCAAGGTCTCTGCTTCAACCCAAAACCAGGCGAAATCGGCGTTGTTGTTTTTATACCGCGCGGTGTTGGAAATCAAATTGCCGTGGTTGGATAACGTCACACAAGCCAAAGCCCCGAAAAAATTACCCGTCGTCTTAACGGTGAGCGAGGTGCAGGCGGTGTTGTCGCGGTTGAGTGGTTCGCATTTGTTGATCGCTTCGTTGTTGTATGGTGGCGGGATGCGCTTGATGGAGGCGATGCGACTGCGGGTGAAAGATGTGGAATTTGCGCGGCATGAGATTATTGTGCGTGAGGGCAAGGGTTTTAAGGATAGGGTGACGATGTTGCCTGAATCGATTGCGACAACTTTGCGAGCACATTTGGTTAAGGTTAAAGCCTTGCATGAGGAAGATTTGGCAGCGGGAGTGGGCGAGGTATATTTGCCTTTCGCGCTGGACAAAAAATATCCCAATGCGGGACGTGAGTGGGGCTGGCAATATATTTTTCCTTCCAAAAATTTTTCAGTTGATCCGCGCTCTGGAAAAACACGTCGTCATCATCTGGATGAGAAGGGTGTTCAGCGTGCGATGAAGCAAGCGGTGCGCGATGCAGGGCTGGTTAAGCCCGCTACGCCGCACACTTTACGTCATTCATTCGCCACGCATTTGTTGCAAGCGGGATATGACATTCGCACCGTGCAGGAGTTGCTCGGTCACTCGGATGTATCTACCACGATGTGTAGTGGTCTAATTTACACGGACACCCCGATAGGTGGAAAATCCACCATCAGAGGAGTACTACATGACAAAGCAACGAAAAAAATTCGACACCAATTTCAAACTGGAAGTTGTGCGCATGATCCAGGAACAGGGACTGAGTGTTCA
>CAMCFJ010000021.1 GCA_945874105.1 Candidatus Nitrotoga sp. CP45 | reverse complement strand
CCGGAGGGCACCGAAATGGTAATGCCGGGAGACAACGTATCGGTGACGGTGAACTTGATCGCCCCAATTGCGATGGAAGAAGGCCTGCGTTTCGCGATACGCGAAGGCGGTCGCACCGTCGGTGCCGGTGTGGTGGCCAAGGTGATTGAATAATAGTAGGTGCAATAAGATACAATTTTATTGTATAATGCTTCGTTAATCCGCTATTACAGCAATAGCTACCAAAAGGTAGAATAAAACAATATGAAAAGTCAGAATATCCGTATACGCTTGAAAGCATTTGATTATCGTTTGATTGATCAGTCCGCATCGCGTATTGTAGAGACTGCTAAGCGTACTGGTGCGGTGGTGAAAGGCCCGATTCCATTGCCCACTAAAATTGAGCGTTTTGATGTCCTGCGTTCTCCGCACGTCGATAAGACCTCGCGCGATCAGTTTGAGATTCGAACGCATCTGCGTATGCTGGATATTGTTGATCCAACCGAGAAAACTGTAGATGCATTAATGAAGTTGGATTTGCCTGCGGGCGTGGATGTCGTAATTAAATTACAGTAGTTGTAGTAATTGGATCGGCTGGCCAATTGTAGTCAGCCCCTTAAGAAGGATATAAAAATGAGTTTAGGACTTGTCGGTCGAAAGATTGGCATGACCCGCATTTTCACCGACGATGGAATATCTCTGCCGGTGACAGTGTTGGACGTGTCCAATAATCGCATTACCCAGATTAAAACCTATAATATCGATGGCTATAGCGCAGTTCAAATTGCGTTTGGTGTGCGACGCGCAAGTCGTGTCACAAAAGCGGCGGCAGGTCATTATGCTAAAGCAGGTGTGGTGGCGGGTAGTGTGCAAAAAGAATTTACTGCTTCTCCTGAGGAGTTGAGCGGTCTGCAGGCGGGTGGTTCGCTGGGCGTAGACTTATTTAAAGTTGGTCAGAAAGTAGACGTGACTGGTGTCACTCTGGGTAAGGGTTTTAGTGGCGTAATCAAGCGCCACCATTTCAGTTCCGGTCGTGCCACCCACGGCAATTCCAAGTCTCACAATGTGCCTGGTTCTATTGGTATGGCACAAGATCCGGGCCGCGTGTTTCCAGGTAAGCGCATGGCCGGGCATCTTGGTGATGTGCAGCGAACTGTACAAAATCTCAAAATAGTCCGCATCGACACTGATCGTCAGCTATTGTTGATAATGGGTGCGGTTCCTGGCTCAAAAGGCGGGGACGTTGTTGTGCGCCCAGCAGTAAAGGTGGGTGCATAATGGAACTTAAAGTTATCGACGGTAAAGGCCAGGTGAGCGCCAGTATGTCAGCTTCCGACGAGCTGTTTGGTCGCGACTACAACGAGGCGCTGATTCATCAGGTGGTAATCGCATATCAGGCCAATGCTCGTTTTAGCAATAGCAAACAAAAAGGCCGTAGTGAAATTGCTAAGAGCACACGTAAGCCTTGGGCACAAAAAGGGACTGGTCGTGCGCGTGCTGGTATGGCATCCAGTCCACTGTGGCGCGGCGGCGGCAAAATTTTTCCGAACAGTCCAGACGAAAATTACACGCAGAAGGTCAACCGCAAGATGTATCGCGCTGGCTTGGCTTCCATTTTTTCGCAACTCGTTCGTGAGAATCGTTTGACGGTAGTGGATAGCCTGACGCTTGAGGCACCCAAGACAAGACTGTTGGCAAAGAAAATGCTGGATATGGGTTTTGATTCGAGCCGAGTGCTGATTATTGTCAATGATATTGATGATAATTTGTATTTATCTTCCCGCAATTTGCCAAATGTGCTTGTGTTGGAAGCGCATCAGGCAGATCCAGTGAGTTTGGTGCATTTTCCCAAAGTACTTGTGACACTTGATGCAATGAGAAAAATTGAGGAGATGCTGGCATGAGTAACCAAAAATTCAGCCAGGAGCGCTTGATGAATGTATTGCAAGCTCCGCAGATATCTGAAAAGGCGACATATGTAGCTGAAAAACATGAGCAAGTAATTTTTCGTGTGGATTCTACTGCTACGAAGCCAGAAATTAAAGCTGCTGTCGAGTTGATGTTCAAGGTGGGTGTCGAGAGCGTTCAAGTTGCCATTGTCAAGGGTAAGCAAAAGCGTTTTGGCAAGTTCATGGGCCGGCGCAAAGATTGGAAGAAGGCATATGTATGCCTCGCGCCTGGTCAGAAAATCAATTTTTCTGAGAGTGAGCAAGGATAATTATGGCACTGATCAAACTTAAACCAACCTCGCCGGGACGACGCGCTGTTGTCCGTGTGGTCAATAGTGACCTGCATAAGGGGAAACCCCATGCACCATTGCTGGAAAAGAAGAACAGAACGGCTGGTCGTAACCATAATGGACATATCACGGTTCGTCATATGGGCGGCGGGCATAAAAAGAATTATCGTATAGTTGATTTCAAGCGCGATAAAGATAGCGTTTCGGCTACTGTTGAGCATTTGGAATATGACCCAAACCGTAGCGCGCATGTGGCGCTTTTATGCTACGCCGATGGAGAACGCCGCTACATTATCGCCCCCAAGGGGGTGGCTGTGGGAGCTCAATTGGTGAGCGGTTCAGAGGCTCCAATTAAGGCGGGCAACGCCTTGCCATTACGCAATATTCCAGTAGGCTCGACTATACATTGCATTGAAATGATGCCAGGTAAGGGTGCGCAGTTGGCACGTTCGGCTGGCACTTCCGTGCAACTACTGGCACGAGAGGGTGGGTACGCGCAATTACGTTTGCGTTCCGGAGAAATTCGTAAAGTTCACGTGGATTGTAAGGCAACGATAGGTGAAGTTGGCAATGCTGAGCACAGCTTGCGTTCTATTGGTAAGGCTGGCGCGATGCGTTGGCGCGGAGTGCGCCCGACCGTACGTGGTGTGGCGATGAATCCTGTCGATCACCCGCATGGAGGTGGTGAAGGAAAGACTGCTGCTGGTCGCAACCCGGTTAGTCCATGGGGTGTTCCAGCCAAGGGCTTTCGTACACGTCGCAACAAGCGTACCAGCGGCATGATAGTACGCCGCCGCTTTCAGACTTAAGGGGTAAAAATTATGGCACGTTCCATTAAAAAAGGTCCATTCGTCGACGCTTGCTTAGTAAAAAAAATTGAAACTGTGCGCGCCAGCAACGATAAGCGACCAGTGAAAACTTGGTCACGACGTTCTACGGTACTGCCTGAATTTGTCG
The DNA here is from genome assembly GCA_945874105.1 of Candidatus Nitrotoga sp. CP45. Taxonomy (GTDB): domain Bacteria; phylum Pseudomonadota; class Gammaproteobacteria; order Burkholderiales; family Gallionellaceae; genus Nitrotoga. The sequence continues at coordinate 47,203 of CAMCFJ010000021.1, read as the reverse complement.
GTCTGACCATTGCCGTGCATAACGGCAAGCAGCATATCCCTGTGTATATCTCGGAGAACATGGTGGGTCACAAGCTCGGTGAATTCTCGCTAACCCGCACTTTCAAAGGGCATGCTGCTGATAAAAAAGCAGTGGTCAAGAAAAAATAAGGAGGCATGATGAACACAATCGCAGTAGTAAAGGGTGTTCGCCTTTCGGCTCAGAAGGGCCGACTGGTGGCGGATCAGATCCGTGGCTTGCCAGTTAGCAAGGCATTAAATACACTAGCTTTTAGTCCAAAAAAAGCAGCTGCAATTATTAAGAAAGGTCTGGAGTCTGCAATCGCCAATGCTGAGCACAATGATGGCGCTGACATTGACGAGCTAAAGGTTGCAACTATCTATGTAGACAAAGGTGCCTCGCTGAAGAGGACGTCGGCTCGCGCCAAGGGACGAGGCAATAGCATTGAAAAGCAGACCTGTCACATAACGATTATCGTCGGGAGCTAAAGCAGATATGGGACAGAAAATTCATCCAATCGGTTTCCGATTGAGCGTTCAGAAAAACTGGACATCAAAGTGGTACGCTAACAGCAAGAATTTTGCTGGAATGTTACTTAAGGATATTGAAGTACGTGATTACCTAAAGAAAAAGCTCTTCGGTGCAGGTGTATCCAAGATCGTCATCGAACGGCCAGCCAAAAACGCTAAAATTACAATTTATACCGCTCGTCCTGGTGTGGTAATTGGCAAGAAGGGCGAAGATATTGAAGCCCTGCGGGCTGAGTTGAGAAAGCGCATGGGGTTGCCTGATGTCGCACTAAATATTGAGGAAGTGCGGAAGCCTGAAATTGATGCTCAGTTGATTGCGGAAAGCATTACGTCGCAGTTGGAAAAGCGCATCATGTTCCGTCGCGCGATGAAGCGGGCTATGCAGAATGCCATGCGTTTGGGTGCTCAGGGCATCAAGATTATGAGTGCTGGCCGTCTTAATGGGATCGAAATTGCACGAACCGAGTGGTATCGCGAAGGGCGTGTGCCATTGCATACTCTGCGGGCTAACATTGATTATGGTACTGCCGAGGCTAAAACAACTTATGGCATTATTGGCGTCAAGGTGTGGGTTTACAAGGGTGATCATACTGGAGTAGAAGAAGTATCCGCACCAATACCATCTGAACCTGAAAAAAGAGTAAGAAAGTCGGGGGCAAAACATGCTACAGCCAGCTAGAAGAAAATATCGCAAGGAGCAAAAAGGTCGTAATACTGGCATTGCGACACGCGGCAACAAAGTTAGCTTTGGCGAATTTGGTCTCAAGGCGGTTGCCCGCGGTCGCTTAACAGCACGTCAGATAGAGGCGGCGCGGCGCGCCATGACCCGTCACATTAAACGTGGCGGACGTATTTGGATTCGTATTTTTCCAGACAAGCCGATTTCCCAAAAGCCTGCCGAAGTGCGTATGGGTAATGGTAAGGGTAATCCTGAGTATTATGTTGCTGAAATTCAGCCTGGCAAGATGCTGTATGAAATGGATGGCGTGGAGGAGGTAATAGCGCGCGAGGCGTTTCGCTTAGCTTCAGCTAAGTTGCCTATTGCCACTACGTTTGTAATTAGACAGGTGGGGGCATAAATATGAAGGCGAATGAATTAAGAGTGAAATCCGTAACGGATCTGGATCAAGAGTTGCTGTCACTGACCAAAGCTCAATTTGGTTTGCGTATGCAGATGGCTACACAGCAGTTGAGTAATAATAGCCAGCTTCTCAAGGTGCGTCGTGACATTGCTCGCGTGAAAACCATATTGACAGAAAAGGGTACTCAACAATGAGTGCAACAAATTTGAAACGAACGCTGACTGGCATGGTTGTAAGTGACAAGATGAATAAAACGGTTACCGTACTGGTTGAGCGTAAGATTAAGCACTCTTTGTTGGGCAAAGTATTGCGTGTATCGAAAAAATACCACGCTCATGATGAAAATAATGAGTTTCATCAGGGTGATTTAGTTTTTATAGAAGAATGCCGTCCGTTGGCCAAGACCAAGAGTTGGCGTGTGACCAAACTGGTTGAAAAATCTCAAGCGGTTTAAGGCTTATTTTGTATTTGCTGAATAAGCAAACAAAGTTAGATTTAGTACTTGTGTTATTTGGCAATCTTGCATATAATGTTGAGCTTCGCTTCATTGCTGCTTTGGTTTGCGGCAACCTAACCCAAACGGGTTCCAAGACTAGCCGCTACGGTGCGGATAAAGTTGGAGTATAAATTATGATACAAATGCAATCTGTTTTGAGTGTGGCCGATAATACCGGCGCACGTTCTGTTATGTGCATCAAAGTACTGGGCGGATCCAAATGTCGATATGCGGCTATTGGGGATGTTATTAAGGTTAGCATTAGAGACGCTGCGCCGCGCTCCCGGGTAAAAAAGGGTGAAGTATATAGTGCGGTGGTGGTACGTACAGCTAAGGGTGTGCGCCGTCCAGATGGCTCTTTGATAAAGTTTGATGGAAATGCGGCAGTTCTGCTGAATGCAAAACTTGAGCCGATTGGTACTAGAATTTTTGGACCGGTTACGCGTGAGTTGCGTACTGAGCGATTTATGAAAATTGTATCGCTCGCCCCTGAGGTTCTGTGATCTGCGGGAAGTAATGTATGCGACGATATAACGCAGCCTAAGGAAGAATTATGCTCAAGATTAAAAAAAATGATGATGTGATTGTTATTGCTGGGAAAGACAGGGGAAATCGTGGCAGTGTTCTGCGCGTACTTGGTGATCGGTTGCTGGTAAGTGGCGTTAACATGGTTAAGAAACATCAGAAGCCGAATCCTGTAAAGGGTTTAACTGGCGGAATTGTGGCTATGGAAATGTCGATTCATGCCTCTAATGTTGCTATTTACAACGCGACGTCAAAAAATGCTGATCGTGTGGGTGTTAAAGTTTTAGAAGATGGTCGCAAAATGCGCGTCTTTAAGTCGAGTGGCGAAGTGATTGACGCGTAAATGGGGGAATGGCATGGCTCGTCTATATGATTTTTACAAAGGTACGGTAGCTCCAGATCTGATGAAGCAGTTCGGCTACAAGTCCATTATGGAAGTGCCGCGCATAGAAAAGATCACCTTGAATATGGGTGTTGGTGAGGCGGTGGCAGACAAGAAGGTTATGGAGCATGCAGTTAGTGATATGCAGAAAATTGCTGGGCAGAAACCGGTGGTAACAAAATCGAAGAAGTCTATCGCAGGATTTAAAATTCGTGAAAATTATCCTGTTGGGTGTAAGGTTACATTACGTAAAGCGCGCATGTATGAATTTTTAGATCGCTTGGTAACGGTGGCTATCCCGCGTATCCGTGACTTTCGCGGTGTTTCTGGTAAGGCGTTCGACGGTCGTGGCAATTACAATATGGGTATCAAGGAACAGATCATCTTTCCTGAGATTGAATATGACAAAATTGATGCGCTGCGGGGCATGAATATTACTATTACTACTAGTGCGAAGACCGATGAAGAGGCGCGTGCGCTCCTCCTGGCTTTCAAATTTCCGTTGAAGAACTGAGGGCAAAATGGCTAAAGCAGCTGTCATTAATCGCGAAAAAAAACGTCGCGACATTGTAAAAAAATACTCAACAAAGCGTGCTGGGCTGTTGGCAATTATAGTTAACGTTAAATTGAGTGATGAAGATCGTTATGACGCGCGCCAGAAGCTCCAGGCACTTCCGCGAAACGCTAGTCCGGTACGCTTGCGTAATCGTTGCTCGTTGACCGGGCGTCCGCGAGGTGTCTTCAGCAAGTTTGGTCTGGGTCGTATCAAGTTACGTGAATTTGTAATGCGTGGCGAGGTCCCTGGTGTAATCAAGGCAAGCTGGTAGGAGTGAATCTATGAGTATGAGTGATCCGATTTCCGACATGCTTACGCGTATTAGAAATGCGCAGATGGCGGAAAAAATAAATGTAAGGATGCCTTCTTCCAAGCTAAAGGTGGCGATCGCCAAGGTGCTGCAGGATGAGGGTTATGTGGATGGTTATAATATTTCAAGCGTAGAGGGTAAACCTACTTTGGAAATTGGCCTGAAATATTATGCAGGACGGCCTGTGATAGAGAAGATTCAGCGCGTAAGTCGTCCTGGTCTGCGAATGTACAAGGGTTGCGATGATATACCTAAAGTGATGAACGGCTTGGGTATTGCCATTGTGTCTACCTCAAAGGGGTTGATGACTGATCGCAAAGCACGTGCCAATGGAATTGGTGGCGAAGTGTTGTGCATAGTCGCGTAACGGGGTAATTATGTCTAGAGTTGCTAAAAATCCTATAGCTTTGCCTGCTGGTGTCGAAGTGACGCTGGTTGCCAATGAGGTTTCTGTTAAAGGCCCGTTGGGAATGATGAAACAAGCGCTGAGCAACGATGTTGTTGTGCAGCATGAGGGCGAGGAATTGCTGTGCAAAGCTAGTAATGAATCTGCGAAAGCGGATGCTATGTCTGGCACTATTCGTGCGCTGATTGCTAATATGGTACAGGGTGTAACCAAGGGTTTCGAGCGCAAGCTGACCTTGGTTGGCGTTGGTTATCGTGCCCAAGCCACTGGTGATACTCTTAATCTGACTCTTGGTTTTTCTCACCCTGTAGTTTATAAAGTCCCTGTTGGTGTGACAGTTTCGACGCCGACACAAACTGAAGTTGTATTAAAAAGCACAAATAAGCAGCAGGTTGGTCAAGTTGCCGCAGAGATTCGTGCGTTCCGTGAGCCTGAGCCGTACAAGGGTAAGGGGGTTCGTTATGCCGAAGAAGTGGTGAAGTTGAAAGAAACTAAGAAAAAATAATTGAGGCTGATAATGTTTATCAAGAATGATGCGCGTCAGCGCAGGGCTCGTAAAACGCGTGCTAAAATTGCCGATCAAAAATCGATTCGTTTGGCGATTCGTCGTAGCAATTTACACATTTATGCTCAGGTAATTTCCGCTTGCGGTAGCAAGGTGTTAGCAAGTGCTTCTACCTTAGAGGCGGAGGTACGAAAAGAGTTTGCTAGTGGGGGCAATATCGCTGCGGCCATATTAGTTGGAAAGCGTATCGCTGAAAAAGCTAAAAGCGCCGGTATTGCTGAGGTCGCTTTTGACCGTTCTGGCTACAAATATCACGGTCGCGTAAAAGCGCTTGCTGCTGCGGCGCGTGAGCATGGCTTGAAGTTCTAACTTGAGGTGAATGATGGCTAAAGCGCAGGGAAGAATGCAGCAATCAGAAGATCGTGGTGATGGTCTTATTGAGAAGATGATTTCGATCAATCGTGTCACTAAGGTGGTGAAGGGGGGGCGCATTATGGGATTCGCTGCGCTTACCGTGGTTGGAGATGGCGATGGTCGCATAGGCATGGGTAAGGGGAAATCCAAAGAGGTGCCGGTTGCCGTACAAAAATCGATGGAAGAGGCACGTCGAAAAATGATTAATGTTAATTTAAATAAGGGCACTCTACACCATACGGTGATTGGGCGTCATGGCGCTGCTAAGGTTTACATGCAGCCAGCGTCAGAAGGTACTGGAATTATTGCTGGTGGCGCGATGCGCGCTGTGTTTGAGGCGGTGGGTGTGCATAACGTATTGGCTAAATGCATTGGTTCAAGTAATCCATACAACGTAGTGCGCGCAACTCTTAATGGTCTGCAGGCTATCAATTCTCCATCTGAAATTGCTGCCAAGCGTGGTATGAGCATTGAAGAAATTCAGGGGTAATTCAATGGTACAGTCTCAACAGAAAGTTAAAGTAACAGCTGGCATGCTTCAAGTAACGCTGGTTAAAAGCGTGATTGGCACTAAAGAATCGCATCGTGCGTGTGTGCGTGGGTTAGGTCTGCGCCGTTTGAATCATACCGTCATGGTGGAGGATACGCCTGCTGTACGAGGTATGATTAATAAGGTTTATTACTTGGTTAAGTGCGAGGCATAAATGCAACTCAATAAAATTAAACCTGCAGAAGGTTCTACGCACGCTAAGCGTCGCGTTGGACGTGGTATTGGTTGCGGCTTGGGAAAAACTTGTGGCCGTGGTCATAAAGGTCAGAAATCCCGTTCTGGCGGTTTTCATAAGGTTGGTTTTGAAGGTGGTCAGATGCCGCTGCAACGCCGTTTGCCTAAGCGCGGTTTTATTTCCTTGACTCGTTATGATAGCGCTCAAGTTCGCTTGTCTGACTTGGAAAAAATGGCAGTTGATGTGATTGACTTGTTAGCATTGAAACAAGCTGGAGTCGTTCCCTCGGCAGCACTGATTGCTAAAGTGGTGATGTCTGGCGAGATCAAGCGTTCCGTGAAATTACAAGGTTTGTTGCTTACCAAAGGTGCTCGTGCTGCTGTTCAAGCAGCTGGCGGTAGTATTGCAGAGTAATGGTGGGCTCTGTGGATGCGGTATCTAAAAAGCGTTTGAATACCGGAAAGTATGGCGATCTTAGTCGCCGTTTATGGTTTTTGTTGGGTGCATTGGTAGTTTATCGCATTGGAGCGCATATACCGGTGCCGGGCATAGATCCTGTGGTGTTGGCCGATTTGTTCAATACCCAAAAGAGCGGCATTCTGGGCATGTTCAATATGTTTTCAGGTGGTGCCCTTTCGCGCTTTACGATTCTTGCGTTGGGCATCATGCCGTACATATCCGCTTCCATTATTATGCAACTGGCCACACATGCGGTACCGCATCTTGAACAGTTGAAGAAGGATGGTGAGGCGGGACGTCGTAAGATTACTCAGTACACGCGCTATGGCACCTTGTTCTTAGCTATGTTTCAAGCGTTTGGTATGTCTGTGGCATTGCAATCACAAGCAGGATTGGTGTTGCATCCAGGCATGATGTTTCAGATGACCACGGTAATTACCTTGTTATCTGGCACTATGTTTCTAATGTGGTTGGGTGAACAAATCACTGAGCGCGGCTTGGGGAATGGCATCTCTCTAATTATTTTTGCTGGGATTGCTGCTGGATTGCCTAACGCAATTGGTAGCACCCTAGAGTTAGCGCGTACTGGTGCGTTCTCTATTCCGCTGGTGTTATTGCTTTTGTTTGGTTCAGTTGGAATAACAGCGTTGGTGGTGTTTGTTGAGCGCGGTCAGCGAAAAATTCTAGTTAATTACGCCAAGCGTCAGGTTGGAAATAAGGTATATGGTGGTCAAAGTTCACATTTGCCGTTAAAAGTGAATATGGCAGGTGTTATTCCGCCGATTTTTGCTTCTAGCATTATTTTATTTCCAGCGACTTTGGCTGGTTGGTCTGCTAGCGGTCAAGGGTTGGCTTGGTTGAAAGATATTAGTGACAAGCTGTCCCCGGGTCAGCCTATTTATGTGATGTTGTATGCGTCAGCAATTATTTTCTTCTGTTTTTTTTATACGGCACTAGTTTTTAATCCAAAAGAAACGGCAGAAAACCTGAAGAAAAGTGGTGCGTTTTTGCCTGGGATTCGTCCAGGTGATCAGACTGCGAAGTATATTGAAAATATTATGCTACGCCTAACATTAGTTGGTGCGGTGTATGTGACGTTGGTGTGCTTGTTGCCGGAGTTTTTGGTTGTAAAGTGGAACGTACCATTCTACTTTGGCGGAACTTCGTTACTAATTATGGTAGTGGTGACCATGGATTTTATGGCACAAGTTCAATCCTATCTGATGACGCATCAGTATGAAAGCTTGTTAAAGAAGGCAAATTTTAAGGGTGGATTGATTCGCTGATGGCCAAGGAAGATGCGATGCAAATGCAGGGAGAGGTTGTAGAGTCCCTTCCCAATGCTACCTTTCGTGTGAAACTAGAAAATGGTCATATTGTGCTAGGTCATATCTCCGGTAAGATGCGCATGCACTATATTCGTATTTTACCTGGTGATAAGGTTACAGTTGAACTGACACCTTATGACCTGACCAAAGGGCGCATTACGTTTCGCGCCAAGTAATAGTTGCGTTTAGTACTGAGGAGAATGAAATGAAAGTGCAAGCATCGGTAAAAAAAGTTTGTCGTAATTGTAAAATAGTACGGCGCAAAGGGGTGGTGCGCGTGATTTGTAGTAGTGATGCACGCCACAAGCAACGCCAGGGCTAAGTGAGGGTGAGGCAAACCTCTTTCTCAAGTGGCAATTTCTTAATGCCTTTTTTAAACGATAGGGTAGTTGCATGGCTCGTATTGCAGGGGTAAACATTCCAAATCATCAACACACTGTAATCGCATTGACTGCGATCTATGGTGTCGGTAACACTCGGGCGCGTAAAATATGCGCCGCTGTCGGAGTTAACGCCGCCACCAAAATAAAAGATCTCGCTGATGCGGAAATGGATAAGTTGCGCGATGAGGTCGCCAAATTTACGGTGGAAGGTGATTTGCGTCGAGAAATCTCGATGAATATAAAGAGGTTGATGGACTTGGGTTGCTATCGCGGCTTGCGTCACCGCCGTGGTTTGCCAGTGCGAGGTCAGCGTACACGCACCAATGCGCGCACTCGCAAGGGTCCACGTAAGTCCGTTGCCGGCGCCAAGAAGTAATTTTGAGAGGATTTGAGCATGGCAAAAACAAACACGCGAGTGCGCAAGAAAGTCAAAAAAAATGTAGCCGAGGGCATTGCCCATGTGCATGCGTCTTTTAACAATACTATTGTGACAATTACCGACCGCCAAGGAAATGCCTTGGCTTGGTCTACTAGTGGTAGCAATGGTTTTAAAGGCTCGCGCAAGAGTACGCCGTTTGCAGCGCAAATTGCTGGAGAGACAGCCAGTAAGGCAGCTCAAGAATGTGGCGTAAAGAATCTTGAGGTGCGCATAAAAGGTCCTGGCCCAGGTCGTGAGTCGGCGGTTCGTGCTTTGAATGCGGCGGGTTTTAAAATCACCAGCATTTCTGACATTACGCCAGTTCCACACAATGGTTGCCGTCCGCCAAAAAAGCGTCGTATCTAATCTTAGGAGATAGCCTTGGCTAGAAATCTTGATCCAAAGTGCCGTCAGTGCCGTCGTGAAGGCGAGAAGCTGTTTCTGAAGGGCGAAAAATGTTTTACCGACAAATGTGGGGTTGAGCGCCGTGCTTATCCTCCAGGTCAGCACGGACAAAGGAAAAACACCCGGCTGTCTGATTACGGTGGTCAGTTGCGTGAAAAGCAAAAAGTTCGTCGTATTTATGGCATGCTTGAGCACCAATTCCGTTTGACCTATCGCTCTGCAGAAATACAGCGCGGCATCACTGGTGAAAATTTATTGCAGTTGCTGGAATCACGCCTTGATAATGTATCCTACCGCATGGGTTTCGGTGCATCTCGTTCCGAAGCACGTCAAGTAGTTCGCCACAATGGAATATTGGTTAATGGAAAACGGGTCAATATTCCGTCTTATCAGGTTCGTACTGGTGATGTGGTTGAGATAGCGGATAACGCTAAGAAGCAGTTGCGTGTTAAGGCGGCATTGCAAGCGGCCGAGCAACGCGGTTTCCCGGAATGGGTTGAGGTTGATGCTAAGGCTATGAAAGGTACATATAAGTCAAAGCCACAACGTTCAGAGTTGCCTGCCTCTATTAACGAGCACCTTATTGTCGAGTTGTATTCCAAGTAATTCTTGCGGAGTCGGATATGCATAACAATGATTTTCTGAAACCCCGCATTATCGAAGTGCAAAGAGTTTCCAGCATGCAGGCTAAAATTGTGATGGAGCCTTTTGAACGTGGTTATGGGCATACACTTGGTAATGCGCTACGCCGCATACTGTTGTCTTCCATGCCGGGCTATGCTCCCACCGAGGTAAAAATTGCTAGTGTGCTACATGAATACTCTTCAATTGATGGGGTACAAGAAGATGTAGTGGAAATTTTGCTTAATCTAAAGGGCGTAGTGCTTAAGCTTCATAATGCTAAAGTAGCGGTGCTGACTCTGAAAAAAGAAGGTATGGGTGTTGTAACGGCTGGTGATATTATCGTCGATGCTGACACTGAGGTGATTAATCCTTCTCACGTTATCGCGCACCTTACTGCGGGCGGTAAGATAGACATGGAAATTAAGGTCGAGCAAGGTCGAGGCTATGTATCAGCTATTGCTCGTCAGACACCAGTTGAAAATCGTTCAGTTGGGCATATCGCTCTTGATGCATCTTTCAGTCCGGTGAGCCGGGTTAGTTATGCAGTTGAAAGTGCGCGTGTAGAACAACGCACCGATTTAGACAAGCTGATAATGGAAATTGAGACTAACGGTGCCATTGACCCTGAAGAAGCTATTCGTTATGCGGCTCGTATATTAGTTGAACAGTTTTCAGTATTTGCTGCATTAGAAGGCACGCCAGCGCCAGTGGAAAAGCCACAAACTCCTAAGGTTGACCCGATGTTGTTGCGCCCAGTTGATGATTTGGAGCTGACGCCGCGTTCTTCGAATTGTCTTAAGGCACAAAGTATTCACTATGTGGGTGATTTAATTCAGAACACTGAAAATGATTTGCTACGCACCCCTAATTTGGGCCGTAAATCTTTGAACGAAATCAAGCAGGTGCTAGCTGAACATGGTCTATCATTGGGCATGAAATTGGAAAATTGGCCAGTGACTATTGAGAAGTAAGAAAGGATAATTATGCGTCACCGTCTAGGACTAAGAAAGCTTAATCGTACGAGTAGTCATCGTTTGGCAATGCTGCGCAATATGATTACTTCATTGCTGCGCCATGAGGCTATAAAGACCACCCTGCCTAAGGCAAAGGAACTGCGCCGCGTAGCTGAGCCGATTTTAACTCTGGGTAAGAATCCTAGCTTGGCTAACCGCCGCTTGGCATTTGCGCGGTTGCGTGACCGAGAAATGGTCACTAAGCTGTTTGATGAACTTGGCCCACGTTATGCAACTCGCAATGGAGGCTATTCTCGAATTCTTAAATTTGGTTTCCGGAAGGGTGACAATGCACCAATGGCGTTGATTGAGTTGCTAGATCGGCCGTCGGTAGCGGAACCGATAGAAGAATAAGCAAAATAATATGAATAGTTAAGCAATAAAAAAACCGGACTTGTCCGGTTTTTTTATTGCTTAACTGACTTTCTCTTGGGATGATGATCTGCCCCCCCGGCGCACCAATCCGATCGCCGCATACAAGGCTGATTGTGGAATAGCCTTCGCAGGAAATCCTTTTGTTGGTTCAGTCTGTTGTGATTTACTTAAGGGGGGTAGAAATTTTGACGGCGGGGTTGTTAAACATGGGTTAAGAAAACCAGCGTAAAAAGGCCGCTGCGGCAAGTGCTATTATGCCTAGCGCTGCGAGCATTTGCCATGCGAGATGCCTACGCTCTATGGCCAATGTAACCGAATAACGCAGGTAAAGGATGACAATACTCAGTCCAGATGCTGCACAGACCATTTTAATAAGCAACGCAGCCATGGCAATGCCATGTAAGTCCGGAAGTTTTTCATAGTAATGATAGCTGATTGCAGCAAAGCTCACGCCACTCATTGCTTGAGCTACCCATCCGAATCCCACCAGCCAAGCAAGCTTGCGGTGTGTAGCTGCAGTTTGTGTTGCCGGATATAACGCAAATGTGGCACCGCCCACAACAGCAACGGCACCGAAATTATGCGCCACCTGCGCTACAGCGTAGCTCAGGTTTTCCATGGTAATCATGCCGCTATATTATGTTAATGTTAGTGCATGCTTGAACTCCGATAGGAGCATGCCCCTTGTTAACAATTTTGATGCATATGGCATGTTTTCCCGGGTCAAGCGATTCAATAGTGTGGTTGCCTTTCAATTTGCGTAATACAACAGCCTCCTTGTCATCTACGTACAAATGTACATGATCGCCATTATGTCCTGGCACAACCTCGTAGGAAACTTCGAATTTCGATTTCCTACTTATTTTTGCACCATCAATGGGTGTTGAAATAGATATTGACGCGTCAGCGGCAAGCACAACTGGAACATAGCATCCAAATAAAAGTGATATTACTAGTAGGTTAAGTTTGCGCATAGCTTTTCTCCTTTTGATGTATAAATAAATTGGCCATTTGAATTGTTCTGGGGTGTTATTTGCTGCATTATCAGTCTTGTCAATATAGCACGTTAAACAGAAATGCTGAGAAGATGGTTTGATTTTTCTTCTTTGAAAAACAGGTGTTTATTGTCTCAGATTAGGTTGGAGGAAACAGCTGCTAATGATGAAATAATTTTAAGTAATAAAAAAGCCAGATTTCTCTGGCTTTTTTATTACTTAAAATATGTTTTGTTAAAGTGGCTTGCAAGAACAATTAATTTGATCTTGGGATGCTAATAACAAATTCGGTACCGTTCACTATAGCTACGGTACCGAAATTTTACACAGATTACACGCTATACGGACGGTATAGTTCAAGCTTTACAAATGTATTAAATTCGCTTTTAAACTGTTACTGCAACGCAAGCTTGCGTTCCCATGTCAACCACTTCATGGAATTCATCTACTATCTTGATACAGATGTCATGTTTTCCTGGTCCGATCAGATCCAAGCCAACTGTGTAGCCATAGCTACCGTTTAACAAATGTATGCCAGAAAAATGCTTGCCGTCTATATAAAGATGGCCATGCTCATCATTGTATATGATGGTTGGAGATTGATAACGGTACGTACCTTCAGGAGCCAGCTTTGTGTAACCAGCATTTTGAGGTTGACGAGTCGTATCTACAAAGTTGCCGCCCGGTGTTATTGCGTATTGAAGTCTGATCTTTGCTGGTTTTGTACCTGCTCTGGTATCAGTATTCTCTATGACAGCATTCATTGATACCGTTGTACCTTCACCCCTTGCTCCGTCATCGAGAACGAAGTGTTGTTGATAGCGGGTTTTGCTTACTCTTGTTTCTTCCTTATGGTAACCAAGACCTGTCTCGATCGGAGCTACGCAATAGGGGCCAGCGCTAGCTACACAGCCTCCAGTACCGTTTGCCCTGTCTCCCGCCCATGCTTCGCTAAAGTCTGTATCGTAGAGAGGCTTGCCATCGATATAAGGAACAGCGGTTTTAAAGTCTGGAGTATATTTTGTTGGTTGTTTACCATGATAACTGGCTTGACCAGAACCGCCTTCTTCTTTTTGCCATTGATCCAAATGATGCTTCCCAATGTTAAATTGCCCTTGGGTTTCATATTGATATGCAGGAGCTGGCATACCGCCGCCAGGAGGATAGTTGCCTGGTATGCCGACTTCTGTTCCAGGATGAGGACCGCCAGCTTGTGGATCGGATGCAAACGAACCTGCTGCAGGAAGAAAATTGTATTGAGCGTGCGGGCCGTCATATGCCATGGCAGCCGGGGAACTAATAGCAAGCAGTAGTGCCAGTGAGTTAACTCTGCGCATAATTATTACTCCTCTAAGTAAATAAATAAAATAAGATAAACCCACTCGTACCGTCCGCGGGGGCTCTTAGAAACTTCTAACAGCTGAGGAAGGGTATCATAATATTGGTGAACATTGCAAAAAATATTTAAACTTTTGTGCTTTGACTTAATGGCCTCATTATTCCCTTTTGGCAGGGCTTGAAAAATGGTCGCGGCACGCTGCTATGATGTGCTTGAGCAATAGGCCACCGGCTATACTGGAAATCCGTTGATTTTGCAGGTTAATTTGCTGCGGATTGAGTGTGATTCGGCGTAATTGAGGAGCGAGTCGGGGGGGCAGTTGGTTGACGGAGCTAATTCATATTACCTGGTTATTTTCAATACCTGCTTCAGGTAAGACCCCGTAACGCTTTCCGGATTGGCGGCAATGTCTTTGGGCGAGCCTTGTGCAATGATATGTCCGCCTCCCTCGCCGCCTTCAGGTCCGAGGTCTATGATCCAGTCGGCGGTCTTTATTACGTCGAGGTTATGTTCGATTACTACTACGGTGTTTCCTTGGTCGCGCAGTTTTTGAATGACTTTCAGAAGCAGGGCGATATCATGGAAATGCAAGCCAGTTGTGGGCTCGTCCAAGATGTACAGAGTGCGTCCGGTGTCGCGCTTGGAAAGTTCCAGCGATAATTTGATGCGTTGTGCTTCGCCGCCGGATAGCGTAGTCGCGCTTTGCCCCAATGTGATGTAGCCGAGCCCCACGTCGAGCATCGTCTGTAGTTTACGTGCGATGATTGGCACTGGCTTGAAAAACTCATGCGCATGTTCCACTGTCATCTGCAAAATCTGGTGGATGTTCCGTCCTTTATATTGTATCTCTAGCGTTTCGCGGTTGTAGCGCATGCTATGGCACACGTCGCATGGCACATAGAGGTCAGGCAGGAAGTGCATTTCAACTTTGATTACGCCATCGCCTTGGCAAGATTCGCAGCGTCCGCCTTTTACATTGAACGAGAATCGCCCCGGGCCATAGCCTCGTTCGCGCGATTGCGGCACGCCGGCGAATAGCTCGCGAATGGGAGTGAACAGGCCGGTGTAGGTAGCGGGGTTGGAACGTGGAGTGCGTCCGATGGGCGACTGATCCACGTTAATGACCTTGTCAAAAAATTCCAGCCCATCGATTTTGGCGAACGGCGCGGGCTCGGCGTTGCTTCCATATAAGTGTTGTGCGACGGCGTGATACAGCGTGTCGTTGATGAGGGTGGACTTTCCAGAACCGGACACGCCTGTGACACAAACCAGCAGGCCAACAGGTAAATTAAGCGTGACTTGTTTCAGGTTGTTGCCGCATGCGCCTTGAATTTGCAGCATGCGTTCCGGATTGGGAGAGAGATGTTTTTTGGGCGTTTCGATGTTGCGCCGACCGGAAAGGTAATCGCCCGTCAGCGATTGCTGGTTGGCACACACTTCTTGCGGCGTGCCTTGCGCGACGATCATGCCCCCATGCTCGCCCGCACCGGGCCCCATGTCCACTACGTAGTCGGCAGCCTGGATGGCATCCGCGTCATGCTCCACTACGATTACACTGTTGCCCATGTCGCGCAGGCGCTTCAGCGTGCCCAGCAAACGATCATTGTCACGCTGATGCAGGCCGATGGACGGTTCGTCTAATACATACATTACACCGGTCAAACCGGAGCCAATTTGCGAGGCCAGGCGGATGCGCTGAGATTCGCCACCAGACAAGGTCTCTGCCGAACGATCCAGCGATAGATATTCGAGGCCGACGTTGTTGAGGAAGGTCAGGCGGCTGGCTATTTCATGCACGATTCTTTCCGCGATGGCCTGCTTGTGACCGGGTAGCTTCACCTGTTGGAAGAAAGTGAGCGCCTGCTTCAAGGGTAATGCACTAAGCTCATAAATGGCATGATCTGCGATGCGCACATTGCGGGCTTCCAGGCGCAGGCGCGTACCATTGCATTCAGGGCAGATGCAGGTGTTGAGATGTTTTGCCAGTTCCTCGCGCACAGTAGGTGACGTGGTTTCCTTGTAACGCCGCTCCAGGTTATTGATGATGCCTTCGAATGTATGCTCACGTAGTGTGGGTTTGCCGCGCTCGTTGAGATAGCTGAATGGAATTTCTTCCTTGTCACTACCATACAAAATAACTTGTTGTATTTTTTCCGGCAGGCTTTCGTACGGACGTTCCAGATCGAAATCGTAATACTTGGCAAGGCTGTCCAGCATCTGGTAATAAAACTGGTTGCGTCGATCCCAGCCTTTGATTGCCCCAGAGCTTAATGACAATTGCGGGAAAGCCACAATCCGTTTTGGATCGAAGAAACTGATGTTGCCCAACCCATCGCATTTCGGGCAGGCACCCATCGGGTTGTTGAACGAGAACAATCGCGGTTCCAGTTCCGGCAACGAATAACTGCAGATTGGACAGGCAAACTTGGCGGAGAATATATGTTCTTTACCGCTATCCATTTCCACTGCCAATGCGCGCCCCTCGGCATGGCGCAATGCGGTCTCGAATGATTCCGCCAGGCGCTGCTGGTTGTCTGCGCTGGCTTTCAGTCGATCCACCACAATCTCAATGGTGTGCTTCTTGTTCTTTGTCAGCGTGGGCAATTTGTCTATCTCATGCACGGTGCCGTTTACGCGTAACCGCATAAAACCTTGCGCACGCAACTCATTAAACAAGTCGACTTGCTCACCTTTGCGCTCAACGACCAATGGGGAAAGAATCATGATGCGCGTGTCTTGCGGCAGTTGCAGCACATGGTCCACCATTTGCCCAACGCTCTGAACCTGCAACACCAGATCATGCTGCGGGCAATAGGGGTCGCCCGCGCGCGCAAACAGCAGGCGGAGGTAGTCGTGAATTTCCGTCACCGTGCCAACGGTGGAACGCGGGTTATGCGAGGTGGCCTTTTGCTCAATGGCGATGGCAGGTGACAAGCCCTCGATCAAGTCCACATCCGGCTTTGCCATTAGTTGCAAAAACTGGCGCGCGTAAGCGGAAAGCGATTCGACATAGCGTCGTTGCCCCTCGGCATACAAAGTGTCAAATGCGAGGGAAGACTTGCCGGAACCCGACAATCCGGTGATGACTACAAGTTGATTGCGCGGCAAATCCAGGCTGATGTTTTTCAGATTGTGTGTGCGTGCACCACGTATTTTGATGCTGTCCATGCCGGTTACCGTAGGTAGCGCTAAACCTGCTAATATACGCGATTTTTTGCGCTTTCAATACTTCAATATGGGATACACACCTGATTCAATGACGCCACTTGAGCGCCGCGCTAGTATGGGCTTAGCCGGTATTTACGGCTTGCGCATGCTGGGGTTGTTCATCATTCTGCCGGTATTTGCATTGTATGCCGCCGAACGACTGCCCGGCGGCGAAAGTCATATCCTGATTGGCATTGCCCTCGGTGCTTATGGATTGACCCAGGCTATATTGCAAATCCCGGCTGGCTGGATGTCCGACCATTACGGGCGCAAACCGGTGATCTATGCGGGACTGCTGCTGTTCGCTATCGGTAGTTTTATTGCAGCTTCGGCGGACAATATCTATTGGGTCATCGCCGGTCGTTCGATCCAGGGCGCGGGAGCAATTAATGCTGCAGTGATGGCGCTAACCGCCGACCTGACGCGCGAGGAAGTCCGCACCAAGGCGATGGCGATGATAGGCATTACCATTGGTATTACATTTGCGATATCACTGGTGCTGGCACCGATGTTGTATCAAACGATAGACGTGCCCGGAATTTTTGCGCTAACCGGCGTATTGGCGCTTCTGGCCATGCTGTTTGTGGCTTTTGTCATTCCAAATCCTGCCATCACGCGATTCCATTCTGGTTCGGGGGCGAGCAGCAAGCGATTTGGCGACGTGCTACGTAACAAGGATTTGCTGCGACTCGATTTCGGTATTTTTTCCTTGCACGCGATTCTAATGTCGGTATTCATGCAAGTGCCATTCGTATTGAAAAATAATGGACTGGAGGTTGCGCAACATTGGCAAGTATATCTGCCGGTCATGTTGCTAGCCCTCATGTTGATGGTGCCACCCATCATTGTCGCCGAGAAAAAAGCAAAGATGAAACAGGTGTTTATGGGCGCGATTGCACTGGCAGCGCTAGGGCAGCTATCGTTGATGCTGATGCAGAACAGTGTATGGGGTGTGTCGTTGTCGCTGTTGTTGTTTTTTACCGCATTTAACGTATTGGAGGCGACATTACCTTCAATGATCAGTAAGATTGCTCCGCTGGCGGCCAAGGGAACGGCGATGGGCGTATATAGCAGCGTGCAATTTCTCGGCGCATTCTTTGGTGCAATTGCGGGCGGTTTTCTGATGCAATATTTTGGCGGTAATGCTGTATTTGTATTTGCGGTAGGTTTGTTATTGCTGTGGTTACTAGTTGCCAGCACCATGCAGCCGCCTGCAGCGGTGCGTACTAAAATGTATCCATTGCCTGAAATGGATGGGCGTGCGGGAGCTGTTTTGCAACAACGCTTGGCGCAATTAAATGGGGTGCGCGAAGTAATGGTGGTGCCAGCCGAATGTATGGCTTGTCTTAAAGTAGATATGAGCGGCTTTGACGAAGTCGCGGTAGACAATTTAGTGAAAGGGGAATGACATGTCGGTAAACAAGGTAATTTTAGTAGGACGGCTGGGCAAGGATCCGGAAACGCGTTACATGCCCAATGGCGAAGCAGTGACCAATGCCACACTTGCTACCTCAGAAAACTGGAAGGACAAAAGCGGCGAGAAACAGGAAAAAACCGAATGGCATAACCTGACTTTTTATCGCCGACTAGCAGAAATTGCTGGAGAGTACCTGAAAAAAGGTTCGATGATCTACGTTGAAGGCAAGCTTGCCACGCGCAAATGGCAGGACAAGGAAGGCAAGGATCGCTATACCACCGATATTATAGTTAATGAGATGCAGATGCTGTCCAGTAAGTCTGGCAGCGGTAATTTTGACATGGTGGAAAAACCACCTGCATCGTCGTCAGCTGGGGAGCCTGCTACCAATAAGCCGGCACCAGCCAAGAGCGGCGGTTTTGATAACTTTGATGATGACATCCCGTTTTAGGGACTACCTAGTCTAGTCTTATAAAGACAAACCCTGCAGGCCAATTGTTTGCAGGGTTTTTTCTTGCTGGCAATTTTATGGCGTATCGGTTATTGCGGGGTCTGAAGCAGGTGTGTTCAATTTTTCAGCTTCTTGTTGGCGAACCATTTGTTTGACCTGTTCGCGTTTTGCCAAAGGAACTTTGCTAAATGCCTGGAATTTTTCGCGAGCACGGTCACGTTGTTCCGGCGTTAGCTTGCTCCATTTTTCCAGTCTGTTATGCAGGCGTTGTTTCTGGACTGTATTAAGCTGAGGGTAGCGTTTCGCCATATTGATAAGGCGCTGCTTCTGCAGTGTTCGCAGCGTATTCCATTCTTTAGAGAGCGGAGCCAGCGCTTCTTGTTGCACTGGAGTGAGATCCTCCCATGTCTGAGCCCCAGCTATTGCTGGCAGAAACAGAAATACGGCGACGCTGAATGCGAACAGATGACGGCGGATCAAGTACATGATTTGTATCAGTCAACGTAAAAGTGTATGGGCAAATCACCAGTCAGAATAGCGATGTCTACATCGGCTGTATCGGATTTCGCAATATGATTCCAATAAGCTGTTGCGCTGAACAGAATAATCGCAAGCAGCAAAGTGGTGGCCCATAGGCGTGACTTATGTTGCGCACCGAAAGCATGCCAAACGGCATGTCCAGCTCGGGCAAATACAGGCTCTACATAACGTGCGGTATAGCGCGCCATGGCTTGCTCCCGCGCGTGGCGCAGGCGTGTCAGTGTGGGTCGTTCGAGCTGAGCGACGGAGTGGTTAAGCAAGTGCTTGATATTTTCATGGCTCAGTTCATTTTTTTTCATGACAAGTGAACTCCTTTTTTCCTCATGATGGCAGCGAGGCTATGGGTAGCGCGGGAGCAGTGTGTTTTGACGCTACCTTCCGAGCAACCCATGATCGCCGCTGTTTCTGTAATATCCATATCCTCCCAATAACGCAACAGGAATGCCTCACGTTGACGTGCTGGGAGAATGATTAATGCTTCTTCAATCAGAGCAATAAGTTGGGATTGTTCAAACGATGCATCAGGAGCAAGTCCTTGGCTATTGTTGCTTTCGTCCTGAAGGTTATCCAGTGGCTCATAATCAGCTTCCTCGTGTTGTGGAATCAGCGAGGACATCAGCGAAACCCACCTGGAGCGCACTTTCTGTCTTCGGCAGTGGTCGCGAATAGTGTTTTGCAGGATGCGCTGAAATAGCATAGGGAACTCATTGGCAGGCTTGCCGCCATATTTTGCGGCAAGCTTAAGCATGGAGTCCTGTACGATATCTAGCGCCACATGTTCGTCACGAATCGCGAACAATGCTTGTTTGTAGGCGCGCCGTTCGGTTTCAGCGAGAAATTTGGAAAGTTCGTCGTGGCTGGCCAGTTTGAAATGCTCCCATGATGGGTAATAACTACTAGGCAACATTGAAAATTCAAGGGTTACCCAAATTCCAAATTCGAGGTGCGAAACAATTACACGTCGCTACATGTCTTTGATATGCAAGCAGGTATACTTTTTAGCAACACTGCAATTGGGATGAAGTTATTAGTTTTATAGATGCCCTACTAAATTAATGAGTAACTCATGCTAACAAATTCCATCATAAATCAATAGATAATTGTTAATCCCGTTCTGGCGTGGGGGTTGACCAAAATGCCTCTAACCTTTATCTTGCACGGTTCTTTAATTATTGTTTGCTAAGGTAGTTTGACATGGAATTGACGGGCGCGGAAATAACCATTAGATGTTTGCAGGAAGAGGGGACTGAATATGTGTTCGGGTATCCTGGCGGTGCGGTCTTGCACATTTATGATGCGTTGTTCACGCAGAATCAGGTTAAACATATACTGGTTCGTCACGAGCAGGCTGCAGTTCATGCCGCCGACGGGTATGCCCGTTCCACTGATAAGGTGGGGGTCGCGTTGGTCACTTCTGGCCCCGGGGTGACCAATGCAGTCACAGGCATTGCCACTGCCTATATGGATTCTATTCCTATGGTAATTATCAGTGGCCAAGTGCCGACTTTTGCCATCGGTGAGGACGCTTTTCAGGAGGTGGATACTGTTGGTATAACGCGACCTTGCGTGAAGCATAATTTCTTGGTCAAAGACGTTAAGGAAATCGCCAGCACCATTAAGAAGGCATTTTATCTCGCCAAAAGTGGCCGCCCTGGACCAGTGCTGGTGGATATTCCAAAAGATATATCCAATCAAAAGGCGGAGTTCAGCTATCCATCATCGGTGAGCATCCGCTCTTATCATCCGGCTCAGCATAGTGACCTGGAGCAGGTCAAGAGTGCCGTTCAGTTGTTGCTGGCAGCTAAACGACCGATGATTTATGCGGGCGGCGGCGTGATCCTGGCTGATGCATCCAAGCAATTGACCGAGTTGGTGCGTTTGTTGGGCTTTCCCTGTACCAACACCTTGATGGGTTTGGGTGGCTATCCGGCAACAGACAGGCAATTTGTAGGAATGTTGGGCATGCATGGCACGTATGAGGCAAACATGGGGATGCAGTATTGTGATGTATTGCTAGCCGTGGGAGCCCGCTTTGATGATCGCGTGGTTGGCAATGTTAAGCACTTTAGTCAGGAAAAACGCAAGATCATTCACATCGACATTGATCCTTCCTCAATTTCCAAGCGGGTGAAGGTGGATTTGCCTATCGTTGGCGATGTGGCACATGTGTTGGACGATCTGCTGGCAGAATTGCACGCTAGCAAGGAAAAGCCCGATCAGCAGGCAATTGCACCGTGGTGGGCGCAAATTAAGGAATGGCGCGGCAAGAACAGCCTGGTCTACAAAAATTCGGATGAGATAATTAAGCCGCAGTTCGTGATCGAAAAGCTGCATGAAGTTACTCAGGGCGATGCCTTCATCACCTCCGACGTTGGACAGCATCAGATGTGGGCGGCGCAGTATTACAAATTTGATAAGCCGCGTCGCTGGATTAACTCCGGCGGACTGGGCACTATGGGCTTCGGTTTGCCCGCAGCAATGGGCGTGCAACTTGCTCATCCAGGTGAGCAAGTTGCATGCGTTACTGGTGAAGGCAGTATTCAAATGTGTATTCAGGAGCTCTCCACCTGCAAACAATTTCAATTGCCGCTCAAAATTATCATGCTGAATAACCGGTATCTGGGGATGGTGCGCCAGTGGCAGCAGTTCTTCCATGGCAACCGTTATGCCGAATCCTATATGGATGCGCTGCCCGATTTTGTGAAGCTGGCGGAGGCTTATGGTCATGTTGGTATGCGCATTGAAAAGCCATCGGATGTGGAACCTGCATTGAAAGAAGCATTTGGGCGTAAGCAACAACTGGTATTCATGGATTTCATAACAGACCAGACTGAAAACGTGTTTCCCATGGTGCAGGGTGGCAAGGGCTTGTCTGAAGTGATTCTGGCGGAGGATTTATAATGAGGCATATTATTTCCCTGTTGATGGAAAATGAGGCGGGCGCCTTATCGCGTGTTTCCGGATTGTTTTCGGCGCGTGGCTACAACATCGAGTCACTCACCGTGGCGCCCACAGAAGACGCCACCCTGTCGCGCATGACAATAGTAACCAGTGGTTCTGACGAAGTGATCGAGCAGATTTACAAGCAGCTCAACAAGCTGATTGAGGTAGTCGCGGTGATGGATCTGAGCGAAGGCGAACATCTGGAGCGCGAGTTAATGTTGGTGAAAGTGCGCGCGGTGGGTGCGGTGCGTGAGGAAATGAAGCGCATGACGGATATTTTTCGCGGGTGCATTATCGATGTATCTGACAAAACTTACACCATTGAATTAACCGGTACCGGTCACAAGCTGGAAAGCTTCTTGCAAGCCATAGACCGCAGCCTGATATTGGAAACCGTGCGTACCGGCGCGTCCGGCATTGGGCGCGGTGATCGCATTTTAAAACTATAATTTTTTAATTTTATGATTATTTTAAAGAGGCCAACATGAAAGTTTATTACGACAAAGATGCAGACCTGTCTCTAATCAAGGGTAAGGAAGTGGCCATTATCGGCTACGGCTCACAAGGCCATGCACATGCTTTGAATCTGAAGGAATCCGGTGTCAATGTGACTGTCGGCCTGCGTAAGAGTGGCGCTTCCTGGAAGAAGGCTGAAGCGGCTGGGCATAAGGTTATGGAAGTCGCGGCAGCGGTGAAGGGGGCCGATGTGGTCATGATGCTGTTGCCTGATGAAAATATCCCTGATGTTTATAACGCTGAAGTATCGCCAAATATGAAGAAGGGCGCTACTTTGGCCTTCGCCCACGGCTTTAATATTCATTATAACCAAGTCATTCCGCGTGCCGATTTGGACGTAATCATGATAGCGCCAAAAGGCCCCGGTCATACAGTTCGCTCCGAATATTTGAAAGGCGGCGGTGTGCCATCTTTGATTGCTGTATATCAGGACAAGTCCGGCAAGGCCAAAAGCATCGCGCTTTCTTACGCCGCAGCCATTGGTGGCACCAAGGGAGGGGTGATCGAGACTGATTTCCGTGAAGAAACGGAGACAGATCTGTTTGGCGAGCAAGCCGTGTTGTGTGGCGGTGCCGTTGAACTGGTGAAGGCCGGTTTTGAAACTCTGGTGGAAGCTGGCTACGCGCCGGAAATGGCTTATTTCGAGTGCCTGCATGAATTGAAGTTAATCGTGGATTTGATGTACGAAGGCGGCATCGCCAATATGAACTATTCCATTTCAAATAATGCGGAATATGGCGAGTACGTCACCGGCCCCAAGATTATTACCGATGATACAAAGGAGGCTATGCGTCAGTGTTTAAAGGATATCCAGACTGGTAAATATGCCAAACAGTTCATTTTGGAAGGCCGTACCAACTACCCTGAGATGACCGCGCGCCGTCGGCTTAACGCCAAGCATCCGATCGAAACAGTGGGTGCCCAACTGCGAGCCATGATGCCTTGGATCAGCAAAAATAAGCTGGTTGACCAAAGCAAGAACTAGGAATGATGGGGCTGGGATTGAGAGTTTGAATAATGAGTGTTGAATCGCTCTCAATCCTAAGCTGCACGATTCTTGTTTTGCAATCCTTGTTTCTAAAAATCCAATTCTCGTTTCTCCCATCTAATGCCTAATTACCCCCATCCAATCATCGCACGCGAAGGTTGGCCATTTTTGGCCATCGCCGCATTCATCGCTAGCTTGGTAACATATTTTGGTGGCGGGGTGTGGTCGCTTCCGCTTTGGCTGGTGGCGTTGTTTGTGCTGCAATTTTTCCGCGATCCGCCGCGTGAAATCCCACAGGATGCAGATGCAGTGTTATCACCCGCTGATGGTCGAATTGTGGCGGTGGAGCGCACGCAGGATCCCTACGTGCAGCGCGATGCCATCAAGATCAGCGTGTTCATGAATGTATTTAATGTACATTCCAATCGCAGTCCCATAGATGGCTTGGTGAAGCGCGTCCAATATTTTCCCGGCAAGTTCGTGAATGCTGATCTGGCCAAGGCTTCGTTGGAAAATGAGCGAAATGCCATATGGATTAAAAGGGCTGATGGGCAAGACGTAACCAGCGTGCAGGTGGCTGGGTTGATCGCACGTCGAATCCTGTGTTATGTTCAAGAAGGCAATGTTCTGACACGTGGTCAGCGATATGGCTTCATCCGCTTCGGCTCACGCGTGGATGTGTACTTGCCACTGACGTCTGCCGTAAAAGTGTCGATAGGTGATAAAGTGCGCGCAACTACTACGATACTGGCGGTTTTGGCCAAGAGCTAAAGGCTAATATGATGAGAATCTTTCAAAATCATGGCTGACGACTTGAATGACAGAAAGCCGATGAATCTGCGCAGGCGCAGTATCTATCTGCTGCCCAACATATTGACTACGGCGGCGCTGTTTGCCGGTTTTTACGCCATCGTGCAGGCAATGAATGGCAAGTTTGAATTTTCTGCCGTAGCTATTTTTATTGCTATGGTGCTAGATGGTCTGGATGGTCGCGTGGCGCGACTGACCCGCACCCAAAGTGAATTTGGAGCGGAATATGATAGCTTGTCCGACATGGTGTCGTTCGGCGTAGCCCCCTCGTTGCTGATGTATGAATGGGCATTCAAGGACTTGGGTAAGTTGGGTTGGTTCGCAGCCTTTATTTATTGCGCGGGCACGGCGTTACGGTTGGCACGTTTCAACGCTAATATTGATACAGTAGATAAACGATTTTTTCAAGGTCTGCCCAGCCCTGCTGCTGCCGCAGTGGTCGCTGGCTTCGTTTGGGTGATGCTGGATAATCATTTTAGCGGTCAAGAGTCACGCTGGTATGCTGTCATCCTCACGGTGTTTGCCGGAGTGAGTATGGTGAGTAACCTGCGCTTCTACAGTTTCAAGGATTTCAATATGCGGAAGAGCGTGCCGTTTATCGTCATTATCCTGATCGCGTTATTTTTTATCCTGATTTTCAGCGATCCGCCCAGTGTGCTGTTTCTACTTTTTTTCTGTTATGCCCTATCCGGTTATGTGTTGTGGCTGCTTGATTTTAGAAAGAAAACTTCCAGTCCCACCACCTAGTGGATTAAAAGAGAGAGCGTGGGGGCGAGAGTAAATATGATTCACCTTTTTTGTTCGAAGTGGCACTGGAACGCCTGGATTTACGTCTATCGATTATTTAATTCAAGACTTGTTCCTCGGTAGAAATACGATAACCCTCCAGACTTATTTCACATTGGGAGAGGTCGGTAGTTGGGAATTTGAGGTAAGTTTGGTAGAATGCCGAAGCTTTTTGAACTTTAACCAGAGTAGGGAGAGTTACATGTCTAATATCGAACAACGCGTCAAGAAAATCGTTGCTGAGCAACTCGGTGTAAACGAGACTGAAGTGAAAAATGAGTCCTCGTTCGTTAATGATCTGGGTGCTGATTCGTTGGATACGGTTGAGCTGGTGATGGCGCTGGAAGAAGAGTTCGAGTGTGAAATTCCAGACGAAGACGCTGAAAAAATAACTACAGTGCAACAGGCAGTCGATTACGTTAACAATCATCCCAAGTAATTCTTCCTTTCGCTTTTCCCCTAAAATAACGGAGTTCGGTTTGGCAAAACGCAGAGTCGTCATTACCGGCTTGGGCATTGTTTCGCCTGTTGGTACAGGAATTGCCCAAGCATGGCAAAATATTGTTGATGGCAAATCAGGCATTACCCGCATCACCCGTTTTGATGCCAGCCTGTTTACATCGAAAATTGCTGGAGAGGTGAAAGGTTTTGATGTGAGCCAATATCTCTCTGCCAAGGATGCTCGGCGTATGGATGTATTTATTCATTACGGCCTGGCAGCCGGTATGGAGGCAATTAAAGATGCCGGGATCGAGGTAACTGAACAAAACGCTGAACGCATTGGTGTGAATATTGGATCTGGTATCGGCGGGCTGCCGATGATTGAAGATAGTCATAACGACTATCTGGCGGCGGGTCCACGCAAGATTTCACCGTTCTTTATTCCCGGCACAATCATTAACATGATTTCCGGCAATCTGTCCATCATGTATGGCTTTAAAGGACCTAATCTGTCCATGGTGACAGCCTGTTCCACAGCCACCCATTGCATAGGCGAATCTGCCCGGTTGATCGAATATGGTGATGCCGACATTATGATCGCAGGTGGCTCTGAAGGGTCAGTTTGCGCGCTTGCGTTAGGGGGTTTCTCATCTGCTCGAGCGCTTTCCACTCGCAATGACGATCCTGCTACCGCTAGCCGTCCATGGGACAAAGGACGCGATGGCTTTGTGCTGGGAGAAGGTGCCGGGGTTTTAGTGCTGGAAGAATATGAACATGCCAAAAACCGTGGTGCAAAAATTTACGCCGAAGTAGCGGGTTATGGCATGAGTGCCGATGCATACCATATGACTGCACCGCGCGAAGACGGCGAGGGTGCTGCACGCTGTATGACTAATGCCTTGCGTAATGCCGGCCTTAATGTGGATCAGGTGGATTATATTAATGCGCATGGCACTTCCACCCCGCTAGGCGACTTGGCTGAAACCATGGCAATGAAGCGTTGCCTTGGTGAACACGCGATGAAGGTCAAGGTCAGTTCCACAAAATCCATGACAGGACATTTACTGGGTGCTGCGGGCGGCGTAGAGGCTATATTTTCCGCGCTTGGCATTTACCATCAGATTGCCCCGCCCACCATAAATATTTTCGAGCTGGATGAGGCGTGTGATATGGATTATGTGCCCAATATTGCGCGCAACATGACGATTAATGTCGCCATTTCCAACTCATTCGGCTTTGGCGGCACCAATGCTACATTGGTGTTTCGCAAGGTTTAAACCGCTTGTACGTTTCAGGGGATCACATGCTGATCAATGGCGTGCCGGGAGATCAGGTTAGTATTCATGACCGCGGCTTGCTATATGGAGATGGCGTATTTCGCACGCTGCGTGTGCTCGGTGGATGCATACAGTGTTGGCCACGTCACTATCGCAAGTTGCAACAGGATTGCGTTGTATTGCGCATCACTTGTCCTGAAGAAGCGCTGCTGTTTGAGGAATTGCGGCGTTTGATTGAACTGCGGCCCGATGGTGTGGCCAAAATAATCATCACACGTGGCGAACAAACGGCTCGCGGCTATGCTCCAGTCGAAAATATGATTCCGACACGCATCCTGAGTCTCACTCCTCCACTTGATTGTCCAGACAGAAATTATTCGCACGGTATCAGGCTTCGCGTGTGCGATTTACGTTTGGCACATCAACCGAAACTGGCTGGCATTAAGCACCTTAACCGTTTGGAAAATGTGCTCGCTGCTGCGGAATGGAGTGACCCGGAAATCGCAGAAGGGCTGTTGCTGGATGTTGTTGGAAATGTGATTGAAGGTATACGCAGCAATCTGTTCATGGTACGGAACGGTGAATTGTTTACACCGGATTTGTCGAACTGCGGCGTGGCCGGTATACAACGTGAACGCGTGATAGAGTGGGCTGCCAAGCATGGTGTGCTGTGCTGGGTCAGGCAGTTTGGACTGGCGGAATTATTTGTTGCGGACGAAGTATTTTTGGTGAATAGTGTGATTGGATTGTGGCCGGTGCGTGAGCTATCAGGTAGTGACTGGAGCCATCACCCGATTTCCATGCAAGTGCAGGAATGGTTGAACCATGCATACGATTAAACGCTTGCTGCTCGTTGTGTTGCTGTTGGCCGTGCTGCTGGCGAGTGCTATTGGCTATTATGTTGTTCGTCCGCTGACCTTTCCCGTGCTTCCCCTGGAATTTTCCCTCAATCAGGGCAGCAGCCTGAAGACTGCGGCGCGGCAGATGCAACAAGCCGGCGCGTTGCCCAACGATTGGATGTTTGTCTGGCTGGCGCGCATGCTGGGGAAATCTGCCCAGATACAGGCCGGTAATTATGAGCTGGAAACCGCGGTTACGATGTTGGAATTGTTAGCCATCGTGACAGAAGGGCAGGCCGCCCAGAGTAAATTCAGCATAATTGAAGGTTGGACGTTCAACCAATTCCGCGCAGCATTGAATACCAATCCGGCCATTCGGCATGATAGTGCGAGCCTGTCCGAAGTAGAGGTTATGCGACATATCGGCGCAACGGAGGCGCATGCGGAAGGGCAATTCTTTCCTGATACCTATTATTTCGTCAAAGGCTCAAGCGACCTTGCCTTGCTGAATCGCGCCTATAAGACTATGCAAATGCACCTGCAGAAAAGTTGGCAGGAACGTACGTCTGACCTGCCTCTTAAGTCTGCCTATGAAGCGTTGATTCTGGCCTCTATCGTGGAAAAAGAAACGGGGCAGGCAAGTGATCGCGGCATGATAGCGGCCGTATTTATCAACCGTCTGCGCAAGGGCATGCTGCTGCAAACTGATCCGACCGTAATTTATGGGTTGGGAGATCATTTCGACGGCAATTTGCGCAAGCGCGATTTACTGACTGATACGTCGTACAACACCTATACCCGCGCAGGCCTGCCACCCACTCCGATTGCACTGCCAGGGCTGGCCTCTATACAGGCGGCTCTTCATCCGGCTTCGACCGATGCGCTGTACTTCGTGGCGCGCGGGAATGGCAGCTCACAATTTTCAAATTCACTAAATGAACATAACAACGCAGTGAATCGTTATCAAAAATAATTGCGTGGCTAACATGCTTTCCCCGAGCTATGTTTTCTCCGCGAATCTAAACGTTCTCCCTATCGCAGTAGCAGACGGCTTCACTTTTTGGCCAACATACACGGGTGCAATCGTATACAATTCCACGCTATTGTATATTGAGCCAAAACCGACCACGTAATGCTGGAAGTTAGCAATCTTGCTTGTAGTCGCGGAGATCATCTGCTATTTTCTGATCTGAATTTTTCACTGTCAGCCGGCGAGTTACTACAGGTGCAGGGCGCCAACGGCAGCGGAAAGACCAGCCTGCTACGTACTTTATGCGGTTTTATGATGCCTGTTGCGGGCGAGATCTGTTGGCGCGGGCAGAACATCCGAGAGCTGGGCAATACATTTTATGCAGAGATGATTTATCTCGGCCATTTGAACGCCATCAAGGACGAATTGAATGCGCTGGAGAACTTGCGCATTAGTGCAGGGCTGGCTGGCTGCAAGGTGGATGACAAACAGGTAATCGCGGCGCTACGTCGTATGGGTTTGCGCGGACGGGAAACATTACCGGTCAAAGTGTTGTCCCAAGGGCAACGTCGGCGTGTGGCATTGGCGCGCTTGTTGCTTAGCAATGCCTCTTTATGGATACTGGACGAACCGCTCACTGCACTGGACGTAGGCGCGGTTGGGCTGATGCAGGAATTGATTGGCGAGCATCTGCTGAGTAACGGTATGGTGATCTACACTACCCATCAACCACTGGAAGTGGTGGGGGTAGCAACGCGGTGGCTTGCGCTGTCATGAACAAGTTGTCGCTGATTGGTTTGTTGAGCCTGGTGATTCGCCGCGATCTGGTGCTGGCCATGCGCCGCCGTGCCGATGTGCTGACCACACTGATTTTTTTCGTCATTGTGGTCAGTCTGTTTCCCTTAGGGGTGGGGCCAGAAATGGACATGTTGCGCAAAATGGCTCCCGGCGTGGTTTGGGTGGCCGCTTTGCTGGCTTCAATGCTATCGCTGGGGCGCATGTTCTCGGCGGATTATCTGGACGGTACTCTGGAGCAGATGATGCTGGTACCGCAGTCGCTGTCAGCACTCGTGTTAGCCAAAATTTTGGCGCACTGGATGGTCTCCGGTTTGCCATTGGTGATTATGGCCCCAGTGTTGGGCTTGCAGTTTGATATGTCGGCGCAGGCATTATGGGTATTGATCGCTGCACTGCTTCTTGGCACACCAATACTCAGCATGATAGGTGCGGTCGGCGCTGCGCTGACACTGGGGCTGCGCGGCGGTGGGGCGTTGGTGTCGCTACTGGTGTTGCCGTTGTGCATTCCGGTGTTGATTTTTGGAGCAGGTGCAGTGGAAGCCGTTGTAAGTGGCACAAGTGCGGGTTCTCACTTAGCATTGCTAGGCGCGCTACTGTTGGTGGCATTGGTATTCACGCCATGGGTTACGGCCCTCGCTCTGCGTATTTCGATGGAATAAAACATAGTGTGTATTTTAATTGAGTAGAAATTGGCTATAAACTGGTTTAAATATTCCGCGCCGAGCACCTTTTATGAGGTGGCCGGCAAGATGGTTCCGTGGTTCTCGTGGTCGGCCGCAATCCTGTTTGTTGTGGGGTTGTATGTTAGTTTTTTTGTGGCACCGACTGATAGCCAGCAAAGCGAAGCTTATCGCATCATGTTTATACATGTACCCGCTTCCATCCTGTCCATGTTTATCTACTTGGTCATGGCGGGTTATGCCGCGCTAGGGCTGATTTTTAATACGCGCTTGTCTTCCATGATGGCTTCCGCGCTGGCACCTACGGGTGCGTTGCTTGCCTTTCTTTCGCTATGGACTGGCGCGTTGTGGGGCAAGCCGATGTGGGGTGCATGGTGGGTGTGGGATGCGCGACTGACTTCCGAACTCATCTTACTATTTCTTTATCTTGGTTTTATCGCTTTGCATGCCTCGATTGATGATCCACGTCGTGCCGACCGTGCCAGCGCACTGCTCGCCATAATAGGCTCAGTTAATGTTCCTATCATCTATTTTTCAGTGCAATGGTGGAATACCCTGCATCAAGGAGCTACGGTAAAATTCACCGGCACCAGCATGCATGTGGCTATGCAGCAGGGCATGTACACCATGCTGCTGGCGGTCTGGCTATATGCCATTGCGGTTTCTTTACTACGTGTGCGTTGTATTATTTTAGAGCGTGAATGCAAGGCCCAGTGGGTATCTGAACTCGTGGAGGTTAGACGATGAACTGGGGCGAATTTTTTTCCATGAATGGCTATGCTTGGTACATATGGGGATCGTACGGAATCGCACTGCTGATATTTTTCATTGAAATTGTGATGGTGCGCCACAGAAAAACGCTAGTCTTGGAGCAATTACACCTGATGCGCAATGCGGAAGATGTCGTAACATAATGTTTTTAGGACGGGTTTGTCAGCTATCCTGATTGTTTCGTCAATTCGTGCGTGGATCGCGAAAAATTCTTCGAATTGGGCAAGAATGCTTAATCTATGCGGACTCAAGCGTGGGGTATTCATATTCCTAATGGAACGAAACTTTACAAATCAAACTCGAAGTAATCGAAGTCGTGTTGACTCATAAGCCATTCGGACCGAGATAATATTGGTATTGGAAGACAAATAACATGAAACCGCGTCAGAAAAAATTTGCATATATAGTTCTTGCTCTCGTTATTTTGGGTGCCGCTATAGGTTTGGTGCTATATGCACTAAACGATAATATTAGCCTGTACTTTACCCCGACCCAGGTTCTTAACAAAGAAGCGCCACAAGGGCGCGGCTTTCGTATGGGCGGATTAGTGGTTGTTGACAGTGTCAAGCGTCAGAGCGATGGTTTGACAGTGCATTTCAGCATAACCGATACCGCCAAAAGTATGCCGGTTGTGTACAAAGGTTTCTTGCCCGATCTCTTCAAGGAAGGGAAAGGGGTGGTGGTACATGGCAAGCTTGAGGCTGGAAATGTGTTCCGCGCAGATGAGGTGTTGGCCAAGCATGATGAAAACTACATTGCTCCGGAAGCTGCATATGCTATGAAGCAGGCCGCTAAAGGACAATCTGCAGTGAATGCCGCGTCATCCATTAGCGCACCAACTGCAAAATAGTCCGGGCGGCCCACTGTAGGCATTACTACTCGGGGCTTGCAGGGGAAAAGGTCGGCAGACCGACAGGCGAGGCGTGCTAAACGCCTCATAAATAATGATACTATTGCAAACTTATTTTTTTACTGAGGTTTGATTATGCATAAAATTAAAGCGTTAATATTTTCTGGCATGTTTCTGATGCCTATGATGTTGCCAACTCAGAACGCTTTTTCTGCTACTGCTACCGATAATGTGACGACTGCCGTTACAAAACTCATTAAAACAGATCACAAAGTCGGCGATGGCAAAGAAGCCTTGGCAGGTAAAACGGTCGACGTGCATTACACAGGCTGGCTTTACAGTGCGACCATGCCAAATAATAAAGGTACAAAATTTGATAGCTCTCGCGATCGAGGTGCACACTTTTCTTTTCCATTGGGCGAAGGGCGTGTAATTAAAGGCTGGGATCAAGGAGTCGCTGGTATGAAAGTAGGCGGTCAACGCACGCTCGTTATTCCGGCTGACTTGGGTTATGGCGCAAGAGGTGCAGGAAGTGCTATTCCGCCAAATGCAGCATTGGTTTTTGATGTTGAATTGTTCGGCGTGCACTAAGAAATAAATAGCCTAGTGGCCTGTCGGACTTCTCTCATAATCCATTGATTAATATTGATGCGCCTATTATTTATGGAAACGCATTTATCTATAAAAAACAATACAGTATGAATATACAAAGCTTGAGGTCAGACAGTCTGCTAGATGATCGATCCAATTTTCGCATTGCCGATCATCATGATTAAGGGCAGCGTTGTTGCAATAGTGACCCCTATGCACGAGGACGGTAGTCTGGATTTAACCTCGTTCCGCGCACTGATTGATTTTCATATCATGCAGGGCACAGATGGTATCGTAGTGGTCGGCACTACAGGTGAATCGCCTACGGTGAATTTAACCGAACACGAGTTATTGATTCAGGTGGCGGTGGAGCACGCGGCCGGGCGCATTCCGGTGATTGCCGGAACAGGCGCGAACTCAACCAAAGAAGCGATCGAATTGGCCGCTTTCTCAAAAAAGGCAGGCGCAGATGTTTCGCTGACAGTGGTGCCGTATTACAACAAGCCAACACAGGAAGGTTTGTACCTGCACTTCAAAGCCATTGCCGAGGCTGTGGATATGCCGCATATCCTCTATAACGTGCCGGGACGCACCTGTGCGGACATACATAACGATACTGTGTTGCGCTTGGCACAGATTCAAAATATCGTTGGCATCAAGGATGCGAGCGGTGATGTCGAGCGTGGGAGTGATCTGATATTGCGGGCACCCAAAGATTTCGCGATATATAGTGGTGATGATGCGAGTGCGTTGGCATTGATACTGCTGGGCGCACATGGCACGATTTCTGTTACTGCCAATGTGGCGCCCAGATTAATGCATGAGATGTGCTTAGCCGCCTTGAACGGTGAAGTGGTCAAGGCGCGCGAGATCAATTTCCGCTTGCTTGGGTTGCACCGCCATTTGTTTATTGAGGCCAACCCTATACCGGTAAAATGGGCTGTGTCGACTATGGGAAAAATGAAGAATGTACTGCGCCTGCCGCTTACGCCACTAACTGCAGCCTCCCAAGATATAGTGGGGAGTGCGATGCGTCAGGCAGGAGCGATCGACTAGCCTAATTCAGACCAAGTACCAGTACAATCCCTCGCCATAGTGGGGAAATGACGGAGCGCGGATTCCGCCAGTTACTACTGCGTATTCAAAATGTCAGAGTATTTTTTAATTA
Organism: Candidatus Nitrotoga sp. CP45; assembly: GCA_945874105.1. Classification (GTDB taxonomy): domain Bacteria; phylum Pseudomonadota; class Gammaproteobacteria; order Burkholderiales; family Gallionellaceae; genus Nitrotoga. The sequence goes on along the minus strand of CAMCFJ010000021.1, from coordinate 13,890 downwards.
TGCAATGCTCAAAAATAAACAATTTCAGGGATGGCATGAGAACATTATATTTAACCGCATTATTTTTTTCAGTATTGATTTTGGCTGGATGCAGTGTCATTGGCCTTGAAAATCAGCGTGTCGATTATAAATCTGCCGCAAACAAGATGCCGACCCTGGAAGTTCCACCTGACCTGACCACCCCTGAAACTAAAAATAAACATACCATACCGGGTAGTGACGGCAAGGTCGTGGCAAACTTTTCTGATTTTGTTAAGGGAGGTCAAGTAGCGCAAGCTGGTGGCAACACCTCTGTATTGCCGGAAGTGAAAAATGTGCATCTAGAACGTAGTGGCATTCAGCGATGGCTAGTCGTGGGCGGCAAAGTAGAGAATGTGTGGCCGCTGGTGAAAGAATTTTGGCAGGAACAAGGTTTTATCATTAAATCCGACAATCCTGCGGCTGGCCTCATCGAAACAGACTGGACGGAAAGGCGCGCCAAAATCCAGAAAACTGGGTTAAGTAAAATGCTTGGCAAGATATTCGATAAGCTTAATTCATCCGGCGAACAGGATATGTACCGCACTCGCTTTGAGCGTAGCAAGGATGGCAGTAGCTCTGAAATTTATATTAGCCATCGAGGCATGGAAGAAGTGCTGGATGTGGATAAGAACGGCTATAAATGGAGGCAGCGTCCGGGTGATCCTGAGCTGGAAGCCAGTATGCTGCAGTTATTGATGATCAAGTTAAGTGGTGGCACTGAAAATCAGGTTCAGGCAGGGCAAATTCCTAAGTCACAAGAGACTGGCGCTAAATCGCCATTGGGAGTGGCCACCATGCCGAAGCTAAAAGAGATTAGCGGCAACAAAATCATTATGCTGAACGAGCCATTTGACAAAAGCTGGCGCAAGGTAGGACTGGCGTTAGATCAGGCGGGCATCGAGGTGAAGGACAAGGATAGGGTCAGCGGCATATACTTTGTGAGTGCGAGCAAGGATATAGCGACGAAAAAAAGCTGGGTCAATGACTTGATATTCTGGCGTGATGATGGCGACCAAAAATCTACTAAAAATTCGGTCAAAGGAGCTACACGTTATCAGGTGACCGTGCGTGAGAATAACGCTGGCTGTGAAGTCAGTGCACTCAACGGAGATGGTGGCAAGGACCAAGTCACGCAGCGTATTACGGAATCATTGTACAAACAGTTGACCAAGTAGCGTTCGACCTTAGTTTATGCGCTTTGCTTCACTTGGTAGCGGCAGCGATGGTAATGCACTGGTAGTGCAAGCTGGTAAAACCTGTGTATTAATGGACTGCGGCTTTCCACTAACTGATACCTGTGTGCGTCTGGCGCGCCTTGGTTTGACCCCTGATTGTCTTAACGGCATCGTGGTGACGCATGAACATGGCGACCACATTGCCGGGGTAGCGCGACTGGCAAGTAAGTATTCGATTCCGATATGGCTGACGCACGGTACATTTCGTGCGCACTCCAAATTTCCAGGCAATACACCCAGGCTGACAAAAATTGACTCTCACCATCCCTTCGCCATCGATGGACTGTTGGTGCAGCCTTTCCCCGTGCCGCATGATGCAGCGGAGCCAGTACAGTACATGTTCAGCGATGGTGTGAAACGGTTGGGGGTGTTGACCGATATTGGTTGTTCTACTCCTCATATTGAGGCGACGCTAAGTGGCTGTGATGCTTTGGTGCTGGAATGTAACCATGATGCGGCTCTGTTAGCCAACAGTGATTACCCATTAAGTCTTAAGCAACGTGTCGGTGGACGATTCGGTCATCTGAATAATGTGGATGCGGCAGCGTTGTTGGCACGGCTGGACTGTAGCCGTTTACAGCACATTGTGGCAGCACATCTAAGCCGTAAAAATAACACACCTGAACTGGCGGTAAATGCGTTAAGCACTGCGCTCAATTGCAACCCGGAATGGGTCGCGGTAGCCACGCAAGACGAAGGACTTGCCTGGCGAGAAATTGTTTAGAGGTAAGTTACAAAAAAATAAAGCCGACTTAATATCGGCTTTATTTTGTACAAGAAAAGAAATTACTTCTTCATTGCATCCTTAGCAGGGGCATCAGCACCATGAGCGGCGGGAGCAGTACCAGCTGCGCCAGCGGCTTCTACCGCACTACCAGCGGCAGGAGCTGCATCAACAACAGCAGGAGCCGAAGCAGGAGCCGCAGGAGCCGGAGCAGGTGTTACAACAACTGGAGCCTCAACTGCAGGTGCCTTAGGCTTTTCGCCACAAGCAGTCAGGGATAATGCCAACAGGGCAGCAACTAGAGCAAAACTTTTCATTTGTTTTTCCTTCACAATAATTAAATTTACATACAGAAACCGGGAAATCTCAGTCCGCTACAACGCTAAATTACAGCGAAGACGCGGCATTCTATACCATTAAATAAAATTATTCTAGCAAATAATGACAGTTATCATGATTTTTGCAAAATCAATGCAGTGTCGGAACTCTGGGTAGAAGCCATCATTCGCATTTTATCAAGTCGAGACTTGGGGAACATGAAGGTATAACTCAACCCCATTTACACGAAATCCTGGATGCTCCGGTTACACAGAAAAAGATGATCCACAGCCACAGGTAGAAGTCGCTCCCGGATTCTTGATTACGAATTGCGAACCTTCTAACCCATCCTGATAATCAATTTCTGCGCCCACTAGATATTGGAAGCTCATCGGGTCAATTAACAACTGCACGCCATTTTTATTCAATACGGTGTCATCCTCATTGGTCACTTCATCCAAAGTAAAACCATATTGAAAGCCGGAACAACCGCCACCGCTTACGGCAATGCGCAACTTCAAGTTGGCGTTATTTTCTTCTTCAATCATTTCTTTAACCTTATTGGCTGCACTGTCGGTAAACACCAATGGGTCTTGCATTTCGGTTACTGCGTTCATCGCCACCTCCGTAATTAGTTAACTACTTATTTCACACTATTTAGCTCGAATACCACCACTTATTTGTCATGGCATTACCCAAGCAGCTTTAGAGTAAGAATCAATTTCTAACTGATTTTATGATACTTGAAATTAAGTTGATATGCTACATTTAGCCTTGTCCATGTCAGCGCAAAGTAGTGATGTCCCCTTGGCTATGCGCGTCGCCAAGTGGTGCCGGATGCATAGTCTTCCAGCACAATTCCAGCTTCTAATAACTCCTTACGGATACGGTCGGATTCAGCGAAATTTTTGGATTGTTTGGCGGCAGTTCGTTCGGCAATTAGAGCCTGGACACTCTTGGTCAGGCTTGGTGGAGTAAAGTCAATTGCAGTTGTGTCCTCGATTTTTTCAGAACCTGTATTAATTTGAATGGTTGCTTCACGATGTCGTCCTTGCAGATAAGCGTCAGGATTCCACTGCAACAAGCCCAGCACTTCACCTAACATCTTAAGTTTCTGCGCCGCTTCTACCGATTGGCTGCGATTCACCTCATTTGCCAGGTCGAACAGGACTGCCATCGCTTCAGGCGTATTGAAATCATCGTCCATTGCCGTTTTAAAACGTTGTGAATAAGGTTCGTTCCAATCGATTGAACTCGTTTCAATTGGCACAGCAATTTTCCCTAATGTCGTGTACAGGCGGTTCAATGACTGTTTGGCATCGTCCAAATGCGCATCGGAATAATTCAGCTGGCTGCGGTAGTGCGCGCGCAGGATAAAGAAGCGCACGACTTCCGCATCATATTTATTCAACACCTCGCGGATGGTGAAGAAATTACCGAGGCTTTTCGACATCTTCTCATTGTCTACGCGCACGAAGCCATTGTGCATCCAGACATTCACATACTTGCACTGACATGCGCCCTCACTTTGCGCAATCTCATTTTCGTGGTGCGGGAATTGCAAGTCGGCACCCCCACCGTGAATGTCGAAATGTTTACCCAGAGTTTCCAGGCTCATCGCCGAACATTCAATATGCCAACCAGGTCGCCCTTTCCCCCACGGAGAATCCCATTTCACTTCATCTGGCTCGCTATCTTTGGCATGTTTCCATAGTACGAAATCGAGCGGATCAAGCTTGCCATCATTCACCTCCACACGCTCGCCGGCACGCAAATCAGCCAGTGTTTTGCCAGATAATTTGCCGTAATTGGCAAACTTGCGCACCGCATAGTTCATATCTCCATCAGCGGCTTGATAGGCTAATCCATTAGCTTCCAGCTTGGCGATCATGTCCAGCATTTGCGGTATGTATTGAGTGGCTCGTGGTTCAAAATCCGGTGGCAGAATACCTAGTGCGCATTCATCCTCATGCATCGCATCGATGAAACGCTGCGTGAGCGCATGGATAGATTCAGCATTCTCCGCCGCACGCTTGATAATCTTATCGTCAATGTCGGTGACATTACGCACATAGGTTACGTCCAGCCCGCTCGCTTTAAGCCAGCGATAGACCATGTCGAATGCCACCATCACCCGCGCATGACCGAGATGGCAATAGTCATAAACCGTCATGCCGCATACGTACATTCGAACTTTGCCAGGTTCGATGGGAATAAAGTCCTGCTTGTCGCGGGTGAGAGTATTGTAAATTTTCAGCATCAAAAACCTTTAGAGCACATTTTTTAAAGTGTTCACATATCGATTGCCCGTAAACCGGCATTCCATTTTTGTGTCTCTGCACGACAGAGCACCCATATTTCCGTTATCGTCCGAAGGCACGACGATATCTATCAACCTTAGTCTTTTGTCCACGAATCTTTGAGGGTCACAGTGCGATTGAATGTCAGCTTTCCACCAGGCTGGTGTTCATGCCGATCAGTGCAGAAATATCCAAGACGCTCAAACTGGTAATGTGTTTCAGGAGCCGCGTCGCGCACGACAGGCTCGACCCAACCCTGCACCACGGTCAACGACGCCGGGTTGACGAATTCACAGAAATCGCGCGCCTTGTCGTTGTCTGGTTCCGGCACGGTGAACAGGCGGTCATACAAACGAATCTCCGCAGGCAGTGCATGTTCAGCGGACAGCCAGTGGATCACGCCCTTCACCTTGCGCCCCACCGGATTCTTGCCCAGCGTATCTTGATCAATGGAGCAGCGAAGTTCGATTACGTTACCGGCAACATCTTTTACTACTTCATCACAGCGCATCACATAACTGTAGCGCAAGCGCACTTCACCACCGGGTGTCAAACGCTGCCAGCCAGCAGGCGGGTTCTCGGTAAAGTCGTCGATCTCAATCCAAATCTCTTTGCTGAATGGCACTATGCGGCTACCGAATTCCGGATGTTCCGGATGGAAGCCGGCTTCGCGTGATTGGCTTTCGCTCGCCACAAAATTGCTGATGATGACCTTCAGCGGTTTAATCACCGCCATCACGCGTGCCGCAAGCGCCTCTAAATCTTCGCGGATGCAGGCCTCCAGCACAGACATGTCAACCACGTTTTCGCTCTTTGAAATACCGATCCTGCGAGTAAATTCGCGTATGCCTTGCGGTGTGTATCCTCGTCTGCGCATACCGATAATGGTCGGCATACGCGGATCATCCCAGCCGGATACATGTTGCTCGGTGACAAGTTGCAATAGCTTGCGCTTGCTGGTTATGGTGTAGCGCAATTCCAGGCGTGAGAATTCAATTTGCCGGGGGTGAGCCGGTATAGTCAGCTGATCCAGCACCCAGTCATACAAGGGCCGATGGTCTTCAAACTCCAGCGTGCATAGCGAATGGGTAATTCCTTCCAGCGCATCGGAAATACAGTGAGTGTAGTCATACATCGGATAGATGCACCAGGTATCACCGGTCCGAATGTGATGCGCGCGACGAATGCGATAAATCGCCGGGTCACGCAAGTTGATATTGCCAGAAGCCATGTCGATCTTGGCGCGCAGTACCTTGGCGCCATCGACAAACTCACCTGCACGCATGCGCTGAAACAGATCAAGGTTTTCAGCTGCAGAGCGCTCGCGGTACGGACTGGGTTTACCCGGATGAGTGAGCGTGCCGCGATACTCGCGCATTTCCTCAGCACTGAGATCATCCACGTAAGCCTTGCCCTGCTTGATCAACTCGACTGCGTAGCCGTAAAGCTGTTCGAAGTAATCCGATGCCCATCGCACCTCACCCTGCCATTGAAAGCCCAGCCAGTGAACATCCTCCTGAATAGCGCGTGCATATTCCTCGCTTTCCTTTTCCGGATTGGTGTCGTCAAAGCGCAAATTGCAGTGGCCTTGATAGTCGAGCGACAAACCAAAATTCAGGCAAATAGACTTGGCATGGCCAATATGCAGATACCCATTCGGTTCCGGTGGGAAGCGTGTGACTATATCTGTATGTTTGCCACTCGCCAGATCGGCCTCAATAATATTGCGGATGAAGTGGGGGATGGGTGCTTGTGTGTGGCTGCTCATTATTTCGACGGTTCATTCAAGGCAAGAGCAATGATTTTACCCGAAAATCTCCTTGCTCAAACAGATGAAGCACGGATGACCTTGTCAGCTGATATGAGAAGCTGTGTAAAAAATGGGCAGATTTGATAGAATCCGGTTCCCTTGGGTAACCCATTTATTCTGAATGCTTCATAAATTCCGCGTGATGATCACGCAGGATTGACTGATAGAGAAGTTTTGGTAAAAACGTGGCGTAATTATTCATACGCCCAGGCGAACAAAATATTTCATATCAATCATGAAAATCATTTCGGAAAAGTACCACATAATGGACAAGTTCAACCGTTTTGGCCTCCATGCAGCACTATGCGGAGGCGCGCTGTTACTGTGCTTCAGCTTCACCGTAGGCGCGGATGAAATCCAGGATATCAATAAACTGTTCAAGCAGAATCAGCATGCGCAGGCACTGAAACGGGTTGACACCTACCTCACCAAAAATCCTAATGATGCACAGGGACGCTTCCTGAAAGGGCTCATTCTCACCACTCAGCTCAAAACCAATGACGCTATAAGCATATTTTCATCGCTGACTGAGGATTACCCGGAATTGCCGGAGCCATATAACAATCTCGCCGTGCTATACGCTGGGCAAGGCCAATATGACAAGGCCAGGGTCGCACTGGAAAGGGCGATCCACAACCATCCAAACTACGCCACCGCACAGGAAAATTTGGGCGATATCTACGCCAAAATGGCAAGCCAGGCTTATGAGCGCGCACTACAACTGGATCGGAAAAATGCCGCCACACAGACCAAGCTTGCTCTCATTAATGATCTGTTCCCCAAGAATAAACCCGGTACCGCCACAGTCAGTGCAGCCAAGCCGCAAGCAGTTATTCCCGGGGTAACACCTGTGCCATCTAAAGTAGCCACCGCCGTGCCCGAATCTACTTCGTCCACCAAGTCCGCAACTGTTAAAAAGCCGGCTGACTACAATAGCGCTGAAGTGCTAAAGACATTTCATGAATGGGTCGAAGTATGGTCGTCCCAAAATACCAAAAAATATTTGGATCTCTATGCTATGGATTTTAAGACCCCGAATGGCGAAAGCCGCGACCAGTGGGAAAAAGAAAGCGAGGTGCGTATCAACGCGCCCAAATATATCGAGATCAATATCAGCAATGAAAAGGTCAGCTTCTCGGATGAGAGTCATGCCACCATCACCTTTCATCAGTCCTATCGCTCCGACTACCTAAACACATCCTTTGACAAAATCATGCGTCTGGTAAAATCAAACAATAAATGGCTAATTCAAGAAGAGCGTGCCGCAAAATAATTTACATGTTCCTCAGCCTAACTGCCGACACCTCTCAGTCACTCACCTTGGCGCTTGCATTAATGTCCATATTTACTCCAACATACAGGGAATTGAAACGCTATGCCGCTATATATCAGAAGCATGTAATGAATAGCATAATGACACTCCAAATAGGCCACCTTCCCTGCTGCTCAGTTGCGTGTGATGCTGCACCGCACCAGTTGGCACTCTTTCCAACCTTCACCTATAAATGGAAAATCTAGCATGGTTAAAGTTAAACTACATACCAATTATGGAGTAATCACTCTCGAACTGGATGCCGAAAAAGCGCCCGTCACGGTAAAAAATTTCCTCGAATATGTTAACAGTGGTTTTTACTACAAGACCTTATTTCATCGCGTGATCGATGGGTTCGTCATCCAGGGTGGCGGCTATAACTACGCGTTGGGAACAGTCTCGATGAGTAGCATTGCAAAAATGGCACCAAAATCCCCCAATGCGCCTATAAAAAATGAGGCTGCAAACGGCCTGAAAAACGACAAATATACTATCGCCATGGCGCGCTCATCCGCACCTCACTCCGCCACATCTCAATTCTTTATCAATTTGAAGGATAGTGATTCGCTGAATTACACTGCATCCGATAAGCAAGGCTTCGGCTATTGCGTGTTTGGCAAGGTAGTGGCCGGTACAGAGGTTGTGGATGCGATCAGCAAGGTAGCGGCCGGCAATCGCTACGGACTCGAAAACGTTCCATTAGAAGATGTCGTCCTCAAAAAAGCGGAAGAAGTGCAGTGATGGAAAATAGTGGCCGTGAGCTTGTCGGTTCTAAAAATAGAAGCCTGTAGTATTAGAGCAAAATCATGGGCAACAATCTTTAAGTTGCATGAAAATTACCCGTAAGGGGTTAAGTGCTGCAACCGTTTTCATATCATTTACGAGGAAACCATATAATGAAACTTCAACAATTATTCGCTACCCTGCTACTTGGTTGCCTGCTATTGTCCACAGCACAGGCTGCCCCCATTTCTCAACAACATTCAGCACAAAAAGGAAAAATCAGCATGATCAAATTGCATACTAACCACGGCAATATCACCATCGAACTGGATGCTGAAAAAGCGCCAAATACCGTCAAAAATTTCCTCGACTATGTGAACAGCGGATTTTATGACAATACGCTGTTCCATCGCGTAATCGATGGCTTCATGATCCAAGGCGGCGGCTTCGACCTCGGCATGAAAGAAAAACCCACCAAGGCAACCATTCGAAATGAGGCAGCTAATGGCTTGGCGAACGATAAATATACCGTCGCCATGGCGCGTACTTCCGATCCGCACTCTGCTACGGCGCAGTTTTTCATCAACTTAAAAGACAACATGTTTCTCGACTACACTGCGCCCAATAGCCAGGGCTATGGTTATTGCGTATTCGGGAAAGTGGTGTCAGGCACAGAAGTGCTGGATGCTATTCGCAAAGTCAAGACAGGCAATAAATCGGGGCACCAGGACGTGCCGCTGGAGGACGTAATCCTCACCAAAGCAGAAGTAGTCGTGCAGTAAATTAAAGAACGGCGACTAAATAAGCCCGCCGGGCTTGAGATATAGAAGTAAACAAATGGCTGGGCGGGAACAAATTTCGTCGCGTTTCAATGAATGACCCAATTGAATAACCAAGGACGCGACGAAAAATAGTCTGCCCCAACGCTGTATAACAAATTTAAATTTCCTTTAAGTCCATCATGGCTCTAACCATTCCGTGGCCTACAGTTTAATTATTTCTGACCTGCACCTTTGCGCGGAACAACCGCACAGCATGCAGGCATTTCTGCACTTCATTCAAAAGATTGCGCCTGGAGCCGACACACTGTACATCCTCGGTGATTTATTCGAATACTGGGCTGGCGATGATGACATCGACGATCCATTTAATTGCCAGATTACCGATGCTTTGCACGCACTTTCCGTTAGCGGCACTGCCATCAATATCATGCATGGCAACCGCGATCTGCTAATGGGCCAGAAACTCGCACAAGCGAGCGGCGCCACGCTGCTAGCTGACCCTACGCTGCTTGACCTATATGGCACGCCAACGTTGCTCACCCATGGCGACCTTCTGTGCACTGACGATATTGCTTATCAGGATTTCCGTAAACAAGTACATGAACCCGTATGGCAGCAGAATTTCCTTGCCCAGCCGCTGGCGCAGCGCAAGGCCGCCATTGCGCAACTGCGCGCGCGTAGCGAGAATGCAAAAAAACACAAGAGTAATGACATCATGGACGTCAATCTGGATGCAGTTGCAAGCTTGCTCCGCAGGCATCATTATCCGCGCATGATCCATGGGCACACTCATCGGCTAAAGCGCCACCTGCATACGGTGGATGGCCATAGTTGTGAGCGCTGGGTACTGGGAGATTGGCACGATACAGGGAATGCCTTGCGCTGCGATGCCGTGGGGTGCAGCTGGGAAACAATTACTTTTTAGCAGGGCACAAATTCTCGCACGGCACGCCATCGCGATTCTTGTCCAAAGACTGGACATTGCATTGCGATAGATAAAAATTCGCTTCCTCGCAAGAGTTCATTTGTGAACAATATCGCTTACTACCACAAAGATCATTCTGCACAATATGTTGTTGCCGAGGCGTTGCATGTGCCTTGCGCCATTCCTTCGGCAACATCGGATCGGTCTGCGCCCATAATCCGCGCTTGGCTTTCTGGGCATCATTCTGCAATGCGAGCAGTGCTTCACTCCTGTTGGAACGGGAAGACGCCCACGCCATTCCGCGCTGCACCTGTTCGTGGTTAACGTTCAATTCGCCCACTTTGATCAGCGCCACCAACCTGCCATAAACATCCACTGCCTGGCTTTCCACGTGCACTTGTTTATGCAGCACCAACTCGGCCAGCGATTGCTTGGACTTGTCACCGAATGCCTGCGCCTTTTCCGGCGCATCGATCTCGGCCAGTCGCACCTTGATCTGCGTATTGCCGCGTAATACAAGAACAGTATCGCCATCTATCACGACGATAACCGTGGCTGAAAATTCTTCAGCGTGAACGGCATTGAGCGTGCTGAGCAGAAAAAGAACAGCTACCAATCCATTTGTAAGGATGCTCTTCACAGCAACACACTTTTCACCAGCGCCAAGACCAGTAGCGTGTAGCCCGCCGCAAGAATATCGTCGAACATTACGCCGAGACCACCATGCCATGTCTGGTCAAAGTGACGGATGGGCGGTGGCTTGACGATGTCGAAAAATCGGAACAGAAAAAATGCCAGCAGTTGCCAAAAAAAACCTTCGGGCGTAAAAAACAGCACCAGCAGGAAAGCTACAATCTCATCCCACACCATCCCTCCGTGGTCGGGCACGCCCAGCGTCTTTCCGGTCTTCTCACACACCCACACACCCACGGCGAAGGCCCAGATCAACGCCAGGATAAACAGCGCATCAGTCAAGCGCTCTGCAAGAATCCAATAAATCGGGAAAGCGACCAATGTGCCCGCCGTGCCGGGTGCTTTTGGAAACAGGCCACTGCCGAAACCAAAGGAAAGGAAATGCGCGGGGTGACTAAAGATAAAGCGCCATGAAGGTTGCACGCGAGAATCAGCGGAAGTGGTCATAGCCTGATTCCTCAATGTTGACAATACTGCCATCCGCAGCATGCACTGCGCACTTTTTTTCAGCCGTGATAGTACCAATGCGTGTCAGCAACAAACCGAGATTGACGGCAATTTTCTCCACTTCGGAACGATGCGCAACGGCTACGGTAAAACAAAGTTCATAATCATCGCCCCCGGCCAGCACACAGTGCTTGCCCAGTGGTTGCTCAAGATAAGATTGCATGGCGCCAGAAATAGGCAGAGTGGCGAATGCGATTTCGGCTCCGACGTTAGAGCATTCCAGGATGTGACCGAGATCTGCCAGCAGTCCATCCGAAATATCGATGGCACTGTGCGCCACGCTGCGGAGTGCCAACCCAAGTGCCACACGCGGCATAGGCCGGTGCAACGCCGAAGAACAGGCCGCAAGATCCTTCGCAGCCAATTGCACATGCCCTTGCAGATGAGCCAAAGCCAACGCAGCATCACCCAATACGCCGGACACCCAAACATCATCACCAACCCGCGCACCCGAACGACGCAACGCCGCACCGTGTGGCACTTCACCCATGATGGTGACGCAAAGATTAAGCGGCCCACGGGTGGTATCCCCGCCAATCAGCTCAACGTGATGTTCATCTGCCAACGCAAACCACCCCGCGCTGAATTTTTCCAGCCACGCCTCATCCACCTCGGGCAGTGACACAGCCAACGTCGCCCAACGCGGCTGTGCCGCCATCGCCGCTATGTCGGACAGGTTTACTGCCAGCGCCTTGTAACCCAGAAAATAAGGATCAGCATCCGGAAAAAAATGAGTTCCACTCACCAGCATATCGGTTGATACAGCCAGCTCCATACCACTCCCAACGTGCACAAGTGCGGCATCGTCGCCCACGCCTAACACTGCGCCGGGCGTAACGCGGGTGAAGAAACGACGGATCAACTCGAATTCAGAAACCATAAGTTAATTTACCGCAAACCTGCTGCCAACCTTGGCATCGGGACAAATGATCATGGCAAACTATCAATAAATTTTTTCATGGAAAGTTTAAGCGTTGAAAAATTCGGGTTAACCATTAAGCGGCGTAGCGTACCGGCTTTAAGGTTTTCCTCAGTTAGCTCGCCATGAAAATTTAGATCAGGATTTTTGTTGCAAGCATCATATTTTTTAATCTCATCGGGATAATAGTGCATGCAATTTGAATACTCTCCCATCATTCCATAGTACGCATCATCTAAAGGTAGTGTCATCGACGTGTGTGCAGAACTTAATATTTTCTGTTCAGGAAAAACGCTGTTTACCAACTCCAAATTGCCTACTGGAATATTCGGCGGAACCTTCTTGGTATCGACGGTATAAAGCACCAGTTTATTGGATGAATGGCGCGCGTGGGCCATAAAATCCAAAGTGGCAGAAGTATAAACGGTCGTATCGTCCTGACTTGCAGCGGTAAATACGGGAATATTTACCGCGTTCCCATGCAATCTGGATTGTACTTTCTGGGTCAATGCATACATCTGGGCAGCGGCATTTTTGGGGAACGATTCGTATCGGTAAATAGCCTTGTCAGGCATGATGCTGACCCATTTTGCTGATGGCATCAACCAACTATAAATATTATGAACAGTGGCCAATGAAGCCTTGGGCGTAATTTTCAACGCTGGAGAAAAAAGAAACAATCCGCTTACCCGATTATCCCGCAGTGCCTGGAAAATACTTAGCGTGCCACCTGCAGAAAACCCAGCCAGATAAATTTCATCAGCCTCGGCGGCGAGCTTATCGGCGCCATAGGCCTCCGCTTTTGCCCAATCCTGCCACGTTACATCAAGCAAATCACCGGGCTGCGTGCCATGCCCGGGCAAAAGTATTGCCATGACACGGAAACAATTTTCCTGAAAAAAGGTTGCCAGTGTATGCATGGAATAAGGTGCATCGGTCAATCCATGGGTAAGCAGAACACCCCGTCGATAGGGTTTGCCCCGCCCTTTTGGGCAACTCTCGGCCGGCTTTAATTCAAAAGGAGCATTGCCATTGACGACCTTTTCCAGCTCGGCCACATTACTTCCAGAACGCACTTTTGTAATCATTGCGCGGCTTTCTGCCACGTAATCCGAAAACGACAATTGGCCGCTATTAAACCGAGTGCTTAACCCGGATGGCTGATGTCTTGCCTCCAGTGGCGGAGTCGGTCCGCATGCTTGCAACAGCAGCAGAAAGGCGCCAAAAAAAATACTGTTAAATCGATTCATGACTGCTCACTATTTACGTTTCCCGGTTTCATCAATCAGCACTTCACTCATAAACCTAGACAATCCATTAGACCTGATTCGCACGATGACGACGCATCCCCCCCTTTGCAAAAGGGGGGTTAGGGGGGATTTGAGCGTTGCAGGGACACAAAAATTTGCCTCACCTATCCAACGGACTCACCACACCCCTGCCGCCTTTGTTCAACACATGGGTGTAGATCATTGTAGTGGTCAAGTAATTTCGGACACAACGATAGGTTTTTTTGCTGCTTTGTTCCGCTCAAAGACGGAGGGCGACAGATTGCCCAATACTGAGTTGATGCGATTACAGTTATAGAATCCCACGATGTATGCGGTGATATCTGTTTTAG
>CAMCFJ010000020.1 GCA_945874105.1 Candidatus Nitrotoga sp. CP45 | reverse complement strand
GCCAATGCCATCAAGCGCATCCAATTGCATTACGCCGTCATGGCGCAAGGCTACATGATCGTCGCCGACGGCAATCCGCTGGAAACCAGCAAGCGCGAAACGCGGGAATTCAAAACGCTGGATACCGCTGCCAAGTTTCTGTTCAAGATCGGTGTGGCGGATTTTGCGGTGAAGCTGAATACCAATGCGAGCTAACCTGATATGAGCTTACCCGTTGCAACCGTCATAAAGTTTCCGCCCATCACCAAGCAGCTCGCCTTGGCGATTGCAGCGCGGGCGTTTCCCCCTCATGACGGGCAATTCAAATGTTACAGCCAGAAACCGGATAACTGCCTCATCTACTGTTTCAATACAGATCAGCCTTGCTGGTATGTCTATGTACCTTGGGAAGATGGAATGCTGTCTCTGCGGAGTAGTCGAGTGATGGTGATTTCAAGGTTGACGGGCGACATTCTTTACAATGGTTCTGCGGGTGACGAGGGGTAAGCGCATCCAGGCAGCAGATAGGCTGGCACAAGGCAACTACATGACATGGACGATATGGGCGGAAGAACAGCTAAGCGGCAAGCCAGATGATATTGGTAGAGCAAGTTGGCTTAGAGTGGCAATACTGGAGGCGGCTTTAAAAGTAGTCGCTGGTAACATCACGAGGCCTTCGTAAAGCAGCTACACTCTCTCGCATAATGCTGTTGCACTTCAGAGTTGAATGCGCCACCAACTAAATTCAATCATATTCAGCTTTAGCAAAATCACTTCTCTGCGGCATTATTTATGGTACGTATTTTAAGTAAGATTTCCTGCATTTCATTTAATTTTGCAATATTTCTTGTCTCTGCTTCTGGCGAATCTAGGTCAAAAAGCCATTCGGAATGATCCCCTCTTTTGCGCAGGTATTTATATTTCATGCCATCTATTAGCGCTACCATGCCAGATGTATCTCCTGACGCAATTGATACAGAGCTTCTCGGAGTTTTAATTTGTAATGGTATTCCCTGCCAGTTAGATGGGATCCTTGCTCCAATCGCATAAAGAAATGTAGGGGCTATATCTACTTGACTCGACAATTGTCTATCTGGATATTTAGGATTTAATGGATCATAAACGAGCAACGGGATTCGAGAAACTGGCTCATAGGGCTCTTGACCATGATGAAAGCGATTAAATTCACCGAGATATTCACCATGGTCAGCTGAGATGATAACAAGAGCATTGTCTAGCATGCCCTTATCTTTTAGCTCCTTAAAAATAGCGCGAACCATCTCATCAACTTGAAGAATGCCATTGTTATAATTATTTCGATAAGCAACCCCATAACTCTTGTTGGGAGTGAAGTCTGAAAATAGTGGCACAACAGATGGCTGCCATCTCATAAATTTCTCATGTCTCAATCCTGCCTCGTGTACTGACATAAGGTGAATAAACAGGAAGGTTGATTGTGGGTATTTTGGGTGGATATCTTTTACCCATTTCAATACTTCAAAATCATCATTTGGGTATTTGTTCAAATCGACTGAGCCATCTTTATAAAAATTTATATTGCTTCCGTAAAAATTCTTTAACCCTGCAAAATTAGTATGATCCCCACCCAGTAAAAAAAATGATTGGTAATTATTGTCCTTCAACGCATCGCTAATGGTAGGTGAAGGTTTTTTAAGTCCAGACCAATAGTTTGATCTCAATATTCCTAGTAGACCACAAAATGAAAGAGTGCAAATTGAGTGTGCCACTTCAAATCTCTGCAACTGTTTTGTTTTAAGTAATGATGATAAGAAAGGGGTGTTATCTAGATTTCCGCCGTATACACCCATTTGATTACTGCGTAATGCATCTATTGTTATCAGTATAAGAGGCCGAGGCTTGATGTTTAAATCCATAATGGGAGGTTGAGCTACATATTTTTTACCTTCAAAATTGGTAAAAAAAAGTTCTTTAGGGGCAAGATTACTTAAGCTCAAGTTATTAGTAACTGCAATAGAAAAAGGCTCTCTTGGAAACCATAACTTGTAGGTCAGTGCATATAATAATATACAGAATACCGTCGTTAGTCGGACACAAACCATCGGTTTCAGAAAAATCTCTAATGAGTAAAATTTGAGTTTAATAGCTTTGAAATTTTTGACATCTTTACTATTGAGCAATATAAATTTACTTAAATAGTAATACATCAAGAAGATACCTAGAAAGCATAGTGCTAAAACTAATACGTAAAAAAGCGGAATTCCAGCAATCGCTAAAAGTTTTGGGAGTTGATTTATGTAGGCTTTAAAAAGGTCAAACGTAAATGGTGCAGACCAATGAAAATAGCCATATATTGTTAATGCATAAAAGAGTAAAAGTAAAAAATTGAGGCTGCCAAAAACAAAAGCGAAAGCAATTTTTGCTTTTTGAGAGTTATCATTCTTTCTGAAGCATAGTTGAAATAATGTGATGAAGATGGTGAGAATGACGCCCAGCGAGATTAAGTGCATCAAAGGAGCAGCCTTGCTCGTTACAAATTTAAAATACAGAAATGTTGTGACTGATAGACCTTGCATTAAAAAAATAGGAAATATATGTCTCAAGCGCATTAGATTACTTCTTTATTTTTATGAGACGAGAAAGACCGAATGCATTAACCCTTTTTATAGAGACAATATTCCAGTTTTTGGAAGTGACAAACTCATCAAAAGGAAAGATTGACTTAAATCCAAGGAAACGACTACAAGGTTCGATTAGGGCCTCTAAGATGTTCCAGCCGCCCATTCCACTGAAATGATTAAGGATCCATATATGTCCGTCAGGTTTACAAACTCTGAATGCTTCTTGAATTAATTTTTCCGGTTTAGGCGTTACAGAGTAAACGTAAGCTAAAACCACATGATCGAAATAATCATTTGGAAGTCCAGTGTGCTCACCATCTGATGCAATCAGTTTTATATTTTTTAAACCAAGCATCTGAATCCTTTGCTTGGCTCTAACAAGCATTTTATTTGAAATATCAACACCTGTAATTTCAGAGTTAATAGGATAAAGATTAAGTGTCAGCCCAGTGCCCACTCCAATTTCTAAAATCTTCATATTGCTCTCGAAGGTTAGACTCCTTCCAAGAGCATTACGTCCATTTTGTAATGTCTTGCCGTATATGAAGTTATATATTTTCGCTAAATGGTTATAGGTTTTTCTAACTGCGTTAAGAGAAGATTCTTGCAAAATAAACTTTCCTTTTAAAAAATTGACAGTCCACAAAGCAGGATAAGTGGATTACCTGGTCAAAATTCAACCGGCACAAACAGGTTTATCTGATCATTTTTAGACCGGCGTCAACACACGTTAGCTGAAGTTTGCGTATGGGAATATATTCAGACTGCACGAAAGCAGTCGTTCGCCACGTGAGACTTCTTTTCGGCCCCAGCGGACATTTCTATTTGGGAGAAACCTGACATTACTACTTGGGGTTGACAGCCAACACTTGCCGATAATAATCAGGACGATTATTACGATAAAATTACAACTTTTATTCCTGATAATATTTTTTCCATATTTCTCTTAAAGATTTAATAGCTTCATCTTGTGTTGCAACTTTTTCAGCTGGTCCATACGCATGTATTACTGAAAATTTATTTTTTTCTATAAATGTATCAACTCCATTTTTAAACACCTGTTGAAAATCAGATTGTGATCTAATTTTAGATTGGTTGTGATCTGGTACTATATCTTTTAAATATCTACTAGAACCATTCACATCAACAAAGTATCTAAAAGGTGGGTTATACCCTTTTTTTATGATTTGATATGTATGATCAACGTGCTCCATTGCATTATAAAAATTCTCATCCATTAAACCAACATCTTTTAATACATCTATATGATAATAGCTAAATGCACCCAACACATTTGGATATAAATCTATTGATACATCAGTATTCGGATAATTTATAGTTTTTAAAATATTGGGTTGGTTTAAATGGTTTAAATTATTATTTCCATGCAGTGCATAATTGAAATGTTTTAATCCAGTTTTTTTGGAAGCATTTATGTAAAAATTAAAAACATCAGCATCTATAACCTCGACATCATCCTCAAGTAAAAAAATATGTTCACATTTTTTTTCAATTAAAAATCTTAAAGCATGATTTTTGGCTTTAGCAACGCCTTCTCTACCCTTTGTTTTAAAATAGTTAGATGGTTTTGTGGTTACTTCGTCTTTACCATCATTTATAACTATAAATTCGTAATTTTCTCCGGTACCGATGGTTTTTTTTATACTAAAAAACGATTTTATATAAAAATCCAACCTATCACATGTGATAAGACCAATTCCTATTTTGTTATTTCTTGTTTGCATATTGATTTTGTAAAGTACCCATGAGTCGCGGATTCTACTCTGAAGTGCACCTTTTATAAGCGAATTTAAGTGGCGAGCTGCGTGAGCATCGAGCCACTTAAACGACCAAGCAAAAGGAACACAGATGAACCAGTATGTGTTGATGCCGGTTGAAAACTGACCACCTGTACCGATTTAAAATTGACCATGACAATCACCCTTTGTTTACTCCTGCTTAAAAATTTAGCAGGGTAAGTGAATTTCCTGATCAAATTACGTTCGGCACAAACTCGGGGTTTCAATCACTAGTCAACTGGCGCCAACAGTAACAGGTGTCATAATTTCAATCTGTTCATCAGTGAGCGATGAAACAGATAATCAAAGGTGACTACTCTACTTCCGGCAATTCAAACCAGTCAGTGGTGTAATTGGGCGATTGCCTCTCTCTGCGCATCGCCCAACGATGCTTTATGCCAGAGGCGGCCAAAGTTACAATCCCCTTCCCCATTTTCTTATTGATCGCATCCAGGGTGCGCATCATGTTGACCGACTTGGCCTGCTTGTCTGTGTCATCAAATAGCGTAGCTTGAGCCGAGCCCTTACGCTGTAGCCCCATCAACAACACGCCGCTTTTCTTGTAGTGAAAGCCACTGCGATAGATTTCCTTCAAGCCCTTGAGCGCGGCACCGATGAGTTCCATCGTGTCGTCGCTGGGTTGATTCAATTGCACGATGGTCGCCCCATTATATTGAGGGACGTCTTCCTTGAATGGGTTGGTATGGATATAAACCGAAATGCTGGCAGCAACCGAACCGTCTCGCCGGAGTTTTTCGGCTGCCCGTGTGGTGAAGTAGGCAATAGATTCTGACAGGTCATTTAGCCCCGTTATCATGGTGCCGAAGGAGCGGGAAACAATGATCTGTTGCCGTGGCTTACCGATTTTTTCCAGTTGGAAGCAAGAGACACCGTTGAGTTCCTGCACAGTGCGCTCCAGAACAACCGAGAACTGACTACGAATTCGCTTAAGATTGGCCGTGCGCAGATCTTCAATGGTCTTGATTCTCATGGCCAGAAGTCCCTCGGAAATGCGCCGACCAACGCCCCATACATCTCCGACCGGAATGCTGGCAAAGAGTGCGCTGCGCTGCGCTTCATCCAGCAGGCCGAAATCGCACACGCCATCCACACCAGCGAATCCCTTCTTGGCGCAGTGGTTGGCCAGCTTGGCCAGCGTCTTGGTATCAGCGATACCGACGCAAACAGGGATGCCGACGTTACGCATGATAGTCTGCCGCATCGCCTGCCCGTATGCCATCAACGATTGCGGATCAAAGCCATCCAGATCAAGGAAGCATTCGTCAATCGAGTAGATTTCCTGGCGGGGAGAGAACGTGGAAAGAATGGACATCACGCGCGTGGATAAATCGTCGTAGAGCGTGTAATTGCTTGAGAATGCAATGATGCCATGCTGTTTGGCCAGCTTTTCCAGCTTGAACCACGGCTCGCCCATCCTTAGGCCAAGCGCTTTTACTTCATTGGAACGGGAGACGACACAGCCATCGTTATTGGACAGCACCAAGACCGGCTTGCCTTCCAGTTTGGGCTGAAAAACGCGCTCGCAAGAGACGTAAAAGTTGTTGCAGTCGATGAGGGCGAGCGCCATGAATTTATATCAGATGAACTTCTTGACTGTGGAGGTCACTACTCCCCACACCTGCAGCTCCTGTCCGTCTTTGAGTTCAATCTCTTTGAAACGTGGATTTTCTGGCTTGAGGATGGTCTTGTTGTCCCGCAATACAAGGCGTTTTACCGTCAAATCGCCATCTATAATGGCAATGACGATGTTGCCGGATGAGGGGGTTAGGGATTTATCGACTACCAGCAAATCACCATCAAAAATGCCCGCATCAACCATGCTGTTGCCCTTGGCGCGCACAAAGAAGGTCGCATCCTTGTTTGTGATCAGGTGTTCATCCAGGCTTAACCTGCCTTCAATATAATCGTCGGCAGGAGACGGAAACCCGGCTGGAACTTTATGACTGAACAAAGGCACCCGGATAGGCTGGCTACCCAAGGCCGGGTATAAGATGTCACTCTTGAAACGTGCCCCTAACCGTTGAGCTTTGCAGGCGGCAAGAACATCCTTGACCGTACCGACTACGCTTTCCGGGATACGCATGAGCTTTGTGTTTTCGCCATAGGGACTTGAGCCGACTTTACGGCCAGCACCGGGCCGAGTTCCGCCGCGTGTTGATGATTTTAAGTTGGCTTGTTTCATATGATTATCGTAACAATAATCATATGAGCAGGTCAAGCAATGTTTCGCGATTGGAAAGCTGCTCTAAATCGGTTTACTATCCAGCTCGATGGCCGGATGCCAAGGCAGTAACGAATTCCCGTTTACACAACATCCGGGACACCCTCACAAAAGGAGGTAGTTATGACCAAAGTTCTTGTTCTCTATTACAGCATGTTTGGGCATATCGAAATAATGGCCCAAGCCTTGGCTGAAGGCGTGCGCGAGGTGGAGGGAGTGGATGTCGTCATCAAGCGCGTGCCGGAAACCCTTCCCGAAGGCCAGGCGCTCGCGATGGGCGTGAAACTCGATCAACCCGCCCCGATTGCTACCGTCGAAGAGCTTCCCGACTATGACGCGATAATCTTCGGCACACCAACCCGGTTCGGCGACATGACCGCGCAGATGCGCAACTTTCTCGATCATACCGGCAAGTTGTGGACAAATGGCCGATTGATTGGCAAGGTCGGCAGCGTATTCACTTCCAGCGCCACCCAGCATGGTGGACAGGAAAGCACCATCCTCTCTTTCTATACTACATTGCTGCACCATGGCATGGTGATCGTAGGCGTACCTTATTCTTGCACTGAACAGATGCGCACCGACGAAATCACCGGCGGTTCGCCCTATGGCGCCGGCACCATCACCGGAGCAGACGGCAAGCGTATGCCATCAGCCAATGAACTTGGCATTGCACGCTTTCAGGGAAAGCATGTCGCAGAAATTGCAAAGCGTCAGTCAGGGCGATGATTGCGCATAGCGACTTTGAGGGAACGGTTACATTGAAGTAATTTTATTGCCAGGGGAGTCATTCATGGGCAGCAAGGACTATATCGCTTATTTCACCATGGAGATCGGGCTGGCGGATGCCATGCCCACTTATGCCGGGGGATTGGGAATATTGGCCGGGGATACGGTGCGATCCGCAGCCGACCTGGAAATCCCCATGGTTGCGTTGACCTTGCTGCACCGCAAGGGTTATTTCCGCCAAAGACTGGATGCATCCGGCACACAAACCGAGGAACCTGTTTCATGGCCAGTTCCCGAGCAGTTAATTGAAATGGCGCCGCGCTGCAAGGTGGAAATCGAGGGGCGCATCGTTTACCTGAGGGCTTGGAAGTATGAGGTAAAGGGCGTCAACGGTTATGTTGTTCCCGTTTATTTCCTGGACGCCGCGCTGCCGGAAAACTCAGAGTGGGATCGTACGCTGACGGATTATCTCTATGGCGGGGATGAGCATTACCGGCTTTGTCAGGAAATCATTCTCGGGATAGGCGGGGTGAGGATGTTACGCGCCCTGGGCTATAGTGTTATCAAGCGCTACCACATGAACGAAGGCCATGCCGCCTTGCTCACCCTGGAGCTCGCCTATGAGCTTGCACGCCAGGCATGGGAATCGGCCTATGAACCAATCAAGCAAGCCATAACGCCGGAACTCATCCACCTGGTCAAGCCCATGTGCGTTTTCACAACCCACACCCCCGTGCCAGCCGGACATGACAAGTTTCCTTTGGATCTGGTGCATCGCGTCCTCACCGATTACCACGGTGCCTTCGACGAGCGCGAAAAACAATTTTGTCATGATGGTGTACTGAATTTAACCTCTCTCGCCGTGGACAATAGCCACTACATAAACGGGGTCGCAAAGCGGCATGGCACAGTCACTCAACAGATGTTTCAGGAATACAAAATAGATTCCATCACCAATGGCATACATGCCGCCACGTGGGCATCGCAACCCATGGCCGATCTCTTTGACCGGTACATCCCGGGCTGGCGAGAAGACAACATCAGCCTGCGCCACGCGGTCAATATTTCCAAGCGGGAGATTTGGCTGGCACACCAGAAGGCTAAGCAGGAACTCATCGCACGAGTGAACCTGATCGACCCCGTGGGCATGAACCCTGATGTCTTCACTATTGGTTTCGCCAGACGCATGACGCCTTATAAACGCGCCGACCTGCTGTTTCTGGACAGCGCAAGACTCGTGGACATCGCCGCAAAATCAGGCCCTTTCCAGATCATCTATGCTGGCAAGGCGCATCCCCACGACCAGGCCGGCAAGGACATCATCAAGCACCTCTATCAAATGAAAGCGATGCTGAAAGATAAAATCAAGATCGTCTATCTCGAAGAATACAGCATCGATCTGGCCAGAACCCTGATCGCTGGCGTGGATCTCTGGCTGAATACGCCGCAACCGCCTCTTGAAGCATCCGGCACCAGCGGCATGAAGGCCGCCCTCAATGGCGTGCCGTCCCTTAGCGGGATGGACGGATGGTGGGTAGAAGGGTGTATCGAAGGGGTGACCGGATGGGCCATCAGCCAGGATCTCGGCCTGGATAACATGGAAAATATGGATAAGCGGGTAGTGGATGCTCAATCCCTTTACAGCAAGCTCGAAACGATCATCATCCCGATGTTTTACAACGAAGAAGATCGCTATGCCGAGGTGATGCGCAGCGCCATCGCGATCAATGGCTCGTTTTTCAACACCGAACGTATGCTGAACCAGTACATCGCCAAGGCTTACTTCAAATGAATGTCCTACAACCGGGCGGAGAATTTACCAGGCAGGAGTGATTGCAATCGGCGCATCCGGCCAACCAGGTTGTCGACACAAATTTGTCAAATCCTGGCTAACGATTAAACGGATCCCTGATTGTCGGTGTTGATTTTCAAAACTTAGCGTATTTGTTAAGCATGGACACCGTACAGACGCGGCACTTTAGAGACGCGTCCATCTCTGATCTCCGTGGCAATGATTGCTATCCCGTCTTTCACAAAGTCCATAATGTCGTCATGAACACGTCGATAATTTCTTCCCGATATTTTGGCAATCTGGTAAATGGAATCGTGCCCGCTTGCTTTTGCCAACACGCGCAATGTCCCGAGCTTTTTTGGATGAAATCGAGTGGCAGAAGCATATACAGGAAACGAAGTATCCCCGGCCACATACCAGCCCCATGTACCATCCAAAATGGTTTTCTTGATTTCATTAAGTTCGTTTGTGTTTCTCAATAACGGCCAAGCTTTAATGAATTGCCGTATGCCTATCAGCTCAATCAAATCCGCAGCTCGCATGTAGTTGATGCTTTGACGAATGACATTAGCCTTCCCGGATTTGAACGCAGACAACCATTTGGCACAGTCTAGCTTACCCTGATCCCAGAAGGCCATACGCTTGGCGCGTTCCCATGCTTCGCTTTGGCTAAGCGTGATTTTCATCATCAATCTTCTTTAATTCTTGAATAGCAATTGCCTCATTCACCAACACCGGTTTGACATCTCCAATCAACGTCAGTCCAAGATATGGGGAAAGCAATTCAAGTCCTTCAAACTCGTCCATAAGGTCAATCCACGGCATGCTCATAATGTTCGCGCAGAGTGCATCCTGCGGGAAATTGGCGCCACGCTGATTCGATTCAATTAAAAAGCTATGTATAGGCTGAATTTGACTGCTTAGAACATAAGCGTCGAACAAGTCTCTCGCGGTTTGGCGAGCCCCTTTCGTATCCTTCCCATAACCACTGCCAGACAGGGTGCGAAGTTTCCTGTGATACAAGCCACCGATTTCCTCGGTAATCACATTGCCGAATTTCTTTTTTGGCCACATGTCCTCGTACACGTCTTCAACAAACGAGATTTTGACGATGGACTCATCGGCGTTTGCATATCCGTGTAATTGATGCGCGTAAACGCTGCCAGACTCGATATGTACGTCACTAAGATTGATTCCAATACGGCCTATCGCTATTGATAGTTTTTCTGGAGAGAAACCGCCACCCACAAAAAAATCCAGGTCGTAGGACACTCGATGGTGCAGGTAATACCGCGACAACGCAGTTCCACCTGCCAGGATACAGTTAGGAATACCGATCTGGACAAGGTTTGAAAATACCTTGTCGAGAATTGTGTCCTGCTTGCCATATAACGATTGTGTCATATATGACAGTTTATTAAATTTAGCATGTTTGTCAAGGCTTAGAGGCATATTAAAAATTGAACCTCACCTACAGGCTGCTAACATGTGCGCCATGAACACACCCAATCCAACAAAATTACAACAATGGCTACTGTATTGTCGCCCCGGCTTTGAACGAGACTGCCTGCAGGAAACTCAGGCATCGCCACTCGAAGCCAGTGCCAACAACGGCTTTCTCATCCTCCAAGGCAAACCACGTCTGCAATATGACCAACTCACCTTTACCCGCCAGTTGATCACCCTGCTAGCCGAAGTGAGCGAGCTGCCCGACCGAGACCGCCTCACCCCCCTGCTTGCAGCCATACCCGATACGCCCGAGCAATTCAGCGCACTGTGGCTGGAAACGCCTGACACCAACGATGGCAAAACCCTGTCCGGCTTTATCAAGCGCTTTCAACCCTTGCTGGAAGAAAAACTGCGTGCCAGCGGACGCATGGCTGAAGACCCCTGCCTGCCCCGCCTGCATATTTTTTTCCCAGACAAGAATCGTGCACTGATTGGTACAAGTGATCCGCGCAACAGCGCAGCCGCAGCTATGGGCATCCTGCGCATGAAGATGCCTTATGAAGCGCCCAGTCGTTCAGTACTCAAGCTGGCCGAAGCTTTCGAGGTATTTTTATCCGAAGACGAAAAAACACAATGGATCAGGCCGGGCATGCGCGCCGTCGATCTGGGTGCAGCGCCCGGTGGCTGGACTTGGCACCTTGTCAGCCTGGGTATGCAGGTGGAGGCAGTTGATAACGGCCCGCTCAAAGGCGTGGTGGCCGACCACCCCTCGGTTAAACACCTGCGTCAGGATGGTTTCCGCTATCGCCCAAAGCACGCGGTAGACTGGCTGGTATGCGACATGATAGAGCAACCGGGACGGGTGGCCGCACTGGTCGCTGACTGGGTCGCCAGCGGCTCAACCAGCCGCGCCTTCTTCAACCTCAAATTGCCGATGAAAAAACGCGTGGAAGCCTTGAACGAAGCGCTCGCCAGCATCCGCGAGATACTGGATAAAAAAGGCTTCAAATATCGCTTGAAAGCGAAGCAGCTATACCATGACCGCGAAGAAGTGACTGTATTTCTGGCCAGGATCAAACGTTAAGGCAAGAAGGCTTTACCAAACTCTGTTTTTAAAGGGGTTAATGTCACAACCTATCTTCTTGGTCAGCACTAACTCGAATATTCCATGTTAAAATTATTCAGTTATATCACTACATAAGGAATTTTAATGCTACACGAATACCGCGACGTCATTACCAAAATGAAACAAAACAATGCAGCTAATGCCCATTTTTTGAAAATTTTCGACAAGCACAATGCGCTTGATAGTCAAATCACCAAAGCTGAAAACGGCGAAGTTCATCTGACTGATACTGAACTTGAAATACTTAAAAAAGAAAAACTGCTTCTCAAAGATGAAGCGTACGCATTGATCATGCTATACAAAAAAGAACACAATCTTTAAATTCTCTGTCACTAGACTACGTATCCCTAGGTACGTAGTCCATCAATTGTGTCAGGCAACAAAGCCAGAGCTTTCGTAACAAAACCTAACGTCATCAAAACCCGGATATTCCCGTGCCATTTCCCAAGATATGACACTACCTTCATCGTCACCACAGACTAACTGTTATCTGCGTGCGCTTCCGCAAAACCATTTCGCAGGGACTTTACCTGGTCACATTCCGAAAAAAATTGCTGGACTAACCCTATGACGACAACCGTTCAATTCAATAAATCTCACAATGCCAGCCCAGCGAATGGCGCTGATAACGATCTGATTGATTCCAAAGACCGGGACATCCGTTCACGGCGTGCCGTTTTCTTGAAATGGCTGCGCAAGACACATGGCTGGATCGGTCTCTGGGGTGCGGCCATAGGCTTGCTCTTTGGGGTGACAGGTATCTTGCAGAATCATCGCACCGTGCTGAAAATACCGGCTGCGCAAGTTCAAGAAACGATGCTGCAAATTCCTTTACCTACCCCCGCACCTGCTAATGTAAAAGAAATGGCAAGCTGGCTACAAAAAGAATTGATGGTCGATCGCCCTGCCTCAAGGGAGCGTAGCGAACCGGCCAAGCCTGTGGCGTGGGGTGACAAAACCCTGAAGCAGCCTGCACACTGGTCAGTTACATTTAGCTCGCCCCAAGTCAACCTGCAGGCAGAATATTGGGTCGGCAACCACTTCATCTCCGTCAAACGTAGCGACCAAAATGTATTCGGTACGTTGAACAATCTGCACAAAGGTAACGGCGCTGGCATACCTTGGATTCTATTCGCAGATACGCTGGCTGGAAGCATTATCCTGCTGTCATTAACTGGTGTCGTACTGTGGACGCAGCTTAATCGCCGCCGCATGATCGGCTTCGGCATAGGCTTAACGTCGCTCATGCTGGTGATCGGATTTGCCATGCAGGCGTTGATGTAGCGCCACACCGAAAACGGAAACAAGATCAATTCATGACGAGCCTCAGCTCAAGGGACGGTGCTCAATTCAGCGGAACACGAATGAAGGGGGGAGATTAAGCAGCGCACTTTAGTGCGCCCCCTTATCTAATGATTTGTTAGCCTTTGCTTTACTGACGCATCGAGCCCGCCCATGAATGATTCAACCGCATTGGTGTAGCTGCCTTCGAGCCCTAACTGCAGATTGATATCTTTGTGTGAGAGATCTTGCTGCAGAACGCTTGCATGCACTTTAAGTGATTCTGCCTCAGCGACAAACTCGGCTGCCCACGGGCATGAGTCCGTGTGGGTCGTAGAGCAAACAGCCAAGAATGGGATAGCAGTTTCAGAAAGTATATGAAGGGGTGACGCGGCTCGCCAGTAAGCAGGATCTTTTCCAAAGGCGACATCATACAAACGAGCATGCTTCGCTTCCATGATCTTCACCATGTCGAATGCAGCACTATCGAGCAAAACGGTACCGAGCCACGGTTTTGCTCCCAGCTTAAAGGCCATGTCGGGTGAAGCGGTTAGAAGGGCGACAAGATGCGCGCCCGCCGAGTGACCCATCACAATAAATTTCCCGGGGTCTCCCCCCCACGATGCTGCCCTGCTTTGAGCTGCGGCAATTGCTCTGGCAATATCTTGCGCCTGCTCTAATGGGTGCGCTTTGGGAAGTAAGCGGTAATTGGCAGAGATAAAAATGAATCCTTCGGATACCCAACGGGTTACTTTGTTTTGGACAACACCTGTTGCGCCTTTATCTCCCCAACGCCAGGCGCCACCATGCACCATAAAGATCACCGGTGCTCTTGTTGCTTGTTGCTGTGGTAAGTAGACATCCATGCGCTGCTGGCTATCCCTACCGTAGGGAACATCACTCACGAGTCGCACCCCGCCAGGCAACGACACCGGCTCAGCATGTTCACTATCCTCAAAGTCTCTTGCTTGTTGCTCCAAGCGATGCTCAATGATGCGGTCACGGATCGGCCCAGCATGCAGCGGTCGCCACATGACCAACAGCACTATCATGAACAAGGCCGAGAGAAGCAATCTTCCTGGACTAATGAACGATGGCATTTTTATTCCTTTGTACTGATATATTTTTAAGTGCTAACGTTCAAATGAACAACGCTACGCCGATTTTTGGCGCAGCGTCCCATCGAATGGCGAGTTAAAACATGAATGATGGATTAATGCGTGTGAGCTGCATTGTGCTTCATATCGTGGATTTTCTTGTCTTGCACATTCTGCTCATGTTTGATGCGCCTGCGTTCATGCTTGGTTACTTGGCCGTCGGCTTTGGCTTTCTCTTCCATTTTTGCTACCTTGGCTTGTCCGGCATCTAATTTAGCCTCTTCTTTTGGTGTCAAGGCACCGGATCTAATACCCTGATCAATGCGCTGTTCCTGCTTGGCTTCACGATTGTCTATTTTTGGGGTTTCGACGGCATAGCTGGATGCAGCAAATGCGAGGGTAATTGCGGTGATGCTAAATACTGTTTTCAACATGCTTATCTCCTAAACGATGACGGCGTGATTGCCGTTGTAATCATTAACGCTCTACAAGGATTGCAAGTTGACTGCATAGCGTGAGCAAACAGACAAGAAAATATTTGACCCAGAATAGTTTGAATTTGAGTTTTAGTTAAAAAATGGGGAGTTAAGGTATTACTGTTTGGTTAAAAAAAATTCCGTTCGACAAGCTCACCACGAACGGTTAAGCGAACAGTATTGGAAGTTAAGGAGGCATTCGTTGATTGACGACAAAACGCTGGATGCTGCTACTTCGACAATCTGTGTTCACTGAAAAAAAGTAGCGCAGGTATTCACTGCGAGCTTCCCCTTTAAGAAAGAGGAAGCTCTATCCAATCAAGCTGAACTATTCAGCCAGTCACTTCAGTCTTTAAAATTCAAAATTGCTTAACGTTCACTGCGGCCCATGCAGCGTTCACAGCGTCGTATTCTGCCGTTGACGGGATGGGGATGGATACATATAAATCTCTAGCAGCATTAAGCGTGGCAGCCCTAGCTCCAGCATAATTAGTTGCTGAGGTCATGTAGACTGTCAGTGCACGGTACCAGATTTTTTCCGCTTTGCTACGGCCAATGCCTGTAATAGCAGCTGTACCGTTGGCAATTTTCGTATCACTGTTCAAGCAAGTTGGGCTGGGCAATCCACCTGCTGGCGCTGTTCCTTCAGCCAGAAGATAGTAAAAATGGTTTGCCACGCCAGAGCTGTAGTGCACATCCAGACTGCCAAGGCCGGAGTACCAACAGTCTGAAGACCTGCCGTCGGAGCTGGGTTTGAACATAGAACGCAATGCACTGGTGCCATTCTTGTAGAGCTTCTCGCCTATGAAATAGTCGGGGGGATCGCTAGGAAGATTGTTTGCGTAGTATTCAACCATGGTGCCAAAGATGTCACTGGTCGCTTCGTTGAGGCCGCCTGATTCGCCCGTATAAGTAAGATTGGCAGTACGGCTCGTAACCCCATGGGTCATTTCGTGGCCCGCTACGTCAAGCGAGTCGAAAGGGTTGAAGGTTTTGCCGTCGCCATCACCATACGTCATACAGAAGCACGAATCTGACCAAAACGCATTGTTGTAGTTTCTGCCGTAATGAACACGGTTAAAAGCGCCCGTGCCTTTACCGTCAATCCCATTGCGCTTATGGATAAAATTGTAGTAATCCCAAGTCATTGCGGTGCCGTACTGCGCGTCTACCGCCACGCTCTGGCGGTTAGACAGCTCACCATCGCCCCACTTGTTGTCGGCATCGTCCATGTAGTAACAACTACCCTGCCTGTTCAGCATATCGCAGGTAAGCTGATTGCCTCGTGTGGGATCCTTGAGCCGATAGCTGGTAGTCTGGTCTGTCGTCAACTCAACCACTTTATTAAAAAAACCTTTTCCCGTGCCGAGGACTCCTATTGTTTCTACGTTATCCCACGAACGTAACACCACACCCTTGTGAGCGCCGATAAAGGCGATTTTATCAATCGGGCCATGAGTACCATCCCCGACTATGCGGACGCGCCACGCTAGCGAAGCTACGCCATCATTAACAAGCACCATCAGATCATCGCGACTACTTAGGCCCCGATCCAGCTGGAAGTGCTGCAGCGCTTTGCCGCGCGCTTCTGACGGACCAACCCCTGGCCGCACTTCAATTGCTGCAAATGGAAGCAGAGCATCGGTGAATCCAATCACAGCGCCAGTAGCCAAGTCGATATGCACAATCGCCTCGCTCTCGAACACGGGAATTCCCTTATATAAATGCTGATATCTGACATGAGCCTGCCCCAACTCGTCGACAAAGGAATCTCCTGCCTGAAGAATGCTCCCCGATGGCTGAATCGAAACCTGGCCAGCAATATATGCCTCGGCAGCACTGAGCGCAGTAGCCGGTGTATTGCCTGCCTGGGCAAACGCCATAGTTGATGCAAAAATTGCCGTGACTAGAAAAATCGTTTTATTCATTTATCTCTCCCGAAACAAGTTTAGCCAAGCTCAGCCAAGGACAAAAAGTCCCTCTCCATTTATCCCGGGCAAGGTTACTTCTATTATTTACTGGATGCAAGCTGTAATAGTTGCGCTGATCTCTTGAATAATATCTCTATGCAAAATGAGTAGATATACTTATAAAGACATGCTCGATTCCAATTTTCACTAACACTGACCGGGGAGATTTAAATGACGATTGCCAAATGGTGTGTATTGATTGCGTGTTTTCTACCTGCTGTGACGGCATTGCTTCCCAAGCTTAGCTCGCTGCGCCTGTCATTCAAAGACGGCAAATACGACAACAACAATCCTCGCGAGTGGGAATCCAAATTGATAGGCTGGCAAAAACGGGCAATTGCCGCACACTCCAACGGTTATGAAGCCCTGCCATTATTTATTGCAGCGGTGATTTTTGCCCAAATGGCTCAAGGTGATCAGGGTCGCATCGACATGCTGGCCCTAACCTTTGTAGCGTTGCGAGTGGCGTATATAGCGGTGTACCTTATGAATTTCGGCAGCTTACGCTCGCTGATCTGGGGTGCGGCTGTGGCTACCAATATCGGTCTATTTTTTATGTAACGATGCAGGTCTTTTTAAATTTTGAATTTGTAAAAATGGAACTGGTTGTATGCTGAAAGCGCCCAACAAGGCATATAAATACGCTTCACTTCGATCTGCCGGACGTTGCTACGCAACGCGGCATAATTTTGCGTTGGGGCTCTTACAAAAAAAGAGAAAAATTTGAAATATAAAACTCAAACATTATTCCTTTCACATGGTGGTGGCCCAATGCCGCTTCTTGGTAATGCTGGCCATCAAGAGATGATTGATTGTCTTCAAAACATCACAACTAAAATCAATAAACCTTCGGTGATTATTATAATTAGTGCTCATTGGGAGGAAAACATACCAACGATCACCTCAGGGATAAGCCCAAATCTTATATATGATTATTTTGGATTTCCTGAAGAGTCTTACAATATTAAATATCCTTGCATTGGAAAACCTTTGCTGGCCAAGCAGATTCAAGAAGTGCTTGGAAATGCGGGTATTGAAGCTAAGCTTGATGAGCAACGCGGCTTTGACCACGGCGTTTTTGTACCACTCAAAATTATGTTTCCTGAAGCTGACATTCCATGTGTTCAACTCTCCCTTGTGAAGAGTCTTAGCCCTAGTGAGCACTTGAATATAGGCAAAGCTTTAAGAAGCTTGGATGTTGAAAATTTACTCGTTATTGGTTCAGGTTTTACTTTCCACAATATGAAGGCTTTTTTTGCTTCGGAAACCATCGAGGCAAACGCAATGAATGAAGCATTTGAGAACTGGTTAATAAAGACTTGTTCTAGCGTTGAGATATCCGAAAGCGAAAGGGCACAGAGGCTTATTGATTGGGAAAATGCGCCATATGCCCGCTATTGTCACCCTAGAGAAGAACATTTTTTGCCACTACATGTTTGTTATGGCTTTGCACAAGCACCTTGTTCGGAATATTTTGAATTGAGCATATTAAACAAAAAGACGAGCATGTATCTTTGGACAGCTGAATGCTAACCCGGCGTTCACGTGGGACTCGCTCAAAAGCGGGCGGGCCCTTAAGGCAATGCTGAACAAGTCCGTTCGCGTTGAGCTTGTCGAAACGTACTCCTTGTGAATCAATAAGTTGCTATTGGCTTCGACAGGCTCAGCCCGAACGGAGGGACTTGTTCAGCGTAGCCTTAACTCTATGCTGGTCCGCATACACTCGCCACCTGCCGAACGCGCTGAATAAGTAAAGAAGGAGTTTGCAATGGCTGGTCTGGAAGCACATTACTCAGCGAACGACATTGAGGCGCAAATCCCGGCTGCCAAGTCGATTGCATCGATTTATCACCCGACTATTGTGTCGCTGCGTCATTGCTGAATCGGCTTACCAGCATGGAGGGGCAAGTCGCGGTACACGTTGGCGCTAATAACTCATCGTGCAGCCTTCGCGAACGTCAGATTGATCTGGTCAGAGGCGTCTTTCAGGCGAAATGAGCGACTGCTCAAACGGAGATCACATGGAAAATATTTTAATTGCTGACTTATCCATTCCAAAACATGCTGGCGCTGTCGTTTACCTTTTAAACGAGTACGCCAAAGATGACATGGGCGGCGGCTCTGAGCTCCCTGATATAGTGAAGCAAAACCTGATCCCCGAGCTAAAAAAACGTCAAGGAATTTTTGTCGTTCTTGCGTTTGTTCATGAAAATCCCGCTGGGCTTGCCATCTGTATTGAGGGCTTTTCCAGTTTCGCGTGCAAACCACTATTGAACGTACACGACATGGTTGTTGCACCTGAATACAGAGGGCGTGGAATTTCAAAGAGGTTATTGGCAAGAGCAGAGGAAATGGCAATAAATCTCGGCTGCTGCAAGCTGACTCTTGAAGTTCTGGAAGGAAACAGGATTGCTCAGGCCGCATATATGGCTTATGGTTTTGAAGGCTATGAGCTAAATCCAAAAATGGGGAAGGCATTGTTTTGGCAAAAAAAACTCGCCTAGCTTTACGTTAATTGACCAACAGCACGGAGAACCCAATGGGTCAACGCTTCAACGAACTATCCGAAAAACATATCCAGTTCATCGCTGAACAGAAGATATTTTTCGTTGGAACAGCCACTGCAGACAGTCGTGTGAATGTTTCGCCCAAGGGCATGGATTCGCTAAGAGTTCAGTCCAGCACCCGTATCGCCTGGCTAAATGTTACCGGCAGTGGTAATGAAACTTCCGCCCATGTGCAGCTAGACCCACGGATGACCGTCATGTTCTGCGCCTTTGATGGCTCGCCGCTAATCTTGCGCCTCTATGGCACCGCAAAGGTCGTTCACAAGGGCGACCCTGAGTGGCATGAGCTTTTTTCTTTGTTCAAGCCACTACCCGGCGCTCGGCAAATTTTCGACGTCACTATCGATCTCGTGCAAACTTCTTGTGGTATGGCCGTCCCCTATTTCTCGCACAGCGGAAATCGAGAATTGCTCTCTGAATGGGCCACAAAGAAAGGCGACGAAGGCTTGAAGCAGTATTGGGAAGAAAAGAACCAAATGAGTATTGATGGTATTCCCACCCACATCGTAGACAAATGTGGCTAATCCATCAGCCCACCGAACCCGGGCATTACGCTAGTCGCCCCCCCCGGAGAACTTCACGGCCCGTTCAAGACCGACGTCGGGTGTGTTGTGTTGGAAGTGTCATTCCCCAATCGCATTGGTGACAGCAATGCCGCCCATCCCGGCAGCCAACAGGAGGGATCATCATGAATACCGAAGAATTCCGCACTGTCCAGGCTCCTCTGAAAGAGCGCTACCGCGAGGCACCTGAAATGGCGCTCATTACCTTACGTGCACAAGGGCGACTGGGTGAAGGAGTCAGCTGCAAGATAGAGACGGGAAAAGCGCTTGTCGTCGCCGGCTTACATCTCGCCACCGGCGGAAGCGGGCACAGCGCCTGCTCAGGTGACATGCTGCTCGAAGCTCTGGTGGCCTGCGCCGGGGTGACTCTGAACGCCGTTGCAACGGCAATTGGTATTGAGTTGCGAGATGCCTCGCTCCAGGCGGAGGGTGATCTCGACTTTCGTGGAACACTTGGACTTTCGAAGGAGGTTCCTGTCGGCTTTCAGAATATCCGATTGCAGTTCACGCTCGACACCGATGCTTCAGAGGAGCAACTCGCCACCCTTCTGCGCCTTACCGAGAGGTACTGTGTCGTGTACCAAACGCTGGCCCATCCGCCTGCATTTGCGGTTACTCGCAAGTCCGGCACCGTCTGAGGCTCTAAAAAACATGAAATTTTCCTACTCGATTACGCAAAGAACCATTAAATAGGTCATATTTTCTGTAAGCTAATGTGACCCTCAGCAAACGGTATCGCCTTCCGTTTATCTCGGCCAATACGAATCTTGAGAACGTTACCCACACGTCTGTCGCGTGGAATCGCAACATTAGCAACGCTAGCCACCTTGTTTTTATCTTGAATAAAGCCTCCATTGACCAGTTCCTGCAGCATATATTCAAGCGATTCACGCAAGCTTGGCGCAGCCCGTTTCATCAGCTCTTTCACAGTTGACTTGTTATCGATTAAATAGAAAGTGCGCTTGATATCACCGGATAAATAATTAGTTATCCCTTTACTTTCATCCTCACCTTTGCTGGTTTTGATAAATGTAATTTTGCTATCCATATCCAATCCTCGTAGCGTAGTGGTCTGTATTTTAATCAAGTGGATTCCAGATCGAAATCCACGAACTTGTTATCGGTATAGAGCGTTTAAAGTTTAAAAATATTTTTTTGATAAGATCCGATTATCTCACGCCTTCGCACGGGTTGGCTGCATTCCCGAACAGTACACCTTACCTAACCAACTAAACTCATTCGATTTTTAACCTGCCACCAATGTAAAATATTAGGGCTAATAACAACAATTTACCGTACTTTAAACACTGTTCCGATAAAAATTCGATTCTTGATGAAATTTTATCGGTACAACTTGCACTTGAAAATTTATAACAACTGGGTGAGCAGAGAAATGATCTTGCCGTCTACGCCTGCGATTTGAAACACTGCGTCAGGCGATGGATGAAGTGATTGACTGGCTGATGTACTATAACCACGGAAGACTTCACTCGACACTGGATTACATCAGTTCGATGCAGTTCGAGAAAAACTGGTTTGCGGCACAGTTGAAGAAGGTCGCATAATGAGCGCGTTAAGAAGTACGGATTACAGGGGCAAGGTCAGACTACTTCACAAGCGATAGGGAGCGTGAGTAAATGAAAGTTCATGCACAGGGACGGTTGGCAACCAAGGTGCAAGACGCGAAAATATTGATCCTCGGTGCGGGCCCAACCGGCTTGGGGGCCGCCCGTCAATTAGAGCTCAACGGTCACTCGTCATGGATGTTGCTGGAAGCTCAAAGCGAAGCTGGCGGACTAGCAGCCTCGTTTGTTGATAACAAAGGTTTTACTTGGGATGTGGGTGGGCACGTTCAGTTTTCACACTACGCCTATTTCGATGCGGCGATGCAGGAATTTCTTGGCGCAGATGGCTGGCTGCACCACCAGCGGGAGTCGTGGGTATGGATGCGTGAAAGATTCATTCCCTACCCATTGCAGAGCAATATCCATCATCTACCTGCGGACGATCAGGCCCACTGCTTGCAGGGTTTGGTCAAGATTGCCGCATCAACGCGAGTAAAGCCAGCGAATTTCGGTCAGTGGATCGAAACAACCTTTGGTGCTGGTATCGCTGAAATTTTCATGCGTCCATACAACTCCAAGGTTTGGGCCTATCCCCCTGAGTTGATGAATGCCGATTGGGTTGGGGAGCGGGTGGCCGTCACGGATCTAGCCTTGCTATCAAAAGGTCTGGCATTGAAAACAGATGACCGCTCATGGGGCCCGAACAATACCTTTCAATTCCCGAAACACGGAGGTACAGGCGCAATCTGGCGTGCCTGCGCAAAGCATTTGCCCGCAGAAAAGCTTCGTTTCAATACGTCAGTCAGCCGCATCGACTTGGATCGGCATGAGGTCGGAACCGAAGATGGCCAGACTTTCCATTACGACACTCTGATCTCTACTATGCCGTTGCACGAACTGATTCGACACTCCAAGCAATCACACCTGAAGCCGACGGCAGAGCGGGGGCTCTTGCATTCAAGTTCGAATATTATTGGCCTTGGCTTGCGCGGCCAACCCACAACAGAGTTGGCAACCAAGAGCTGGATGTATTTCCCGGAGGAAAACTGCCCATTCTACAGGGTGACCGTGTACAGCAACTTCTCGCCGAACAACGTGCCAGATAGCGCACAGTATTGGTCTTTAATGTGCGAAGTATCCGAGTCACGCCACAAGCCGGTAGACCCGAGCACGTTGCTGGAACAGGTAATCCAGGGGGCATTGAATACCCGACTAATCCACAGACGGGAAGATATCGTCTCGACTTGGTGCTATCGCGCCAACTATGGATACCCGACACCGGGATTGCATCGGGACGAGGCATTGACGCAAATCATTCCATACTTTGAACAGCATGATGTGTATTCACGCGGACGTTTCGGACTCTGGAAATACGAGGTCAGCAATCAGGATCATTCCTTCATGCAAGGGGTCGAGTTGATCGAACGCTTGTTGCATGGGCGCCCAGAGCTCACCGCCTTCGATCCCGGTCACGTCAATGCAAGGAAGCATCCATGGCCATTCGAACGCTGGGAAGGGCTGCAGGCGGGGAAGATTGGATGAATCAGAAAAGTACGGTCAGTGCGCCATGACCTTTTTTGCCTGACTTGTTTTTCGGCAAAGTACAACCTCCGCCTGCGGGTTTACATTCCGCTATGCCGCAAAAAAGCGCCGGTGAAAGTTCTCCATCTCCCACGTGCGGCGCGAATGGAAATGGTAATGATAAGCTTGCTCCTGCGGAATATGGCTGTATGCCGGTGACATGACAAAATCTATCATTCCCTTGCCATATGGCAAAACGAAGGTCTGGTTGTTCGTCGCCTTTTTTCCGGTAGCAATGCGACCGGAGATTTCAGCCTCTGATTCAGCACAGTATTTGCTCGCAACCCAGTGGCCGATTGCGACATCATCAGGCATAGCAATGGTGTTGGTGGTAATGATGGCCTCTGCGCTATTAGCCAGATCGGCTGCAATATCTCTCGAGAGCAAAATCGACGCCCCAGACACAAATGGGTAACCACTGGATTCATGTATCCCCAACGGGCCATGGTACACACCCGAGGGAGGCAGGCTGCTGGCGTATTGTTGCAATGCATCAATATTTACGTAGCTGGTTGCGCATACCGTATAAATAAAGTCATAGCGCTGTTGATTAACCAGATAATCAAAAGCTATCAGCCGCTTGCGCAAGACACAATCTTGCTGCGCGTCATACAAGTCTGCCGCTCCACACAGGATGATGTCACCTGATACCCAGACTTCATAGTCCTGCAATTGTGGCCGGGGTCGTCCGATGAGGCGCTCGATGTCGACCATCTCCTCG
Source organism: Candidatus Nitrotoga sp. CP45 (assembly GCA_945874105.1). Lineage (GTDB taxonomy): Bacteria > Pseudomonadota > Gammaproteobacteria > Burkholderiales > Gallionellaceae > Nitrotoga. Next base: position 28,663 of record CAMCFJ010000020.1, on the reverse strand, counting down.
TCGGTGTTTGCATGCTGGCCACCGTATACATAAAAAATGTCCACGTGGTCTCTGGATTGAGAGCCCCAAGTGGCGCGGATGGTTCTAATGCAGCGGTCATAAATTGTCAGCAGACAGCCAAGCACAAGGATCGCGATTCTCGGTTCCCGCTCACCACGCCATAGCGCTTCCCCGGTCGTTTGATCAGGCTGACTCATGATTCATCTCTAAATTTACCAACATAATGTAAGTCCGATATAATTTCATAATGTACAACATATATCTCATCCTGTTCAATTGCTGCAATTCCGCACGCTGCTTTTTCTCCTCGAATTCCCCCCCTGTTTTTTTCTGGTCGAACTAAGCCCATATCATGCCCAAAAGATCACAGCCAGCACTGATGCGACCCTGGAATAGCTTTCATGTCGAGCAGTAACACGGTATTTATCCCTTTCGGCCATCGATGTTCTAGTGCTGCACTATTGGACAGGTGCCAACTGAACAGTGAATCATTGCCTTTTGATTCGCTCGTATGCCAATTGAGCGTTATCAAGGACTGCCTGGAAAATGATTTCAAAGAGTTTCTGGATATACAAAACTACATTGAAGCCGACACCCTGACAGTAAATACAATTGACGGTGTGGTGGAAGAGTGTTGCCGTGAGATTGTTAGGGTTAACCGGCATTACGAAGATGCCAACAAGCCTGTTGCTGGCGCAGACTTGACCGACAGTTCCACCTATCATCTACAGCTTGCAATGACGCATCATGATCTGTCATCGGCACAGGATTACGAAGCATTTTCCCGAAGAATAGCTCGACTGCATAAGGTGCTCGAGCAGAGCGGAAAGAAGATTTATGTCTATATTCACCCCATTATGGGGATCCATGACTACAACGGGCAGAAAAGCGACCTGATAGACATATTCACGGCTTTCAGTGAGTTCATGGCAAAACGGTGCGTCAACATATCGGGCCTGTTCTTTATTCTGGTCAAATTGAATAACTGCGCAGATGAAGAAACCAGCATCCGGATACTGAAAAATGACTTGTGCAGCATATACGTAATCTATGCAAACAAGGATTTCATCGATGCCGGAGGGCCGTTCAGCGGAAACTGTGAAGGGGAAATCAAAGTCATGACGGATATCATTCGACAGACAGACCTTCTGATAGGATTGAAGTACAAGATCTACTTTCCCCTGTTTGATCATCCCGAGTCATCAAGCAACGAGATGCGACTGACCCATGAGGGTCTCTTGGCGCATCCGCAGGTGACGCTGGTAGATCATCCCGAACTTGCCGATTACCTGATTTTTTGTCAGAACCATCTAGTTGATCACTGCCCCCTTCACGTCCAGTTCCGCCCGATCAAGGATCAGTATAAAGAAAAAACGATCCTCCTCGATTACGATGATAATCCCGGAATTCTCTTCGACGCCGACGACTTCAGGTGGAAGCTATACTTCAAACGCAGTGTTGTCGATCGTGAAAGTGGGCGGGTCTTGGACTATGCCGGCTTGCCTGTCGTACCGACGGCATACTGTGTTGTTAATGATATGTGTGAGCCGCCCGCTGGTTATGACAACAGCAGGAGTATCGATGTCTCCTGCCTGTTTGATGACGACGTGATCGACTCTCCCTGGCTCAAGTTTGCCAGGGGAAGACTATTGAAATTCGCCAAACGATTGGCGGCCGATCATCGCCGCGCCATGCAGATTGGAACAGTTTCCGAATGCGGCCCGGTCGGAAGGTCGGACATAGCTCCAAAGTACAAGCAGTGTTTGTATGACAGCAAGATCATCCTTCATGCCAACCCCGATCCGTGGGAAGGTGATGCCAGACTCTGGGAGGCACTGGCTTCAGGCGCCCTGGTCTTCGTCGACAGAATGCATGCGCCGATCAAGAATCCTCTGATCGATGGACAGCATCTTGTTTTCTACGACCTGACCGATGAGGGAATGGAAATCCTTGAACAGAAGCTCATCCGCTATTTGGGCGATGATCCGGCAAGACAAAAAATCGGGATGCAGGGCAGGGAATTCGTCCTGAAGCATCACCGGTCTATTAATCGTGTCAGCGAAATCATCCAAGAGCTCGAGGCCAGAAGTCTCCAGCCCATGCTTTCCTCGCAAGTCGAGTCTGAAGTAGATGTTATCGTCAGCATCGCGACTGGTTACAAGGACGTAGACCTGTTCCGGAAATTCATTTCGACACTACGCAGAACCGGCGCAAACTGCCCGGTCTTGCTGGGAATATCCGATGGCCCGGAATATGAACCGGTCAAAAAATACCTGCTGGATAATGGCGTGAACTATTTTTTTGTCCCGCCGATTACGCCCCCCAATAAGGTCGTCAATGGATATCGCTTTGAGCAATACAGGCAGTGGCTGCGAGGCCTGGATTTTCGATATGCCTTGATGATGGACTTCAGGGACGCCTATTTCCAGCGCGACCCATTTACGGATGTAGAAATTTTCATGCGGGACTGTGATCTTTATCTAATGTCTGAATTCCAGTTTCTGACTGTCGGGAACCATCCGAACGGGCTGAATTATGCCTGGGTAGCCGAGCCGTTCGGCAAAGCAGCGGCCGATGCAATCGCGGACAAAGCTATATTGAATTCGGGAGCGATCATGGGTAATCGCAGCGCCGTGATGGCGTTTCTGGACAGCATGGCCGATGTGACGGCGCAACAAAATTTTGAATTCGCAGACCAGGGTACGCTGAACTATCTGGCGCATAGTGGTTATCTGAATCACTGCGGTCGCATCAAGATTACGCGTGCGGGCAAGAGCCTGGTCAATAATTGTGGATTCACGGAAATTGACTGGCTGCAGAAATCTCGTCCTTTTAGCGCAGATGAAATGGCGCAAATTACTTTTATTCCGCGTAATGATCAGGGGAGACTAAAGCTGTGTCGGGATCACGACGGCTGGGTACTGGATGACGATGGCAACATCTCCTATGCCGTGCATCAGTATGACCGTTTCGCGCCGGAAATGGATGAGTTTGTAGCGCTCTATTCTGGCTATGAGTGTCCGGAGCATGTCTTTGTAAACAGCGGGAACCGGCCTTACCGAGGCGAAAAATTTACACTATCATCGCACGAAGGACTCAAGCCGAATGCCATACACTGGCTGATATGGAAGATCAAAAGCCTGCCCATTGACAAGAAACCTTTGCTGCTTGTCAATGCCAGTTTCAAGCGCGGCTTCGTCTTCGCGTACGGAATTCTGAATAACGAATTATTGTTTGAAGCTGAATTCTACAGGCAGAAATTCTTTGAATCTGCGTACGATGAGCAGAAGTGCAAGCTGTTCTGTCAAAAGTGGGGATACCAGGCTTTTTTTGTAGAAGAAAGCGAAATCTTTCTGACTTCCGAAGCACGCCGGAATCCTGCGCAGACTGCCCAATGTTTTCGAGAGGCGAGCAGGCAGGCGGATCGCTGGATTACGCCCTGACCACTTTCTGCACCCAGTCAGGCATTCACGCAATTCTGCGATGAGACTCAATTCTAATGCTGGGAGGCGCCCAGTTCAGTAATCCTGTGATCCTTGAAACCCACCACTGTTTCGTCAGTTTGCCGTAATCGAAGCTCTGGCATCGAGATAGGATGGCCGGATATGCCACGGCGAGCAACTCAGGTGTAACCTCGTCAAAATTCCTGACGAATAAAACAGGCAGATCATCGAGTACTGCATCCCAGCCTGCTGAATACTCGACGATAGGAATGGCTCCCAGCAGCAGGGTTTCCCATATGCGATAAGAGTCCCAACCCATTCCGGATGGACAAAGCACAAATCTTGAGCGGGTGATGGACTCGTAATATTCGGATTGGTGTATTCCATACGCGTTGCTGATGCGACCAGAAAAGTTTGCAATAACACGTTCATTGATCCCTTGGCGATGCCCCCAGCCGCTATTGTTTAACAGCAGCTCTTGTGTTTTTACGCCATCCGCATGAAAAAGGTGATCAATGATTTCCTGAGGATGCTTGATGCCGATTGGAATTGACAGAATGGAGGGATGCCCAAAGGCGGTGTGCTGAGTTGTGACCACGGCTAGCACCTTGGGGTCGTCCAAGTACTGCTGCACCATCTGGAGTGTGCATCCGGCGTCGATCATATGCGAATGCCAATTACCCCAGTCTACGGTTCGATTGGGAACCGTTGTCGAGAACCCGCCCCAGTTTTCGTTCAGGTGCGTGATCAGTATATGGGAAGTTCTACACTTGGCATGCATGCGAACCATATCCGGAAGCGTGTTGAGGTAGATCGCACCATCTTTCATCCGTGAGACGCTTCCGTCCTGTAGATGAATGATGTTAAACAGCGACAGAAACGATTCGAAGTCGTCTATAGCCCAGTCGATAAGATCGTGACCTCGAATGGCATCGCGGATTTGACGCAATATGAATATTTCAACTGCATTTGAATCTAGGCTATTTGTTGCTATCACGTATCGTCCTGGAGCTAAGTCTGTCGAGGTTTATTGTACATCCTGCGAATCTTCGCATGCTACTACTGCTGCGACAATCTGGAATGATGCCACGAGCCAAGCTAGGTTGATTTACGTTTATACTGCCAGCTTACTTCCTCTTCACAACATCACAGATTTATTTTCTTAAGGGCTATTGCACCGGTGAGACCGCTGATATTTGTTGCCATCGCATCCTATGCTGACCCCGAACTGCCGCGTACACTGGAAGACTGCGGCGCCATGGCGCGCTGGCCGGAGAACCTGCGTTTTGGAATCTGCTGGCAGCAGGATCCTGATCAACCGATCAATGTGGAGAGGTTCAGAGTTGACTCCCGCTTTCGCTTCATTGATCGTACTGTTCGGGAGAGCGAGGGAGGACCATGGGCCCGCAACCTGGCGCAGTCACTGTGGCGTGGCGAGGCCTACACACTGCAAGTGGATTCGCACATGAAATTCGAGCCGGACTGGGACGCCCGGCTGATCGAGATGCTGGAAGCATTGCCCGCCGAAAAACCGATCATCACGATGAATTCACCGTTGTTTCATTACGACGATGAGGGGATGCTGCAGCGCAATTTCGACATGGGTGTGCCGACGACAAAAGTCAGTGGCTGGAATGAGGAGGGGGGATGGGCACCATGGTTCGATTTCGGCAAACCGAACCTGCAGCAACCTGGAAGAACTCGTTTTGTGAACGGCAATTTCGCGTTCAGCCGTGGGCAATGGAATGTGGAAGTGCCTCAGGACCCAGACCACTACTACTGGGGAGAGGAATTCAGTATCACTGTACGCAGTTTTACTTGGGGTTATGATCTATTCCTGCCCAGCGAAGTGGTGGCGTGGCACATGCTGCATCGCGGTGCGCCACCGCGCCGTCACTGGGAACATGGCGAGGATGTCATACAACAACGCAACGCCGTTGCTTTTGAGCGATTGCGCAGACTGCTATACAGTGCTGAAGGACACAGCCTCGGCCCATTCAGTCTTGGTCGGATCCGCTCATTGCGCGATTACGAAATCTACTCGGGTTTCGATTTCCGCAACAAACGTGCTCATCCTGACGTATTTACCGGCACCAACCCGAACCCGGTGACTATACATTCAGAAGCGGACTGGGATCGCTGTATCACGTTCGACCAAGCCAGGGAGCTCGGTCTGGTGCCGTGGGGTTAACTGCTTGGCGACTTTTCGAAGCAACTGCGCAACACCATTCATGAATACCCCTCGCATTTAAAGCCCAGCAGTGATCCAGGCTGCAATGGATTTTGACTATTCTGGCTTGCAGTGAGTGGATATACAATCCAATATTGTGCCTGACAGCATTTGTTGACCCGCCTGATTAAAATGATATTGATCTATTAATACATTTTTCGTTTGAGTGTGTTCCGTCATATCTAAATAGCCCATATTTTGATAAACCTTGATGCAAAATTTAATTCTCTCCTGAACTTGCTTTCGATAATAATTCACATAATCGTTTAAAGTTGTATCGGCCTCGTCCCATTTTGTATGCTCATTACTATCGCGTTTCAGCAAATATGATCCGATTATCAATATTGGCTTGTGTTTGAATAATTCATTAATCTCTTTGAAGCATTGCTGGGCAGTACTTATAAGTCTATGGTTACGAAATCTTCATGGTTTAAAATTACCTTGTTGCGTTCGCCCACATCAAGATTCCAGATTAAATTTTTACCCTGATGTTCCGACCCGTAAGTTTAATTTTTAAAAATAATTTCACGCAAGGAACAAACCAAATATATAGAGGCCATAGTCATCGCCATCACCTTCAATGATTTCTACAGGAAGTTTCAGTATTTCTTCCTGAAAGGATTTTATATTTAAGCCACTGAAGAATAGGCTGGCAACAAATTGATTGAGTCTTGCAGGATATACCACTTGCTCAATAACCATGTAAATTGCTCAACCCCATTTGCTACAATCAAACTTGATAACGTTATATATAAATCGGCATTTATGACACTCCCTGAACTCTATAAAGCTCGCCATTTCAACACTGACAAAGATAACCCATTCCATAGTTTTCGAGGGAAGACATATCTGGATGTCTATGAGGGGCTGTTTAGCGAAATGAGAAATCAAGAATTCACCCTGATTGAATTCGGAGTCCTCTTTGGCGGATCTTTAAGGATGTGGCTAGAGTACTTCCCCAATGCGAAGGTGATTGGGGTGGATGTGAACCCAGAAGCAATGCACTATGTTCCGGATGGGGCAAAATTTGTGCTCGCGAGTCAGACGGATCAGGGGGCGATCAAGCGGGCACTCTCTTCGCTTCCTCCTCTCGGTGTAGTCATCGACGACGGGAGCCACTACGTCCCCCACATGATCGAGTCTTTCCGCTTTCTCTGGCCGATGGTGATGGATGGTGGAATCTATGTAATGGAGGATACCGCGATCAGCTATGACGCGGTTGATCCGCAATGGCCCGGTATGGCATACAACAAGGAAGAGTTTGATCCGAATCGGCGTGGGGATCTTGATGCGCTTCTCCTCAAGCTGATCCGCACGATGGACGAACTGAGCGGGGATGTGAGGGCTGTCGAGTTCCATCCGATGATGATAGCTATACGAAAATCCCAGTTGTTGGATGAGGCTCGTGCTTTGAGCATAATGCGCGTGAGCAGTGAAGCAATCCCATTGCAAAGCAGCCCCACAGACATAAATGGGCAGATCGAAGCGACGGCACGGCCCTTGTCACCGCCTCCCTTGTGGTGCAAACCGGTTGTCCGGTTTAAGCCAGCAAAGAAGATCATTGGCTTTTGGCATATTGGGGTGATCGGTGCCTGGCGCAGAATAATCGCCGAACAATACGCTAAATTGATGGAGTCCGGACTCTATGACGCGAGTGAAAAAATCGTCGTCGGCTTCGTCGGCGGGACGAACCGAGAGTGCGAATTGAATATACCGATCCTGGATGACCCAAAGTTTGAGGTGTTCGTTACGGACAATATCAGAGATTACGAATTCCCAACATTGGCCAGGGTGTGGAAAGAAGCACAAGACAATGAAAAGTCGTTTGTATGTTACTACCTTCATACCAAAGGAGCGTCGTTAGCCGAGTCTCCGGCGCGAGACGCCGCCAACGCATGGCGCGAGTACATGGAATACTTCAATATTGAAAAATGGGAGGATTGCGCAACCATGCTGAAGGAGTACGAAACCTGCGGGGTGGAACTTCAGTGCGGTCAAAGCCACTACAGTGGAAATTTTTGGTGGGCAACTAGCGAATATATAAAGAAATTACCCAGCGGCTACGAATTCTGGGAGCAGAACAAGGATAATCGGGGCGCAGCGGAATTTTATGTGTGCCAAGCTAACCCCAACGCCTACTGTTTTAATGACTTTGTGGAAAATCTCTACGACTTCAAGATTCCGCCGGGGCGATATAGAAAATAAGTACGGATTCAATGGGGCATTGATTTTTTTGGAGGGCGCAGCGGATAAATTCAAACCCAAAGCCTAGCCTAGGTGCGGTACGCGCAAGCTTGCCAACCGCCCCCGGAGTGTGTTTAAATCGTATTACAACATTGCAGTGCCGCTTAATCCCAGATTGACCATTAGAGCCGCGTCTCATTGAAAAACTCAGGGAAGTTTCTAATGATATCCATTAGAAACATTATTGATTTTATTTTATTGGATTCGCGCATCCAAAGGACAATCCGGGTTAATGCCCGGTTCAGCTTGAGTTGGGCTTCATGACATAATTTTAAAGGAGTGCATCTCTTGACTGACCATAACGACACGAAGACAACAGAGCAGCTTTTAGCCGAGATCGCGGTTCTTAAGACGCAACTCGCGGCACGCGATACAAATTCAGACCAATCCGTATCAGGAGGATCGTCCCAACCCATTTTTTCGGTGCCTATTACGCGCCGCCAAGTAATTCAACAATCTCTTGTAGGCTGGGTTTCTCCGGTGATTCTGTCTGTGCCTTTGGCGGCGGCGTTGCTCACCAAGCCCGGCAAGGCCAACGCAGATAGTCACCTGAGTCCCACCCCGCCGCCGAGTGCTGCACCCACCTCGGCGCCGACTACTGCACCCACCTCGGCGCCGAGTGCTCCACCCACCCCGGCTGCACCCACGGTTTTCGTGAACGCTGTGCCGATCCCAGGTCTTGGCCTTATTGGTATCGCTGCTCTGGGCAGCGCTCTGGCTGCTACGGGTTCAAAGCTTGTGATGGATCGAATCGGCGCCGCTGGCGCAGACAGATCAAAAAACAGTGGTGGATCCGAGGACGATAGCGGTTCGAAGTGAGTATCCCGAGTGTTTCCCCAGTACACTCGCATCCAGATTTGGCCATGCGGCCAAGACGTCGACCGGAATTTGCCGAATTTCCCGTAGCTAATGAACTCGTTTTGCTGTCGCCCGAGGGGGAATTGGCGCATGCACTGAACGAGTCAGCCGCTGGTGTATGGAACTTGTGCGACGGCCAACATACCCCGTTAGATATGCTTAATTCGCTTCGTGCGCGTTACGATGGCGAAGATGTCAGCATGCTCGCCGATCTCTCCGAAGCATTATTCCGTTTTTATCATCTCGGCCTGATTGAACTATCCACCTCATCCTCTGGCAAACAGGGTGCTGCTGCGGTAAATTCCGTCCGACAATCTGAGCATGACACCCGTGTGCGTTTCGTTTTCGGTATCGAAGACAAGCCTTACTTTTGTTGGCAACTGGCGATCCTGTTCGAGTCGCTAGTTGGGCAACTCGCAACGGGCTGGGATATAACAGTGGTCGTGTGCAACGACTATAAAAGCCTTTCCGCAGAACTCACTCATTTGCTCAAGGTTTACGGTGCGCGTGCGATAACCGGTGCCAATCACGCACATAGCCACAAAATCGACTTCTCTTCGGGGGGTGGCGGCTATGTAGCACTCAACCGCGTCGAAGCGTTGAAAGCGATTGCTGCCCACGTTGATCCTGACGACATCGTATGCCTCATGGACACTGACCTGTTCCTGTATGGCGACATGCGTGCGGATATCTTCCCCGCTGGGAATGCCATGGCGTCTAACACTATCATCAATGACAGGCTGTTCATGGGCTTCGGCAGCCAGAAAGTCGGTGTTGATCTGCAAAAGCTTCTGGGCTCATTAGGCTGTGACAGGACGCTTAAACGCGGCGGTGTGACCATATTCATGAACGGCGCTACCATCGGCACGAACAAGGTGATCCAGGATTGCTTCCGCTTTGCGCAGATTCTCTACCTGCTTGGGAAAGCGGCGGGACTAGGGGATCACAATGTTTGGATGGCGGAAATGGCTTGCTTTGCAATGGCACTTACTGCGAACGAAATTGATTACGAACTGCTCGACAATCCCGAATTTGCAGTGCCTGAGCCGCAGCAGGCAACGCTGCCAGAGGGGGCTTTTTTCCATTACTACGCCGACATCAACGATGGTGTCGGCGGGCCATTCCTCGGTTCGGAGTGGAACAAACAACTCTTTCTCGACAGGGACTTTCTCGTCGAAAATCTCGAGAGTTTTCGCAGGGGCGCCCAAAGCGATGTAGAACGATGTTTTTTCGATCTGGCGATAGCTGCAAAAAGGAGACTTCATGAGTCGCGCGCCAACTGACGCACAGGCATTGGTGCCGGAGTTCGAGGCCCCTGAGTTTCTGCGAAAAAAGTGTGACCAAATGCAGGCCGATGCGCCCTACTTCGGCTTGGGGTTTCGCAAGGCAAGACTCGATCCAGAAGTGCACGAGCGCCTGCTTGCTCACTTCCGTGCCAATATCGAATACTTTCGCGCCGAAGGCGTGATTGATGAGATAGGGACCGCCGCCAAGGGAAACATCGCGACGCTGCTGTTCGAAGACGAGGGTTTCAACGCACGGCTTGCTGAAGATCTCAGGCCACTGCATGAAGCCTGGGCAGGCAGGCCGCTCGTCTTGTCTCATTGCTACGGCATCCGTTGCTATCAGCGCGGAACTTTTCTCTACAACCACGTGGATCGGCAGCCTCATTTCATCAGTTCTACGATTTGCGTGGATCACGTGCTGAAATCTCCTTGGCCGCTGCACATCGAAAGCGTTGACGGCGAAGTGAGCCAAGTCAACATGGAACCCGGGGAGTTCATCTTTTACGAGGGGACCCGTCTTGTGCATGGCCGCCCCTATCCGCTGGATGGGGACTACTATGCTGGCATCTTCGTCCACTATTACCCGGCCGATCGGTCGATAGTCACTACCGATAAATAGATGCGCTATCTCTACTACACAAACTACCAGTCCGGCAGATCGGGGCTTAGCAACGGCATCATGTCGATCGAGGTCGGCGTAATACTCGCGCACCTGACCAACCGCTTGCTTGTTCTCGATGGCAACGTGTCGCCACCAGCCAATATCGTTTCCTATGATGGCCGTGTGAGCAATTTGCAGCCGAGCCGGATCACCGATCTGCTCGACATTCCGGTGCCTTGGGTCGAGCCTGACGCAGTCGATTTGCAGGGGCTTGCGAGCATCGAGCTTACGGACTTGTCGCTGTGGGACTTTGCTTTTTATTTTCCGAAAACGCTAGACCTGTCAAGCAACGCTGCCATAAATTTCGCCCGTGGCCGCAAGCATTGGCTGACGGTTGGCGGCGAGCATGAGGAAATTCCAGTGCTCCGGCTTTCCGAGGATCCTTTGGTCCCCGGCAGCCAGCACCACCGCGCCAACCTTAGTAATTACAGCTACCAGTTCTACCTCGACAATGAAACGCGGCGATCGGTTTACCGTCTTCTTCAGCGTATGCAGGCCAAGCGACCTTTCGCCGAATTGGCTGCACGCGTTGCCCTTGACATCGGCCCTTTCAACGCGGTGCACCTGCGCCGCGGCGACTTCAAGGTCACCTATGGCGTGACTACCCTGGACCGCAAGCCCTGCGAAGCGATTGAGGCTATGGATCAGGTGTTCGAGCGCAAGGATCCTCTAGTCATTGTTACCGACGAGCGCGATGATCCGTTTTTCAATGCGATCAAGCTCGCTTACCCCAATCACTATTTTATAGATTGGCATATTCTCGACAACTACGGCGCGGAATTCGCGCAGCTTCCCCAGACCGACAGCTTGAGTCTCGCCTTTCTGTCTCAACTTGTTGCCGCCGAGGCGAAGGAGTTCATGGGAACGATGACGAGTACCTTCACCGGAATCATTCAGCGTTACCGCGGGAATCGTGGCAAGCATGAGACGTTTCGGTACATCTGGAATGAACTGCCGGAATCAGGTCATGAGATCGAGCGTGGTCGACATGCTTTCAGTGATTGCATTCCGCTTGAGCGGGGTGAGATGATTGAACAGTTCGAGGGGCCATACTCATGGAATCGTGTCAGCCAGTTGCTCAATCCTGCCTGGATGCGCGAGTGGCCGGAGAGTTTTCTGATGCCAGAGGTGCTGGCAACTGGCTCCCTTGCGGCAAAGCCGGCTGGCGGCGCGGATATTGTCACGTCATATGCTGCCACCTCCACACGACAGGAAGTTATTCACATCACCTTCGAGAATGTCCAGATAGCGGTCTGGTCCAATGACGCTGCAATATTGCAACGATTGGCTCCGGAGTTTGGCGCGCAGCTCCATACCCAGCCCAGCAATGTGATCGCCAATTTTGAAATTTCCATATCAGCCGCAGGTTGCTGGATCGAACAAAGAGGACGTCCGGAGAGGACTCACTGCGACAAAGCGCAACTGCCGTTATTGCTCAAGCGACAGATCGTGACAATCTTTGCACAGGCCCGGCATCAGTATGCTTGGCTTGAGGCTGCGGCATTTTCCAAGGACGGGCGGGGCATGGTGATTGCCGGTGATATCGGCGGCTCAAATGACTCACTTCTGCAAGCCTTGCAGACGAACGGATGGGAATTACTTGATGGCGGATTGTTCGCCATCCGCATCAAGGATCTCATAATCCTTCCGTTAGGGGCGAAGACACAACCGGAGGGAGCAGGCTCGCAATCGGGCCGGATATCGACAGCATTTACAAGTATAGTGGTTGCGGTAAAGGCACCTCTCCACGTAAGAGATGAGACCATCACACCCATGTCGCCCGCCACCGCAGTAGCCGCGCTGATCGGCGCGTCACTGGACTTCAAAATCGAAAGAAATAACGGCGTGAATTTGCTATGCCGCCTGCTTGAGCAACGGCCAGCCGCCCAACTTTATTGGAACCGTCCGCAGGAGTCAGCGCAACTTCTCTCGCGCTGGAACCATGCACTGTTCGAGGCCACCGACTGATGGCAACGCTACGCGACATCCAGCTGAAGATACGCTTGACAGGTGGCCATGAGCATGCGGTGACACTGCGCGAAGATGCGCCGGAGCTGTTGACCATTTTTACGGCGCTATCCACTCCAGGGTCTGGAAATCAGTTTATACAACTCCCTCTTGACGGGGGCAAGGTCGCCTGTTCGTTTCAGACGTCGCAACTCGTCTCGATAGAGAGCGAGCCCCCTGTAGTGATGGAGCTTCGCAAGGCGCATGGTGCCGAACACATCCCCCTCTCTACGAAGCTGCGCCGCCCCCGATTCGTGGTCATCGACGATTTCATGAGCCCGAAAGAACACGACGAACTGCTCGCCTACGCGCTGCTATCCAAGGAGCAGTTCCAGGCGGGCACCGTGACTTCGTATGATCCGGAGACGCGGCAGAATCTGGTCATTATCAACTTCGGCGAGTCGGTGCACAGCCGGCTGATTCAGAACCGGCTACTGATTTGGTTCCCGCTGCTCGCCAAGACCTTTGGCATGCCGCTGTTTCCGCTGGCAAGCGTCGAGTCGCAGCTGACTGCCGCAGGAGACGGCCAATATTTCAAGGTGCATTGTGACGATGCACTGGATCTCCCGAGAGTGCTCTCCTGCGTCTACTACCTTCATCGCGAGCCTCGCGGATTTGCGGGAGGGGATCTGCGGCTCTACGACTGCATTGAAGCTGGCGGCTCGCGCCGGTCCGCAGATACCTTCACGACGGTGGAGCCCGTCGCTAATCGCCTGGTGGTTTTCCCCAGTGAGGAATTCCACGAAGCAATGCCGGTGCGCTGCCCGTCGAGAGAATTCGCGGATAGCCGCTTTGCAGTCACGACCTGGCTGCACCGCGCCGCGCGCATCGACCCTGGAGCAGTGTTTGGCTGGGGCCACTTTCGCTGTGGCGTGGTCGCGCCGCAGTTTGCTGCGTTCCAGGACAAAAGAGGAAACAAGTTGTGATCTACACCGTTTTCTGCAACCCAGCCAGCAGTGAAATGCAGTGGCAGCCGGAACTCCTCGAATACTCGTGGGGCCGTGCCCGGCAACCGGGCGAGCTGGTGCGCCTGATCGCATCCATGCCCGGGAACCCGGTTCCACGCGCTCGGCTCGCGCGCGTTGTCGAGACCCTGAGTTGGTCACCGCATCCGTACACGGGCGATATGTACCCCTCTTACAATAAGGCGGCAGCGTTACTCGAATGGCTGTTCACAGAGAAGATTGAAGGAACTGTACTGTTGCTCGAACCGGACAGTGTTTTTCGATCTCCTGTGTTATCCGAAGTCGGGCGCGGGCAGGCCAGAGCGACGGCATGGCCCGACCTGCCGCGCGGCGAAGGCCCCTTCGGGCTGGGCTCGGGTTTTGATTTCCTCACAGGGTTCTGCGTGGACCGCACACTCGAACTCCCGGCAGTGAAGCTGCCGATACTGATCCACTCGGCTGACCTGCGCAAGATCGCGGCGCGCTGGCTGGAGCTGATGAGCATCATACGCGCGGAGACAGCAAGCAAGCCGCACGGCCCTGTGCCGGATGCCGACAATATTGCCTATGTGATCGCTGCGGCCGAGGCCGGTATCCAGCATACGTTGGCTGACTTGGGTGCCAGGATAGATGCCCCGCAGAGCGCTGCCCCGATCCTTGACTACCAGCGCCCGATTGCGTCGACAGACGACGAGATCGTGTGGGATCCGGACACCTATCGGAACGGGGATCCCGTTCAGCCTGAGCGCGCCCAAGCCGGCCCCGGGCGGGAGTTCCTTGCCTTGCTCGCCGAATTCCTCGAGCGGCGTGCGCAAGGAATCGAGCTGGCATTTCTGAAACCCTGTCGTCACAAGGGGGTACGCGAGGGGAAAATTCTCGGCTCTTTGTTCCTCGAGATTCCAGGCCGCGCGGATACCGTGTCTCTGAATTCTTCGGGCGCTGCGATCTGGGAAGTTTGCGATGGCAGCCGCAGCCTGGCCGAGATCAACAACGAGCTCGAAACACGCTTTGAAATGCCGCCCGGTAGCCTGCAGGCCGATGTTGAGGTGGTAGTCAAACGCCTCGAGCGCATCGGGGCCCTCAGGCTCGAGCCGGTATGAATGCCGCTGTGACAAAGGAGCGGCAGATATTCATCTCGATCGCATCGTATCGGGATATGTACCTTCCTTTCACGATCGACTCCGCAATTGCCAACGCCGTGCACCCGGATCGTCTGGTCTTCGGCATTTGCTGGCAGGCTGACGAAACCGAAAATCTTGACCGTTTCATTGGCGACCCAAGGTTTCGCATCCGTAAGTATGCCTATGCCGCAAGTCTCGGTTACGGCTGGTCGCGTGCGGAGGTACAGAAACTCTACGACGGAGAAAAGTACCATCTGCTGATCGACTCGCATTCTTCGTTCGCGCCGGGTTGGGATGAAAACCTGATTGCTCAACTCGAGAGCAAGCCGAGCGACAAGCCGCTACTCACCACGAGTTCGCCACCTTTTACTTTCGACGAGGCCAGGAATGTTGTAATACCCTGGAAAGGAACCGAGTATGACGGGGTGCCCCTGATGAAGTGCGACATCATCCGGCCTGCAGGGTGGCTGGACATCCAGATGTCGCCGGAACGAAAATCCCAGCCTCATCAGAAGACGGCATTTACTTGCTGCAATTTTGTCTTCACGCATGGCGCATGGATACTCGATGTGCCGGAGGATCCCGCGATGATCAATGCTGGCCACGAGGGGCCGCTTTCGCTGCGAACGTTCACCCACGGCTACGATATTTACCTGCCCGACGAAATTCAGGTCTGGCATCTAGACTACAATAATTATCCGAACGGATACCGGCACAAGGTGTGGGAGGTAAAGAGTAGCCAGTGGCAGAATGATCGAACGGATCTAATGGTCAGCCGGCTTCAAACCCTGGTCTATGGCAAGGGCGACCTGCGCAGCCTCGGTCGCTACGGGCCAGGCAACGAACGTAGCATCGCCGAGTGGGGGAAGGCTGCGGGTCTGAACCTGACTTTATGAGGACATCCTGATTCTATGGTGCTCGACGGTTAGACCGCCTGATCCTGTAGTGGTCTAATTTACACGGCCACCTCAATAGCCAGTATCAGGCTTTGCTAGTGAAACATGGCTTCGTCTGCAGCATGAGCCGTAAGGGCAACTGTTGGGACAATGCAGTGGCAGAATGCCTCTTCCTGAACCTCAAAATGGAGCGCGTTTGGCAGCGCGAATATGCCAATCAAATGGAAGCTAAAACAGATATCACCGCATACATCGTGGGATTCTATAACTGTAATCGCATACACT
Source organism: Candidatus Nitrotoga sp. CP45 (assembly GCA_945874105.1). GTDB lineage: Bacteria > Pseudomonadota > Gammaproteobacteria > Burkholderiales > Gallionellaceae > Nitrotoga. The sequence continues at coordinate 12,688 of CAMCFJ010000020.1, read as the reverse complement.
CAGCTTTGGGCAATCTGTCGCCCTCCGTCTTTGAGCGAAACAAAGCAGCAAAAAAAACTATCGTTGTGTCCAAAATTACTTGACCACTACAGTTACTGCGAGGATTGCTGAAGCTAATTCAATCGCCTAACAAATTTCTGGTTTACCCCTGAGCAGATAAAAATAAAAATGGCTTGCAACCGTTAAGCTGCAAGCCATTGTCTTAATTGGTGCGCCCGGAGCGATTCGAACGCCCGACCCCTTGGTTCGTAGAAGCCGCATGTCAATTTAATTTATTTATTATCAACAACCTGCAACACTCGCCAACATTATACACAGCTACACAAAGCCTCAAATATAGGGCAGAAAGCTCCACTGAGTTACATTCTGGCTACGTGAACTATTAGTGATAATGTATTATCACTAATAACAAAGAGTTTGAAATGTACGTTCCCATTAACTAATTATACCTAGCGTGATATAGTGATCGAAATATACGAAGGTGATCATACGGAGGCTGATTTAAATTTTATCCAGTCAAATCCTTTATATGAAGTCCACGACGCTGATCTAATTAGGGTTTTTTTGGAGCAAATAGCGGTTTCAGAAGATGCCAAATGGTCGCTAACAAAATGGGAAACAATAAACCCAAGTCCGCACTTTAATGTAAGAGCAATAACTTCAATGCAGAGTGCCGGATTCAATCTTTACAGAATTAGGCCGTTATCAAGAAAACTTAAGAAATATAGAATATTGTATGCATACAATGGGCAGAGTGATGAGATATATCTACTAGCTGTCGTTGTGAAGGCACCCGATCCATTGCCAGCGAATCCTATTATTGGAGGATATGAATATTATGACTACGAACAAAACCATAGAATTACAAAGAGAGTGCTGTCCGAGTACGATCAGATTGGGCTTCCAAAGCTTAATTAAAAATGAAGTAGCTATGGGGTCGCCCGATTATTTTTTGTTGAAGGTTTCGGCTAAGCCTGAACGCTTGTCATCGCACGGCAGAAAACGCTCTTTATCAAACGTATTACGTGAACGTGAACAAAATGACGTTTCTTTCAAGGCAAGGATGATCGAGGCGAGAAAGTTGCTTGCCGATGAAATCGAAGATGTGTTGCCAGAGGATTCGCTAACAACGCGTAGACTAAAAAAAGGGTTGTCACAACAAGGATTAGCAAATATTCTTGGGACGAGCCAATCTCACGTCGCCAAAATCGAGGCCGGCAAGGTAGATATATATTTCGATACGGCAACTAAAATAGCAGATGCTCTTCAAATAACTTTGGATGACTTACGAAAACTGGTGAAAATGTCCAAGCATCCTGAATTAATTATTGTGGCGAGTTAATCATGAGCAGATATGCTTATTGCATTTTTTGCGACGATATAAGGCAAGAAGTTGGCCACAAAATGAGTATGATGGGAATATATCTTGGTGAACTTCATGTGACCGCTGTTCCTGTCGTTCTGCCCAAACTCAGCATTGCAACTTTCTGCAATACCGAGCTTGATAATCCATTTAATTCTTTGGCGATACGAGTTACTTTAGATGGTGCGATACTGCAGGAAAGCACCATACAGCAAGCTGACTTACAGGAAACGCAATTAGAATTAGCCCAAAAAAACTCTACTGAAGATCCAATAAAACTCATTTCAATTGGAACCCAATTTCATTTAATCCCATTTGTAATTGAAAAAGCAGCGACGCTTCTAGTTACTGTTATTGCAGATGGCACAGAAATGGTTGCGGGGAAACTACGCATTAAGCACAACCCAAATCCTGCTTTGTAAGCAGCCCTTAATATGGCTAATTTCCTTACGGCTGCCCCTAAGCTCCACGTTAAATCGACACGCGCAAAGACCAGTGCCAAGATTCGTCCGAACCGGCAACCCAGTTAATTCCAGAAGCCGAAAAGAATATTAATTCATTAATTATCAATAGCCTGCAACTCAAGCCAATTTCATTTACAGTTTCACAAAGCCCATAATTCAGGACACACAGCTACATCAAGTTACGATTTGGCTACATCAATTCACAGTGATCCTGGCATTGTAATCCTGGTTGCTGCGAGTTTTTCTTGGTGTAGACTTTGCCATCGACAACTCTCGCAGGAAAACACATGTCTCACGTTTATTGCTATTTCGCGAACCTCACACTAGACGATTATTACAAAATCGTCTTGGCAACTGTTCCTTTGCTCTCACTTATATTAATGCCATACATACAATACAAGATTGCCAAGCGTCAGATCGAAACTCAGCAGCAAATCGCAAAACGACAAATAGCCGACAGTATTTCTTCAAGGCGGCAGGTCTGGATCGATGAGCTACGCAGAGATGCATCCCAGTTCCTAACGTTACTCGCCCGCCTTGAGGAATTGAGACGACCGGCGCCCAATCTTTGCGACGAAGATCAAAAGAAAAACTTTGATGAGAAGGCTGCGGCTAGCTTAAGTGCACATGAACTTGGAATTCGCATCAAACTTCGATTAAACCCGTTGGAGAAGGAGCACCAGAAACTGGCACAGTTGCTAGGAGCCTTGGGAGATGTGTGCATAGATCCGCCTCTGAATGAGACAGAGAAACAGAAGCAGTTAGCTAAAAAAAATTTCCATGCAGCTCAAAACAACGTTGTCAGCCACATCCAAACCATTTTGAAGCACGAATGGGAAAGAGTGAAGCGCGGCGATGTTTAAACGACACGGATAATGCATTAGTCAATAGCTATCACAACATTGGATGTCCGCCCCTCTCAGCGTCAATAAACTCTGGCAACGTATCGCCGGAAAATCAAAATCCCATCGGGTGAGTATTGTCGCCCAGCATTTTCTCCAAGCGTTTGTTGATCATGGTGTGGAGCCATCGCAAATTCCGCGCCTATTGCCACAAATAAAGCTGGATGATCTTAAATCTGAAAACTCATTACTTGCTGTTCTTACGCCTGAGATATTGGATCAGGCCGCCAAATTTTTTGGTATTCGCACAGATTGGCTCGAAGGGGTGGATGGTGGCATTTATGATTGCCTCTCTTGCTACAAGCAACCCAAAATATTCTTTGAAAATCTTGCACTGCTAAATCATGGTGAAAACGATTCCGACGATTTTTACGTGCAATCTCTCGTGACCACTAAACAACTAGACATGAACGATCCCAGCCAGCAACTATTGGTTGTGGTCGTGGCTGAAAAAATCGCCCAATTGGGCGATCAGCGCGTATATCGTTATCACATATATGGAGACGGCTGGGATTGGGGATATTGGCCTACCCGCATCCAGCTAAAAGCAACAGCTCGCCTGTTGTTCAAAAAATTTGGCAAGACTATGCCCACTTACACCACAAAACTGGCTGACTTGGAAAATATCCGCGAAGGAAGACTAATTCCCCGAAGCTACTTGGGGAGATGCTTACTCAGCGAGCCTTCACTTGAAGATTACGCGATGACCCAAGAGGAGAATTTTCATGCAAAAGAAATAGCAGAATTGCCAAAGGTGCTGGAATACATTGAGGAACATAATCTCGAAAACCATATCGCTTTACAACTTGCCCACGCCAGCGCACTAATTGAACCCGCTCCTGTTCAGGAAAGTTATTCCAAGCCAACCGTACCAGCCACAGTGCCTCTAAATACCGGCAAGCGCGCCCAAGCACAAACCGAAATTTGGGAGCCCATTAGAATTGCCGCCAAAATACTTTTTGAAACAAGAAATCCAAAATCTATTGCAGAAGTCATTTCACAACTTAAACAAATTCCTAGTTTAAAGGCGAAGGGGCTATCGGACAGCGCAATTCGCAAACGTATTATCGATTTAGCTCCCCCACATCTTATAAATAAATCTGGACGTAAGCCCAATAAATCTACCTAAATTTTCGTATCAATTATTTCTAACAAATTGACATTAAATCAATAAATAATTGAGATGGATTTATATTCGTCTCAATTGAGACTTTCCAATTTTAATCTCCAAATCTGTGCAATCTAATTCGTGCTCCCTTAACAACACAGGAGTACAACATGAATCAGAAACTCGAAGGTTTTACTGGAGCCGCCGCAGCCGCGTTTCCAAAATTTGGTACGGAGGCGCGCACCAGCGCGCCACGTACCAAATTTAGGGAATGCGGCGAGGTGGCAATAGCGCCCGTTCCGCACCCGCTGTCCGTGGAAGAGTCCTCGGGCGGCGCAGCCGCCCCTAGACTTGAAAAGAGGACATATTTCAACACACCCAGCACCGCTAAAAATCGCATTACTTTACGCAATTATGGCATAGGGCTTGCAGAAGTGGGGTGGTCTTTTGTTGGATTAAGTCCAAGTCACAAAGCTGCCCGTGGTTCGTCAACCCAACGTATCAATAACGAAGATCGCGCAATTCGCCGCGCAAAGTCTCGCCTACGTCAGCTCATCTTGGGCGCAAATCTCACTCACTTGCTTACCCTCACCTACCGGGAGAATGTCACCGACTTCAACCGCGCATCAGACGATTTGAATCGCTTCGTCCGAAAAGTGAAATTTCATTTACCTCCGTGGCTATATGTGGCTGTTGCAGAACAGCAAGAGCGAGGCGCATGGCATTGGCACCTGGCGGTTCGTGGTCGGCAAGATGTGGAGTTGCTTCGCAGATTGTGGCGCGAAATCGTAGGTGAAGGGAATATCGACGTAAGCGCCCCTAAAGGCACTCGCAAAGATCAGCGGCTCTATCTGGTTCAATATCTCGGTAAGTATCTAGTCAAAGCTTTTGCAACAGGCGATAGGAAACTCAACAAACATCGTTTCCGCTCGTCGCGCAACATTCAGGTGCCGATGGAGTGCTTTACCCTCTCACTACGCTCAGAGCGCCCCGTGATGGATGTTGCCCTCGACAAACTGAAAGAGGCATCAGGCGGTTCGGTCGGTTTCGTGTGGGATGGGGAAGGCATGCTCGCTGGTTGGGCTTGTTCTTGGAAATAATGCCATGACTACGCTAACCCTGCCCCAAGCCGCCGAGCTGCTCAAGATTCATCCGGTCACATTGCAAGAGAAAGCACGTGCGGGCGAAATCCCCGGTGCCAAGATCGGCAAGTGCTGGGTATTCGTTGAATTTGACCTGATTGAACATATCCGGTCACAATACAAACGGCGGGTGTTGCAGGGTGATCATATGGAGGTTCAACTATGTCACTCTTCCAACGCAAGGATTCACCGTATTGGTGGATCAAAATTATCACCCACGACGGACGACGAATACAGCAAAGCACTGGCACTGCCGACAAGGCAAAAGCCGAAGAATTGCACGACAAGCTGAAGGCGTCTTTGTGGGATCAGGCACGGCTGGGGGTCAAACCCCGCCATACTTGGAATGAATCGGTGGTTCGATATTTGGCAGAAACCACACACAAGGCTTCTCAGGCCAGTGACAAGACGCATTTGCGCTGGCTGGATCGGTTCTTGAATGGTCGCATGCTGGATGAGATCAACCGGGAATTGCTGGATAGGATCATGGCTGTGCGCATGGCTGAAAGGGTAAAGAACAGTTCAGTCAATCGCGTGATGGAAGTGATTCGGGCGGTATTACGCAAGGCTAGCAACGAATGGGAGTGGCTGGATCGTGTCCCTCGCATTCGAATGTTACCTGAGCCAAATCGACGGGTGCGCTGGATTACCCAAGAAGAGGCAGACAGGCTAATTGCAGTCTTGCCGAAACATCTGGTGCCCGTGGTGAAGTTCTCTCTGGAAACAGGCTTGCGGCGTTCCAACGTCACAGGCTTGCAGTGGTCACAGATTGATCTCATTCGCCGCACCGCATGGATACACCCGGATCAGGCCAAGACAAGAAAGGCGATTGCAGTACCGTTGAGCGCTGCCGCTGTGATAGTGATACGTGAGCAGATCGGCAATCATTCAACGCATGTATTTAGCTACCACGGCAATCCGCTGGTGCAGGTCAACACGAAGGCATGGCGGAACACATTGGCAAAGGTCGGCATCGAGAATTTTCGGTGGCATGATCTGCGGCATACGTGGGCAAGCTGGCATGTGCAAGCAGGAACACCGCTTCATGTGCTGCAAGAGCTTGGCGGTTGGGAGTGCGTCGAGATGGTGAGGAAGTATGCTCATCTATCCAGCGAACATCTGACCGAATACGTGGATCGCCTGTCCAGTTTGAAATTAGTAGGCAAGGATTCAGGGGAAGTGGCTACGATTGGGCTACGCAGCTAGAAAAAATAAAGGCTTACATCGCTGTAAGCCTTTGATTTACTGGTGCGCCCGGAGCGATTCGAACGCCCGACCCCTTGGTTCGTAGCCAAGTACTCTATCCATCTGAGCTACGGGCGCAAAACTGTTTTTCATATTGCTGTCTTGGCGGAGAGAGAGGGATTCGAACCCTCGGTAAGGCTATAAACCCTACGCTCCCTTAGCAGGGGAGTACCTTCGACCACTCGGCCATCTCTCCTAAAGGTCGCGCAGAGTACCCCAATCCATATAAAAGGTCAAACTAAGGCTTGTCCAATGTTAGCCCCAAGTAGTAATGTCCGGATTCTCCCAATCATTCATTTTTTAGTATTACCGCCCAATAAACCCAAAGCAGGGTGGTTATCGAAACGGTTATCCAAACATTGACAAAGGCAAGCAATGTCGCCGCTATGTAAATCGGTAGAGCCATAGTTAAACCACGCGATAATTTTCTTATCTCGTCGTCGCTTACGTTGTTCTTCAATAGGTTTTTATTCCCTGATACGACGCGCAAAAGCATGATAAATGCGACGTTCGCAATGACCGAATACCCCGCGTAAAATGCAGCTGCTGCTGGCGCGGCATCAGTCAAAATATATTTCGCCAACACGCTCGTCGGATATGACACGGCCGCTACAAAAAACAACACCAAACCGTTAGCGAGCATAAACCGAGTGTTAGTTTTGCGAACGATTTTGAAAATACCGTGATGACTTATCCACATCAACAGAACCACGACAAAACTATTGAAGAAAGCGAAATATTCCGTCCACCGCGCGGCTATCGCCGCCGTCAAACTAGTGTTGCTAATTGTTTCTAACACCGGAGCTTTCAAATCAATCGCAAGTAGCGTCAGTGCAATAGCAAAAACGCCGTCGCTGAAAGCCTCAATGCGGCTGGTTTCCTTTTCATTCATAATTTTCACTATACGCCAGCAAACGAAAGGTTGCCGCACCAGCTCTGACTCATTAAGAAAAGCAACTTGCTATGCTAATTCAACCGTATGAACTTTAATTCCAACTTTCAGATGCGCACGGATAGCACCAAAAATTGCAGTGAGGTTATCCATGCTTGGGTTGCCTTTGGGCGATAACATACGGTGCAGGTTTTTGCTGGGTTTGTCAGTCAGCACGGCCAACTGTTCAAATCCCATTGTGGCATTCACGAGGTCACGAAGGATGAGGCGCGCTGTTTCCGGTTCGTCACTCAGAAACAAAGTTGCCGCTTCATCAAGCAGTGCTTTTGCAAACTCAGGATCGCGTTCAACGCGCTCAATAACTGTTTGTTTAAAATTTCGAGTTAGTGCCATGTGATCACCTCTTTGTTTTTTCAGTTTTTCTGGCAGCAAACTTTGCCTTCTTTCACACCTTGTATTCGTGGTGCAATGCCTTTGCCTTATCAATATCTTTCTGCTGGCCGCGCTCGGTGCCGCCGCCAAACAAGATGATGAGTGCGTCACCATCCTTTCAACCCGAACAGGTTTTAATAGCTGCTACGGACAATTGCAAACTCAATCGAAAAGACCACCTAAGCGCAATTCGGCAGTGGACAATCAAGAAGATTTTTCGCACCGATTGGTCACCGGAAATGGCCCTCAACCTTGTCTACTTTCTGGGCCCAGTTTATTTTCCAAGCATGAATCCACCCTTCTAACTATAAGGTCAGTCGCTTCGTCTAGTTGCTGCAAATATATTGCACTGAGCCGGGTCGCCGGTTTCCATCCCACGCTTAAACCAGGCGACACGTTGTCCCGATGATCCGTGAGTAAAGGTCTCTGGCACGGCATACCCAAGTGCTTTCTTTTGGAGGGTATCATCTCCAATCGCGGTGGCTGCCGCAAAAGCTTGCTCAATTTCACCGGGTTCGAGAATATGTTTCTGACTATCCGTGCGCCGCGCCCAAACTCCGGCATAACAGTCTGCCTGTAGCTCCAGTTTTACGCTCGCAGCATTCGCCTCTGCTTTGCTTGATGCCCGCTGTTTGGCGGCATTTACCTTAGCGGAAATTCCTAGAAGGTTCTGGACATGGTGGCCCACCTCATGCGCCAGCACATAGGCCTCAGCAAATTCACCCGGCGCATGAAAACGATTTTGAAGTTCCGAGAAGAACGATAGATCGATATAGATTTTGCTATCCAACGGACAGTAAAACGGTCCCATGGCGGCGGCACCGTGGCCGCATGCAGTTGTTGTGCTACCGGTAAAAAGCACAAGCTTCGGCTTACGGTATTCCTTGCCCTTTGTCGCAAATGTTTCGCTCCATGTATCTTCCGTTTCCGCTAAAATCTTCGACACAAAAACGGCTGTCTTGTCATTTGCAGCAGGCTTGTGCGCGCTAACATGCGGAACAGGGGCCGCCTGCTCCATCAAGCCTAACAAAGTTGCCGGGTTCAAGCCGGTTAAATAACTGCCAATCAAGGCAATAACCACGCTTCCAATACCAATCCCTTTAATAAGCCCGCCGCCACGACGATCCTCAATATTTTCACTTTCTCTTTCATTGTCTAGCAGCATGATTTATCAGCGTCCAAATTTTTTGGGGTTATTTCATGAAATGGATTATAACTATGCACATAACAAACTGGTTGGGTGACGAACTTGTTCGTCGCTGAATTCTGCTCAGGGTGAGATATTCGCGAAAATGCATCCGCCTTGCGTATAAGACCTTGGTAATCACCTTTGTTTACTTACGCTTAAAAATTAAACAGGATCCGTGGATTATGTGGTCAAAAATCCACCAACACAACTATCGTTTAATGGTCATATTTAAACCAGAGACTACAGCCACCATTTGGTACACTTTTCGGCAACATGACATTGCAGAAATACGTAATAGGATGCCAATCTATCAGTAGATTGTGAAATAGCGTGTGGCTCTGAATTTTTTACTCGCTTTTTGACATCATGGAAGAGACTATCAATTGCATCGCCACGATGCAAAGCGTATTCTTTAAATTAATCCAACCAACACAAATAGTAGTCAAGTTATGCCGAATCAACTCGCTCTCATTGAACAAGTGCGGAGCACTCTCGTCGACCTAGCCATCAAGTTTGGCTGCCGCGTTTGACATCTTCATTACGCAACAGCAGCTTTATCAAGCTGCTAATTTTCCGCTTTCAGATTTCGCTGGCCTACCAGATGATCGCCGTGGTTGTCGGCTGGCACATCTATCAACTAACGCATGACCCTTTTGCGCTGGGCCTGGTCGGATTGGCGGAAGTTATTCCCTATTTTTGTTGTGCGCTATTCGCGGGTTATGTCGTAGATCATCACTCCAGGCGAATGTTTGGTGTGCTGGCAAGCATCGTGCTAAGTTTCAATGCTCTAGTGCTTGTGTCTGTAGCCAGCGGCGGGATAGCGGGCGCCACGCTAATGTGGATCTATGGATCTATCGCCGCGGGTGGCGTCGCGCGCGCTTTCATCGGACCTTCTTACAACGCACTGCTTGCTCTTACTTTGCCGCGTGAGCACTATGCGCGTGCCGCCGGTATCAGTAGTTCGGTTTTTCAGTCTGCGCTGGTGCTTGGTCCTGCGTTGGGCGGGATACTGGTTGGTTGGGCCAGCCTTACTACCGCTTACATGGTGGCTTCGATCCTCAGCATTAGTGCCGCCGCGTCTTTATTCATGTTGCGCATCGCAGAGCCACCGAGAGCTGAGAGCGCACCGGTATTTTCCAGCATTGCGGAGGGGCTGCGCTTTGTGTTCAGCAACCAGATCATTCTAAGCGCGCAAGTGCTGGACATGTTCGCTGTGTTATTCGGCGGCGCGGTCGCCATGTTGCCAGTATTTATCCACGATGTTTTCCATTATGGTCCGGAAGGCTTGGGCATCCTGCGCGCAGCACCTGCAATAGGTGCCATCGCAACCGGCGTCCTACTTGCACGCCATCCCGTGAACCAGAATGCGGGCAGGATGTTGCTGGCAGCTGTCGCCGGGTTTGGTGTATGCATCATATTGTTCGCCCTCACCAGCCATTTTTGGGTGGCGGCCTTCTTGTTAATGCTCTCTGGCATGTTCGATGGGGTCTCGATGGTGCTGCGTACCACTATTATGCAGCTAATGACGCCAGACGCTATGCGCGGTCGTGTTTCTGCGATCAACGGCATTTTTATCGGCTCATCCAACGAGTTGGGCGCTTTCGAATCAGGCTTGGCTGCCCGGGTGATGGGATTAGTTCCCTCTGTAATTTTTGGCGGAGTAATGTCTTTGGCTATCGTCGCAGCGACCGCGCGTCTGGCACCTAAGTTGCGCAAATTGAATCTGCTACAGCTACGCTAGGGAAACGCTGATTTATCTATCCGTTCTAATGATTTTGGATCATGGATTAAAAATACCCCCAGGCTTGAGCGCAGAGGAGTCAGGTCATGCAACATGTTGTTCGCTTGCTGCACAAAAAGGGGTTACTGGTGGGCTTTCAGACGCGCACGGATAGCACCAAAAATTGCAGCGAGGTTATCCATGCTTGGATTACCTTTGGGCGATAACATGCGGTGCAGGCTTTTGCTGGGTTTGTCAGTCAGCACGGCCAGTTGTTCAAATCCCACTGTGGCATTCACGAGGTCACGAAGGATGAGGCGCGCCGTTTCCGGTTTATCACTCAGAAACAAAGTTGCTGCTTCATCAAGCAGTGCTTTTGCAAGCTCAGGATCGCGTTGAACGCGCTCAATAACTGATTGTTTAAAATTTCGAGTTAGTGCCATGTGATCACTTCATTGTTTTTCAGTTTTGCTGGCGGTAGACTTTGACTTCTTTCGCACCTTATATTCATTGTGCTGCGTTTGTGATGAGTTAATTGACCGTAGTCTTCGTGTAATCCACGGCCAATTCGAGCAACTGCTTCACCTAGGTTTCATTTGCCATTTTTATTTCTCCTTTTTTGATCAGAGTAGTGCCGTTTCCAACCGCTGTTTCCGCCTCTCCCAATCCGGCATCACCTGCCCGAGCAGGCGAAAAAAACTCGTATCGTGATCGCGGTACTTGAGGTGGCAAAGCTCATGGGCCACTACGTACTCGATGCAGGCACGGGGTGCCCGAATCAGATTGGCATTTAGTGTCATCGTGCCGGCCTGCGACAGGCTGCCCCAGCGAGACTGCATTGCCCGCACAGTCAGGCGTGGCCGCTGGTACCCCTTGAAGCGGGGAAGCCACTCATCCATCACATCAATGAACACCTGCTTGGCATGGTCGAGATACCAGCGATGCAGAAGTGCTTTCACCCGATCCGGATCAGACTTTCCGGGCAGGGTCAGTATCAGATGGCCGCGACTCATCTTTACCGACGCCGTCTCGCCAGCGCCGACTTTCAGCCGATATTGCCGGCCAAGGTAGAGATGTGTTTCCCCGCTGACGTACTGCCTCGCCGGCGTCCTCGGGCTGTAGCGCTGAAAATTTGTCAGTTGTTTGCTGATCCAGGAAGCACGCTTGCCAACTCTGGCATGGATGGTTTCCAGGTCGCAATCTGCCGGGGCACGAACGACTACGGACAGGTCCGGGTGCACCTCGATCCCGAGCGTGCGCCGCGTCGGCAGGAAGCGAATTTCGTAGCCGATGGTTTCAGTTCCAAAGACGATCTCTTGCCTGATTGTCGTCATTGGGTCTTCACGTCGGCATCCGGTGCCGGGCCAACTGCATCGAACGGTCGATGATTTCGTCCATCTCCTCGGTGGTCAGGGGGATGCCACGCTCACGCCGGATTGCGTCATAGAGAAAATCGTCCATTTCGTTCATGGCCCGGCGCTGCGCATCCAGGTTGTCCCAGAATCCGACGACGCGGTTTCGCTCGACGATGGCCCAGATGCTCACCGCCGCCTCTGCCGCAATCGACTTCGCCTGTGCGGCATCCGGGACGTGCCGGCCAAAGTACGGTTCCAGGATGCCGAAACAGGCAATCGCGTGATCGTTGCCATGCAACACAGTCGGCACGTCATCGGTCTTGCGATTGACCACCGCGTCTTTGATCTCACTCGCCTGCTTCAGATACTCCAGATCGGAAATCCGCCCGGCACGGTAATCGTCGATGGCCTGTTGGATAAGCTTGGAGAATTTTTCGAAGAAGGCGGGGTCTTCGTCCAAGTGCTCCGTAATGGCGCGCTTGGTGGCGTGGGCGATCATGTCCGCCTTGGCTGCGGTCGGCTTGCCTTGGCCTTGTTCCTCGACGACTTGCTGGAATGCCGCGCCGTCGAAAATGTTCACCGGCTCGTTGAGTTTCAGCACCTCGTTGGCCGAAATGTGGGTATCGAGCAATTTATGAATCTTCGGTTCGTAGTCGCGGTAGTCGATGGACTCGGCATAGCGCAATTTCACCGCCGCTTTCAGATTGGTGAAGCGCTTGAGGTCGGACTTGTAAGATTTGAGGCGATTCTCCGGGGTGGTGGTGATGAATTCCTCGGAGGACATGGCGATGGCCAGCGTCTTGGCGTAGGCCGAGAGCCGTTCATAAAAGGTTTCGCGGATTTTTTCGTCGGCCAGCAGTTGCTCGTAGGCTTCCT
>CAMCFJ010000019.1 GCA_945874105.1 Candidatus Nitrotoga sp. CP45 | reverse complement strand
CCCGCGATATCCAACAGCAACTTGAAGACCTGGGCTACGACCCGGTAGGGCACACCGCTCTGGGTGAACAAGCCATCATCCTGGCCGGGGAGCTTAAGCCGGATCTGGTATTGATGGACATTCAACTGGCCGGAGCCATGGACGGCATTAAAGTCGCTCAAATCCTCCGCACGCAATATTCTCTGCCAGTCATATTTCTCACGGCGTTTGCTACAGATGACATCCTCGCCCGCGCCAAGCTTGCCGAGCCCTATGGTTACATCCACAAGCCATTTTCTGAGCGAGAACTGCGCACCGTGGTTGAGATGGCCCTGTATAAAAAACAGGCGGATGTAAAACTAGCCGAGGCATCACTGTATAACCAACTCATATTGGAAAACATGGTGGACGGCATTATCACCATTAATGAACGAGGAGAGATTGGTTTTTTCAACAAGGCAGCTTGCAATATTTTTGGCTATCAATCTGAAGAGGTGCTTGGATGCAACGTAAGCATGCTGATGCCTGAGCCCAACCGGAGCCAGCATGATGGCTACCTGCAGCGTAACGTGAACAAGGGCATTGGACAATCGTTCTGCTTTCAGCGTGAGTTAGAAGGCCAGCGCCAAGATGGTAGCGTGTTTCCCATGAACCTGTCGGTGACTAAATCCCAATTCGGTGGCAAGATTTCTTTTATTGGAACCGTGCGCGACATCACAGATCGCAAAGTCGTCGAACTGGAACTACAACAGTACCGTGAGCACCTTGAAGAAATGGTGAGGACTAAAACATCGGCGTTGCAAATATCCGTTCACTTAGCGCAAAGCACCTTACGTGCTCTCGAGCAACAAAAATTTGTGTTAGACCAGCATTCAATCGTAAGTGTGTCCGACCTGTATGGAAAAATTACCTATGCCAACGACAGATTCCTCGAAATCAGCGGCTATTCTCGTGAAGAGCTATTAGGACAGAATCACAATATTCTGAACTCCGGGTATCATCCCAAGGCGTTTTTCAAAAACATGTATAAAACGATTTGTCGGGGAGAAGTATGGCAAGGTGAATTGCGTAACCGTGCCAAGGATGGCCATTTATATTGGGTAGACAGCACCGTTGTCGCGTTTATGGGGGAGGATGGAAAGCCTCTGGAGTACATCGCGATACGCACCGACATTACTGAACGCAAGCATATCGAAGAAATCGCAAACGCCAGTTATCTTGCCAAGTCTGCGTTTCTGGCCAACATGAGCCACGAAATCCGCACGCCTATGAACGGCATAGTAGGTATGGCCGATATTCTGTATATGACTAAACTCAATCCAGAACAGGACCGCATGGTTGGCATCATCCACAATTCTTCGCTGGCCTTGTTGAACATCCTGAATGACATCCTGGATTACTCCAAGGTAGAGGCTGGTATGCTGTCGATCGAAAACATACCAACCAACCTGCGCAAGGTGGCCGAGAGTGTGGCGCAACTTATGTTCACCGCCTCAACCGCAAACTCCATCAAACTCAATGTATTTGTTTCTCCTGATCTCCCGCAACGGATTATTTCTGACCCTAACCGGCTGCGCCAGGTGCTCCTTAACCTGCTTGGTAATGCTATCAAGTTCACTAGTAATCAAGAGGGAAGACGACCCGGTCGGGTTATGCTGCGCGTCGATCCGTGTAATTTGGCCAATGGACATCCCGGCGTGCAGTTCCACATTATTGATAATGGCATTGGCATAAACCCAGAGTCACTGGGCAAGCTCTTTCAGCCATTTTGCCAATCCGACGTAAGCACCGCACGAAAATTCGGCGGCACCGGTCTAGGTTTGAGCATCAGCAAAAAGTTGATTGATCTCATGGGCGGATCAATATCGGTGTGCAGCTCCATTGGAGAGGGTTCTCAATTTACTGTCGAGCTGCCACTGCAAGAACTTGCGTCTGGCCATGCTTTGCCGGTAGAACAAAGCTTGGCCGGGGTGCACGTGCTGGCCGTGACCCACGATGCGTGCACTGTTGAAATCGTGTCAGCTTATTTAATGGCCGTGGGTGCCAAAGTTACCGTGACGGACGATCTTGCTGCAGCCCGTCAGCAATTGCAGAAATTGCAGAATGCAACGATAACAACAGTTATTCTGCTTGGACAGGATGTAACGCCAAATGGTGACGAACCAGCTTGGCCAGCGGGAGTCAGTGTCGTTCGGTTAACAATGTTGAGTGGCGAATCCCACATCAATGAAATCGAAATCCAGGCCAGCCCATTGCTCTACGATGACCTGATTTATGGGGTGGGACTTGCCAGCGGGCGGTTTACTGCTTCCGATATCGCCAATCGGACCCAACATGAACCCCCGAGGCTGAGGAGAAGTGTTCCGAGCGTTGATGAGGCCGCGCTTACCGGCCAACTTATCTTGTTGGCGGAAGACAATGAAATCAACCTTGAGGTGATGCAGAAGCAATTGCACATATTGGGCTTCAGAGCCGAAGTTGCCACAGATGGCCTGATAGCACTGAACATGTGGCGCAGTGGCCGCTATGCCCTGCTGCTGACTGACTGCCATATGCCAAATATGGATGGTTTTGAGCTGACAGCAGCTATCCGCAAAGCTGAACCAGATGGTATGCGCTTGCCGATTATCGCTATTACCGCCAATGCGATGAAGGGCGAATCCAGGCACTGCCTGGAGAGCGGTATGGACGGCTACCTATCCAAACCGCTGCGCCTGAATGAATTGGAGCGGACATTGGCCAAGTGGCTGCCACTAACAGCGGAGTTGGCAGAAAAAATTCAGGGGGAATCTTCGGATAAAGCGGCCGGGTTGTTTACGAATAATTTGGCATCAGAAGAAGCCCCGGAAGAGCAAACGACGGGTTTGACCGCAGTTTGGGATGCAGCGACGCTCCTTGGCTTGGTGGACGGCAATGCCGAAATGTACCATCGCTTGTTAGAGAAATTTTTGCTGAATTCGCAAGGGCAAGTTGCCGCCATTAGAACTGCCATGGCAGATAGCGAGACCGACATAGTGACTAACGTGGCACACAATTTAAAATCAGCTGCACGTACTGTTGGGGCAATGCGGCTGGGTGAGCTGTGTCACAAGCTGGAAGCTGCCGGACGTGCAGGTGATACACAGACATGCGCCACACTTGTCGAATGTTTGGATGCGGTATTTAACGATGCATCAGAAAGAATTCAAAAAGCTTGTTTGGCCTGAAAAATTGAAAATAACTGCATCTATTTTTATAGCTGATGATGTCTAAAAGATTTAAATAAATTTACGTAAGTAAAAATTTGAAAGGAATATATGTCGCAAGCAGATATTAAAAAATTACTTGTCGTCGATGACAGTCGCGTATCACGGTTGATGATACGCTCCCTCGCGCTCGCCAAGCATCCTCAATGGATCATTACCGAAGCCGCCAGCGGTGAAGAAGCACTGGCGAGCGTGGATAGTGATACGCCAAATTATTGCACTATGGATATCAATATGCCTGGACTAATGGGCACTGATGCCGCTGAACAGATACTCGCCAAGCATCCCGGTATCCGCATTGCCATCTTTTCCGCCAACATTCAGGATGCTTTCCAGATTCGAGCTGCTGCATTGGGTGCAAAATTTGTCCCCAAGCCCATCACTGAAAAAACCGTGGCACAGGCACTTGATTTTTTGGAAGAAAATATATGAATCCACTATCTGAAATGCAACTGGATGCACTCATGGAGATTTTTAACATCGGCGCGGGTCGTGCCGCAGCCAGTTTGAGTCAGATCGTAAGCGATGAAATCGCGTTGTCCGTGCCACAAATTAAATTTGTCCCGGCATCTGAAATTAACACGGCATTAATTTCATTTGGCAGCAAGCCACTAACCATGGTAGAGCAAACCTTTAGTGGTCCATATGAGATTAAAGCCTCATTGCTGTTCAATGAAAATAACACACTGAGTATAGTGCGCGACATGATGAAGTCGCAATTAGACTTGGAAGATTTAGTCGAATTTGAAGAAGAGGCAATGTGCGAGTTAGGCAATATTATTCTGAATGCTTGTATGTCGGCCATGTCAGCCATGTTTGATATTACCCTGAACAGTACGTTGCCTAGTTACTCGATTGGAAATTCTGAGGAGGTTTTGGGATTATTATGTGCAAATATGGATCAGCCGATGATGATGGTGATGCACGTTGATTTAGCCATCCAAAAACACGAGGCGCGGGGCAGTCTGATATTTGTGCTTAGTTCTCATTCGTTTCATAATCTACTTGTGCATGTAGATCAATACATTGCCAGCTTCTAGGTTTACCCACTGCATGAATCCTGTATCCCTCAATAACTTTAGCTACGAATCAGTATTCAATACTATTAATTCTGGCGTGATCCTGATAAATGCAGAGGGCCATGTTTTGTTATGGAACGACTGGGTTGCAAAATTCAGCGGTATTACCTTCCAAATAGCCTTGGGTCAGTCGCTTGATACTCTGTTTGGGGACGGTATGGCACCTGTTTTTAAATTTGCCATTCATAATTCACTAACACAGAAGTTTCCGATAGTCATTTCCAATGCGTTGCATCACACACCACTGCCGCTTTACCCATTGCCTCTTACAGGCAAGAATCAACCTCGCATCCAGCAATCCATTACGATCACTCCCATTTGTGAAAGCGGTGACTTTTGTTGTTTGATCCAGATTGTCGATGCCAGCATGTGGATCAAACGTGAGAGCGCTTTGAAGTCATATTCAACGCAGCAAGCACTCCTTTCTCAGCAAATTCGTAAGAGAAGTGATAGCTTGCAATTTCTTTTGGATCAGGCGTTAGTGGGCATAGCGGAAATCGCCACGGTGTCGGGGCGTTTCATTCAGGTTAATCATAAATTAGCTATGATAACTGGCTATTCTGAGGATCAATTACTTCATCATCTCGATTTGAAGACCATCGCCCATTGTGAAGATTTTGCTCTGTATCTCGCTCAGCTAAATCGAGTCATGCAAGGTGAGCTGCAAGGATTTGAAATTGAGATGCGGATATGTCATAAAAGTGAAGCTGTCCTCTGGGTTGATCTGGCTTTCTCGCAATCACAGGATCAAGGCCAATTGACGGTCAGGCAATTGATTTCGATGAGAGATATCACTGAAAGCAAGCTAACGGCAGCGAAGCTATTGCGTGAAGAGAGTTGGCGTAACGCAATTCTGGAATATGCCTCTCAGGCAATTATTTCGACATCGCTTGATGGCGTGATCATTTCCTTTAATACGGCAGCTGAGAAGATGCTGGGCTATCGTGCAGAGGATATTATTGGCATTGTGACACCTTCCATTTTTCATGATTCATGTGAAGTAGTAGAACGAGCCAAGATATTCTCCCAGGAGCTGGGTGTTCAAATTGAACTCGGTTTTGATGTGTTCGTTGCAAAATCGCATAGAAACTTGCCGAACGAATACGAGTGGATCTATATACACAAAGATGGAACTCGCTTTCCCGTATTACTTTCGGTCACAGCAATAATGGATTCCTCCAATAATATTATTGGGTATCTGGGACTAGCCAAAGACATTTCTGAGCGCAAGCAGAGAGAAATTGCCGCGCAGTCATCTTTACATGAAAAAACTGTCCTGCTTAATGAAGTGCATCATCGGGTCAAGAACAATCTGCAAGTAATTTCCAGTTTGCTGCGGATGGAGGCCGGGCGCAATGAGTTATCTGAAGTCAGGTATACGCTCAAGTCCATGCAGGAACGTGTCCGATCCATGGCGCTGTTGCACGAGTCGCTTTACCAATCGGGTAGCTTTGCATCAGTAGACTTGGGTGTTTATATCAACAGGCTCGCAGTCCAGTCATTTCACGCGCTTCGGGAGCAACTTTCCCCAGTTAAATTGCGGCTAAACTTGGCTTCAGTTGAAGTGGGGATTGATCAGGCCACGCCGGTTGGCCTCTTGGTGAATGAGTTGATCTCAAACAGCCTCAAACATGGATTTCCCCGTGGTCGTGCTGGCGAACTCTGCATCGAATTGCAGCCTGTGGATGGTGGCTCGCAATGGCGATTTCAAGTAAGCGACACTGGCGTGGGTCTGCCGATAGGTTTTGATGCTAAACGTCAAGCTTCCATGGGTCTTCAATTAGTGTACGGCCTTGCCATTCAGATGGGCGGTACTCTTGAGATTGGACTCGGGCCAGGAGCTGTATTTTTTGTGGAATTTACAGTCAAAGAATATGGTGTGAAGCCAGTTTGAAGTAAAGAGTCCTGGCAGCATGAAGTCAGACGCGCCATGACTGGCATTTTCAACCCCTACTTTATCGCACTATAAATCTTGTCGCGTCAGTCTGGCCATTGAGCACGGTCAGCTGAACTTGCCTTTTCACAATCACGCATATTTGGTAATTGGAATCTAGGAAATTTGGGGCTTGTTTAGCATAGCCTGAAATTGAATTTTCCATAGGTTGGCATGTCATAAAACGGTCACGTTCATTAGGCGTATTATAGGCTATGCCCATCAAAACAACATCTAAGGCGATAAAAAACCTTGCGCCGACTACATTCAATCGCAACCTATGGTTGTTGATGGGCATGCTCGTCCTTATTGCGGTGGGGTTTGCTACCTATGTGTGGTTAGAAGAACGAGTTAATAGAGCCAACGAATTGCGCATTCAGTCCTCCATGCTGACAGATGAGCTACGCCAGTCCTCAGAGGACTTGACAAAAATGGTGCGAATTTATGTGGCGACTGGCAACCCGCTCTACAAAAAATACTACCAAGATATTCTCGATATTCGCAATGGCAAAAAACCGCGACCAGCGCAGTATCAGCAAATATATCGGGACTTTGTTCTTGCTGGTGATGTACCGCCAGACGCTAGCAGCCATCAATTGATTTCTCTACTTGATTTAATGCGACAGGCCGACTTTTCTGAACAAGAGATTCAGAAGCTCACTACAGCTAAGACCAACTCCGACACTCTTACTAAAATTGAATTTGAAGCAATGCGCTTAAGTGAAGCCGCAGTTGTCGCTGAAAATGTAGCTGAACACAACAAAGCAACTTTAATGCTGCATGACGAAGTCTATCTTCAGGCTAAATCTTCCATCATGAAACCGATTAACGACGTGATCTCGATGATGGACATGCACACCATCGCCGCAGTGAACAGCGCTGAGATGGCCATAATATATTTACGCGCCTTAATCATCGTATTTGCAATTGGATTGACCTTCATTTTAATTCGGACTTATTCAAGTCTAAAAAATCAATTGGGCGGCACGCCACAAGAAGTATATTCACTGATATCGAACATTGGAACGGATGGTTTATCAACCGCAATTCATGCTACTGCGGATAATGAAGACAGTGTGCTGGGTTGGTTGGCTAAAAAACAAGCCAGCCTTATTGAGTTAGAACGTGAACGAAATATAAATGAAAGCGATCTTCGTATTGCTGCTGCTGCCTTCGAAACTCAAGACGGCATCGTTGTTACCGATGCCCATAGTGTGGTGCTACGCGCCAACTCAGCTTTCTCTAAAATCATCGGCTATACCGTTGAAGAAGTCGTTGGCCGGGATATGAACTTTATCCAATCAGATCGGCAGGACGCCCATTTTTATACCGTGATGTGGGAAAGTATTCTAAGCAATGGATCGTGGCAGGGAGAAATCTGGAACCGAATCAAGAGCGGAGAAACAAGACTCCACTGGCTCACCATCTCCACAGTAAAGAATGAGGACAATGTCGTCACTCATTATGTCGGTACCTATAGTGACATCACCGAGCGCAAACAAGCTGAAGTCGAACTAACGAAGAGTATATACAGACAACGTGCCACAGTTGATGCATCGCCAGTACCTCTCGCTCTCAATGATGAACAAGGAAACATCACTTATCTGAACAATGCTTTCATTCGCCAGATTGGCTATACATTAGAGGACATACCTACCATAGCAGACTGGTGGCCATATGCTTACCCAGACCCACAGTATCGCCAATGGGTTGCCGACAAATGGCAGAAAAGTCTAGAAGAAGCAAAACGTACAAGCCAACCATTCGTGCCTATCGAATTAAAAATTCAGTGTAAAGATGGATTAGAACGTTACTTCATGGTATCCGCTTCAGCTATTGAAGGTGGATATACCGGTGAACACGTGGTTGCCTTTTATGACATCACCGAGCGCAAACAGGCCGATGAAGCACTGCGCGAGAGCGAGTTTCGCTGGAAATTCGCCATCGAAGGCTCCGGCGATGGACTCTGGGACTGGAACGTCCCGGAGAGCAGCGTGTTCTTTAGCACGCGCTGGAAAACGATGCTCGGCTTCGCGGGAGACGAGATTGGTAGCAGCCTGGACGAATGGAGCAAGCGCATTCATCCCGATGACATGGCAAAGGTCATGGCCGATGTGCAGGCGCATCTCGACGGCACGACACCCCATTATGTCAATGAGCACCGCGTCAGCTGCAAGGATGGCAGTTGGAAATGGATTCTTGACCGTGGCGTGGTGGTCGAGCGTGATGCCGCCGGCAAAGCGCTGCGGGTGATCGGCACGCATACGGATATCACCAGTCGCAAACAGGCGGCGCTCGCTTTGCTGGCCGCGCTCCAAGACAAAGACGCCCTGCTCAAAGAAGTCCACCACCGCGTCAAGAACAACCTGCAAGTCATCACCAGCCTGCTGCGCCTGGAGGCCGGTCGCTGCGTGGTAGCCGATACCAAAGAGGTGCTCGGCTACATGCGCGGTCGTATCCGCACCATGGCGCAGTTGCATGAGTCCCTGTACCGTTCTGGCACCTTTGCGTCAGTGGATTTAGGGGTTTATTTGAGTCAAGTTGCGACACAGGCGTTCAAGGCCCAAGAGCTAAACTGCGACTCGGTGCGGCTCACTTTGAACCTGGGCTCGGTGCAGGCTGGCATGGACCAAGCCACGGCGGCGGGGCTGCTGCTCAACGAGTTGGTCTCCAATTGCCTGAAACATGGTTTCCCCGAGGGACAAACAGGTGAAGTGAGCGTGGAGTTGCAACCCGCCAACGACCAAGACAAACCCGCTGATGGCCGCTGGAGCTTGCGCGTGAGCGACACCGGTGCGGGCCTGTCCCCCGACTTTGAGGACAAGCGCAAAGCCTCGCTCGGTCTGCAACTGGTAACTGACATGAACCATCAGCTCGACGGCATCTTGGTGATTGACTCGGTACCCGGTGCGGGCGCTCGGTTCAGCGTTGAATTTACCGTGCAAGCACCCGCAGTACTGGTGATACCGCCATGATCAAACGCACAATTCTGGTGGTCGAAGACGAGCGGATCATCGCCCGCGACATTGCCATGCAACTCTGCGATCTGGGTTATGAACCGCTTGGCCCGGCCGACACCGGCGAGCAGGCCATCGAGATGGCTGGACAGTTGCGGCCCGACTTGGTACTGATGGACGTACACCTGGGCAGCGCCATGGACGGTATTGAAGCGGCCCAGGCCATTCGCACACAGTTTGATATACCAACGGTTTTTCTGAGCGCCTTTTCTGGTGATGCGAATAGCGCAAGAGCCCAACTCGCAAAGCCCGCTGGCTATTTGGCAAAGCCATTCGAAGACTATGAGCTGCGCGAGGTTATCGAGGCGGCATTCAAAGACCGCTGACCACGCAGTCGGGTGTGCATTTGGACGTCCATAAAGCGGTCCGTCGCGGCGGGCGAACTGCTGCACGGCGCCGGTTTGGATGCCGCTGCCGAGTTTGAACTGGCCCCTGAGAGCTGGATAAGTATGCTGGATAAGTATTGTTTTTTTCTGGAGAAAAGGGTAAAAACATACTTTACCCATGTAGTAAAACCAATCCTTTTCAAATAGATGAAAAAAATTACACCATTAGAGCTTGCTCGGCAGGCATTGACGCAACTTTCCAATGACAAGATCCCACCAACGCCGGATAACTATCGTCGTGTTTATGACAGGGTAGCAGGCGTTGTGTCTGTAGATCATTCTGCAATCCTTAATAAATCGCTGGAAAAAGTTTTATATGAGATGGGCAAGGAACGTCCCGAGTTGGCAAGAGTTGCCGAGTCCATTCATAAATTGGTTGAGAAACCGGATCCGGCCGAGCTGGAGGGGATGTTACGTAGCCTTCTTTCATCGGCAACTGGTGAAACCGTTAGAGTTAATTGGACCACGCTTTTACGTTCCCTGTTAAAGCAATTAGAAACAAATCATGGAAGTTTTAGCCTCAGTCAAAAAATTGAAAACTTGAATCACTTATTGATCAAGTTTGCCAATGATCCCAATCAGTTGGGTCAGAAGATGCATGTCTTGATCACGTCTTGGAGCGAAGGTAAGACAACCCATCAAGCTGCCAGACAAGAAAAATCTACAACTCAGACAATTGTGGAGTCATCCAATCCAGTAGCTATTACTGACGATAGTCAGCGGGAACTGGCAATTATCTGGCGCGATATGTTGATCCGAACTATTGATCTGGCCGTTGCTCCACAGCTTGCTGATACTGCAGGTGCGACGCAGAGAATAGAAGCGTTGCTACAAAGCATGCGCGAATCTCTGACAATAGAAGAGGTGAATGTGCTGGGTGAGGTACTAAGATCTACCTTGCTCCGCGCAGAGTTGCAAAATGATACACAGCATCGCATGCAGGAATTGCTTGTTCAGATGTTGCGCTTGCTGGTTTCCAGCATGGGCGAGATGACTATCGACGATAAATGGTTACATGGACAGATCAAAATCGTTCAAGAGATTATTTCAAAGCCGATCAATATTGATGCACTTTGCGACGCAGAAAGCAGTCTCAAAGAGTTAATCCACAAGCAGTCACAAATCAAGCCGGGATTCATGGAGGCCAAAGAAGCCATTAAAAGAATGGCAGCCACTTTTGTAAGCAATTTGGCAGATATTACTGAGAGTACGGGTAGTTATCAGCTCAAGATCACAAACTATCAGGAGCAAATCACATCAACGCACGACATGACCAATTTAAACGCCATACTGGAAAATTTGGTAGGCGATATAAGGATGATGAGTGTGGATGCGAAACGCAATCTTACGGCCTTCCAGGAAACCCAGAAAAAAGTGGAAGAAGCAGAGAAGAAAATTAATGACCTCACTACAAAGCTTGATTATATTAGTGAAGCTGCGCACCAGGATTTTTTAACCGGCGCGTTGAATAGGCGCGGTTTGGATTCGGCACTTGTGCAAGAATTCGAAAGGGCCGATAGGCACGGCACATCTTTATCGCTTGCAATGATGGATATTGACCATTTCAAAAAAATCAACGATAACCTTGGACACTCTGCCGGTGATGTTGCACTTACACACTTGGCGGAAGTGGTTAAGAGCATGATACGCAGTACCGATATACTGGCCCGCTACGGAGGTGAAGAATTCACTATTATTCTTCCTGGCACAAAGGAAAGCGATGCAATAGAGGTAATTAAAGGAGTGCAACGCGATCTAACCAAGAATTTCTTTTTAAATAATAACGAGAGAGTACTCATTACTTTTAGTGCGGGTGTGGCAGAGCGTTTATCGGATGAAACGGTCGATGAAGTCATGTCACGAGCTGATGCTGCACTTTATCAGGCCAAACAGGCTGGGCGCAATCGAGTGATCGGCGCGTCAACGTTTACAGAGATGCCCACCATACAAAGCACTTAGATGCTTGCCATATTCATAAATGGGCATTATTCGATCAAGTGGTTCTCGATTGCGTAACGAACCGCTTCAGCATTGTTCTTTAGTTTCATTTTTTCCAATAAGCGTGCGCGATAAACGCTGACAGTCTTGGCACTGAGCGACATAGTTTCCGCCATTTCGCTTAGGCTCTTGCCTGATGCCATCAGGCACAGTGTTTGGTATTCGCGGTTGGATAGGGTTTGGTGCAGCAGTTCTTGATATCCTTGTGACAGGCCATTGGCTAACTCTTCTGCCAGTTCGTTGCTAATGTATTTTTTACCGCAGGCGACTTGGCGTATGGCGGTAACCAGTTGTGTCGGGGCGCTTTGCTTGCTGAGATAGCCTGCCGCCCCGGCCTTCATGGAACGCAATGCGTATTGGCTTTCCTCATGCATACTTAATATTAGCACCGGTAATTGCGGCTGATTGAGTTTGAGTTGTTTGAGTACATCAATGCCATGTTTATCAGGCATGCTGATATCTAATAGCACCAAATCGTAAACATTTGTTTGAGTCATCTTGATGGCTTGCATGCCATTTTCAGCTTCTCCGGTTACGCGTATATCCTCGGTGTCATTGAGGATTTGCTTCATGCCTTTGCGGATCAGTGCGTGATCATCCACTACTAATATGTTAATCATGGTTGATTTCAATAGTGTTTATTACAACAGCTTTTGTTGTGGCTGTTGCAAAAAAAAGCCGCCAGTAGTCGTTGGTTCAGGCTGATGCGGGATGCGTGCTTTAATTGTGGTTCCTGAGCCGGGTGTGCCGTTGATATGCACATTGCCGCCGAAATAGGCGACTCGTTCATAAATGCCGCGCAGGCCGAAAGAGCGCGGTTTGATGCGGTCGGATTCGGTAAAGCCGAGACCGTTGTCGCTAACGATCATTTCGACGCAGGTAGCTTGATTGTATAGATCTACTTTTACTTTGCTGGCATGTGCGTGTTTCATTATATTGGTGAGCGTTTCTTGCAGGATGCGGAACAGCGCGATGGCAATATCCGGACCTAAAGTGATATCTTCATCCGGGTGGTTGAATACGCAAGAAATACCGGTACGCTGTTCAAATTCATCTACTTCAATTTCCATTGCTGCGATGATTCCGAAACAGTCCAGTGTGCTTGGACGCAGGGAATGAGAGATGTCGTTGGCGGCGGCGGTACACTTATCAACCAGGTTTTCAACATCCTTGATTTTTGCAATCAGTTCAGGTGCTTCCCTGCTCAGGCGTCCTCCCAGCCAAGCGATGTTGAGCTTAATGGCGGTAAGTGTGCTGCCCAAGTCATCATGCACCTCGCGCGCTATGTTAAGTCGTTCCTGTTCGCGTGCGAGTTGGACGTGAGAGGATAGTTCACGCAATTGTTCCTGCGAATATTTTATTTCGATTTCCGCCTGCTTGCTTTGGCTGATGTTGGACATAATGCCTTCCCACTGAATTTCGCCATGCAATGTTTTTCGAGGGCTGCAGCGTAGATTGATCCATTTAATCTCGCCATCTGGCATTATCACGATACGTCCTTCCCAGTTCCAAAAGGAAAAATTATCTGCTGAAGTGCGCATGGATTGCTCATAGGAAATGCGGTCATCCGGATGTAGCATGTTAATGAATAAATGAGGATATGTTTCTAAATCTTGCGGGTTCAAGTCGAGAAGAGCTTTGCTGCCATCGCTGATATATGGAAAGGAAATGTCGCCGTCATGTTTGAGTAATACTTGATAGGCCATACCCGGCAGGTTGGTGATGAAGGCTTGCAGACGCGCTTGATTCTCTTGTAAGGCGATTTGCGCCTGGCGGTGCTCGCAACGAATACGTGCCTCGCGCAAATTATGCGCAATTGAGGGAGCGAGCCTATTTAAGCTCCCCTTGAAAATGTAATCGTTCGCACCGGATTGCATGGTATGAATGATGGTTTCTTCATGTAGGTCATGCGACAGGAATAGAAAAGGAAGGTCCACTCCTTTCGATTGCATTAGCTCAAGCGCGGCAAGTCCACAAAATCCGGATGGGTCGTAGCTGCACAGCACCACATCCCACTCATCTTCAATTAAGGCAGTTTGCATAGCGGATGCATTATCTACTCGTTGATGCTCAACTTCATAACCGCTCTGTTCCAGTTTTGCGAGCGTGCGCTGGGCATCCTCTAACGAGGTTTCAACTAATAAGACACGAAGTTTATTGGCAACCATATTCTATTTGTTATTTCATAAGGTTGAGACTAAATCGCAATAATACAGGAACTAGTTGCCGTCCGGTTAAACCGCGAATAGATTCAATTTGTTGCAGTCGTTGTCCTGTTCTGATTGCCATTCAAGTATGCAATACCTTTAACATCTCTGAATTCTTTGGTAGTTATGACTACATCAGGGGTTAGCCCTCTTGTTTAACTGGACGCTTAATGAAAATGCATATATTTCAATGGGCTGTGTTATGAGGCATGCCAAGTAAAGTATTTCTTTAAAATTAATTAAAGTTTTACCATTGCCTGTCGATAACAAAAACGTAAGCTTGAATTTGTCCCCTTGCAGATTCAAATGATCAATGAAAATGCATATATTTTAATGGACTGTGCTATTAGGTACGCTAAGTGAAATATATTATTAAAATTAATTAAAGTTTTGCCATTGCTAGTCGATAACAAAAACGTAAGCTTGAATTTGTCCCCTTGCAAACTCAGGTAAGCATGTAATCCTCCACTTACAGCCAGAGTAAGAGGAGTCTTGTCATTCCGTGTAGGAAAGTTTCTTACAAAGAGATCAGAAGTCTTCTGATTTCTTTCTGTTCGTTCGTGCAGCAATATGCAACCGTCGAAAAGGACAGTGTTGTTAACTTGCAAGGGGGCGAATCATGAATACCAATCAACTTCATCAAGAAATTAAAGAAGCCAATCTTTCTTATATGCTGCTCGCGCGGCAGATGATTCAGGAAGATAAGGAGGCAGCCATTTTTCGTCTTGGAATTAACCAGGAAATGGTTGAACTCATCGCCGGCTTAAGCTCAGCACAATTACTCAAAATGGCGGCATCCAATATGTTGTTGTGTCGCTTTCGCTTTGATGAAAAGCTTCTACTCAATATGATTACCGATTACAACAAGAACAGGATGATGTCGCAAGCACATACCACCATCCTGATGGCCGGACAGCCTTTGGAGGCTTTAGCTGCTTGATTTAAAATCAACTATTGATGGGGGCATTATGCGAAACAAGAGTGTGGTCACTGAAGCATACCAAATCCAGATTGCCGTGGATTTAATCAAGCTAGGAGCACGTTTGCAATTATTGCAGGAGGAAACCGCTTTAAGTCGGGAACGTTTGCTTAAGCTATACAAAGAGGTAAAGGGGGTTTCGCCGTCCAAGGGTATGCTGCCCTATTCAACTGATTGGTTCATGAGTTGGTCGCCCAACATCCATTCTTCTCTGTTTATTGACATTCATCAGTTTATGCTGACGCATACCCGCTTGGCGGGCGTCGAGGCACTCATTAAAAGTTATTGTTTGTACCTTGAGCAAATCAATGCTAGCGGCGATGAGCCGATATTGAGTGTTACACGTGCATGGTTTTTAGTACGGTTCTTTGATGCAAAGATGCTGCAACTGACAGGCTGCACTGAATGTGGTGGACATTTCATAGCGCATGCCAATGGACTGTATGCCGACTATGTTTGTGGCATCTGTCGTCCACCTTCCCGTGCCGGGAAAACAAAAAGGAATGCCGTAGCATCAAGTTTGTCGGCATTAAGCATGGCGAATTAAAGTTTTGTTATCGGGTGCCGTTACCGACACAAAATGCTATGTGGAATTATTATGATGATATTTACGCTATCCGGTTGTCTGAATGCACGAAGTAATGTCGATTTTTCGAGCCTTTTTCCGAAGTTTTTCCAGAAGTTGATACTGCACTGCCATAAGCGATCGCTTTGTGCGCAACTCAAGGGAGCTGGGCCATGTTGGTAATTGTCGGGTATGTAATAATTTTAATCTCTGTGTTCGGCGGCTTTGCATTAGCAGGCGGGCATTTGGCTTCCTTGCTTCAGCCAATTGAGCTGCTGATGATAGCAGGTGCTGGTGCCGGTGCCTTTTTGGTGGGAAATAGCAGCAAAACAATCAAGGCCACTTTGAACGCATTGCCTACCATATTTAAGGGCGCTAAATATACCAAAAGCAACTATATGGAACTAATGGCTCTGCTCTATGAGTTGCTTGGCAAAATTCGCAAAGAAGGATTAATGGCCATTGAAAACGATATTGAGAATACAAATGAGAGCCCTCTCTTTGCCAAGTATCCAACAGTAATGGCGGATCATCATGTAATTGAATTTATAGCAGATTACCTGCGAATCATGTTGAGCGGTAACCTGAATGCGATGGAAATCGAGAATCTGATGGATGTAGAAATTGAAACCCATCACCATGAGGCAATGGTGCCGTCGCATGTTCTCGCCAAGTTCGGTGACGCCTTGCCAGCTTTCGGTATAGTTGCGGCGGTTATGGGGGTTGTGCATACCATGGGGTCTGTTGGAATACCACCCTCCGAATTGGGTAAGCTGATCGGTGCGGCATTGGTTGGTACGTTTCTGGGTATCCTGCTGGCTTATGGTTTCGTCGGCCCGTTGGCGACTTTACTGGAGCAAAAAGCAGAGGAGTCGAGCAAAATGTACCAGACTATCAAGGTTACATTGCTGGCCAATCTGAATGGTTACGCTCCAGCGATGGCAGTAGAGTTCGGTCGCAAGGTTCTCACTTCTACTGAACGTCCCAGTTTCATCGAGTTGGAAGAACACGTCAAACAAAAGCGCTGAATAGAAAATTCACTTTGAGAGAGCTGCATCATGGCGAGCGACGATAAAAGACTCATAGTAGTGAAGCGTATTAAGAAGGTGACGGGCGGGCATCACGGTGGCGCATGGAAAATTGCCTATGCCGATTTCGTTACTGCAATGATGGCATTTTTCCTGTTGATGTGGCTGTTGGGTTCGACTACCAAAGGTGAATTGAAAGGTATCTCTGATTATTTTAATACGCCGCTCAAGGTTTCACTGTTGGGCGGATCTGGTAGCGGCGATAGCTCCAGCCTGATCAAAGGTGGGGGTAAAGACTTGACGCGTAGTGAAGGCCAAGTGAAGCAAGGGGAGCTTCCGACTGAAAAGAGGACAGTCAATCTGAAGGTGGCAACTGAAGAAGCTTTGCGTATTGAAAGACAGAATGAACTGGGCAAGCTCAAGACATTGAAAGCCAGCCTGGAAAAGGTGATCGACGCCGATGCTAAGCTGCAACAATTCAAGAAGCAAATTATGCTTGACATTACCACTGAAGGCCTGCGCATCCAAATCGTGGATGAAGAAAACCGTCCCATGTTTAAGAGCGGGAGTGCAAAACTTGAATCTTACTCTGTAGTAATTCTGCGTGAAATTGGCAAGATGCTGAATCAAGTGCCAAATAAGGTGAGCTTATCGGGACATACAGATGCTCGGCCATATTCATTTGGAGAAAAAGGTTACAGCAATTGGGATCTGTCGGCAGATCGTGCCAATGCCTCGCGCCGCGAATTGATTGCGGGCGGGATGGCGGAGGAAAAAATGGTAAGGGTGGTGGGATTGTCTTCTGCCGTGCTGTTCGACGCGAAAGATCCATTCAATCCGATTAACCGTCGTATCAACATTATAGTGATGAACAAAATGGCAGAAGATTCTGTGCGCACTGATGGAGGTACAGTCGAAGTGGAAGCTGAAAGCGGACCGTCTGTCCAGCAGTTAATAAAGAGCAATATTGAGAGTAACAACACCCATCGATAAACGTTGTGCTCATTCATATTCATGTATTTAGTGGTATTCGCGTAGCTTAAACGATTTGCTTATTTACTTTTTAGAGCCATCGTCCTATTATGTGGTTCTCGCTGGTATGTGTAACTAAAGGCGAGGGACGTAGTGTTATGTTTTGCATTTAATATAAACGGAACAGGGATTTTTCAGGAGAATACTTTATACGTATGTTTTTTTCTGAGGCAGGTGAACTTTAATTTTAGTATCAATGAATTATGTGGATATTGAAATTAGTTAAGTTCAGTAAACGCTGATTGATACTTAGGTGAACTTGTATATTGATTTACTTCCATGATGATTATTTGCACACTTAACGCAGTAGCAATAAAAGCTTGTAGGTGTGAGGCACATTTCACTCCCACTCAACTATCCTCGTAAGATTTGATATTAAGGAGCTTAATAATGAAGAAAACTGTTATGAATCTAGCTATCGTTTCCTGTTTTGCATTTGGCATTTCATTGGCGCAAGCTTCTACCCATGGGCATGAAGCTGATGGGCATGCTCATGATGCATCAGGTAACTATTTCACGAAAGCAGATATATCTGGCCAGGCACAAAATATCAAGGTTGATGCCAAGGGCGTTCGTCTTCCCTACAACATGGCTTCAGACATGCCAAGCGTAGGTGGTAGTGAGCATGGGGTAAGGGCAGTGCATGGTCAAGCCAATCCATACATGGTAGCTCAAAATGTAGCAAAGCCAAAAGTTGAATCCAATAATTTTTGGTGCATGATCGGGACGAATAATCGATCAGGTTCTTGCCC
Source organism: Candidatus Nitrotoga sp. CP45 (assembly GCA_945874105.1). Taxonomy (GTDB): domain Bacteria; phylum Pseudomonadota; class Gammaproteobacteria; order Burkholderiales; family Gallionellaceae; genus Nitrotoga. The sequence goes on along the minus strand of CAMCFJ010000019.1, from coordinate 35,661 downwards.
TAATGCATTCCCTACTAGTTCTGGAAGAAATTTTTATAATGCCAGGTAATATTTGGTAACATAACACCATGATGTTGAAGTAAAAATTAAACGACAAGGCCAGCAGAAATGCTGGCCTTGTCGTTTATGCATTGCATGATGTTTTTGATTGTTTTTTGCACCGACGTTTTTGTTTTCGGCCGGCATCGGCGATGTGAGCAAGCTGTGAAAATATAATTGCGAAAAATCACGTGGAAATTGGCAGGTAATAGCAATTCATTCCTAAATCATTGAATATTATATAGCGCCAGCCTGATGGGCCTGCTCATCAGCATGGTAGCTGCTACGCACCATCGGCCCGCAGGCTGCATGTGAGAATCCCATTTCCAGCGCGGACTGCTCGAACATTTTGAAGGTGTCCGGGTGGACATAACGTAACACCGGCAGATGACTGTCTGAGGGTTGCAAATATTGTCCCAGCGTGAGCATTTGTACATCGTGTGCGCGCATGTCTCTCATTACCTGTAGCACCTCATCGTCAGTTTCGCCCAGTCCCAGCATCAGGCCGGATTTTGTTATCACCTGTGGAAAGCGCGTTTTGAAATCTTTTAATAACTTGAGCGAATGAGCGTAGTCAGCGCCGGGACGCGCCAGTTTGTAGAGGCGCGGCACGGTTTCCATATTGTGGTTAAGTACGTCAGGCAGACTATTCGCCAGAATATCCAACGCGGTTTCCAGGCGGCCACGAAAATCCGGTACCAGTGTTTCCAGCTTGGTCTGTGGTGAAGTAGCGCGAATGGCAGTCAGACAATCGACGAAATGCTGTGCGCCACCATCTCGCAGATCGTCGCGATCCACGCTAGTGATAACCACGTACTTAAGCTTGAGTATCGCAATGGATTGCGCCAGATGTGCCGGTTCGTTAGCGTCTGGCGCCAGCGGTTTTCCATGCCCTACGTCGCAGAAGGGGCAGCGTCGTGTGCAGAGGTCGCCTAGAATCATGAAAGTGGCCGTCCCCTTGCTGAAGCATTCGCCAATGTTGGGGCAAGAGGCTTCTTCGCACACAGTGTGCAATTTGTGTTCACGCAGCAGGCGCTTGACGTCGTGATAACCTTGCCCGCTACCGGATTTAACGCGTATCCATTCTGGTTTGCGTAGTCGTTGCTCTAGCTGAACAATTTTAATTGGATTCCGCGTTGTTTTAGCTGCACCAGTTTGCTTTTCTATAATAGTCATAATGGTTTTTCCTTTTAGCTGGCTTGCATGCAAGGCGTGCTCTTGCATAAACCATTGTTCATTATTGGGTGGATTTCTCTGATTGATGTTGCTGCAATAATTTGATCAAGTTATCTGCAAGTTGCAGTTCCAGTTCGGACTGCGGAGCGCAGATACCCAAGTCTTTTGCTTGGATAACTCGCAATCCGGCAAAGCCACATGGGTTAATGTTAGCGAATGGGGCAAGATCCATGTTTACGTTGAACGCCAATCCGTGATAGCAGCATCCATTGCGGATTTTTAACCCGAGTGCAGCAATTTTTGCGCCATCTACGTACACGCCTGGTGCTTCCTCTCGCCCCTGAGCGATTACGCCGAATGGTGCAAGCAAATCTATCACAGCCTGTTCCATTAACCGTACCAACCCACGCACGTTAAGTTTCCAGAGGCGTAAATCCAGCATAAGGTAGGCGACGATCTGGCCGGGGCCGTGGTAGGTGATCTGGCCGCCGCGATCGATCTTCACTACCGGTATGTCGCTGGTATGCAGAAGATGTTCCGGTTTTCCTGCCACGCCTTGGGTATAGACTGGCAAATGATGCAGTAGCCAGATTTCGTCCCGCGTGTCGGCGTTACGTGCACCGGTGAACTGTTTCATTGCTTGCCAGGTTTGCTGGTATTCGACCAGACCTAGATGTTTAATCAGCGGTACCATTTCACTAAAGTACCATCACTACTTGTGGGTGGTCACACAATTCTTGATACAGCGCATTGAGTTGTTCGAGTGAAGTGGCGCGCACGGTGCAAGTCAGACCGATATAGCGCGCACCGCTACTGGGACGCATTTCCATGGTGGCGGCATCAAAGTCGTGATCGTAACGCATTACCACTTCCGCCACTGCTTGCGCGAAGCCCTGATGCGATAGCCCTAACACCTTGATCGGAAAGTCGCATGGGTATTCGATAAGACTGTCAGTAAGTGCCATGGATAACTTGGTTAGTTTAGGATCTTCTATCCCCACGAAGGCAGGGATCCAGTTTGATTATTTGATTGCAGTTCAATGAAATCTATTAACTCTCGACGCTGCCAAGTTGTTAGCTAACTGCACGGGAATATCGAGCTTTCTTACGTCTTCCGCATCACGTTGCGTTTGTAGTCCTGATAAAGTTTATGTAGCTTGGCGAACATCACTCCGGGTTTGCCATCGCCTACCGGTTTATTATCCAATGTGGTGATAGCAAGTACTTCCTTGGTGGAGGAGGTGAGTAATAGCTCGTCGGCGTTGAATATTTCTTCCTTGGCAATCTTATGAACTTCATGAGGGATGCTGTTGGCAGCGGCGATTTCCAGCAATACGTCGTAGGTGATTCCAGGCAGCATAAGATTGTCTTTAGGCGGAGCGAGGAGGACGCCATTTTTGACTAAAAAAATGTTGCTGGCTGCGCCTTCAGTCATGAAATCATCATCACGGATTAGAATAGTTTCGGCACAGTCGGCGTCTATCGCCATTTGGCGTAGCAGCACGTTAGGTAAAAGTGAGATGGCCTTGATGTCGCAACGCAGCCAGCGGTTATCCGGCGCACTTATGGCTCCCACGCCGCTGGTAAGTAACGCGGTGGGTGGGGTGAGAAGCGGGTTGCTCATCATGAATATGGTCGGCTGGACCGAAGGGTTGGGAAAAGCATGGTCGCGTTTGGCCACCCCGCGCGTGATATGCAGATATAAATATTGATCTTCGGCTGTGTTGCGCTCGATCAAATCCGTGATGAGCTTGGTCCATTCCTGATCACTGTGCGGGTTTGTCAGGCGTATGCCGTCCAAGCTGAATTGCAGGCGCTTGAGATGTTCGGCCAGACGAAAAGCAAAGCGCGAATACACCGGGATAACTTCATATACGCCATCGCCGAAAATGAAGCCACGATCCAGCACGGGAATGCGGGCTTCTTCAATGGGCATGAATTGCCCGTTCAAATAGACTGTCATTTTATGATCCTTAAAGAAACCTGTAGAGGCGCCCTTTATTTAAAAAGTAAACGGATGCTGTCCCATCCGCGCGAAAATACATTGGCTAGCGGCACAGGCTCCAGTGCCACCAGCCGGTATTCAGCATAGGGTTTGCCGTCCAAGGTAATTTTTATCATACCGACTTTTTGCCCACCAGCAATCGGCGCAATAAGAGGCTGCTGTGTTTCCATGGTTGCCTTCAATTGTGCAAGTTGTCCCGTCGGTATGGACAGTAACAGATCGCTGCGGAATCCCACTTTGACCTTGCTCTCGGTGCCTTTCCACAGACGAATGCTGGCTACAGGTACGTCCTTCTGATACAGGCGCACGGCTTCGAAATTTTGGAAGCCGTAATTTAGCAGCCTCTGGCTTTCGGTCGCTCGCTTGTTATCGGAGTCTGCGCCCAGCACCACTGATATTAGCCGCCGCTGGTTGCGCTTGGCCGAAGCCACTAAACAGAATTTTGCACTTTCGGTATGACCCGTTTTCATTCCATCCACAAAGGGATCCATCCACAACAAGCGGTTGCGGTTGGCTTGATTGATATTGTTGTACTGATATTCGCGCAAGCTATAGATCGAATAGTGCTCGGGAAAGTCGCGCACTATGGCGGCCGCGAGTAGCGCAGTATCAAACGCACTGGAATAGTGCTGTTGATGCGGCAATCCAGTGGCGTTGACGTAATGCGTGTTGATCATGCCCAATCGTTGTGCTTCCTGGTTCATCAGTTTGGCGAAGTTTTCCTCGCTGCCAGCTATGGTGGTTGCCAACACACGCGCTGCATCGTTACCAGACTGCACGATGAGGCCGCGCAGTAATTCTGCAATCGTCACTGGTTTGTTTTTATCGAGAAACATGCGTGATTCCACGCCTTGGGTGCGCAGTGCTTCTGCTGCGGGGGTTATGGACTGGTTCAGTGTAAGTTTGTTCAGCTTGAGGGCGCTGAAGGTCAGGTAGGCCGTCATCAGCTTGGTAATGGATGCTGGTTCGGTGCGATCATTGCCGTTCTGGTCGAAGAGAATCTGATTGCTGGTAAAGTCGTAGAGCAGATAGGATTTGGCTGCTAACACTGGAGCGGGCAGCAGGTTGCCTGGCTGCGCCTGGGCGAGTAATGGAAATAACAGAACGATGAGAAACGACAGCGGAAACTTCATATTGAGGCCAGTAACCCAAACCGCAATTATAAACGTGTGGGATTGGTTGGGCTATGGGGAGCGTTTGATTGCCCAGGTTAAATGCGCCGGAAAACTGCGCATCTTAATCCGCATCTTAATCAATACACAGCGGCAGCTTGCTCCGCTTGTTCAGCTACTTGTACGCCAATTTCCTCGGCTCTACTTGGATCAATTCCCAGAACTTCCCAATCCTCGTCGCTGATGTTGGTAGCTACGTGTTCATGAATACCGAAGGAAGCCAGCAATTTTTCTGCCAGGTTAATCATGTGCACTATTGGTTGTCCCGCTGCCGCTTCGACTGCATCCGGTGTATGGTGGTAGCGCAGCACGGCAATAATTTCATTCGGCAAATTCCAGTGGCGCGCTAACTCTGCACCCAATTCGTCGTGGCAAATTTCCAGCATTTCCCGTTCTATACTCAGCGCAGGACAGTCGGATTCCGCTGCCAAGCGTGCATGCAGATCATCGCTGCGATTTGGATCCAGGAAAGCGAGCGCCAAATAACCGATGTCATGCAGTATGCCAGCCAAAAAAACCTGATCATCCTTAGGACGGATCTTTGCGGGCATGGCACGGGCAATGCCGAGCATGGCAAATGCGATGCCAAAACTATGCAACCAAAGATCCTGTGTCTTAAACTTACCCGATGCTACTTTGGTCGACAAGGACATGATGGCGATGCCAGTCGAAATCGATTTGACACGGTTCATGCCCAGCAATGTCACAGCATCTTTAACTGACGTTGTTTTTCGAGTGGAGCCGAGCATTGCTAAATTGGATAGACCGATAATTTTTGCCGAGATTTGCGGGTCTTGCTCGATCAGTATTAACATTTCCCGTTCGCCCTTGTCGGTATCTATCTGTAGTGCCAACAACTTTTGCGCAATGACCGGCATGGCTGGCAGCGCATCAATATTTTTGACTGCCTGTCTAAGATCAATATTTTGGTTGCTGGGAACTTCATCTGTGCTATTGGTTGGCATGTTCATACCTCGAGTCGGATCTGTTCGTTATTGTTAAATGCTTGCTACTAACAGTTTAGCTAAATTGCTGACGGAAATATGCTTATATTTCGCTAAATTGAAAGTGGTGCTCGGTTTTCCGGATCCTATTGCAGAGGACATGCTTGCCTATTTTTGCGCAATTCATGTATCTTGCTGCACATATTTAATATTAAGGAGACTCAAATGCGTTACGCAATTGCAATCGTCATGCTGTTCTGTGCGGCCCAAGCATGGGCAGAAAATGTGGTCGTGAGCGACGCGTCGGCCCGCGCCACAGCACCGGGACAAGAAAGCGCCGCAATACGGTTTTCCATAACCAGCAAGAAAGATGCACGGCTGGTGGCGATTGCCAGTCCGGTTGCGGGTGCAGTCGAGATTCACGACATGACGCATGATAACGGCGTGATGAGAATGCGTGCCATTGAATTTCTGCCGCTACCTGCAGGCAAGATGGTCAAGCTGGGAGCGAGCGGTAGTCATGTGATGTTGCTCAACCTCAAGAATCCGCTTAAAGCGGGTGACAGCGTGCCGCTCTCCATCACCGTTGAGTTCGCCGATAAGCATAAAGAGAAAGTTAATGTGAATGCCGAAGTCAAGCCACTCATGGCAAGCCGCAATGAGCACGAGCATCATACCCATTAGCATGCATCATTGAGTAAACGCAAATTGCGTGTGTAACGGGCGGCTTGGTGCCGCCCGTTTGTATTGTGCTGCAATGATGACGGACTTCTGAGGTAAAATGCGCGCCTGTTTAGCGAAGGAATATATCATGTCACTTACCCCTGCCACCGCCGTCCAGAAAGCTCATACACTGTCCGAGGCGTTGCCCTACATCCAACGGTTTTTCGATAAAACGATCGTAATCAAATATGGCGGCAATGCCATGACCGATCCCAAGTTGCAGGAAAGTTTTGCGCGCGACGTAGTGTTGCTCAAGCTGGTCGGCATGAACCCGGTAGTTGTTCATGGTGGCGGGCCGCAGATTAATGACCTGCTTCAGCGCATTGGTAAGCAAGGGGAATTCGTCCAAGGCATGCGCGTTACGGATGAAGAGACCATGGATGTGGTCGAAATGGCGCTGGGCAAGGTCAACAAGGACATCGTTAATTTGATTAACCGGTATGGTGGTAAGGCGGTGGGGCTGACCGGGCAGGATTCCTCGTTTATCCGTGCAGACAAAATGCTGTTGGAAAGCCTCGATGAGCCGGGCAAGTTGCTGGACATCGGTTTGGTGGGCGAAATTAATTTGATTGATCCATCTATTATCACTTTCCTCGATTCTGGCGATTTTATTCCGGTCATTGCACCGATTGCTGTAGGGCCGGATGGTGAGACACTGAACATCAATGCCGACGTAGTGGCGGGCAAGTTGGCGGAAGTGCTGAAAGCAGAAAAACTGGTGCTGTTGACTAACACGCCGGGCGTGCTGGACAAGAGTGGCAAGCTGCTCACCGGCCTGACACCGAAACAGATCGACGAGTTGGTGGCGGACGGTACGCTTTCCGGCGGCATGTTACCGAAGATCAGTTCGGCGCTGGATGCTGCACGTGGGGGAGTGAGGTCGGTTCATATCATTGATGGCCGGGTGGAACATGCGCTGTTACTGGAAATTTTGACCGATGAAGGTGTGGGTACGCTGATTAAAAGCAAATGAGTCGTATCGTCTGGATTTTTGATCTGGATAACACATTGCACAATGCCGTACCGCACATTTTTCCGCATATCAACCGCAGCATGACCGCTTACCTGCAACAGCATCTGAAGCTGGATGAACAGGCGGCGAACGAATTGAGAATGCATTACTGGCAACGTTACGGCGCGACCCTAAGTGGCATGATGCGGCATCATGCCACCGACCCCGATCATTTTCTGTGGAATACACACCAGTTTCCGCAGTTACCGCAGATGGTGTTATGTGATGCGCGTTTGCGTCATGTACTGAAAAAATTGCCGGGCAAGAAGCTGGTATTTTCCAACGCACCGCAGCACTATGCACATGCCGTGCTGCAATTGTTGCGGATAGATGACTTGTTCGACGATGTGTTCGCCATTGAGCATACGCGCTACCAACCCAAACCACAGTTGGCAGGATTTATGCGATTGCTACGCAAGCATCACCTGAATCCGGCGCGTTGCGTGATGGTGGAGGATAGTGCAGAAAACCTGCAGGCAGCCAAACGTCTGGGGATGCGCACCGTGTGGGTGAATGCTACGTCCCGATTACCCGCTTATGTGGATGTGAAAATTCGTGATGTGATGAAGTTGCCGCGCATTTTATCGCGGCTGAAATAAAGGGCGCCTCTAAAAATTCAAGTTTCTAAGCAAGACAAGGCACGAGTAAAAAATTTGAGCGCGGCATATAGTTTATATGTAAGCGATAATTTTTTTCGAGTAACGCCGTATTGTGACGAAACTTGGATTTTTAGAGGTGTCCTAAAGCGGAACGACATGGACACCAAACCGGGTGAATACAAGTTTCAAACTCGAAAATGATTGGCTAGCAAATAATAGGAGCTTTACCATGATATTGATTCTTTCTTCCAATACCAACCAGAAAAGCGCGGACTACCAGCAGCTGATTACCTACCTCGCCGGGTTGCCGGATATTCACATGCGCGTGCATGTCGAGCGCGGTGCAGAGCAGTCATTAACCGAGATTTACCTCATCGGTAACACCAAACCTTTAGACATCAAGGACATGCAAAGTTTGCCCTGTGTCGAGCGTGTGGTGCGCGTGTCGGAGGAATATCGTATTCTTGGGCAGCATAAAGATGACCCGCGCCCAACGTATTTCGACTATAACGGCGTGCGCTTTGGCCAGGACACGCTCAACGTGTTTGCCGGACTTTGTGCGGTGGATAACGCTGAGCATGTCGAGATCATGTTAAAAGCATTGCGCGATAATGGCCAGATTTGCACGCGTATGGGCGCGTACAAGCCGCGCACCAGCCCCTATGCTTTCCAGGGCCATGGCAAGAATTGTTTGCCTTTTGTTTTCGACTTGGCGGGAAAGTACGGGATGAAGGTGATTGCGATGGAAATTACGCATGAGTCGCATCTCGACGAAATCCGCGCCGCATTGCTGCAGACCGGCAACCCCACTGGCGTGATGTTACAGATCGGTACACGCAATACACAGAATTTCGAATTGCTGAAAATCGTTGGGCGTCAGCAGGAGTTCCCGGTGCTGCTTAAACGCGGCTTTGGCATCACGCTGGACGAATCACTCAACGCCGCCGAATATCTGGCATCAGAAGGCAATCGAAATGTTGTGTTCGGCTTGCGTGGTATGAAGACCAACATGGGCGATCCGCACCGCAACCTGGTGGATTTTGCGCATGTGCCGGTGGTCAAGCGCCTGACCCGGATGCCCGTGTGCATAGACCCATCGCATTCAGTTGGCACGCGCAGTGCCGCGCCCGATGGCATTCTCGATTTGATGCATATCACCGCGCAAGGGGTGATGGCTGGCGCTAATATGGTGCTGGTGGATTTCCATCCAGTTCCCTTAAAGGCTCTGGTGGATGGGCCGCAGGCATTATTGCTGAAAGAATTGCCGCACTTTCTTGAGGACGTACAAATTGCGCGCGACGCGTATCTTAAGCGTGTGGCATTGGCTCAACGTTTTGCGCAGTGAACGGAGGTCTTCCATTTCAGCCTGGTTCGGTTCCTTCGCTTTTTTCTGCCTGCTGTTCTTTTGCGCAACTTCGCAGGCCACCACGCCATTTACGGTCACCGATGCCAGTGGCACGCAAGTAGTATTTGTCACACCGCCGCAACGCATTATCTCGTTAGCACCCAATCTCACTGAACTGGCTTATGCCGCAGGCATGGGTAGTCATATGGTGGCGGTTACGGCGTACAGCGACTATCCACAGCAAGCCAAACAACTCCCGCAAGTAGGCGATGCATTTCGACTTGACTGGGAGCGTTTGGTCGCGTTAAAACCCGATCTGGTACTTGCATGGGGCAGCGGTCTGTCATCGCGAGACCGCGCCACATTTGAAAAGCTGAAGTTGAAAGTGCTGGTGCTGGAACCCCGCCGTCTTGATGATATTCCCAAGGCAATGCGTTTGCTGGGACGCGTTGTTGGCAATGAGACAGTAGCCGACGCTGCCGCGCACGCTTTCGTGCAGCAGCTGGATACCTTGCACCGGCAATATGCCGGACGCACTCAAGTGCGTGCCTATTTTCAAATAGCCGCAGCGCCGCTGCTTACGGTCAACGATGCACATATCATCAGTGATGTGATGCGTTTGTGCGGTGCACAGAACGTATTTGCCGGTGTACCTTTGTTGACTCCTGCCATTTCGAACGAGGCACTGGTAAAAGAAAATCCGCAGGTGATGCTGGCTGTCGCTGCCACGCATGAGCAGGAAGAAGAGACAAAAAGAATATGGCGCGGGTTGCCGTTGATTGCTGCCCGGCAAGGAAGAGTGGCTTTCATTCCCCCCGACCTGATCAGCCGCTCCACGCCGCGCATTCTGCTTGGTGCAAAACGGATATGCGAACAGATAGAGTCAGCTCGGCATTAAGAGGATTAAGGGCATTCGCTACACAATGCGCCGCATGCTTTCGATTATCATTGGGCGAATTAGGCTGAGACCCATTTTCGTCATGTCAATCACGTTAACTTGCGGCGGGTAGTTATGACCCAATACTGTTTGGTTAAAGAAATTCCGTTTGCCCTGACCCTTCGACTTTGCTCAGGACTGAAGGCATTGTCCAAGGACTCTGGGTGAGCCGCTGATGGTTCGACAAGCTCACCACGAAGGGTTAAGCGAACAGTATTTAGTTATGATCATCGGGAGACTGACAGCTTCCCGGAATAGCACCATCACATAAAACAAAAGCATGGGCACAATATGCAACAAAGCGCGATTGATCGTAGTGTAATCTTCCGCCCATGCTTGAACATGGGTAAAGAAGAAAATTACCCCGAGAAACGAAACAGCGCTGAGCAGAAGAACTGTCATGCTTCGAAAAGAGGGGGCAAGAAGCCGCGGTAACGACAAAACAAGCGCCGCCGCTACCAGATACCAGAGCAAATGCCAGTTGTCCATCACCATCATATTTTGCCAAAATGGCTGCCAATCCGCCACGAAGCGCAGATGCACGTGATAGCCAAACAAATGAAAATCTTTTTCACCAAGAACAAACAAAGTTACCACGCCCGCTGCTGCCAGCACGAAGGTTCCCGCTAGCCCAGCGCGTGGCATGAACACAATCAACAACGCGGGAAGAAAAGTCAACGCCCACGCAATGCCAGGTTGCTTGATCAAGATGCACCCTAGCCCAAACAGCAATGCCATGATCCCCTGCCAGAAATCGCGCTTCCTGGTCCAGTGGAAAAAAGCCATTGCTGCCAAGCCGTAAAACGCCCCCATAAATAAATCCGCATAGCCTGCCAAAGCCACATGAACATCCAGAATGGGAAGTGAAAGCAGGAAATAGGTAAACATCAGAGCAAACATTGGTGACACCTGCCATTGCCTGGCCTGACCATAAAACGCCAGGCCCAAGGCAACCGCGCATAGTAGCCAAGGCAGGTTCATCAGAGAGTCGTCCCATCTGCCCAGGCTGTAGCTCATCCATACTTGTATTAGCGGTATGGCAGGGGGGTAGAGGGGGGCTGAATCAGTGTAAGCACCTGCCAATTCGCCGCCAAGCCAAACGTCAGTGGGCACGAATGTCGCCAAATGTCCAAGCTCATACCAAACCCGGGCCTTGGTCGCCCACTGCGACCAGGCATCCCAAGGGAACAGCGGACGCCACACAATCTCCAGCCCCAGCCCTGTCAGCCGTACCACAATAGCGGCCAACACGACGGCATAGACAATTTTCCGCCACCCGGCCAAGCTTTGCCAATCCGCTCCGGGTCGCCTGATTCGCCAAGGTTCCCTGCGACCAAGCCAAGCACCGGCCACTGTCAATAATAAAAGTGTAAGGCCAATACTGAATAAACCAAGGCGGATTCCCAGCGCATCCAGCAAACGCATCATCAGCGTGGTTAATAATATTCCACCCAGATAACCATACCCCAAAAGCGTCGGCCATGTGATCCCGGTGGCCCTGAGCCAAGGCGCACGCAACCACACTACCCCCAATAGCCAAGGCAAAAACAAGCCAGCTACTAACGTAATTAATTCCATCTATCGCACCTTGAACAAAGCATTGCCTTCAGCCAAGAACAGTAAGTCAACTTTTAGAGATTGCCCATCACCCCATATCAGTAATTGATGTGGACGATCATATTGCAAGCCCTTCTTTGCGAACAGGGCAATATAGTCCCCGGTTTTGATCTTTGATGCCGAAGGCAGGTCATTACGAGCTAGAACATTATGAGGATATAAATGGTAAGCGCCCTTTCCCCGCGAGTAGGCGTTATCGGAAAAATACAGGATGCGGCCATTTGCAGGAGGCAACGTTGATTTCACTTTCCTCATGAAGTTGAACAATGCAGCATCTTCGTCAGCAAGATGCTTGTCTTCCCAGGTTTTACCGGCAAATTGCTGGTGTGTCAGATCCAATTGCTGAAACAAGTTTGCCTGCCAACGGATATCCAGTATGAACCAGCCGAGAAGTACCATGCCCCACACCATGGCAACATTTAGGGGCATGATTTTTGCTATGGACAAGATTAAATTCAAGGCCAGCGCCAGCAATATAATCGCGGCGATGACTAATACAGGAGAGACTTTTTTGTCGATGGCATCTCCATCTACAAAGTTGATCGAAGTTGCCTGCCATCGGTCAAGCGCAAACCATTTCTTAACCATGTTTGATAGTGCTTCTGGCAAAGACGCGGACCCAAGTGAAACACCATTTATAAAAATCGGCGCAGCCAGCGTTCCCTTGACAATGATAGCCAGGTCAATAATTTGCCCGCGCCAATTTTCATCTTCCGCTATCTCCAATGGCTCCAAGGCATTGGCTGCCAAAACAAGCGGACGCACAAAAACACGATTCTCTGCAGTGCGCCACAAAAACTCCATTTCAACGCTTGGTGTGGCGCCTGAAACAGACCAGATAATAGTGGGATATTTCTCGGCTTGAAAAGTTGGCGGGGATAGTGAGGCAACAGCAATACCCTGATCCGTTAGCGCTTTGATTATCAGCTTGCCTTGGTCGATATCACCTAGACCCTTGTTCATGGTTAGTGCCGCACCGTTCCAACTTAAAGGCTTGGCACCGTTCATCCATTTTTTTGGCCAGTTGTGTTGAAGATAGACTAGCGACAAAATCAAAGCGCCCGCAAGAAATAGCAGGGGTACAGCTAGCCACTCTTGGCGCAGGGTTTTTTTATAGGGTGCGGGGTGGGGTTCAAGTTGAAGGGACATACCATAATTTCTTTAATGAAAACACGACAGAGGTAGTTTAACAACCATACGAAACTTGATATTCAATGCGCATTTTTGCCTGTGATCATCATAAAAACCGTCATAAAAATAATTCGCAGATCGAACCATAATGACCAGTTATTAATGTAGTGCAAATCGTATTTTACTCGCATTTCCATTTTTTCAATCTCCCCCGTTTCGCCTCGCCAGCCGTTAACTTGTGCCCAACCGGTAATGCCCGGCTTGACGTGATGTCGCAGCATGTAGGCATCAATTTGTTGCTGATAAAATTCGTCATGTACCACTGCATGTGGACGAGGCCCCACAATTGACATATCACCCTTTAACACATTAAAAAACTGAGGTAATTCGTCCAGACTTGTGCGCCGTAGAAAAGCTCCAAAGGCCGTAATACGGTGATCGCCAGGTATCGCTTGAGGCACTTTTTCAGAAGGTTCTGCTTGATGTTTCATGGTGCGGAATTTCCAAACCCAGATGCGTTCCCCATGCAATCCGCCACGTAGCTGCCTGAAGAAAATGGGTCCCGGAGAACTTAGTTTGCCTCCGATTATGATAAGCAACATGAGGGGGCTGGCAACCAACAGAATTAATACCGCCAGAATTTTGTCCTCGACGGCTTTAACGATACCCTGTACTCCAGACAAGGGCGATTCCATCAGATGAATGACCGGGAAACCGGCCACCTCGCCGATGGAATGGTTGAGCAAATGAACTCCGTAAATGTCTGGAACGAAGGTGACCTGCACTGGCAAACGACTTAAATGTGCCACCAGTGATTTGACCTGCTTATCATGTTGCAACGGCAGGGCGATCCATACTTGGTCAATACCAAGCTCGGCTACTTCTTGGGGAAGGCGATGCAGGCCACCACGAACCGGAACGCCCTCGAACGCTTGCCTCTGCATCTGCGGATCATCATCATAAAAGCCTAGCACTTTTAAGCCCGTCCACGGTGAAGCGGCGAGGCGGTGTGCCACGTCACGCCCCAACTTCCCTGCGCCGGCGATGGCGATATAACGAAGATTAAAGCCACGGCGGCGGAAAAAGCGCAGTCCGACGCGTAACACCACCCTGAAGGCGACCAAAGAGACGAACCCCGCCACTGCCCATTGGCCAATCCATATACGGGAAAAATATGTACTGGACTTGGTGGCAAACAGCACAATGATCAATCCAGCGCAAACCACTGCCCAGGCTCTCGTCAATATCTGTATTTCAGCCCACAGACTGGCACCCCGACGGGGGCGGTATAGGTCGAAAAATGGGAATACTGCGAGGCAAAACAGAAGTACACCGATTAGTACAAAAACGTAATTCATCGGAAAAGCCCAAGACTCGAACCTGATCGCGTAAAGCAACATTCCGGTGGCTACCACCACAAAAGGATCCAGGAAACGCTGGGCTAATTCAAGAATGCCAGCATTTTCTTTGAGCAGGCTGCGCGAGTTCATGGCAATTTCATTTTGTCCGACGAGGCTGTCGGAAGTGACTGCTGAAATCGATGCCACTCATTTTCTACATACGTCATGAACTCTGCACGAAATCTTTCGGGCGCAAAACGGCACGCATTATTACGACAGGTCATTGGCAAAATACGAGCGGCTTCCTGTTCAAAAGAAATGACTGCTGCTTTAATGGCAGGAATAGATTGCTCCGCAAAAAATACCCCAGTCGGTTGTTTATCATCCAAGCCGCGAATGGTTTCCAGCACACCGCCCTTGCCATACGCAATCACTGGCGTACCACAAGCCTGGGCTTCCAATGGGGTAATGCCGAAATCCTCCTCTGCAGCGAATACAAATGCCTTGGCGCGCTGCATGTAATCGCGTAATACATCATCAGGCTGATATCCCAGCACTGTTACATTTGGACCCGCCTTCGCTCTGACTTTTTTCATTTCCGGGCCGTCGCCAATGATGACCAATTTTCGTTCCGGCATAGCCGTAAAAGCTTCCGCGATCAAATCAATTTTTTTGTAAGGCACCAAGCGAGAAGCTGCCAGATAGAAATTTTCCTTGTTTTCGCATAAGGTGAATTTCGAAATTTCTACTGGCGGATAAATTACCGCAGCATCGCGGCGATAGGTTTTCCAAATTCGCCGTTTGATAAATTGTGAATTTGCTATAAAGCAATCAACACCATTCGCTGTTCTAACATCCCACAATCGCATCTTGTGCAGCAGCCATTTGGCGATCCACCCCTTTACGCCCTTATCCAAACCCGAATCTCTCAAATATTGATGCTGCAAATCCCACGCATAACGCATAGGCGAATTAACATAACTGATATGAAGTTGATCCGGTCCTGTAATAACGCCTTTTGCGACCGCATGGCTACAGGAAATTACCAAGTCATAGCCGGACAGGTCGAACTGCTCGACAGCCAATGGCATCAAGGGTAGATACTGTCTGTATTTAGTTCTGGCGAAAGGCAGGTTTTGTACAAACGAAGTTGTTGCCGTTTTCCCCAGCAGAAAGCCTCGTTTCATGGGTGGAATAAAATCTACCACGCCATATAAATCAGCATTTGGATAGCACGATAATATTTGTTCCAAAACACGCTCGGCCCCCGCATAGACTGTTAGCCAATCATGAATTACAGCCACTTTCATCTGGATGATCCTCCATTATCCAGAGTCTTGTCCGCATTCATCCATGTGCCGAAGAACTGAAGCCATCCGTCAATAGTGGGCACGAGCAGGTTCATGCCTGTTGCTTGTTTATTTTTGACCTGAACCATACAGACCATGGCCAGGCTAGAAGCCACTTGAGTGGCACCCCGCCAGTATATTGCCTAACTACGGCCATGGATTCGGCATGGTGCTGGTACCTTTGGCTGGAGGTTTTGGTTTGTGCGTGAATTCGGTTGGTGGCAACAAATTCGGGAACGAAAACGGGGGCGCCGGAACGGCGCAGGATCTTCCACCACAGATCGTAATCCATAGCGAACTGAAGATTTTCATCAAGACCGCCTACAGCTTCCCATGCCTCGCGTCGAATCAGAGTTGCTGGCTGCGAGATCATGCACCTTTGCGCCAAGTGCCATTCCGAAAATTTTCCTGTCCAGTAGGGTTTGGTGGGTTTTCCACGCTCATCCGTATTCCAGGATCGACCATAGGCAAAGGGTGCTTTCGGATGAGATTGGAGGAAAGACAGCAGAATTTTCAGCCCATTCGCAAGGTAGGTGTCGTCAGAGTTCAACCAGCATACAAAAGGAGCTGTTCCATGCGATATTGCTTCATTGATTGCGGCTGCTTGCCCGCCATCGGGGCTGCTACGCCACCAAGATAGTCTATGTTGCCATTTTTCGATGATAGCCAGCGTATTGTCGGTAGAGCCACCATCCGAAACGAAAATTTCCACAGGCAAATCCTGATGGAAAATAGACTCCAGTGCATCAGAAAGATAACGGCCTTGATTAAAAGATGGAACCGCAACAGTGATCAGCGGTGTTGCAGAATAATTCATCAACTAACCCCGGCATTGGATGCATGACTGTTGAGGAAATTCGCATAGGCCTTCGCCAGCCCAGCCTGAAATGAAGTGGATGCATGCCAACCTATTGCATTGAGGCGGGAAACGTCCAGCAGTTTTCGCGGAGTTCCATCCTGTTTTGAGGTATCAAAAACGATCTCGCCATCAAACCCCACCGCCTCCTTTACCAATGCTGCCAGTTCGCCGATGGTCACATCTTCACCAACACCAATGTTCACCAAAGGCGGCTCAAACTTACCACTCACGGTTTCATCGCTGCCCAGCAATCCGCAATAAGCGTCATCCGGCAAATTCATCAGATAAACACAGGCGTCGGCCATGTCTTCACTGTAAAGAAACTCCCGCTTGGGCGAACCGGTACCCCAAACCACCACTTGCTGTTCACCGCGCACCTTGGCTTCGTGAAATTTGCGGATCAGTGCCGGAATGACATGGCTATTGTTCAAATCGTAGTTGTCCCCTAGTCCATAAAGGTTAGTCGGCATCACCGCCAGATAGCTTGTTCCATACTGACGGTTGTAGCTCCAGCACATCTCGATACCAGCGATTTTGGCCAAGGCATAAGGCCGATTGGTCGGTTCCAAAGGGCTCGTAAGAAGGCAATTTTCACGCATTGGCTGTGGCGCAAATTTTGGATAGACGCAGCTCGAACCGAGAAACATCAGACGCTCAACGCCATTCTGGTAGGACGAGTGGATGATGTTGGTCTGAATAGCCAAATTGTCACGGATGAATTCTGCTGGGTAGGTGTTATTAGCCAGTATCCCACCCACCCTGGCGGCAGCAAGAAAGACATAGTCAGGTTTTTCCTGCGCGAAGAAAGTTTTAGTGGCAGCCTGGTTGGTGAGATCCAGCTCGCTGTGGGTGCGGGTAATAAGGCAGTTGAAGCCTTTGCTCTGCAAATTTCGCATGAGAGCCGAGCCAACAAGGCCGCGGTGTCCTGCGACGTAGATTTTTGAGTTTTTATTCATTTGCTTCGGTGCTTGCTGATATCAGCCGTAAAACCAATCGGACGAGAGGAGCCAGCAGGCACTTGCATCAGTTGTCGGATGGCGTTGATCTGGCACGCGATAGTTTGGTTGTGGCTGGATATTTTGTGCCCCTGAATCGAGAGGATTCGATGAGCGATCGATTCCGCCGCGACGAGAGTGTAAGGGGTGCTATTCATGGTAGTCCATCGCCTTGTAGCCATGCTTCTTAACCAGTTCATCCCGCTCTGCAGCCTTTAAATCTTCGCGCACCATCTCCGCCACCAGCTCATTAAAAGTTATTTTCGGCACCCAGCCCAATTTTTCTTTCGCTTTGGTCGGGTCGCCCAGCAGGGTTTCCACTTCAGTGGGGCGGAAGTAGCGCTGATCAACCTTGACGATTGCGTTCTTTCCACCGGCAGGTGAAGAGGAAAGCAAATAACCAACCTCATCCACTCCATGTCCCTCCCAGCGGATATTCATGCCCAGCTCCTTTGCCGCCGTATCTACAAAGTCGCGCACGCTGTACTGCACGCCGGTGGCTATGACGAAGTCTTCAGGCTTATCCTGTTGCAACATCAGCCACTGCATCTCGACATAATCCTTGGCGTGGCCCCAGTCGCGCTTGGCATCCATGTTTCCCAAGTGAAGGCAATCTTGCAGGCCCAGCTTGATCCGCGCCAGCGCA
The DNA here is from genome assembly GCA_945874105.1 of Candidatus Nitrotoga sp. CP45. Classification (GTDB taxonomy): domain Bacteria; phylum Pseudomonadota; class Gammaproteobacteria; order Burkholderiales; family Gallionellaceae; genus Nitrotoga. Next base: position 17,772 of record CAMCFJ010000019.1, on the reverse strand, counting down.
CGAGTGATTTTGCGGGTAACAAACGTCTCGCCGCGAATCGGCGATTCATGGTTGAACAAAATCCCGTTGCAGGCATACATGCCATATGCCTCGCGATAATTCACCGTAATCCAGTAGGCATAAAGCTTGGCCACTGCATAAGGGCTACGTGGGTAGAAAGGCGTGGTTTCTTTCTGCGGTGTTTCCTGAACGAGACCATACAACTCTGAAGTGGAAGCCTGATAGAACCGTGTTTTTTTCTCCAACCCAAGAATACGTATTGCTTCGAGAATACGCAGTGTGCCGATGCCGTCCGCATTGGCAGTGTATTCCGGGGTTTCGAACGATACCGCCACATGGCTCATCGCCGCGAGATTGTAGATCTCGTCCGGCTGAACCTGCTGGATAATGCGTATCAGGTTAGTAGAGTCGGTCAGATCGCCGTAGTGCAGCACAAAGTTGCGATTGGAGATATGCGGATCCTGATAGAGATGGTCGATGCGGTCAGTGTTGAAAAGCGAGGCACGACGTTTAATACCGTGTACCTCATAGCCCTTCTTGAGCAGGAATTCGGCGAGATAGGCGCCGTCTTGTCCGGTGATGCCAGTGATGAGAGCTTTTTTATGCATTATTAGACCTGACTCAAATTGATTTGCGTACATAAATATGAATACTGCCCTGCCCAGATGGGATTGACTTAAGCAAAACAAAATCGGGATTTTGTTGAACAAGCGATAGCGTCAGTGGCAAAATAGTATTTGATGGCAGCCCTGCCTGAGCAACTCGCGTCCCTTCAGTTGCTGCAATAACAACATCTGATCCGCTAATTGCCCGACCAAACACTTCTTCTGGCTTTTCTTCTGATGGTCTCCAAAACCAGGCATCAACCCGCATATTTGCTATGCTACGTCGTTGTAGGTCGTAGGTCACGACATCGCGATTAAGAAAGCCAGTAAACGTCATAAAGGTAACTTTGGGCTTGTCATTGGTGGATGCAATACCTCTTATCGCTTCATTTACTTGCTCAATAGTTCCTCGAACCTCTTGTGCGTATAAGCCATCACGCACCCCCCAGTAGCCAGCGGGTTGTATTGAAGTAATGCCCACTAAAAACAAAGCAGATACAGCAGGCCAATAGGCCCTCTTGCCAATATATATACGCAACAATTCAGAAAATATAATGAATGAAATGAAAACCAACAACGCTTGAAATGTAACACCTAAAAAGTGAGTTTTCACCGAATTGGCGGCTACGACAACATAACCAACAAACGTCGTGGCTATAAGAATATAAAGCCTCAATTTTAAGCTAGAAGTGAATTTCTTCCTGAAAATAAAGAACAAAACAACCGATGCTATAGACGCCCAGAAATGCAAACCGAGCATAAACTTTCCGCCCTGCCCAACAAGATAAAAAAGCGCTTGATCCACCATGGACATATCTACTGCCCATATTTTTTTATCACGCACAACTGCATTATAGGTGTATTCAATGACCCTATGACCTGCCGCTAAATAGTAGGGAAGGCTAACAAGCAAGCCTATTGTGAGAATGGAACCTGCTTTATATAAACTAAAAACTAATTGATTATGTCGCATAAGCAGAAGGGCAATAAGAGATGCAACCTCTGCAAATCCGAAAAGAGCGACGGTATAAACAGCTGCCGACGGCTTGAATAAAAGGGCACCCCCCAGAAAAAAAGCTGAGGCGAGCATGGTTCGTGTAAGGAAAATATTTTTGGATTCAGTAATCGCATTGATAGCAAACACAATAGCAAGAGTCGTAAAAATTCCATTTCCAATATCAGGTCGAAATTCAACAACTGACGCGCCCAGAAGCGGAGTTGTAGCGACATATAAAACTAAAATCCACCGACCCCGATCGATATTAAGTGTATAAGAAACAGCTAGTAGTATCACCAAAAAAGGTATCCATACCAGGAACACATAAGGAGCCCAGTCCTCAACCCCAAACACGATATAAGAAATAACAGCCTGAAAAGCAATCACTGGGGAGTGAGGTGGATTGGAATATGCATCTCTAAGCAGAGTAAATACATTTCCAGTTAAAAATTTTTGATAGCGCAACAACGCATCGTTAAAGTAGGAAATGTCGTCATAACTTGGAACGAAAGCCAAACGACCAAACTCAAATGAGTTCTTTAGATTCCAGGCCAAGAGTAAAAGTGCGATAACAGCCGAAATTACAAAATCAGTTTTTTTAAAAACCGACATATCTAATTTCATAATCTACGCTCCGACTTAATCGCAAAAACCCACAAAAATGAAAACAGTGCATTCGATATAACAACAGCCGACGCAGCAAATAATTGTGCTACTGGCAAGGGAAGTTGGGAAATTGATGCGTTCAACGCGAAGAAATTGGTCACATAACCAACTAGTGTCATAACAAAATATTTTGGCAAGCTCGCTATCACGGATCGGGAGTCTTGAAAGACCCACATTTTTTGTAAAACATAATTTACCGCGACTGCCGCCGTGAATGACAACGTTGCCACCCAATTTATTGAAACACCTGATCTATAAAGCGCAGCACCGGCAATCAAATACACACAGAGAGTGGCGATACCAACGATTGCATATCGTATTATTATATTGGATAGTAAATTTCTCACCTTAACGGTCTTCTTAATACGTAGGCCTGGGTCCAATATAACTCATTTAAAAATGTATTTTTAAAATAACGCTCTAAACCCTCGATAAAACGCCCGCCCACACCCCCCCCAAATTCGGCCAGTAAAGGAATGTACAGCCCATATTTTTCTTCTTCAAGAATTTCAAACCCATTTTCAATAAGTGCTCCACGGAATTCAACGCTAGATCGTAAGCTTATATGCCCAGTCTCTAGGACTGGCTCTCGGTAAATTTTCCGCACCAATTGAATTACTCCGGGCAAAAATGCCACCTTGCAACATAATTCCAGCAGACTGAAACGTTGTGGGGTAGTTACAATTGCAATCCCTCCGGGCATCAATATTTTAAAGAGTGTGTCAATTGCGTGCTCAGGGTTTTTTACATGCTCAAGTACTTCACTACATAATACAAGCCCAAAATCTTCTTTTGGTAGTTTTGAGTCCAAAATGTCATCCACGACAAGTGAGAGCCCAGCAATCTCATCAACCAATGGCAATATTCCGTTCAAATATGCATTTTCGACATCAGCAGCAACAACAGACTTGAAATTTTTAGCAAGCGTAGGAAGATAAATACCAGAGCCAGGGCCATATTCAATTGCTTTATCTACTGGCATATTGATGGCATATTTCTCAATTGAATTCACCACCCATGCCCATCTTCTTTGATGCAATCTTCTGCGTGTATAGTTGGTCGATTGGTAAAGAGTTTTTTGCAGTTCGAAAAGTGGATTTAAAAATTGATCGCTCATTTTTAACTTTGGCTTTTAGTGAAAATATTTCTGACGACATAAGTTGGTCTTCGCTTGGTTTCCATATAAATTCGACCGATATATTCGCCAAGTACACCTATTCCCATAAGTTGAATACCGCCCAGAAATAGAATTGACGTTATGATTGACGCGTAACCCGGAAGACGTATGCCAAAGAAAACAGTCTGGATAATGATAATGCATGCGTATATAAGTGACAGCGCAGCGACAGCCATGCCAATGTACAACCACACCCTTAACGGTGCTGTTGAAAATGAAGTAATTCCTTCTAGAGCAAAATTCCATAGTTTCCATCCATTGAATTTGCTATCGCCCGCTACTCTCGGCTCCCTTTCATAATCAATTGTGACCGCTGTAAAACCAGCCCACGCAAAAATGCCTTTCATGAATCTACGGTTCTCTGGTAAGGAGCGCACAACATCAGCAACAACGCGATCCATTAATCGAAAATCCCCTACATTCACGGGAATTCGAGAATCTGACATTTTGTTGTGGAGTTTGTAGAACAGAGTTGCTGATGTTCGCTTGAACCATGAATCAGAAGACCTGTCGGTACGGCGTGCAAGCACAACTTCTGCACCCCCCATCCAGAGATTAACCATCGTCGGAATTAGTTCTGGTGGATCCTGAAGATCACTGTCAATTGGAATAATAGCTTCTCCTGACGCATAATCTAACGCGGCAGTTAGAGCTGCTTCTTTGCCAAAATTCCTTGAAAGATCAATGACCTTTATATTCGGATTAAGCGTTGCATAATCAATCAAAATTGATAGCGTTGCATCCTTGCTTCCATCATTTACACAAACAATTTCGTATGGATAATTCAATGATTCGAGTATTGGGATAACCCTATAAAAAAACTTATGGATTACCGTTTCCTCATTATAGAAAGGTGAAATCAGCGAAATCATTTTATTCCCAGTCTTGTTTTTACTCTGTGCCACATATCCACCGCAACATGCTTCAGCATGAAAGGGAGGATTGATTTATGGATGTCTCTAGGAGTTGGCACTTTCCCAAGCAAGCGTTCTCGTATCCGGTCCATTTCTTTGTGGCCGATTTCATTGATTACCGTCGAGGTCTTCTGATGCTCATGAATCCGGAATGCTCCCAGGAAGCGTGGAATGTGTGCAAATTGTGCCCCAGCATCGCGGAAGCGAACCAGTAAATCCCAGTCCATCGCGAAACTGAAGGATTCATCTATTTTCCCTCCAACCTTATCCCATATACGCCGCCGCCAGAACATTGTTTCCTGAGGCACGAAGTCTACCCATGACAGCGCCTCACCATCGTGTCCAGGCAAGATCCAGCGGCCGATTTTCATATCATTTTCATCGATCAGTAGGCGATTGCCGTACACGACGTCAATTTCTGGATGGCGGTTAAAGTAGTCTACGATCGTGTGAATTGCCCCCGGAAGGAGAAGGTCGTCCGAATTGAGCCAAGCCATAATTTCGCCAGTCGTATGGGCGAAACCTAGATTGATTGCCTGGGCTTGACCGCCATCCGGTTTTGACTCCCAGCCAGTAATGCGATTCCCGTAACCATTCAATACACCCACCGTTCCATCTGGCGAGCCTCCATCCTGGACGAAATACTCAAGATTGGGATAGTTCTGGCCCAACGTGCTATCAATCGTCCGGCCAATATACCCTGCTTGCTTGAATGACGGTGTGACAATGGATACCTTGGGTATATCCGATAAGGTGATGACCTGCTCATAATGCTCTGGAAGGATCATCGGGCGCGGGGGGTGCTGATTGAGATTTCCCAGGCGAGGTGCCACCATGGCACGGAGGCGATTTTTGATTCCAGCCACGGCTGCATGAATACGGTTCGCTGGGTGCAGCAGATAGCCGAATATCCGAAAAGCTGCGCGGTACGCATCGATTGCATTTACCAATTCCTGGATCACTGCTTCTTTTTCCGCTAGGCTTTTGGCCAACGCCAGATTGGTTTGAGTCGAACCGCTGACGCTAGAAAACATGCAGGAATCACTAATTATCTGAATGGTTTTGTCACGCTCGTCAAGTTGGGCTGCCATGGCTTCTAACTTCGCGTCGCTAACTCCAAGCAACTGCTTGCATGATGAACGTTCATTGCGTTGTTGCTGTATCACACTTTCAAGCTGCACAAGCCGAGCGTGCGCATCGCCATATGCGGGTTTCAGCTGCTGAATCACGCATTCTTTTTCTTCAAGCTGCCGTATCGCGCCATCAAACTGGGTATGCAGATTATCGTAATCCCGAATCTTGCTCGTCACGGCCAGCCAATCGGTGCCGGCATGTTGGGCATATTCCAGCAAAGCGCTGCCCGCCACAGGCGGAAAAAAGACGATGGTGTCATTCAACACCATGACCCGATGGGTCGGGCTTGTAGCTCGCAAGGCTTCCAACACCTCATTGAAACCTGGCCAATGGGATATCTCGTGCGGGGCAGAAGGCGGAGCCAGAAACAAACGCGCGTCATCTATGACGATCAGGCTTGCGGCATTGAGCTGCCCGATACCTAGTATTTCGTCGAGCAATGGGCACTGCGAGGTTTCGCCTGCCGTATTGTCCGCCACGCACCAGTGTGCATCTAAAAAATAGAGTACCGACTTATCATGCAGCCTCGATGCCCAAGTGGCCAGTACCATCGCCGAATCGCCATGCACAAGGTCGATGTGCGCATGGACTTTGAACCTGAAACGGGCCGCTTCGAAATACTCAGGAGAAAGCTCGACGGTATGGATTTCCAGAAAGCAATCTTTGACTAGCTCAACGGTATCCCCCCTGAACGTGCCGGTCTCGACAAATACGTCAAGCGGGATCGCTTCTTTTAGAGCATTAACCAAGCCCAGGTCAATCGAGAAGCTTACTGCTCCCATGCCAACCTCTCATTCAGCGTTTCTATGAGCGCCAAACGTTCGTCACATGCTTGTTTCAGTTCTTCTATTACAGCCAAGCGCTCATCACACGTCCTCTTTAGGCCTTCAATAACTTTCTGGCGCTCATCGCAGACATGACTTAGTTCCCGGTTCTTGCTGGCAAAATCCTTTACTAAGGCAACAAGATTTTTTAGTTCCAAAGGCATCTGCATCATGGCATGTGCCACAGTCAACTTATTTGCATACCCCAATTTTTCCATCAAATGGCCATGAAGTTGGAAAAATACCCCATCAAAAAAATCATTCCACAGGTCATCTTTTTCCCACGTCAATTTGCCTTCACGAAAAAAAGTCGGATTATCCTGATTTAGTCTATGAAAAGGGTTGTTCCATGGGCGTAATTTTCCGGTGTAGCCAAGATGTTCTGCCAATGCTTCAATTGTAAAATTTTCGCCACGAGCCAAGTCTTCAAAATGGACCACTAATGTATCAGGCCGGTTAATTGCCCACGCCTCGTAATGCGCAGACCATCCCCCATAGTAATCAAGCCCGAATATCAGTTGAAGTAAAGATGATTGGCGGTCTCCGAGAAAATCCTGATGAAATTTACGGTAGCTTACCAAAGCTTGTCGCCCATCCCTGATAACGTAGATTGCCTTTTGATTGTCACGTGGGTACTGATGTGTTTTTATAGTGAACAACTGGTTTGACGATGATGCGCGCACATAAAAATTATCCCAGCTTTCATCAAGCTCCCTGTGCCCGAACAATGCCTCAGCCGAGTCGGTTAATGCAACACGCAATCTAACTGAGGGATCGATTTCATCCGAATATGATCCGATCCCAAAACATTGATACAACACCGTCCTCAAAAGCGTATTGCCTGAGCGCGGATAGGACGCCAGCCAGACAATCATTTAATGGCACTCTTTAATTGTGCGTCCAGCTTCACTATAAGCTCCAAACGCTCTCTGGCAACTGCGTCTAGCTGCACTATAAGGTCCAAACGCTCTTTGGCAGCTGCATCCAATTCATCTATGACAGCTTGGCGCTCATCACAAGTTTTCTGAAGGTCACCGTTCCTGTCTTCCAATTCCGCAATGCGCACCAATAGCTCCCGGGACTGCGTGCCTTCAGTAACTGCCGCATGACGCATAACGCGTTCTTGCATTTCCCCACCGGGAATGTTTGTGAGTGAGCCATCGTTGCGTTGCATCAGACTGGGTTCACAAAAATATTTGGCAAAGAAAGCGATAATACTGCCTGGAACAATTGGGGCGAGGTGACGATTATCTTCCCGGAAAGGATCAATGAAGAAACTGGTTACTATCTCGTAACTTGGAAAATAGAACAGTTGCTTATTCAATATAGCCTCATGATTACGCAAAAACTCATCCAGCGCAGCTCTCAAGATGGCTTTTGAAACGCTGTTAGCAGTAATCGCCGAGACTGGCCGGAACGTTGTTTTCAGTGGGGAGGGGGACAGCATGTATACAATCTTCATTTTCGGAAGGTGGCGTTGCCTGATCCGCTCAATACATTCCAGCCACTCGATTGTAGCGGCGGTTGATTCCACACGGAAGACATGCCTTTCAGGATCGTAGGTTTTTTCAGTCAGTGCTCTCCAGAGCGGCTCCCCAGAAGCCTTGTCATACCATATCTCCGACAATCCCAACGTCAGGATCAGAACATCGGTTTGCTCCAGAGTGCTACGAACAGCCTTTTTACCCTCATCTGTTGCCGCAATCAAATGGCGATTTTTGTCGATCCAGAGTAGTGACTCTGGGTTCAATTCGTCAAAAGCCCAGCGGAATTGTTGTGCGATTACGGCAGGGCTAGCAAAATCGGCGTTGAAGCGAAGTAGCGCATTGTAAGGGGAGTCTGGAAATGCCCGGTTGAAGCCATGCTCGGCAAGCCAAAGCGTGAAGTTTCTTACAAAACAACTGCCAACGGCTAGAACCCTCGTGTCAAGGTCGATAATCGGATGTTCTGGTAGCCAGCCCTTGGCTATGGCAGACATTCCCTCCTGCCTGAGTTGCTGTTTTTCTGGATACTGGTTATAGATTTTTCCTAAGTGCCATTTTCCGATGAACTCGGGGGTAACTTCATTCTGCCATGAGGGCCAGTTGATCAGTTTTTCCTTGTGGTCAATTTGCTGCATTTTATGACTCCTTAGAAATAATTTTTTGACCACCCATAATAAGTTTTCCAGCAACCGGCACGCCAAACATTCCCAGAAAGGGGGCTTTTTCTGTTTCATAGTCCCAATCAACTTGCATCGGCCCGAACCAATCTGTGCGATCAAGCGACTTGCCATGGTTTGCACCACTGGGTTGCCCATAGCTAACCATCAAAGAATACAGCCCGGCCTCAAGCTTGAGGCCAATTTCAATCTCAAAAATAGCAAATGGTAAATTACCTGAAGAGCACACTTCCATTCCCATTAGGTACGAACCGATGTTAGTTACGACCTGATCGTAACGATTCTTGATGGTGAGCGAAATGTGCCCGGATTTATCTGGTGGTGCCCTGAAAAAAACCTGCATTTTTACAGTGTCACCGATCCTGGCATGGGTAGTCGGCTGACCATCCGCCCCAAGCAGGCATACGGCCAATAACCTGCGCCCCTCTTCCTTGTCATCTGCCACTGACCAGAGCGCGGTTCTCTTGATCTCGGCAAGTTCAAGGCTTGTGTTCTGATTGGATGTAAGCACCGAAGAAGTGTTCGCCTCAGGCTCCGCTAAACTGGTTGGTGTTTGTTCAGCCAGATACGAACGTATAGCGGTTCTGCTGTCGCCAACATATTGCGGTTTGCCTTGTTTGAGATATACGGCGGTTGAACATAAATCGCGTACCGTTCCCATGTCGTGCGAAACAAATAGCAGTGTCAGCCCGTTCTCGCGCATTTGCCGCAGGCGGCCAAAGCATTTCTGCTGAAAGAAATAATCTCCCACGCTGAGCGCCTCATCCACGATGAGAATATCCGGCTCCAGCGCCACTTGCACTCCAAAAGCCAGGCGTACCAGCATGCCGCTGGAGTATGTTTTGACGGGCCTGTCCAGCACGTCACCAATGTCGGCAAAAGCCACGATTTCGTCGTAGCGGTGTTCGATTTCAGCGCGGGAAAGCCCCAGCAGCAAGCCATTGAGGAATACATTTTCCCGCCCGGTATAGTCCGGCTTGAAGCCGCTGCCCAGTTCCAGCAATGCGGCAATCCGGCCTTTGACTTGAACCTGGCCCGTGGTTGGGGTGAGTGTTTGCGTGATAATTTCCAGCAGGGTGCTTTTGCCGCTGCCGTTGCGGCCGATGATGGCTACGGAGTCGCCGCGCTTGACCTCGAAATTGATGTTCTGCAAGGCCCAGATTTCACTCATGCCTTTACTTCGGGATGGCCACAGCGCGTGACGTAAGCGCGCGCGCTGATTCTCAAAAACGTGATAGCGCTTGCTGACGTTGTGGACGGAGATGGCGACATCTGTCATGACTTACACCATGTCCGCAAAGGTGGGGCGCAGCCGTCTGAACAAGACGAGCGAAGCCCATGCAAAAAGGGAGGCGAGCACAAAGTACATTGCCAAACCTGTCAAGGCGGGCATTTGCCCGTAGAAGATTATCAGTCGGAACTGCTCCACAACGAAAGTCAGCGGGTTCAGCTTAAGCAGGTTTTGCAGCAGCGGGGGAGCTGCTTCAATGCTGTAGAAAATGGGTGTCATGAACAACAGGGTGTGGCTAAGCATGCCCGTCAGCTGGCCGATGTCCCTGACGATGACGCCAAGCGCTGAAAGCAACCACCCCAGACCCAACAGCACAGGGACGAAGCACACCAAAATCAACGGGAACAGAATGGCGGTTGCCTTTGGAGTTCCAAACAGAAGAATATAACCCAGGAACCAAACGGTAATACCGATCAAGGCGTGTATCAAGGCGGTTGCTACGGTGATGACCGGCAACAACTCAAGAGGAAAAATCACCTTCTTGACGAAGTTGGGGTTATCTGTAACCAGCGTGGTGGACTTGCTCAGGCATTCCGAGAACGCGTTAAAGACAATCAGCCCGGCGAAGAGCATCAGCGCATAATCGGCAGTGCTGCCAGAAAAGCTCCAACGGGCTTTAAGGATGACGCCAAAGGCAATGGTGTAGACTATGAGCAAGAACAACGGCTGAGCAAACGACCAGACAATACCACCGAATGACCCCCGATATCGCCCGCTAAACTCCCGCTTTGTCAGTTCAAGCACTAGGCTGCGATGGCGCCAGAGGGTGAGAAAAATGCTATTAGACATTGGTTGCCCGAGCATAAGGATTAATAGGGGGTAGAGAACTATTTTTGCTGGCGGAATTAAGTCGGCTCAATGCGACAAGGCCATCAGAAATTGAGCACATGTGTCGGTCTGTCATAGTGGTGTTTGCATTATGCCCAGCTCCTGGTCTGTGGTGCGAGGTGGCTGCATCTTTGCGCACACCTCGAGTTAGAAATTGCAGGCGTAATGTGATTTTCGGTTCCACTGTCATAGCAATTCCATTCTTTGAAAACCATGGCGTGAATGGGCAGGCGCAAGTGGCGATAACAACGTCCTCAAGTTCATCCTGTTTCAGTGTTAGCCATTGCATTTATAGATTAGCGCATTTATCTGGATAATAGGCACATCAATTTAATGAGTTTGTTACGATATAAATCAGGCAATCTCCTGGGAGGTTGTTGATTATTGAGTTCTGCAAGACACGTTAACGAATGGCGTTTATTTGCTGCCCTTTCCCAATTTCTTACAGATATTCTAAATTATTAAAGTATATACAGTTTTTAAAATTCATTATGTTTGTTACCGCACATAAGCTAAGCGACAGCATGCGCTGCTGCCAGTTCGGATAGTTGCATCTTTTGCAGCCTCACTATTTTCTTTGCCATAAAGTTTCTTCTTGCCCCATTGTGCGGTTGAGCACACGGCATAGTATGAACAATAAGTCAGAAAGACGGTTCAGGTAGGGTAGGCCATATTGCGGTACGTTTTCGCGGTGAGCGAGTGCGGCGAAGTCTCGTTCAGCGCGGCGTGCCACGGTACGCGCCACATGGCATTGTGCCGCTGCACGGGTTCCACCCGGCAGGATGAATTCCTTCAGAGGGGGCAGGTCGGCGTTGTAGTGAGCAATGACGGCATCCAGGTGCAGGAGTTTGTCTTCGGTAAATTGCGCAGCAGGGTAGGCCAATACGCCGCCGAGATCAAACAGGTCATGCTGTACATGTAACAGCAAGTTGCGCACGTCATCCGGTACGGTTTCAGTGAGTAGTACGCCGAGGTGGCTGTTGAGTTCATCTATGCTGCCAATAGCGTGAATGCGTGCGCAAAATTTTTCCACGCGCGTGCCGTCGGCTAGTCCGGTGCTACCTTTATCCCCCGTGCGGGTGACGATTTTGCTTAATCGATTTGCCACTATTGTTTCTCCAGACAATTCAAATATACGTTGGCATCTGGCGCCGTGCCGTTACGCTGCGCCTGCCAGATCATTTCACCCAGGCATTCCATCATGCGATGTTGAGCGTTGTGTTCTGATTCATGATGTGCGACAAGCCGCTGAAAGTGCATGCGGATGCCATGCGGCTGGTTGATGGAAATCTGTTCCTCGATGGTGAGGTGCATCATCAGGTGCAGGAAGGGGTTAGTCGTGCCTTGCTCCGGTGCGTAGTCCTTATCCTGATAGCGTTCCGGATTTTCCAGTATTGAGTAATATTCAGGATGCTTTTCGATAAGTTGTGCAGCGAGGTCTTCCAGCGGAGAGAGCAGCGCGCCTGCGCGACGCTTGCGCCAGGTATCGATGAGAAACATTCGAGCTTCATCTCTGCTGGGATTGAACATTATATTTCCTTGTGGCGGTATTCGCACAGATCAACGATGCTGCAAATGCCACATTTTGGCTTTCGCGCTTGACACACATAGCGTCCATGCAGGATCAGCCAATGGTGTGCATCATGTTTGAATTTATCTGGCACGAACTTGAGCAGTTTATGTTCCACTTCCAGCGTGGTTTTGCCAGGAGCAAGGCCGATGCGGTTGGATACGCGGAAGATGTGGGTATCCACTGCGATGGTGGGTTGGCCGAAGGCAGTGTTGAGCACTACGTTTGCGGTTTTGCGCCCTACGCCTGGCAGAGCTTCCAGCGCCTCGAGTGTTTGCGGCACTTTGCCTTCATGATTTTCCAATAATAGTCGGCAGGTTTGAATAATGTGCTTTGCCTTGGTTTTGTAAAGGCCAATGCGCTGCACATAGCCGCGCAATTTTTCTTCGCCTAGTTCGAGAATGCCCTGCGGTGTGTTAGCCACAGGGAATAGTTGGCGGGTGGCGGCATTTACGCTGATGTCGGTAGCTTGCGCAGAGAGGATCACCGAGATCAATAGCTCAAACGCCGAGTGGTATTCCAGCTCAGTGGTCGGGTGTGGATTAGCTGCTTGCAGGCGGATGAAAATTTCCTGGCGTTTTGCTGGATTCAAGAAGTGGCCTCACATAAGCAAAGCAGAATGGTTTTGAAACTATTGAAACAGGCATGTCCCGTTTTTCAGAGTCCGGCTAATATTTTACATGACAACCGGTGGGTCGTTAGAGACTGAAGTAACAAATACCTTTTTTGAGTTGCCATATGGAGATGTAAAATTCGAATTCCAATATGAAATCGGTGTAAAGATAGGCCGGTTGGATAGCAATATTGAGGTAGCTTGGTGCCAGCTGTGCTGGGGTAGACAATGCAGCTTAAGCTAGATTGGCTACTGTCTTGACGGATGGGTTCACTGTACGCTACGCTGATACTACATTTTGGTCACGCGCATTTAAATAAACTTTATGTTTAATAAAAAAATAATTGGTTTCGCGGGTTATTCCGGTAGCGGCAAAACGACATTGCTGGAAAAAGTCATTCCTTTTCTGACTGCACAAGGCTTGCGCATTGCCGTTATCAAGCATGCCCACCATGATTTTGACATCGACAAACCGGGTAAAGATACTTACCGCCATCGCAAGGCCGGTGCGGGAGAAGTATTGATTGTTTCATCGCAAAGATGGGCGTTAATGCACGAGCTGAACGATGAGCCGGAGCCTAGCTTGGAATATCTCTGCTCACGGTTTTCAGGCTATGACCTTATATTGGCGGAAGGGTACAAGCATGCAGCCATACCAAAACTGGAAGTGCATCGCAAAGAAACCGGGGCCGAAAGTCTATATCCAACCGAACCGGGTATTATTGCAATTGTGACAAATAGCAAAGACAAATTCCCGCTACCGGTGCTTGATATTGACGCGCCTAAGGATGTGGCTGAGTTTATTCTGAATTATTTTTCCAGGGAAAGTCATGAAAATTGAGATAGTGTATTTTGGTAAGCTGAGAGAAAATTTGAAAATATCACAGGAAACTGTAGATGTTCCGGACGAGTCGTTGACGTTTTCTGGTCTGCTTGCGTGGCTAAGTTTGCGTGGAGAAGCATGGGCACAAGAAATGAACTTAGATCGTGTGCGCTACGCGGTTAATCAGGAGTGGGCCGGTCCGGCGAGTGCATTGAACAAAAATGACGAGATCGCCATCACCGCCCATTACCGTGGCTGTTCAGAATTTTGGATTGATGATCCACGTTTAAGGCCAATTGAGCCAGGCTTTAAACAGAATATATGCTCTTGATTTTAAAGTAAATATTACAAATATCCGCGCAAAGATTTCGCCCGCCGCATCTATATTTGATATAGACATGCCCAATAGAATTAGCCGTATTTATTTTGAATTATTTTTCCAGGAACAGTTATGAAAATTGAATTGGTGTATTTCGGTCGACCGAGAGAGCATTTGAAAATATCACGCGAAACTGCAGATGTGCCAGCAGAGGCATCTACACTAGCCGGTCTTCTGGCATGGTTGCGTTTGCGCGGAGACATATGGGCGCAGGAGCTGGCTGATAGCCGTGTGCGTTGCGCGATCAATCAAGAGTTTGCCGGTTTGCCTACCGCTATTAACGAGCATGACGAGATCGCCATTTTCTCGCCTATCTCCGGAGGTTGAAATGAGCGTGTTAATACAGGAAGGTGATTTTGACCTTGCCGCCGAATTGACAGCCCTGCGTTCCGGAAATTCAAGAGTTGGGGCCATGGTTAGCTTCGTCGGTTTAGTGCGCGATTTTAGTCATAACGAAATGATTGATAGCATCTATCTTGAATACTATCCCGGCATGACTGAAAAGGCGCTGAATAAAATCATTGCTGAGGCGACTGAACGGTGGAGCTTAATAAATGTCCGTGTAATCCATCGCATTGGGCAGCTATTTGCAAGTGACCAGATCGTGCTGGTGGCGACTACGGCATTACATCGTGGTGAAGCATTTGCGGGCTGTGAATTCATCATTGATTACCTGAAAACTGCCGCCCCATTTTGGAAAAAAGAACAAACCAGCGAAGGTTCACAGTGGCTGGAAACACGTGACACTGACGTGAAACGCATGGAACATTGGCATAACGATACAGTCAGGAAATCAGCATGACAAATGGCATGACCCACTTCGATAAAGACGGACAAGCACATATGGTGGATGTTGCTGGCAAGAGCGAGACCCAGCGTATCGCAAAAGCCTCCGGTAGTATCAAAATGAGCCCCAGCACGCTGGAGTTGATTGCTTCCGGTACCGCCAAGAAGGGCGATGTGCTGGGTATCGCGCGCATTGCTGCGATACAGGCGAGCAAGCGTACCGCTGAATTGATTCCATTATGTCATCCGCTGTATCTGACCCATGTTGCGGTGGAGTTTAATCTCGACCATGAGGGCAGCACGGTGGAATGCATCGCCACCGCAGAAACGTTTGGCCGCACTGGTGTCGAAATAGAAGCCATGACCGCAGTAAGTATCGCCCTGCTTACTATCTACGATATGTGCAAGGCGGTTGATCGTGGCATGGAAATTAACCGACTACGTTTACTGGAAAAAAAGGGTGGGCGTTCGGGGCATTGGCAAGCTGCATAACTTACGGGCACCTTATTTTTGTCGTTGTGCTGACTTGGGACGGAATGACGTTAATACGTCTGGATTCGTTTCTATGTAGGGTCCACCAATCAAATCTATGCAGTAAGGCACGGCAGCAAAAATTCCATCCAGTGTTTCCTTGATTGCCTTCGGTTGCCCAGGCAGGTTCAGAATCAGGGACTGTCCGCGTGTCACGCCAACCTGGCGTGACAAAATTGCCGTAGGAACATAACGCAGGCTGACTGCACGCATTTGTTCTCCGAACCCCGGTAATACCTTGTGTGCGACGGCCAATGTTGCCTCCGGAGTGACATCGCGTAACGCTGGACCGGTTCCCCCTGTAGTCAAGATCAGATGGCACTTTTCCTGGTCTGCCAATTCAATCAAGGTAGACTCAATCATCGTCTGTTCATCCGGTATCAAACGTGTGACACATTGCCATGGGCTAGTCAGCGTTTGTGTAAACCACTCTTGTAATGCGGGTAAGCCAGCGTCCTGATAAACCCCGCTGCTGGCTCGGTCGCTAATTGAAATAAGGCCAATTTTAAGTGTATTTGTCATATGTTTAGTCAGGTCGGGAGATGGTGAACAATTCTTCGCGTGGAATGTAACTTCGCGATATTGTCAATTATGATTTAACTTGTCATATAAGTCAGCAAAACAATCATTTGTAAATTTTTAAAAGTAGTAGGCTGCTTCAATAACAATCGTTCACACTTAAAAATCTACTATAGATTTCCTGGTTAACGCGTAGTTGCCAATGCACTGGCCGTCTGCGCTTGCTCTTTACCGTTTGCGTTTTTTAAATCGCGAATTTAAATTCATGTTTTTTTCAGCACCTTGTCGTTCATTCAACCAGGCCGCGCGCGTCATTAATTTGTCCGCAGTAAGCATCAAAAATTTTGCGCAGAGCATCGGCCATCGAAATGACTGGCTCCCATCCCAGCTCCTCACAGGTGTTGGTAATCTTGGGAACACGGTTTTGCACGTCTTGGTAACCATTGCCGTAATAGATTTCCGCAGTGGTTGTTACCAGTTGCACCTTGCTCGCAGAATTGCGGTACTCGGGGTATTCCTCGGCCAGTTTAAGCATCATGGTAGCCAAGTCACGGATGGAATAGTTGTTGACCGGATTGCCGATGTTGTAAATCTTGCCGGAAGCGATGCCATCCTCGTTTGCAATGATCTTCATCAGTGCGGCTACGCCATCGTCGATATAAGTGAATGCGCGTTTCTGCTGCCCACCGTCCACCAGACTTATATTTTCGCCGCGCACGATGTGGCCGAAGAATTGTGTCAGTACGCGCGAGCTTCCTTCTTTTGGCGTGTGGATGGAGTCCAGTCCGGAGCCGATCCAGTTGAATGGACGGAAGAGGGTAAAGTTCAATCCCTGTTCCATTCCATAGCCCCAAATCACGCGATCCATCAATTGCTTGGCGCAGGAA
Organism: Candidatus Nitrotoga sp. CP45; assembly: GCA_945874105.1. Lineage (GTDB taxonomy): Bacteria > Pseudomonadota > Gammaproteobacteria > Burkholderiales > Gallionellaceae > Nitrotoga. The sequence goes on along the minus strand of CAMCFJ010000019.1, from coordinate 1,067 downwards.
TAAATCCACCGCGGTTTATTGATCGGGCCGCAGATAAGCTCGGAATTTTCAGGGTCAAATTCCTCATCGTGACACATGCCATATACTTCAGAAGTAGAAGGGAATATTAGATGTTTCTTGTATTTAACGGCTGCGCGCACGATGGGTAGATTAGCTTCGAAATCCAGCTCAAATACACGCAGCGGTTCCTTGACATAAGTGGAGGGCGTGGCAATTGCCACCAACGGCAAAATCACGTCGCACTTCTTTACATGATATTCCATCCATTCTTTGTTGATGGTGATGTCACCTTCAAAAAAATGAAAGCGTGGCTGATTGAGCAGATCAGTAATACGGTCAGCGTTCATATCCATGCCGTACACTTCCCAATCAGTCGTAGCAAGGATGCGGTTGGACAGGTGGTGTCCGATGAAGCCGTTTACGCCAAGGATTAAAACCTTTTTCATTACAATTTCCTTAAATAGATGCACTGCAAAGCAGCATGCGTGTTATGAATTATTAATCAAACTAACTAAAGCGGGAAAACATGAGCTAAATTTATCAACACTGTAAAAACATTTTTGCATGATGCATTTGGAACCAATCGGCAAACTTGATTACTCCTTCATTGAGCGGAGTGCCAGGAGCAAAGCCGACCATTTTACGCAAATCGCTTGTATCTGCATATGTCGCCAGCACATCCCCAGCCTGCATTGGCAACATATTTTTAATTAACAATCATAAGGTTTAAACCACCGGCTTTAGCTGCGACAATATGCTGCACGAAAGGAGGTGCGGCATGGAATACAGATACGGAAGTCATACAGTTTTTCAAATTGAGTACCATTTTGTGTGGGTAACGAAGTACCGATACAAAGTGTTGAACGGGGATGTAGCGGTTCGATCCGAGACTTGGTGAGAGAGACATGCGAAGCCTTCGAAATCAGGATAGTCAAAGGTGTCGTGAGTAAAGATCATGTGCATATTCTGGTGAGTTGTCCGCCGAACATGGCACCCAGCGAAATCATGAGACGAATAAAGGGCCGCACATCGAGCAAGCTGTTTGAGGAATTTCCGTATCTGAAGAA
>CAMCFJ010000018.1 GCA_945874105.1 Candidatus Nitrotoga sp. CP45 | reverse complement strand
ATCAAACTCTTCAGTTCAATCTCTATGCTTGTTTTTAATCTACCCTCTCAGGTAAATCGATCTCACTCAAAGCGAATCAATATTTCATTTCTTCGACTTCGTGTGAGGTACTGCTTTTGTGTCTTGAGTCATGATATTCAAGTGAACGTATCCACCTGTTTATCATCGCCTCAGCGCATGTACCCACACTCGTCGGTTGTCTGTAAACTTTTAAAGAACGGGCTGCCGTAGCAGCGAGAGGGGCGCATTATACAGAGCAAATGTTGATGGTCAAGCATTTTGTTTATATAGCGCGTAAATATACTTCCCAGACTTGCAATACTTGGATTCGTGCTTGTCCGATTAACGCATACAAGTGTGTTTAAGGTGCACTGCCGGCCCATGCAGCCGCATGGTGGCTTCGATTTATTTGACCTCTGAATCGATGGTAATGACTATATTTTTTTGACCGGTTTTCACCGGTTTTGAAAGCCCCTCCAGATCTTTTGGGCTAGAAATTACATTTCCCGACTTTGATATGCGCGCACCAACAATAACATCGGTCACAGAAGATAGGTTCAAACCTGGTGCCATCGACATGCTGTCATCCAATGTGAAATTAAACGGCAGCTCCTTCACTGTCGTGCGCATAACAGCCAGCGGCGGTTTGCGTCCACCCTCCACAGCTCGGGCAAAAATAAAGACTTTGTCGGTCTCCGCGACTCGCGCCCTGTAGGCGGGGTCAATACGCACCGTTCCACTCACTGATCCATTCGCCACTTTTGGCTGGGTCGAGGCTTTGCCACCGGCTGGAGCCGCAGTTGTCGGAGACAGTCCGGCCAATCCACGCGCCTCATTGATGCTGGCGCTGACCGAGGCCACTATAGGAGAGTCTGCCGGCAACAAATCGAGAATTTTTTGCCACCGTTTAATGGCGTCCTGGTAGTCCTTGCGTTCGTAAGCTGCAGCGCCCGCCAGAGACAGCGCCTTTAGGTTTTTCGGATCGATTTTCAGTGCCTGCTGGATTATTTTTTCTGGCTCTCCCTGCAGGGTCTGCTTGAGCATGGCCAGTATATCGGCATGATCGGCCAGCACAGAGGCGTTGTTCGGTTGCAGTGCCACAGCGCGAACGTATGCAGCACTGGCATCCTGATAGCGATTGAGGGCGGTGTAGGAGCGGGCAAGCATCACCCAGCCATCGACGTTGTCCGGTTCCGACTTAAGCCGTTCCGCTAGCCACGTCACCATTGCCTCAAATTGCTCAGGTGTGGCCGGGTGTGCTTCATCAACAGCTGCTGTCGGGATTTGCGGCTTTAATCCGGCTGGCGTACCCAGCATGAAATATAGAGCAATCGCTAATAAAGGTACTGAAATTACCAACGCCGCGATCGAAGCATTACCCCAGCGGGTATCAGTCGATGGCGCAGTAGCGATTTCAGCGGTGCCTGAATCTTCCAGCACGCGACTCTCCAGATCGCTCCGCGCGTTTTGATATTGAACCTCATTCAGTGTCCCGGCTGCCAGATCTGCGTCTAATTCGCGTAATTGATCACGGTAAACAGACAGATTCACCTCTGAAGGCGTGGTGGATAATGAGCTATTACCTCGCCTGAGCAATGGTGGCAGCAGAACCAGTATCGTAACAACAATCAGAGCTCCCACTATGAGCCAAAACGTTATCATGAATGCCCCTCGCCTTCTTTTCCAGATAACAACGATGCCGCGCGGGCATGGTCATCTGCGCTCAAGGCGGGCGCCCGCTGCATCATCTTGCGGCGCTGGCGCAGAACAGCAAAGAGCACGCCCAACCCCACAACCAGCAGTAAAAGTGGACCGAACCAGAGCAACCAGGTGGTTGATTTCACCAGCGGGCTGAACAGAACGAATTCGCCATAGCGCTTTACCATGTAATCCAATATTTCCTGCTCTGATTGTCCTTGCCGCAGTTTCTCGCGCACTTGATTTTTAAGGTCAACCGCGAGCTCGGCATTGGAATCGGCAATCGTTTGGTTCTGACAGACCAGGCAGCGGAGATGCGTAGACAGATCCATAACGCGTTTTTCCAGTACAGGATCGTCCTTCGTAACCACTGTCGGAGCCGCATGAACCAGTGGCATTAAAAGCAGCAGTACCAGAAAGAGAAGTTTGCTATGCACCGTTCAACTCCTTAATGAGAGGAATTAGTTTGCTCTGTATTATTTCAGGCGTGAGCGCTCCGATAAACTTGTGACGGATGAGACCTGATTTATCGATGACGAAAGTTTCCGGAACCCCATAGACACCCCAGTCGATGCCAACGTTCCCCTCTCGATCATAGGCTGACAAAACATAGGGGTCACCCGAACTTTTTAACAAAGCCAGACCGTCATCGCGATTATCCTTGTAATTCAGCCCATAAATCGGCACCAAATTTTGCCGTCCCAACTCTACCAACAGAGGATGCTCTTGGCGGCAAGTCACACACCACGACGACCACACGTTAAGCAACCAAACCTTGCCGCGCAAATCCTCCGGTCCAATGGTTTTAGCGGAATCGTGAAGTTGTGGCAGCCGAAAAGTCGGTGCCACCTTGTTGATTAAAGGTGATGGAACTTCCCTGGGATTGAGTGAGAGTCCCATCCACAAGAAAATAACAAGAACAATAAATACCCCCAGAGGAAGAAGAAAGCGGTTCATCGGATTCCCCTTCAGCTCTGCGTGGGTGGCTTTAATGGCAGGCGATAGCGACGATCGCTCACCGCCAGCAAACCGCCAAGCGCCATGATTAAGCAGCCGCCCCAGATCCAGTTAACCATCGGTTTGTGCTGGATGCGCATAACCCACTCGTCCCTGCTGATTTGTTCGCCAAGCGCAACGTAAAGATCGCGGAACAGGCTCGTGTAAATGGCCCCTTCGGTCATGGCTGAATCCTGCATGGTATAAAGGCGCTTCTCCGGATAGAGCGTGTCTATCTTCGCTCCATTCTGTGTTACCTCCAGAGTGCCACGAATTCCGCTGTAATTCGGCCCTTTCATTTTCTCCATGGCAAGCAAGCGAAAGGAATATCCATCCAGCTTGGTCACGTCACCTACTCGCAGACGCATTTCACTGGTGGTTTCATAGCCCTTTACCAGAGTCACGCCGAGAATAAACACGCCAATTCCAGCGTGGGCGAGCAACATGCCGTAAGTGGAACGAGGCGTGCCGCGCAGCGTTTCCCAAGCGCTCCCACTAGTGGATCCTCGCACCCGAGCGACCAGATAAGCCATGCTTGTGAGTAATGCCCACATTCCCAAGGACGTCCCGGCTACCACTGGCGCCGTCCAGCGTCCGAACCAGGATGGCACAAGTATGCCCAATGCCACACTGACGATAAACCAAGGCAGCAATTGTTTAAATACTTTCGGCAGGCTGGCCTGCTGCCATGATGTGCGTGGCCCGATGCCCATCAAGAAAACGGCAATCGCCATGATAGGCGCAAACACAGCTTCAAAATAAGGTGGTCCGACTGAAATCTTTCCCATATTCAATGCATCCAGGAATAAAGGATAGAGTGTGCCAAGGAATACTGCGCCAGCGGCGGCGACCAGCAGCACATTGTTCAAAAGCAGCATCGACTCACGTGAAATCAACCCGAATCCGCTGCCCAGCCCCACTTTCGGCGCGCGCCACGCAAATAGCACAAGCGAACCGCCGACCACGACACTCAGGAATGCCAAAATAAAAAGTCCGCGCGCCGGATCTGAAGCAAAAGAATGTACGGAGGTCAGCACGCCGGAACGCACAAGAAAGGTCCCGAGCAGGCTTAAAGAGAAAGCGACAATGGCCAGCAATACGGTCCAGTTTTTGAATGCACCGCGTTTTTCCGTTACTGCCAGAGAGTGGATTAGTGCAGTACCCACCAGCCAAGGCATGAACGAAGCATTCTCGACCGGATCCCAAAACCACCAGCCGCCCCAGCCCAGCTCATAATAGGCCCACCAGCTACCCAGCATGATGCCCAGCGTAAGAAACATCCACGCCACTGTAGTCCACGGCCGTGACCAGCGCGCCCAAGTGGCATCAAGCTTGCCGCCGATCAAAGCCGCAATAGCAAAAGAAAAGGCCACCGAAAAGCCTACATAACCCATATACAGCAAGGGCGGGTGGAATATCATGCCGGGATCCTGCAACAGCGGATTCAAATCGCGGCCATCCATTGCGGCTGGAAGCAACCGCTCAAAGGGGTTCGAGGTGAATAGCGTGAAAGAAAGAAAGCCAACGCTGATTAGCCCCATTACGCCTAATACCCGAGCCAACATTTCTTCCGGCAGACGCTTGCTGAACAACGTTACCGCCAGCATCCACCCGCCGAGCATCAGCATCCATAAAAGTAGCGAGCCTTCATGCCCGCCCCACACCGCAGCGATGCGGTACTGAACCGGCAACAGCGAGTTTGAGTGGGCGGCAACGTATTTAACCGAGAAATCGTTGGTAACAAAGGTATAAACGAGACAGCCGAAGGCGATAACGATGAAGGCGAGTTGCCCGCGAGCTGCCGGCCGGGCGAGTGCCATCAGCCGCCGATTGCCGCGCATACTGCCCGCTATAGGCAGTATGCCCAGCATTAGCGCCAGCACGAGCGCCAGCATGAGGGAAAAATTACCGATCTCGGGTATCATTTTCTTCCCCCTTGCCCGCTATAAACGCAACCAACCTTTATCCATGTATCTGATTCAGCCTTGCCCGGTGTTGGTAGTTTGTTCATCAGCTTCATCTTTTCCAATTCCTTCAACTTGTCCTCCAATTCTTTCATCTTGCCCATCTTGATCCGACGATATTCTTATATCTATAGAGGCATCGAAAACTTCTTTGCCCTCGTGAAGGTGAGAATGACAAATTCAGAAGTTATGAAGTTATATAGATGCGTCCTTAAACTTCCGCATCGTATGCTTTACTTGGCGCGACACAATTTTTAATTTTAACATGGACATTCCAATTTTTTAAAAAACAACTTCGAGCAAGACCACTGTTAGCGCCAAAGGTGTATATGTTCTTGTGCCATCGCCTCCTGAAACATTCAAGGGCACCTCAAGGAGACACGTTTTCCTCAAGATTAATATCGTAATCCACCGTCAGCGGTGCATGGTCACTAAAGCGTTGATCCATATATATACTGGCTGATCGAGCGGACTGTGCGATACCCGGCGTAGCAATGTGGTAGTCAATGCGCCAGCCCACGTTTTTTGCCCAAGCCTGGCCGCGATTCGACCACCATGTGTAAGCTTCCAGTTCGGGATGCAGGTGACGAAACACGTCTACGAACCCAACTTCATTAAATAATTCAGTCAGCCAGGCACGCTCTTCTGGCAAAAAACCGGAATTCTTGCGGTTGCCGCGCCAATTTTTCAAATCCTTTTCGGTGTGGGCTACGTTCCAGTCGCCGCATAACAATACCTCACGTCCACTGGCGTGAAGTTCACGCAGATGCGGCATGAAGGCAGCCATAAACTTGAATTTTACCGTCTGGCGCACCTCACCGCTGGAACCGGAGGGAAGGTATAGCGACACCACACTTAAATTGCCGAACCGCGTTTCAATATAACGCCCTTCGCTGTCGAATTCAGGTATGCCCAATCCTTCTATGACTGTTTGCGGCTTGTGCCTGCAATAAATGCCTACGCCGCTATAGCCCTTTTTTTCGGCATAGTGGAAATAGCCGTGGTAACCGGATGGCGCTAGCATTTCCAGCGTCATGTCCGCGGCTTGCGCTTTGAGTTCCTGCACACAGACAATATCGGCATCTTGCTGCGCCAGCCATGGCAACAATCCCTTGCTGCAGGCAGAGCGAATCCCGTTGAGGTTAATGCTGATGACACGCACTAAAGTTCTCCATAAGCAAAGCTTGTAATTATAATGGCGGCACGTCTAAATTTTTGATCTATCTGCCATGTCTAATTTTCGCCAGGATTTCATCCGTTTCGCCATCAAGCAAGAGGTATTGTGTTTCGGTGAATTCAAAACCAAGGCTGGCCGCTTATCGCCCTATTTTTTTAATGCGGGTCTGTTCAACGACGGAGAATCGTTGAAACAGCTTACACAATTTTACGCGCAGACCATCCTGTTCTCAGCAATCCCCTTCGATATGCTGTACGGCCCTGCTTATAAAGGTATCCCGCTCGCGGCGGGAACGGCCATAGCGCTAGCAGAAAAAGGCCGCAATGTGCCTTACTGCTTTAACCGCAAGGAGGCCAAAGACCATGGTGAAGGCGGTAGCACGGTGGGGGCGAAACTGCAGGGACGTGTGCTGATTATCGATGATGTTATCTCCGCTGGAACCTCGGTTCGGGAATCCATAGCCTTGATCCGTGCGGCGGGCGCAACACCCTGCGGGGTGGTTATTGCATTGGATCGCATGGAACTGGGACAACAAACGGAGCGGAATGAAGATGAACTTTCCGCAGCACAGGAAGTAGAACGCAACTATGGTATTCCGGTGGTGGCAATTGCTACGCTGAACGATCTGCTCAGTTACTTGCAGGATAACCCCGCAATGGTGCAAAATCTGCAAGCAGTACAATCCTACCGTGATCGTTATGGGATAGAGCGTAAATAAGATGAACATTTTTAGCGCATGTCTGGTGTTGATTGTTGTGGCCTTCAGTACAACAGCTGAAGCAAAACTATACAAGTGGGTGGACGACAAGGGCGTGACCCGTTACGGCGAAGTCATTCCTCCAGAATATGCCAACAAAAGTAATGTGCTATTAAGCGATAAGGGACGTTTGATCAAACGCACCGAGGAAATAAATAATAAAGAGCGGCGCCCCAATGAGCAGGATGAGGCGAAGAACCGCATTGATAATGAAGCCAAACTTGAGCTAAGCCGCAAAGACAAGGCGTTGCTGAACACTTTCAGTAACGAGAAGGAAATTGACCTGGCTCGCGATCGCAACCTGCGTCAAGTAGAGTCACTTATCAGCAGCATACAGTCACTGCGAAAAGGGGCTCAAGAGAGCTTGATGAACTACCAGCAGGAAGCTGCGGATAGAAAACTCGCTGGCAGAAAGCTTCCCGCTTCATTGCAAGCCGACATTACTGAGGGCGAGGACAGATTAACTAAATTGCAACTGGACTTGGTCAAGGCTCAGGAAAAGGCAGCCACGGTTAAAGCGAATTATGAAACCGACAAGATGCGCTTCCGCGAGCTGAATGGAAGCGCCACGAAATAAGTAATGGCGTAGGTGGTAATGGTGAGCGGTGAGATATTGGGCTTCATTCATTCAGCTCAATCGGGCTCTCTAGTTTGACGAATTGATGCCGTAATATTAACAAATTCCGTTTACGTAAGATCTCAAAACACTTTCAATGTAGGCACCCATGACAAACAACACAAAGTACTTTGCAATAATTTTTGCTTCAATTATTTCTATGTGCGGATGCGCAACGGTTGACACTTTTCAAAAAATGAGTTCAGCCGAAAGAGCGCACTATGTCTGTTCCAGAGATACTTACTATGAACGCTTGAACAATGATGAGTTAAGCCAACGAGCCAGAATTGACGATATCGGCAGTGCTTTAGCGCGCGGCTATCGCGTGCATAAATCCTGCAGAACCGTAAAAGTGGAGAAGCCTGGCTCTGTCTCCTGCACATCTAGTAGCGCAGGAGCTAACACAAATACCGATTGCAGACAAAACACTCATATAACTTATGAGAATTTTTGTACTGAAACACCGATATCTATCGACGCAAATTTGGAAAAAGGGAATCTCAAGGTATCCAGAGATATGATGGAACGAGCCATGATCGAAAAGAACAATGTATATAGCCGTTGCTATTCATTGATTGAGCCGATGTCCGCTGAGCAAGCCTTTAGTTATTACAAAAGCAGATGAATGAATCCTGGAGCAGAGATTGATTTAACTTGTCAAACAACGTGCAAAACTTATCACATTCGGGGTGGAGACAGCGTCCAATAACCCGGTAGCTCAGTGATGTTGGGCTTCATTCATTCAGCTCAACCTACAGAGCTCACAGCCCTCGATTACTCGAACACCGCTCCTTCATGTTACCAAGGTGCACGGACAATTCCTTGGGCGGGACTTTAACCCGCTAGCTAAATTGCTGTTACTACGATCGTCTGACCCTATGGAAATGAAGTTTTTCTACAGCCTCAACGCCGCATACGGATAAATGGTCGTTCAATAAGCGCATATGATACTGAAGCTATGGAAACCGCCCCCGCCATAGTAGCCAGCAGTAGTAAGGGCAACCTGTTATCCTGAAGCTCGCTAAATAACCCGATCTCTGAAAGCCACCTGAGCAGGGGAGCATGCCATAAATAGATGCTATAGCTCACAACGCCGGCAAAGACGATAGCGGAATTTCCAAACAACCAACCTATTAATCGATTGCCCTTCACGCCCGCGATTGCCACCAACATTGCCGCGAAGCTGTATACCGTTGTCCAAGTATAAAAAATCAGGCTGTGGTTCCAATAATCCATCCACCTATAATGTAGCCAATACAGACACAGTAGCAAGATGGCCAATCCCGCCATTGCTATCAAGTTATGGTGCCTCGACAACCATACAGATACGCTATTTTTACTTACATGTAACATTGCCCCGAGCATTCCCATGCCAAATGAATCCATGGAACCGGGCAATTGAGATGACATCAAAAAATTACCAGGGCCGGTGTATATAATTGTTCCAGCGCGCCACAACCACATACTTGTCAACATAAGGATCAGCAATAACAACCAGCGCTTTGGATTGATCAGCCCTGCCAGAAATGGAAGTGTCAGATAAAACATGAATTCAATGGGCAATGTCCACCACACGGTATTGATCGGGTCCATGCCTACAGGGGGCGGCACAAATAACATGAACAAATGTCGCAAAAGCGATTCTACATTGGCAATCGGACTAGCTTGGCCCAGTAAATAAGCCCCCCCAAGCAAGATAGCTAACTGGACGTAATAAGCCGGCAATACCCTGGCGACCCGTCGGAACAAATAACGTCCTAGATTAGGCCTCTCCCGTGTTCCTGCCTGCCATTGAACGAACGGCAAGCTAAGCAAAAATCCGGAAAGTACAAAGAAAATTTGCACCCCCGACCAACCCGACGAGAAGAATGGCGTTAGGTCAATATTCCATTTGCCAACGTGAAAAACAACAAGACCATGTTGTGATGTCTCATAAACGTGAAAGATCAGCACCCATAAAGCCGCCCATCCACGAAGCCCGGTCAATACACGCAAATGAGATTTGTCTTCTGTGAATACATTATTTTCAGGCGAAGTCATAATTGGGATTTATTTAGCGCTTTTCCAAAGGGAGGGTTGCTTGTTATTTTTTATGGTCAAAAAACAAACACAAGGAGCCTTGACATCACAGTTGTCGTCAAACTCAGCATTCGAGCGGGATTGCCCAGAAGTTGGCAGTCCCTCAATTTGAACGTTGAGGCTGTAGAAAAACCTAAATTCGCTTAAAAATTCACCTCTGAATCTGCCATTGCACTATTGGTGTGCAAATGGAATGACACATTTTTATTCAAGTACGATTGCTTCCCGCCACCATCTTGTATTCAAACAAACGACATTCAATTGCGCCGTTGAACAGCAGAGTACGGCGTGAAACAGACAGGCGGATGAACTTCGGCATGCGTAAATCGGAAGTGAACAGATAGGCATTCCAGCCGCCGAATTTTTTCTTCAGCACGTCGCCCAGCTTTGGGTATAACTCTTGCAGCTCTTCCAAGTCGCCCATGCGCTCGCCATAAGGCAGGTTCGCTACCAGCACGCCATGGTCGGCGGGTGCGGAAATTTCCAGCACGTTCGCTTGATTGAGCGTCACTGCTCCGCGTAATCCTGCGTTTTCCAGATTGAGGTGTGCGGCTTTCAGTTCGTCACCATATAAATCACTGCCGAAAATCGGCAATGCGCTAACCGGCTTTTGTGCCGCTTGCGCTTGGCTGCGCATCTCGCTCCACGCGGCGGCATCGAAATTTTTCAGTTTCTCGAAGGCAAAACTGCGGCTGATTCCGGGGGCGATGTTGAACGACATCAGTGCCGCTTCAATCAAAAAGGTGCCACTGCCGCACATTGGGTCAAGTAGCGGCACGCCGGGCTGCCAACCCGCCAGCAGTAGAATGCCCGCAGCCAGATTCTCGCGCAGGGGTGCAACGTTGGTGTACTGGCGCACACCGCGTTTGAACAGCGCATCGCCGGAAGTGTCGACATACAGCGTCATGCGGCTGGCCTCAAGGAAGGCATGGATGCGGATATCCGGTGTATGGGTATCCACGCTGGGACGGTCGCCGGTGAGCGCGCGGAATTTATCGCACACGGCATCCTTGATTTTCAATGTGGCGAAATCCAGACTCTTCAAGGGGCATTTGATTGCCGTCATGTTGACGCGGATGGTGTGTGAGGTGTCGAACCAATCGTTCCACGGCAGCGCATAGGCAGTATCGAAAATATCCTGCTCGTTGCGGTAGTGTGCGATCGCCACACGCCACAGCACGCGACTGGCAATGCGGCTGTGCAGATTCACACGATAGCTCAATGAAAAGGGGCCGGTGAAATGCACGCCGCCATCGGTGGTACGCACCTCTTGCGCATCGAGCGCATTCAGTTCATTGGCCAGCATTGTTTCCAAGCCGCGCGGACAGGGTGAAAAAAAGGTTTCGAGCATATAGTTATACAGGTTTGACGATTACAAGAATGATGATGGCAATCATAAGCAGCACTGGAAATTCATTGAACCAGCGGTAGAAAACGTGGCTGCGCGTATTGCGATCGGCTTTGAAGTCGTGCAGCAGCTTGCCGCAATAGACGTGGTAGGCGATCAACACTAACACCAGCGTGAATTTGATGTGCATCCACCCGCCGGTTACGCCATAACCAATCCACATCCATAATCCAAAAATGACAGTCAGCACGCCACCCGGCGTCATGATGCCGTAGAACAATTTGCGCTCCATGATTTTGAACCGCTCGATGCTGGTTTTATCCTCGCTCATGGCGTGATACACGAACAGGCGCGGCAGATAGAACAAACCAGCAAACCAGGTCACCATAAAAATCACATGCAGTGCTTTAATCCATAACATAATTTATTTATTTTAAGGGTGCGTGTATACGCGAATTCAAGTTAGAAGTGCGGCAGCCAGTGGTTGCCTGGTGTAGCGTAATTCCACCCCGATCATAGTGCTTGTCCCATGAAATTGTGACGAACAATTTCTTTCAGCTGTTCCAGGCGGCCATGGAAAAAATGCTCCGCTCCCGGTAATACTACGATAGGCAAAAGTTGCGGACGCGCCCACTCCATCACGTCCGCCAACGAGACGACTTCATCCAGTTCACCATGTACCAGCAGCGTGTTGTGCGGCACGGGCGGCATCGGATAACGCGTCACTGCCGGCGCGATCAGCACCAGTTGATGTAGCGGCAATTGCTGTGCTGCGCGCGCCTGCACGTAACCCCCGAAGGAAAAACCGGACAGGATCAGCGGCAGGTCGCCATATTCGCTCAACGCATAGCGCGTGACTGTGAGCGCATCTTCTACCTCGCCAATACCCTCATCAAACTCGCCGCTGCTGGCACCGACGCCCCGAAAATTGAAGCGCAACGCGGCGAATCCTAGTTCGGCAAAAGTCTTGGCCAGTGTGGTTACGATCTTGTTTTCCATCGTCCCGCCCATAGTCGGCAGCGGATGTGCTATCACCGCGATAGCACTCGGTGCAGCGTCCGGCATATGCGCCACAACTTCCAGCTTACCGGCTGGGCCGGGGATAGTAACCTTTTCTATTGCGGGCATTAAATTTTCAGGCGTTCCACCACACGTCCATGCTGCAAGTGTTCGACGATAATTTCGTCGAGGTCGCTCTCGTCTACATAGGTGTACCACACCCCCTCGGGATAGATCACCAATACAGGTCCTTCGTCACAGCGATTCATGCAACCTGCCGAGTTGATGCGGATACGATTTGCTTCATTAGATAATCCAAGTGCCTGGACTTTATCTTTAACATAGTCGCGCATCCATTGCGCATTAATATTATTACAGCACTCCGCGCCTTCTTCGCGCTGGTTGGTGCAAAAGAAAACATGCTTTTGATAGTGACTCATTCAGGACCTCACAAGAAAAAAACGGTAATTATACAGCCTCATTGCTATGTGCTTTTAACGCGCCAAAGATAGCCGAGCATGAGAAACGGAAACACTAATGCAATCGTTTGCGACAAACCATTGTAGTTGAGCAGGTGGCCGTAATTCCACTGGTACAGACGCATGGCTGCAGAAGGCTCACCGCTATCCAAGATCCAGTGCGCCAACACCCAATATCCCAGCGCGACCAGCGCAGCACATTTCGACAGCTGCGTGCGAGATAATCGGCTGGCAGCGATTACTAGCAGCACGCCCGCAAAAATGCCAAGCATGGCCTCACCGTTTAGCCACAACAGCAATGCCCATGATTTGAGTAGTATGGCTGCTGCGGTGAACTTGGCCACTGCCACCACACACAATACCAGCAACAACGTGCTTGCTGCCTGGCGGCGTATGCGCAGCAAGGTTAGCAGCAGCATTCCCAGCATCAGCATATTGAGCAGTACCGCCATGCTTTCCATCCAATTAAACGGCACTGGCTGCACCACGACGAAAGGTGCCCGTGCCACTTCGCTAATGAACACATTGCCCAGCATGGGCAGCGAAGGATTGACTTGCGCGAACATCCACAGCGCCACCAATGCCAAGCCGAAATCCACTCCTCTTCCGCCATGAAACAAACGCATGCGCCAATGCGTCAGGTGCAGAGCAAACCATTCACGTGGTGCAATGCTGACTGCCAAAACCGCACCCGCCAGCGTGCCGCTGCCATTGGCAAGCAAATCGAGACTGGAACTAATACGTACAGGCAAATACATTTGCGCGTATTCCATCATGGCGGAAAGCACTACTCCGCCCAAGGTAGCCAACAGTAAAGTCCAGCTTACGTTGAAGTGTGCGCGTAGTGCCAGCCCAAGCAACAGCCCAAACGGCAGATAACCGAGCAGATTAACGGCGGCATCGAACCACGTGTATTGCAGCCATAACGGCAAAACCAACACCGCAGAAAATTCCAACCCCTGCTCCTGCCAGCCTGAAAACGGCGATAAGCTGGCATACATGATGAACAGTGCATAACCTGCGGCAAGGTAAGTGCGCAGACGCGCGCGAGAAGAAGCGATGATGGTTTCTTTCATAGCTGGCGCGCGCTACGAATAGCGCGATCAAGAAAGACATCATAAAACGGAGCGATGAAACGGTAGCTGGTCTTTAACGACATTGCGTTAATGCAATACGCGCGGGACACTCAATACGAACTGGGGAATGGGTGCGTCAAATTCAGTGCCGTCCTCCGCTACCATCTGGTAGCTGCCAGACATAGTGCCCACCTGTGTGGCAAGCACCGTACCGCTGGTATATTCGAAACTCTGAGTTGGCTTGAGAACCGGTTGCTCACCCACGACTCCCTGACCGCGCACTTCCTGCACATATTGATTGGCATCGGTAATAATCCAATGACGGCTGATCAGCTTGGCAGTGGTATCGCCTTCATTGGTTATGGTAATGGTATAAGCAAACACGAATCGATTATCGGCCTCATCCGATTGCTCGGCCAGATAATTTACTTCGGTGGTGATTTTAATTCTGTATTTATTGTCATTTTCCATCGTGGTATTACACATCATTTTGTTCAGTATGACAAGGCTTTGGCTGGCATTGAGGGTGGCTAGCAACTATAATTGCGCTCCTGCTTAATTTTTGGTCTTTTCTTGACTATGCAATTATTCGCCTTCGGCATTAACCATCAGACCGCGCCACTTGCTGTGCGTGAGCAGATTGCGTTCAATGTTGATGCAATGGAACCAGCCCTGCGCGACTTGGTCGGGCAGGGCGCGGCCAAGGAAGCGACCATACTTTCCACCTGCAACCGCACCGAGGTGTATTGCAGTACGCACAAGCCGGCGCAGATCATTAACTGGCTGGCCAGTTATCATGAATTACAGCCGCGTGAAATTGAGCCGTATCTCTATACTCTGCCGAATGAGCTAGCGGTGAAGCATGCTTTTCGCGTCGCCAGCGGGCTGGATTCGATGGTGCTGGGCGAACCGCAAATTCTGGGCCAAATGAAGCAGGCGGTACGTTATGCGGAGCAGGCCGGCACGCTGGGTTTTCTACTCCATAAGCTATTTCAGCGCACCTTCTCGGTGGCCAAGGATGTGCGTACCCAGACTGAAATTGGCTCAAATTTAATTTCCATGGCGGCGGCGGCGGTAAAGCTGTCCGAGCGTATTTTCCCCAGCATTGCCGAGCAGAGTGTATTGCTCATCGGCGCGGGGGAGATGATCGAATTGAATGCCGTGCATTTCGCGGCTAAATTGCCTAAGCACATTACCGTTGCAAACCGTACCCTGGAGCGTGCCCAAGTGTTGGCGCGGCGCATTGGCGGACACGCCATCACATTGAGTGAACTGCCGGAACAACTGGCGCTGCACGACATCATCGTGACCAGTACCGCCAGCCCGCTGCCGATCCTGGGCAAGGGCATGGTCGAACGCGCGCTTAAAGCACGCAAGCACCGTCCTCTTTTCATTGTCGATCTCGCCGTACCGCGCGATGTTGAAGCCGAAGTGGCCAGCCTGGATGATGTATTCCTGTATACCGTTGATGATTTGTCTGAAGTTGTGCGCGACGGCTTGGATGCACGTCAGGGTGCGGTGAAAGAAGCTGAAGTGATCATAAATTCTGGTGTGGTGGATTTCATTCACTGGATGGAATCACGCGAGGTCGTGCCCACTATCCGGGCGTTGCGCGATCATGCCGAACGCCAGCGTCGGCACGAGATGGAAAAAGCCTTGCGCCTGCTGACCAAAGGCGAAGAGCCGGAAAAGGTACTTGAGTCTTTGAGCAATGCGCTTACCAATAAATTTTTGCACGCACCAACCCATGCGCTGAATCATGTACAAGCCGAAGAGCGCGACGCTTTCCTTGAAATGGTGCACCGTATTTATCACATGCGCGCCCCCGAATGAAACCTAGCATTGCCACTAAACTCGCCCAATTGAGCGAGCGTCTGGACGAAGTCCGCCGTCTGTTAAGCAGCGAAAATGCCACAAGCGATATGGAAAACTACCTCAAGCTCAACCGCGAACGCGCAGAGCTGGATCCAGTAGTGGAGCTGTACCATGCCCATCAAGCCTGCGCTGACGATATTGCAACCGCACTGGAAATGGCGGATGACCCGGAAATGCGCGAATTTGCTGCGGCTGAGGTGAAGCAAGGGCGCGAACGGCTGGAGCAGATCGAGGTAGATTTGCAGAAGCAGTTGCTGCCTAAGGATCCCAATGACGACCGCAACGTATTTCTGGAAATCCGCGCGGGCACTGGCGGCGACGAGGCGGCATTATTTTCCGGCGACCTGTTTCGCATGTATGCACGTTTTGCCGAACGTAACCGCTGGCAGGTTGAAGTCATTTCCGAAAGTTGCGGCGAAAAGGGCGGCTTCAAGGAAATCATCGCACGCATAGTCGGGCAGGGTGCCTATTCGGTGCTGAAGTTTGAGTCTGGCGCACATAGAGTGCAGCGCGTACCCACCACTGAAACGCAAGGCCGAATTCACACGTCTGCCTGCACCGTGGCAGTGCTGCCGGAAGCGGATGAAGTCAGCGATGTGGTGTTGAATCCTGCCGATTTGCGAATCGACACCTTCCGCGCCTCGGGCGCGGGCGGCCAGCATATTAATAAAACCGATTCAGCCGTACGCGTAACCCACCTGCCTACGGGTACCGTGGTGGAATGCCAGGATGGCCGTTCGCAGCACAAAAACAAGGCCCAGGCGCTGGCGGTTTTGGCCGCGCGCATCAAGGACAAAGAGGAGCGTACCGCTCACGCCAAGCAGGCCGCCGAGCGCAAGTCGCTGGTAGGTAGCGGTGATCGCTCGGAACGCATACGCACTTACAATTTCCCGCAGGGCCGTATCACCGACCATCGCATTAACCTCACGCTGTACAAGATGGATCACATTATGGATGGCGACATCAGCGAGATGTGCAACGCATTGATGGCGGAATATCAGGCAGAGCAGCTGGCAGCGCTAGCGAATGAAGGCAACAACTGAACTTGCTGCGCACCATACAAGAAATTCTGCTGCAGGATGCAGCGTGTCTGACTGAGGCGCTGGCAATAAATCCCAGTAGCGCACGCATCGAAATACAGTGTTTGTTGCAACACGTGTTAAATGTTCCGCGCGCCTGGTTGCTGGCGCATTCCGAACACTATCCGAACGAAACCGAGCAAACCCATTACCAGGAATTGTTGCAGCGTCGCCTTCGGGGAGAGCCTGTTGCCTATCTATTGGGTGAGCGCGAATTCTTTGGGTTAATGTTCAAGGTGACGCCCGCCACGCTCATTCCCCGTCCAGAAACTGAATTGCTGGTTGAATTGGTTTTGCCGCGTATCCCGCAGCAGGGTTTATGCCGTGTGCTCGACCTGGGCACGGGCAGTGGCGCAATTGCTCTGGCGCTCGCCCATGCGCGTCCAGATATTGAGGTGCTCGGCTGCGATGCTTCCACTAAGGCACTGGCGGTTGCGCACGCAAACGCACAGCAACTGGCCATCGCCAATGCAGCTTTCATACACAGCGATTGGTTTGAGGCATTCACGACACAAAAATTCAACATCATTGTGTCCAATCCGCCCTACATTGCGGCTGCCGACCCCCATCTGGCGCGGGGCGATGCACGCTTTGAGCCAATATCCGCACTTGTATCCGGCCACGATGGCCTGCACGACATTCGTCATATTGCAGCTCATGCTCCAGACTATCTCGAACCCGGTGGCTGGTTGCTCCTTGAGCATGGCTACGACCAAGCCGCACAGGTTCGTGAGCTGCTGCAACAGGCGGGGTTCGACGACGTGTTCTCGGCGTGTGATCTGGCAGGGATAGAGCGGGTCAGCGGCGGACGCATCGCTTGAGGATATGTTCGCAACCGATCAACTCGGTTGCAGTGCAAGTTGCACTGCAATTATTGATTCAATAACCAATTTCAAATAACCAACAGCGAAATCTACACCCAATCCTTGGGCACTAAAAATTTCTCATACAACTCCGCCTCATGCGAGCCCTTCTCCGGGTGCCAGTCATAGCGCCACTTCACCAGTGGTGGCATGGATAGCAAAATAGATTCGATACGCCCATTGCTTTGCAACCCGAAGATCGTGCCTCGATCAATTACCAGATTGAATTCGACATAACGCCCGCGCCGATAAAGCTGGAAGTCACGTTCACGCTCACCATAGGGCGTGTCCTTGCGGCGTTCAAGGATAGGCACATAGGCAGAAAGAAAGTGGTTTCCAACGCTTTGCTGAATGGCAAAAGCAGTGGCAAAATCCGGCTCGCTCAAGTCGTCGAAGAAGATGCCGCCCACACCACGCGGTTCGTTGCGATGCTTGAGAAAGAAATATTCATCGCACCATTTTTTGTATTTTGGAAAGAGATGATTGCCGAACGGTGTTAGCGCGTTCTTGCAAGTCTGATGGAAATGCACGGCATCTTCCTCGAAGCCATAATAGGGGGTCAAATCCATTCCACCGCCAAACCAGTATGCGGTTTCACCATTATCTTTTTTCGCCATGAACATGCGCACATTCATATGCACCGTGGGTGCATAAGGGTTACGCGGGTGGAATACCAATGACACGCCCATTGCCTCCCATGTGCACCCTGCCAATTCCGGACGATGTGCCGTAGCGGAAGGAGGCATCTTGTCGCCGGTTACATGAGAGAAAGCGACCCCGCCGCGTTCCAGGACATTTCCTTCTTCAAGGATGCAGCTTCGGCCGCCGCCACCTTCCGGGCGATCCCAGCTATCACGCCGAAATTTATTGCCGTCCACCTGTTCCAAACGAGTCACAATCGTGTCTTGCAACTCGAACAAGAATTTTTTGACTGCGGCGCTATCCATACTTCCTCCGATTGGTTTCGTAATTATTTGCGGGTGAATTATCACTCATCCATGCACGCATTCCTTGAGCCTTGACAGAGGCTGCATCGCACTGTTGCATGATGGGTTTGAAGCGGCCGTTATTTCCTGGGCAGGGTAGCGCGATAACCGATATCGTGGCGCATTTGGCAGCCCTCGAAATGAATGTTCTCGACAACCTGATAAGCGCGGCGCTGCGCAATTTTCACGCTATCGCCCAACGTAGTAACGCACAACACGCGCCCTCCGCTGGTAACTATCTTGCCATCCTGCATGCTGGTGCCGGCATGAAAAACATGGGCATCTTCCTGTGCTTTGGGCAGGCCGGAAATGGCATCGCCTTTTCGCGGTGTGTCGGGATAGTTGGCGGCGGCCAGTACCACACCGAGTGCTGCGCGTCTGTCCCATTCCGCCTCCACCTCATTCAAGGTGCCGTTGACTGCATGCTCCAGTAGCACCAGCAAATCGCTCTTCAGTCGCAGCATGATCGGCTGGGTTTCCGGATCGCCCATGCGGCAATTAAATTCTAGCACCTTGTAATTATTTTGAGGGTCTATCATCAGACCGGCATATAGAAAACCGGTGTACGTGATCCCTTCTTTTTCCATGCCTTGCACTACTGGAAGTATCACCTCGCGCAACACCCGTGCATGAAGCTCAGGTGTCACCACCGGTGCCGGGGAATATGCGCCCATACCACCGGTGTTGGGCCCATGATCGCCATCCAGTAGCCGTTTATGATCCTGGCTAGTCGCCAGTGGCAGAACATGTTTGCCATCCACCATGACGATGAAACTGGCTTCCTCGCCGACCAGAAATTCCTCGATTATCACGCGCGCGCCGGCATCACCCAATTTGTTGTCGGACAACATCATGGTAATGGCTGCATGAGCTTCCTGCACGGTCATTGCTACGACCACGCCCTTGCCGGCAGCCAAACCATCCGCCTTGATCACAATAGGCGCACCCTGTTTTTCCACGTAAGCGCACGCATCCGCTATCTCGCTGAAGGTCTGATAAAACGCAGTGGGAATATGGTGGCGCACCATGAAATTTTTGGCGAAATCCTTGGAGCTTTCCAGTTGTGTCGCCGCTTTGGTGGGGCCGAAAATTTTCAGTCCAGCGGCACGAAAGTCATCCACTATGCCAGCCGCCAACGATGCTTCCGGGCCGACTACAGTAAGGTGGATTTGCTCGCGTTGTGCGAATGCGATGAGATCTGGAATAGCAGTGATGGCAATATTTTCCACGCCGTTTTCAAGCGCTGTACCGGCATTGCCTGGCGCGACGTACACCCTCTGCACCTTGGCGGCTTGCGCCAGACGCCACGCCAGTGCGTGTTCTCGACCACCGCTCCCAACAACAAGAATTTTCATAACCTAACCCCAAATTTGTCACAGTGGTCACAAAGACAAAAAACTTGGAGCAAGCAAGGCGGGTTTGCGTCTCTGTGGTTAAATCTTTTAATGTCTGAAATGTCGATAACCCGTAAACACCATCACCAGCCCATGTTCATCCGCTGCCGCAATAACTTCCTCATCGCGCATGCTGCCACCGGGCTGGATCACTGCTTTCGCGCCCGCTTCGGCCAGTACGTCTACGCCGTCACGGAACGGGAAGAAGGCGTCTGACGCGACGACTGAATCAACCAGGCTGCAAGTCGCATTTTGTGCTTTGATTGTGGCGATACGAGTGCTATCTACCCGGCTCATTTGCCCGGCGCCAACGCCTAGCGTATGTCCATCTTTGCAGAACACGATGGCATTTGATTTCACATACTTCGCCACGCGCCAAGCGAACAGCAAATCCTGTAATTGTTCAGCGCTCGGCTGTGCTTTGGTGACCACGCGCAGTTGCCCGGCTTGTACGTCCAAAGTATCAGGTGATTGCACCAGCAAGCCGCCATTCACGCGCTTAAAATCATATTGGTTGTGCGACTTGGACAGTGGCACGGTGAGCAGACGCACATTTTGTTTTGCTGCCACGACCTGTCGTGCCGCTTCAGTCACTGATGGCGCAATAATCACTTCAACAAATTGATTGGCTGTAATAGTGGTTGCGGTATCTGCATCCAGCTCGCGGTTAAAAGCGATGATGCCGCCGAATGCGGAGGTCGGGTCCGTTGCATAAGCAAACTTGTAGGCATTGAGCGGAGCATCGGCAATCGCCACGCCGCACGGATTGGCATGCTTGACGATGACACAGGCAGGTTGCTCAAATGTCTTGACGCATTCCCACGCCGCATCGGCATCGCCAATGTTGTTATAGGACAGTTCTTTGCCCTGCAGCTGGGTGTAATCGGCAATGCCGCCGGGCACCACATCCAGGTCACGGTAGAAGGCTGCATTTTGATGCGGATTTTCGCCGTAGCGCATATCCTGCACTTTGGCAAAATTGAAGTTGATTTGTGTCGGGTACTCGCTGCGTGTGCCGTCGGAATGAATTGTAGTCAGGTAATTGCTGATCGCGCTGTCATACGCGGCAGTGTGCGAGAAAGCTTTTTTCGCCAGATCGAAACGCGTGGCGCTGGAAACCACGCCGCCATTGGCCTGCATTTCGGCCAGAATGGTGCTGTAGTCTTTTGCGTCGGTGACGATAGCCACATGTTCGTGATTCTTCGCTGCGGCGCGCACCATGGTAGGCCCGCCAATGTCGATGTTCTCGATGGCATCTGCCAGCGTGCAATCGGGTTTGGCAATGGTCGCGCCGAACGGATATAAATTCACCACCACCAGATCAATGGTCGGAATGCTGTACTTCTCCAGCGTGGCAACATGTTCCGGCAGATCCCGGCGCGCCAGAATTCCAGCATGGACTTTCGGTTGCAGTGTCTTCACGCGTCCATCCAGCATCTCGGGGAAGCCAGTGTAATCGGCCACTTCCGTGACCGGAATGCCGTTATCAGCAAGCATTTTAGCCGTGCCGCCAGTGGACAGGATGGTAACGCCAAGTTGTTGCAAACCCTTGGCGAACTCCAGCACACCGGTCTTGTCCGACACACTAATGAGGGCTTGTTTGATTGCTGCCATAGTTAATTTTTCTTTTTGTTCGTTTTAATCAGTTGAGCCTTTTGAACAGCCTTTCGTTTGGGCCGGGTATTTGTCCGCAAGTTCGAAGTTTCGCTCGGAGCACTGTGTTGCTGAATTTTCTTGCGCAATGTATTGCGGTTGAGCCCTAATAATTCAGCTGCTCGAGTCTGGTTGCCGCCCGCATGTTGTAGAACAGCTTCGATTAATGGCTTCTCAACGCAATTCATCACCATGTCATACACCGCACATGAAGGATTTTCGCCATCGAGATCCTTGAAGTAATCGTCCACTGCCTTGCGCACATATTTCGCAACGTCGTTCTCTCCCAACATGCAATCATCTTCTTTTTTCATGCAGCCAGCCCCTCAGCGTATTGTAGGCGCTCACCGCCCTGAAATTGCCCATCAAAAAAATCACTTACCGCCATCAATTGTTCCGCACTGCTTTCCAGTTGATTCATATGATGGCGAAAGTGCGCAGAACCAATCAGCCCCTTTGTATACCAGGAGATATGTTTGCGCGCTACGCGCAAACCGGTCTGTTCACCGTAGAACGAGTAAAGCTCATATACATGCTTAAGCAGCACGCGATGCACTTCGTCCACTTGCGGAGCGGGTAGATGTGTGCCGGTCTTGATGAAATGTTCGATCTCGCGAAACAGCCACGGACGCCCTTGTGCGGCGCGCCCAATCATCACGGCATCCGCGCCGGTCTGCTGTAAAACATAGCGGGCTTTTTCCGGGGTGGTGATATCGCCGTTAGCGATAACCGGGATATTGACGTTGGCCTTCACTGCGGTGATGGTGTCGTATTCCGCATCGCCGGTGTAAGCGCAAGCACGAGTCCGCCCGTGAATGGCGAGCGCTTGAATACCGCTCGCCTCGGCGATTTGGGCGATACGAATTGCATTACGGTTTTGCTTATCCCAACCGGTACGAATTTTAAGCGTTACCGGCACGGCCACCGCGCCGACCACTGCCTCCAATATTCGCGCTACCAGCGCTTCATCCTGCAGCAGCGCAGATCCGGCCATCACGTTGCAAATTTTCTTCGCCGGACAACCCATGTTTATGTCGATGATTTGTGCGCCCTCATCCACATTATATTGAGCGGCCCGCGCCAGCATTTTTGGGTCGGCACCGACAATCTGCACCGAGATGGGATCGACTTCGCCCTCGTGATTGGCGCGCCGCTTGGTCTTCTCGGATCCATAGAGCAGGGAATTGGAAGACACCATCTCGCTCACGGCCATGCCTGCGCCCATGCTTTTGCATAACATGCGAAATGGCCGATCGGTCACCCCCGCCATGGGGGCAACAATCAGATTATTCTTGAGAAGATAGGGGCCGATGCGCATGACGTTTTCCGGAAGGAGCCGGATTATAAGTTAATCAAACGCCCCGTGCTATCATCGCCGGTCCAGAAGTGAAAAAATATTTTAGCAATGACATTCGACGTCCTGATTATAGGCGGCGGTCTGGTTGGTGCCAGTCTGGCCGCAGCGCTCAAGTCCAGCGGATTGAACATGGCCCTGGTGGAAACCCAACCCACCGCCCTCTCTAATGAAGGCTGGGACAACCGCATCTATGCTATCAGTCCCGGCGGGGCTGCCTTCCTTAAGCAATGCGATGCCTGGCAACAACTGGATATGAACCGCGTACAGCCGGTCGAAACCATGCGCGTTTTTGGCGATGAGGGCATGGAACTTGATTTCAGTGCTTATCAACTGGGCGAGCCGGAATTGGCGTTCATCCTGGAAAATCGTCAGCTGCAGCAAGTGCTGTGGCAAGGACTACACGAGCAGGACAATTTGACCCTGTTTCACCCGGCACGCTGTGCCAGCCTGGTCTGGCAAGATGAGGCCGCGCACCTGCAACTAGAAGACGGGCGGACACTCAAGGCAAAATTGGTGGTCGGTGCGGATGGGGGAAATTCCTGGGTGCGACAACAGGCCGATATCGTTGCACCGCCCACACTTTATAATCAGCATGGCGTAGTAGCGAACTTCACCGTCGAAAAATCACACCGCGCCACGGCTTTTCAATGGTTTCAGCCGGATGGCATTCTCGCCTTGCTGCCATTGCCACAGCAGATGGTTTCTATGGTGTGGTCGGTAAGCCCGGAGAAATCGGCGATCTTGCTGAAACTTTCGCATGAAGAGCTGTGTGCACAAGTTGCTGCCGCCTCGCACCACACCTTGGGCGCACTGCAACTGGTCACCCCTCCCGCCGCGTTCCCGTTGCGTTCGTTGAACCTGCCACACATCATCAAACCACGTCTGGCGCTGGTGGGTGATGCCGCGCACAACATCCATCCTCTTGCCGGGCAGGGCGTCAACCTGGGCTTCCGCGATGCACGCCAGCTGGCACAAGTGTTGCTGCAACGTGACGCACAACAAGATTGCGGTAACATACATCTGTTGCGTCGTTATGAACGTGCGCGCAAGGAAGATGTCCTCTCCATGCTGCTCACCACTGATGTGCTGAAGAAGCTTTTCAATAACAGCAATCCGCTGCTGCGTGCCGCGCGCAACCTCGGCCTTGCGGCTACCAACCGGTTTGCACCGCTGAAAAAAATGCTGGCACGCCAAGCGCTCAATTAACTTAAATTCAGGAATTCATCATGATTAAATTGTTTCTGGTACTGCTTACCTCACTTTCTTTTTCATATGCTCATGCCGATGCAGCCAAGCTCAAAGACCTGCTGCAAAAAAATTATCCGCAGCTTGGTCAGATTGAAAAAACCAACAAAGCCAATATTCTTGGCCTGTATGAAGTAGTGGCGCAAGGCCAGCTGTTTTATACCGATGAGAAAGCACAGTATCTCTTCAGCGGCAGCATCATCGATCTGAAGACCATGCGCAACCTGACGGAAGAGCGCTCACGCAAATTATTCGCTATCGACTTCAACAGCCTGCCCTTCGATCTTGCTGTAAAAAAAGTTAAAGGTAACGGTCAGCGAAAGATGGCCTATTTTAGCGATCCGAATTGTGGCTTCTGCAAAAAGCTGGAAAACGAGTTGAAAAATGTGGACAACGTCACACTTTATGTATTCATGCTCTCTATATTCCAAGGTTCCGACAAAAAAGTACAGGGAGTTTGGTGCAGCAAGGATCAAATCAAAGCGTGGGACAATTTGATGCTGAACAACGTACAGCCATCTGTAGGAACATGCGATGCCCCCACCGCGAAATTAATGGAACTAAGCCAAAAACTAAACATAAATGGCACCCCAGCGTTGATCTTTGCTGATGGCATTCTAATTTCTGGATACAGACCTGCTGCAGAATTGGAAAAGTCATTAAACAGCACAATAAGCCGCTGATTATTTTTGTATTCGCACTTATTCAAGAGTCGTTCTGATATGCACTAGTCTCGCAAATCGTAAATAACGAAACATATTGTTTTGGATTTACCCACAGCATGGCACTTGAGTTGCGGTAATTGCCCTCTCCCTAACCCTCTCTCCCGCTCGCGGGAGAGAGATGGCGTAACTGAGCATCACACCATGCAACGTATGTTTCGCAATTAACAGGTCGTGATACTGGCAGACTGTTGCACTTCAAACTTGAATCCGCCGCCTGAATAATAGGTTCAGCTTTGAGAATGGTTTGCATATTAAAGCTACGCACCTGTCAACGGTCATTGAAGACATGCGTTTTTACTAATACATTCAAAAATATTTAGAGTTATTACTGAAGTGGCTTGGTAATAATAATGACCGTTGTCTCCAGTTGTTGGTCGAATGTGCTTTATGGAAACCAGAGTGGAATCGCTTCTTAAACGTATGAGATAGCAATTCTGCAAATCAGATTGTTACGCGTACTGAACGATAGGGGTATAGACATAATGAATATATCGAAAATGGGTCTGTCTTTAACCTTGATCACAGCCTTGTTGGTGGGAGTGTCAACAAGCGGGGCGGCATTGGCGCATGGTGGCGGTGGTGTGCGTGGTGGAGGCGGTGGTGTGCGTGGTGGTGGAGGCGGCGGGTGGCATGGAGGTGGCGGATGGCACGGGGGGGGCGGATGGCGCGGAGGATCGCGCGTGGGTATCTATCTCGGCGCGCCGATTGGTTTTAATTATGGATATTATCCGTACTCATACTATGGGGCGCCGTACTATGGGACCCCATACTATGGGGCATCCAATTATTATCCGCCTGTGCCTGCTTATTACCCACCTGTGCAGTCCGCTCCGGTGGTTTATACCGAGCGCGGTGAAAACCCACAGATAAGCCCACAAGTAGCACCGATAAATTCATCACAAGATGTTCAGGAATCCTGGTGGTATTACTGCGTTGATGCCAAGGCCTACTATCCCTATGTCAATCAATGTCCAGGAGGATGGCTGCGAGTCGCACCACAACCTGCGCCCGGCTCAGATGGCCAACCTGCTTTAAATAATGTATCTGCGCCATGATCAATAAATTGCGGTCATTATCAATACTAACGGCTGTTCTAGCGCTGAGCGCATGCACCTCGGTACCGACTGGCCCGGGTATGCTCGTGCTGCCAGGTACAGGAAAAAGCTTTGACCAGTTCCGATTTGACGAGGCTGATTGCAGGCAATATTCCAACGCTCAGATCGGTGGCCGCTCGGCGAATGAAGCAGCGGCCGATAGTGGTGTGAAAAGCGCAGTGGTTGGAACGGTTGTTGGCGCCACTGCAGGCGCATTGTTAGGCGGTCACAATGGTGCTGGCGCGGGTGCTGGCGCTGGATTGCTCATTGGTTCCATGATGGGAGCCAGCACTGCTGAATATTCAGGACGCAACCTTCAGCAGCGTTATGACTTCGCCTATCAGCAATGCATGTATGCGAAAGGCCATCGTGTCCCGGTATCAGGCCGTTTGGATTATTCGCGGCAACCTGTCCGGAATACTAATTACATATCTTCACCTACTCCAAGTAGCTCTCCATCATCGCCTTCTGCCGGTGCTTCCATGCCTCCGCCGCCGCCTCCTGGCGGCGTCCCGCCACCCCCACCGCCGGACTCTTACATGTTGCCGCCGCCCCCGGGCAGTTCGCCTGCCCTACCACCTCATTAAAGACACTGTCATTTTCATGTTTTAAATGCGCCAAAGTATTGTTGCAGCTTGACGAGAAATAATATGGATGGGGTCAAATGTAAGTACGAATTTTTTCGTGCCATCCAATCCTGCTGGATTATTCATTTAAGCGATTGCAAATATAGTCCGCAAAACCAAATAACTTTATATACCTAGTGAATCAGAATTATATTTACCACAGCTCGCCCGGCCATTTAGCTGGGCGTGATGGTAAAGCGCCTGTTGGGCGGCAGACCCATTTTCAGCCTTGCCCGCCCAAGCCTGTAAAGCGGATTGCTGCAAAGCGCGCCCATAGGAGAATGACAATGCCCAGGGTGCATTGGGATACAGGATATTAATAGCGTTAAGGTTGGCCGTCGCTTCCTCGGGTGACTGACCTCCAGACAGGAAATTTATGCTGGGCACTGCCGCAGGTACCGTGCGGCGCAATACCTTAATCGTAGCCGCAGCGACTTGCTCCGGACTTGCCTTGACCGGATTTTCTTTACCCGGTAGCACCATGCTCGGCTTGAGTACGGTGTATTCCATAATCACCCTGTGGCGGTGCAGCGCTTGAAAGACGGCATGTAACACCGCCTCGGAAACTTCGAGACAGCGCTCCAGTGTATGGTTTCCATCAATCAGCACCTCGGGCTCAACGATAGGCACGAAACCTTCCGCCTGACAGACAGCCGCGTAGCGTGCCAGCATTTCCGCATTGGCTTCAATGCCGAGTATCGTTGGATTTTGTTCGCTGATCGAGTACACCTCTCGCCACTTGGCAAAACGTGCCCCTTGTATTTTATAAATGCGGAGGCGCTCGGCCAGGCCGTCGAGTCCCTGAGTGATCTCATCGCCGAATGCGTTCGCCAAGGGAATTTTGCCTTTGTCCACCTTGACGCCAGGCACAATACCTTTTCTAACCAAGACCTCGGGTAGCGCAATGCCGTCATCTGCAATTTGTCCAAGCGTGTCCTCAAACAGGATTACTCCGCTAATAAATTTCTCAATGCCTGGCGTAGTAAACAGAAGTGAGCGATAGGCGCGCTGCAACTCGACTGTAGACGTGGCCCCTATAGCTGCAAAACGTTTTGCTATGGTAGGAGTGCTTTCGTCGGCGGCAAGGATGCCTTTGCCCGGCACTACCATATCGGTGATAGTTGCCTGCAATTCATCTTCAGTGCTGCGGTTCATTATGAAGTTCTGTTGACAGTGAAAATACCTGGCTGATTTCCGCTTCAGCTTCATACCAGTCATCTTCGGGATTGCCTCCAACGAAGCTGCGCTTCTGGGCTCGCCTGTATGCCGCTTCAGCGATCATTTGATGACGTTGCTCAGGGGTGACACCCCTATTTTTATCGCCCGTAGTAGTTGCCAGCTTGGATCTTTTGGTTTTAACCTGAGACTTAGCCTGAGATTTAGCCTGAGATGCGGTGTCTTTTTGCGGATGCAATATGGTTTTCATGTCGTTTCCTATCATTAGAATAAATAGCAATTATGAATCGGGCGTCAATACTAAGCCGGTAACTAGAACCATTCTGTGCGGTATCGAACATACTCGGTTCGCTGATGGCATTTATCTCCAGCCGCCAAATCATTCGCTTGCCATCATTTCTGATAATAACCAGTGCTATCCCTGCCTTTAAGGAATTACTGCGTCTGTTGCCAGAGCGTCGCTGATGATGGTTTGTGCTTCTGTCAGAATGAGCTTTAAATGATCAACGCCACGAAAGCTCTCGGCATAAATTTTGTAGATGTCTTCTGTGCCGGACGGACGCGCTGCAAACCATCCTTGTTCTGCAATGACCTTCAACCCACCGATGGACGCGCCGTTACCAGGCGCGTGAGTCAGGATAGACTGAATTTTTTCGCCCGCCAGATCTGTGGAGCGGATCTGCTGTGGCGAGAGTTTTGCCAGCATTTTCTTTTGCGCTGGCGTAGCCGGCGCGTCAATACGTTCGTAAACAGATTCGCCGAATTCCTGAGCTAACTCGCGGTATATTTCGCCGGGATCACGGTTCATGCGCGCGGTAATTTCCGCCGCCAGCAACGCCAAAATGATGCCGTCCTTGTCGGTTGTCCATACAGATCCATTGGTTCGAAGAAAAGAGGCGCCTGCACTTTCTTCCCCGCCAAAACCAAGTGAACCCTCGAACAAGCCGTCCACAAACCACTTGAAGCCGACGGGCACCTCGTAGAGCTTGCGGCCAAGCTTTGTGGCAACGCGGTCTATCATCTGGCTGCTCACGACCGTCTTGCCCACTGCCGCTGACTTGCTCCATTGCGGCCGATGCTGGAAAAGATAATCAATAGCGACAGCAAGATAATGGTTCGGCGGTAGCAAGCCGGTGCTCCGGGTGACAATTCCGTGCCGATCGTGGTCAGTGTCGCAGGCAAAAGCAACGTCGAAGCGATTTTTGAGACCTATCAACCCTTGCATGGCGTAAGGAGAAGACGGATCCATGCGGACTTGGCCGTCCCAATCGACGGTCATGAAACGGAATGTCGGATCAATGACTTTGTTCACCACCGTAAGGTCCAGGCTATAGCGATGGGCAATCGCAGTCCAGTAGTGCGCTCCAGCGCCGCCAAGCGGATCCACGCCCATGTTGATGTTCGCATCGCGAATTGCGTTCATATCGACCACGCTATCGAGATCGTTTACATAAACATTCAGGTAGTCGTACCGGTGAGTCGTGGAAGCACGCAGGGCCTGTTTGTAAGGAACTCTTTTTACGCCTTTGAGGCCGTCTTTGAGAAACTCATTGGCCCTGGTTTCAATCCAGGCGGTGATAGCATTTTCTGCCGGTCCGCCATTGGGCGGGTTGTACTTGAACCCGCCGTCCTGGGGCGGATTGTGCGAAGGCGTGATGACTATGCCGTCCGCCAGTCCTTTTTTGCGCCCACGATTGTGTACGAGGATCGCGTAAGAAATTACCGGGGTCGGCGTATATTCGTCGTTTTCCGCAATCATCACCTCAACCCGATTGGCCGCCAGCACTTCCAGCGCGCTGGCGAACGCTGGCATGGATAACGCATGCGTGTCGATGCCGAGGAATAACGGCCCATTGATACCCTGCTGCTCGCGGTATTGGCAAATGGCCTGGCAAATAGCCAGCACATGCCATTCATTGAAGCTCGTTGCTAACGCTGAACCGCGATGTCCTGACGTGCCGAACGTGACCTTTTGTGCAGGCACCGCCGGGTCGGGTATTTCCGTGAAGTAGGCGGTCACAAGTTTGGGTATGTCTACCAGCGCCGATAGCCCAACAGGTTTGCCGGCCAAGGGATTTATTTTTATTTTCGACTCGTCGAAGCTGCTCATTTGGCGCCTCCTGTACTGGATTTATCGAGCAGGGCCATGTGCAGGCATACTTGAATTACCCTTCGTCAACAGGTCACTTTTTGCTTTGATGCAAGCCATCAGATCATTCCATGACTTGGCAAAAGCTTCGGTGCCTTCGCGCTGAAGGTCAGCGGCCAGCGTTTCATCGTTAATGCCTTTTTCCGTGAATTCGGCGAGGACGCTTTCGGCAGGGCCGCCATCAACCGGCAGGACGCCATTCACTTTTCCATGGTCGGCAAAAGCCAGCAACGTCTTCTCGGGCAGGGTATTGATGGTGTCGGGTGCTGTAGGCGCTTCGACGTAAAGGATGTCTGAGGCGTCAGGGTCTTTTGTACCTGTACTGGCCCAGAGCAGACGTTGCGGCCGGGCGCCGCAATTGGCCAGCGTCTGCCAACGCGGTGACGCGAGCACGTCGCGATAAGCTTTGTAAGTGCGCATGGCGATTGCAATGCCTAGACGATTGCTTAGATCAGGCTGAATCTTTTCTTTGACCGCCGCATCCCAGCGACTGACAAAAATCGATGCTACGGAATTAACGTCAGGATTAAGGCCGCTGGCGATGCGTCGTTCTATGCCGCGCATATACGCTTCGGCTGCTGCGATGTAATGCTCGCGCGAAAAAAGCAACGTGACATTTACCGGCACGCCCGCAAAAATCACCTTTTCAATCGCGGAAATACCTGCACGAGTGCCTGGAATCTTGATGAAAAGATTGGGACGATTTGCTCGCGCATAAAGTTGTATCGCCGCTTCTATGGTTCCGGCCGTATCGTTGGCCAGCAACGGCGACACTTCCAGCGATACCCAGCCATCAATCCCGCCAGTGGCATCATGAATCGGACGAAAGAGATCAGCCGCCTGGGTTACATCCTCCAGGGCCAGCTCCAGGAACAGTGCTTCGCCCGATTTACCCGCAAGTATTTTTTGACGGATGGATTCGTCATAGAAAGCGCCCTTGCTAATGGCGTTATCGAAAATCGTGGGGTTAGAGGTGAGTCCCGTCACAGACAATTCGTCTATGTAGCGGCGTAATGTGCCGCTGGTCAGAAGCTCGCGTGAAATGTTATCGAGCCAGAGTCTCTGGCCGATATTATGCAGTTGTTGTGTGGGCTTCATGATTTCTCCTGCTATGCATGGGTGGCTTTAACGGTACCGAGCAATGCGGCAAATCGCATCCTCACGGGTAAACAGTGTGCCGTTACCGGCCATAACATCTGTCAAGAGCCGCGCATCGGGTGCTTCCTCTTCTTTGAATAACGAGGTTGCTGACTTATTGCCGTTTCGCATGTGTCGTTATCTCGCATGGCGAATATGACATCGAAATGATTTTTGAGTCTGTACGCCGCCGAACATAGCGTCGTGGAATACTCGCAACAGGAACACGAGCAAACACTTGTCACATTGTGTTTTATTCACGCATACTCGACATATGTTCGACGATCGGTCGCGCATATCCAGCCCGAAAATGTTCCTCATTCAGAAATTGCAAGTCTGCTTGGCCATTCTCACCCTATGCCATTAATACGCCGTCAAAACGAAATCCCTGTCTCGTCGCGAAACGCAACTTGCCCATGCAAAAGTGGGCTGCGCTTCAAGCGCTGCTGTGGTTTGCTGAACGCCAACACGTCAACTGCGACAGCGGGACACGAGCGCAATCGTCAGGCGGGGCTTGTCTTGCAACGAGGCGGCAGATTCTTTCAAGCTATTGAGGCTTACGATGCTGCCCTCCGGGAACAGAGCGAGGATTGGGAAGTCGCTCACATGAGAGCCGTCACGCTCTACCAGCTCGGCCTCATGGACGAATCGCGCGCAGCTTTTGCGGCATTGCTATCAACCTCCGCCGTGCATTTTCCCGGTTTCTGGTCCAATCTCGGCTTGCTATTGGCGTCTGTCTGCCCGAATCATCTATCTCCGTTCTTGCAGAACAAACTCGTCGAGTATCGACGCATGCACCCGGCATTTACAGGCACCCAAGCGAGCAAAAAACTGCGCCTCCAGATGACTCCTGCGAAACTTCCGACCGTGTCGGTTGTAATGCCGGCCTACATGCACGCACGTTATGTCGCCGAGGCGATCGCTTCAGTGCTTGCCCAGACACAACTCCCACTGGAATTAATCGTGATTGACGACGGCTCCATCGACGGCACGATTGAACACTGTCGTGCTGCGCTTGTTGCGGCCCCGTTTCCGGTAACGTTCATCGCCCGTGAAAATCGGGGGGCTGCAGCCACCCTGAACCAGGGCATTGCATTAGCCAAGGGAGATTTTATCCAATTGCTCAATTCCGACGACCGACTTCCGGCGGAGCGGCTAGCGACGATGCTGTCCACGTTACTGGAAAGCAATGCCGATTGGGGCTACGCGCGTGTTTCATATGTAGACACATACGGCCAACCCCTTGGCCACCTTGCTGATGCCCGCGTCGCGGCACTGACGGCGGCCCAGAATGCAATAGTCATGTCTTGCACACGTGGTCTGGCGATGCTGCGCGCAAACTCGGCCATTTCCAGCGGCAATCTAATGTTCCGCAAACGTCTCTGGGAAACATTGGGTGGGTTTCGCGACTATCGCTATAACCATGATTGGGATTTTTGCCTGCGTGCAACGCTTGAGTGCGAGCCGGCATTGGTGCCGCACCCGCTGTACGAGTACCGTATCCATGAGCGCAATACCATCACCGAAACCGCCGGTACACCGCGCATGGAACACGGCAAGGTCATGGCTGCTTTCGTCAGCCTTGTGCAAAATCAACCTACTTGGCCAAACCCTTTTGCACCTACGTTTGCCAACTGGGGCGGCGAGTTTCTTGCCCTGCTTGGCGCAACCGATGCATTGCAGCATCTGCCTATTGCGTTGATCGAACGGGCGCTTCAAGTTCCCCATTCGCACACACCCTCAAACCGGATTGGAGAAGCGTCATGCGTGTCTCTTTAATCGTGGTGTCCGAACCTGATGTTTTTAACCACAAACAACGGAATTTCTTCGCTTCAGTCGCAGCCCAGACCTATCCCCATGATGCGTTCGAGTTTATCCTCGTCGATGGACAGGCCAAAGCTTCCACATCGCGGGCCTTCGCTGAGTTTCGCCAACAGTATCCTGCGATCTCTGCGTCATTACTCAGTTGTCCAAGTCCGGCACGGGCGGCCCAAAACAACATGGCTGCCGCTCAGGCCGATGGTGACCTGCTGGTATTTCTCGCGGACGACTTCGATCCTTCCCCCGGCCTGATTGCCGCTTACGCGGAATATCACACACTGAACCCTGATCTTGACGCTGTGGGCATCGGCCCGGGGCTATTCCCCGACAACTGCCGAAAAGACATCTTCGCGCGCTGGCTGGAAGACTCCGGCAAAATATTCGGCGTTCCCATGCGCCGTATTTTGGCGGTCTGGCCCAAAACATTTTTCTACGCCGGTAATGCCTCAATCAGGAAAGCAAAATTCCAGACGCTTGGCGGTTTTAATGAGCGTTTTTTAAACGATGCCTGGGACGACTTTGAATTCGGCATACGCTGGGTGGCCAGCGGCGGATATTCCCAGTTCGTTGCGGGCGCCACGGCGGCACACCGGCATGCCGTCTCATTCGACGAACGCTGCCGGAACATGGAGATCGCCGGTAAAGCCGCACGGGTATTTGAAAAATTGCACCCTGATCTGGATCATGTATGGCGTACCATAATTCATAGGAACAACGAACCACTCCACCCATCACCCGAAGCAAATGCCCCCATGCATACCTGGATCGCCTTCTATGCCCAGCAACTGGACGCTGCATTTCGGCATGGTTATCTTGGCGCTGTCGAAGCGGACTGAACGACCCGGCTAACGCCGTGCTCTGATTTCACGGATGGAAAAGTGCGGTGGGTGAGTACCGGATGCGATGCTCGGATTCCTTCGTTTTATTAGAGCATAACCACCTGAGCCTGTTAGAATATTTAGGTGTCTAAAAAGTCCCTTAACATTCCCCAGTCTAATGCCCACGCCTAATTCAGTAGGTATTGAATTCCAAGCTGCGCTAAACCTTCATCAAATGGGGGATTTAACAGAGGCACGAGCACTCTATGAAAAGATTCTGAGAAAACAGCCTAATCATTTTGATGCGCTGCATTTATTAGGGGTTATTTTCTATCAGACTAGACAACTACAGCGGGCTGTGGAACTAATAGATAAAACTATAAAGATCAATCCAAATATTGCTGCCTTTTACTCCAATCGTGGGAATGCGCTACACGGCCTCAAACAATTCGATGCTGCCGTTGCAAGTTATGATAAGGCCATTCAATTAAAGCCAGACTGTGCGGAGGCCTACTCCAGTCGTGGGAATGCGCTTCGAGACCTCAAGCAATTCGAGGCTGCCGTTGCAAGTTATGATAAGGCCATTCAATTAAAGCCAGACTATGCGAATGCCTACTGGAATAAGTCATTAGTGCTACTTCTACTTGGTGATTTTGATAGAGGATGGAAAATCTATGAGTGGCGTTGGAAAAAAGATGATCCAAATTTTAAAAACAGAAATTTTACAAGGCCACTTTGGATTGGAATAGAGCCTCTTAAAAACAAGACAATACTGATCCACGCAGAGCAAGGCTTAGGGGATACGATACAGTTTTGTCGTTATGTAAAATCTATTACTGCTCTCAGCGAAAAAGTTATTTTTGAAGTACAGCCTGCACTTGTACCGTTAATGAAAGGGTTGAATCTGTCACTCGATATTCTTGCAATAGGCGCGACATTACCTGATTTTGACTACCACTGCCCGTTGTTGAGCTTGCCACTAGCTTTCCAAAATATTGGCAATGCTGCTATCTCAACAGAAAGCTATATCAAAGCAGACCAAACGAGCATTGAGAAGTGGAGAACCTACTTCAATAATGAACAGTTCAATATTGGAATAAATTGGCAGGGAAATACGCAAGCGGAAGTTGATATTGGGCGATCTTTTCCATTAGCTCTGTTTGAAGGTATTGCTAGCTCACCGAAAGTGAAATTATTTAGTCTGCAGAAGAATGAGGGGACAGAACAACTTGACGCACTTCCCAAAGGAATGGTTATAGAGAGCTTTGGTGAGCAAGTTGATTCAGAAGGGGCCTTTTTGGATACTGCGGCAATTATGAAAAATTTAGATCTGATTATTACATCTGATACTGCGGTTGCACATCTTGCTGGGGCACTTGGTTGCAGAGTATGGTTGGCGCTTAAGTGGGTGCCTGACTGGCGCTGGATGTTAGATACGAATTCAAGTAGCTGGTATCCTAGTATGAGACTCTTTAGACAAAAGAAGGCAGATGATTGGAAAGGAGTATTTGATGAAATTGAATCTGAGCTAAATTTATTGGTGCAAAAAAATGGATGGAAAGATGAGAATAGCTGCTCCAAAGGTGCCTATTTCTTGGGGTGAGTTAATAGACAAGATCAGTAGCAACCCAACGTTGACCGCCGAGTCGATTGTAATTGATTGAAGGAACGAAGCTATTTCATGGTTAAGTCTGGTCTCGATTTGAGCTTGGCAAGTAGTATACGGGGGATTTCCAACCAGATTGCGAGGACTGCCAATGAACACGGGCAAACTTGTTTTTGTGCAAGTAATGTCGCACCTGCCGCTGACCACTTTCCGCAGATGTGTCGCTCGCTACAACGGAGAGCACAAGGTCAAACACTTCACGACGCTCGGATTCCTTGACCTGGCAGCGAACGAACTGCTAATATACCCAGTGAATCACTCAACTAATTTTTAGAGGTCAAAATATGGACGTGCAAGAGCTCATCAAACAACAGGTAACCGGCTATCCTGTGGTGTTATATATGAAAGGCACGGCAGAATCTCCCCAATGTGGATTTTCTGCCAATGTAGTACAAATTCTCAAGGCATGCGGTGTGTCAGGTCTTTTCACCGTTGACGTGCTCTCTGATCCGGAAATCCGCCAAGGCATCAAGGATTTTTCTAATTGGCCAACCGTTCCTCAACTCTATATCCATGGCGAATTTATCGGTGGCTCGGATATCGTAAGTGAGCTGTATAAAAATGGTGGACTGAAGAGAATGATCAATTCATAGAGAACAGGTTTTAGGTATTGGTTTTTTTGGGCGACCGCAAGGTCGCCTTTTTTTATTATTTAATTTTGCCCTGCGAGGCGAGGTGCTTGCGTGCTCGCGCGATGGCAGCTTCAACCTGCTGAGGTGCAGTGCCGCCGATGTGGTTGCGGCTGGCCAATGAACCTTCCAGTGTGAGCACAGCGTAAATATCATCTGCAATGAGTGACGAGAATTGTTGTAATTCCTCCAGCTTCAGATCGCTGAGGTCGCAATTGCGCTGCTCGGCAAAGCGCACCGCCAACGCAACCGCTTCGTGTGCATCGCGGAATGGCAACCCCTTCTTCACAAGATAATCGGCCAGGTCTGTGGCCGTGGCATAACCTTGCAAAGCAGCATCGCGCATGGCTGCTGGCTTGACAGTGATGCCGCCAACCATGTCGGCATAGATGCGCAAAGTGTTGGTTAGCGTATCTACCGTATCGAACAGGGGCTCTTTGTCTTCCTGGTTGTCCTTGTTGTAGGCCAGTGGCTGGCCTTTCATCAGTGTCAATAAGGTTACTAGGTTACCGTTCACGCGGCCGGTTTTGCCGCGTACCAGTTCTGGAACGTCTGGATTTTTTTTCTGCGGCATGATGGACGATCCCGTACAGAAACGATCAGCAATGTCGATGAAGCCGAATCGTGGATTCATCCACAGGATCAATTCTTCTGACAGGCGCGATAAGTGTGTCATGGTGAGCGCTGCGCAAGCGGTAAATTCGATGGCGAAATCGCGATCGGACACTGCGTCCAGAGAGTTTTCACACACTCCGTCGAAACCAAGAAGTTCCGCCACCATCTCGCGCTTGATCGGGTAGCTGGTGCCAGCCAATGCGGCCGCACCAAGTGGCAGGCGGTTGACGCGCTTCTGACAATCGATGATGCGTTCCGCATCGCGCTTAAGCATCTCGAAATACGCCATCAAGTGGTGCGCGAAACTCACCGGCTGCGCTACCTGCAAATGGGTGTAGCCTGGCATTATGGTATGCGTGTGCTGTATGGCAAGATCAATCATTGCAGATTGTAAATTGCGGATGAGTTCGTGCAGTTCGTCGATGGCGTGGCGCAAATACAAACGCACATCAGTTGCCACTTGGTCGTTGCGCGAGCGCCCGGTGTGCAGGCGCTTACCTGCATCGCCCACAAGCGTGGTCAGACGCTTTTCGATATTGAGATGTACATCCTCCAGATCGAGTGACCAGGAGAATTTATCGTTGAGGATCTCATCTTCGATTTGTGTCATGCCACGACGGATATCGGTTAAATCCTGCATGGTTATGATGCCGCATGACTCCAGCATCTGCGCATGAGCCAGCGATGCATGAATGTCGAACGGCGCCAGTCGTTTATCAAATTCCACCGAAGCTGTATAACGCTTCACCAGTTCCGCTACCGGTTCGGCAAATCGTCCCGACCAGGTTTTATTGTCTTGCATAGTCATCAGCTCTTGTCCAGAATGTGCGGTATATACAGAGATATATCTGTCATGCCAAATATGCAAAGTATAAATCAAAAAACGTCGACCGATGCGTTACCCGATTTTCGTAACCTGGGCGTCATATTGCGTAGCCTGTTGTTAGTCAATGGCATGGTGCTGTTGGTTGCGTTTGCACAAGCATCATCCTGGCAGGATATTTTAAAGCGCATGATAGACATCTCGGCGTTGCTGCAACCCGTGTTATTGTTAAGCTTATCGCTATTGTTCATGCTTAACCCGTGGCTAAAACGACTGCTCTACAAGCAGGGCGCCACTGTAGTGCTGCTATTGGCAATGACTGTCACACTGATGATTTATCATTTGGGGGGCAAGCTGTCCATTTACACCATAGCGCATGGAGATTTCCATTCTGTGCGTAACGCCTTGCTCGGTAGTGTCATTGCTGGCCTTTTGTTAGTCTATTTTCGAGTTCGTATCCACGCTCTGTCTCCCGCCCTGGATGAGGCTCGCTTGCAGGCCTTGCAGGCTCGTATCCGCCCGCACTTCCTGTTTAACAGTATCAATGCTGTTCTCGGTATTGTTCGGGCCGACCCCAAGCGTGCCGAGACCGCGCTGGAAGATATGGCCGACCTGTTCCGTATGGCGATGGCACACGATGGTGATTTAGTGACTGTGCGAAAAGAAGTGGCGCTTGCACGTCAGTATCTCGCGCTGGAACAATTACGTTTGGGCCAACGCCTCAAGGTAAACTGGCACACCGAAAACATGCCGGATGATGCGCTGCTGCCACCGCTGATATTGCAGCCACTACTTGAAAATGCTGTCTATCACGGCATTGAGCCGCTGACCGAGGGGGGGGTTATCGATATCAAGCTATATCGCAACGGCAATGAAATGCACCTTGAAATG
Source organism: Candidatus Nitrotoga sp. CP45 (assembly GCA_945874105.1). Taxonomy (GTDB): domain Bacteria; phylum Pseudomonadota; class Gammaproteobacteria; order Burkholderiales; family Gallionellaceae; genus Nitrotoga. Next base: position 17,587 of record CAMCFJ010000018.1, on the reverse strand, counting down.
TATAATCCACGTCAGGAACAAGGCAGCCACCATGTCGGCAACAAAATGGCATTGAGCAATATACGTGAACGTTTAGCGCTGCAATTTGATGTCGAAGCAAAGTATACGGTGGAGATAGGCAAGGATTTTTACCGTGTGCATATCAAGCTGCCCTATATCAAGGAACCCCCACAGCCCCTTCTTTCCCGTGAAAGAGCCAGGGTAAAAACTCTTGCGTGAAGCGAAAATGGGTACATTGTCTGGTGTTACTTCAAGGAGCGCTCAATGAACAATCTTGAAGTCCCCCTCACTGTTTTTATAGTGGATGATGAGCCGCCTGCGCGCAATCGCCTCAAGGATCTGCTTGCCGATTGCGCTGATCGACTGCCGCTGCAACTGGTGGGCGAAGCAGGCAATGGGTACGAGGCGCTGGATAAGTTATCCGAAGTGCAAGCTGATGTGGTGCTGGTAGATATTCGGATGCCGAAAATGGATGGCATCGAGCTGGCGCAGCATCTCAACAAACTGCCTAAGCCACCAGCAATCATTTTCACCACAGCTTATGATGTTTACGCCATTCAGGCTTTCGATTTGCATGCCGTTGACTATCTGCTCAAACCTATTCGACTTGGCCGTTTATCCGAGGCCCTCACGCGTGCGCGTTCTGCCGTGCCTTTACGAAACGAAAAGCTACAGGAACTTGCCCGAGAGCCACGCAAACATATTGCAATTCACGAGCGTGGCAAAATCCAACTTATCCCCATCGAGCAAGTGCTGTATCTGCGTGCCGAGCTGAAATACATTACCGTGCGCACAGTGGAACACGAGTACCTGGTTGAAGAATCGCTCGGCGCTCTGGAAAAGGAATTTGCCGCACGTTTCATTCGTATTCATCGCAATTGTTTAGTGGCGAAAGATGGGATCGTCGGCTTCGAAAAAATTCTCGATGAGAAAGGCGGAGACCCACACTGGACAGTCAGTCTCAGGGGATTGGACGAGATGTTGCCGATTAGTCGCAGGCAGCAGTTTATTGTGAAAGAGTTTGGTTAGGCGGTTGGTTGGACCACGCTTTATTAAAGCTTGATGTAACCAGAATGCCTGCAGATATTAGCCAATCGCCTCAATGTATCAACATCCTTCCAGAACCCACATGAAAATTGGCTGGCAATAACATTGCCCCAACTATCCGCTATTCCGCAATCCCGCCGCAATTCCGTTTATTGTCAGGTGTATCGCGCGTTTCACCAGGTCATGGGTATCGCCCGAGCGGTAGCGGTGCAATAACCCCACTTGCAGGTGGTTAAGCGGATCAATATAGGGCGTACGCGTGGTGAGGCTGCGCGCCAAGGTTGGATTGCCTTCCAGCAAAGTGGTCGCGCCGGTTATGGCGAACAGCATATCCACCGTGCGTTGCCATTCCGTTTCTATCATGTTGAAGACGGTGTGACGCAAGGTTTCGTCCGGCACCAGTTCGGCATACCGTGAGGCGATGCCCATGTCGGTTTTGGACAGAACCATGTCCATGTTGGAAAGCAGGCCGCGAAAAAATGCCCAGTTTCGATACATGGCTTGTAGTTGCTTCAGCCCGGCGTCGCCTTCACGTTCAATAAACTGTTGTATCGCACTGCCAAAGCCGTACCAGCCAGGCAACAATACTCGGTTCAAACTCCAGCTAAACACCCAAGGAATAGCACGCAAGTCTTCGATGTTGTCGGATGCCTTGCGCGAGGAAGGGCGACTGCCGATATTGAGTTCAGCAATTTCCCGGATCGGTGTGGCAGCAAAAAAATAATCGGTAAAACCGGGAGTCTCATATACCAGCTTGCGGTAGGCGGCGAAGGCATCCAGGCTAAGCGCTTCCGCAATGCGGAGGTATTCCGGCATGGGGCTGTCATGATGATCACCGTGGTGATTCAGCAGTGTGGCTTCCATGGTGGCGGCGATGAGAATTTCAAGATTGCGCCGTCCGATCTCGGGGTCGGAGTATTTGCTGGCGATGACTTCGCCTTGTTCGGTGATGCGAATTTGAGCGTTTACGCTGCCCGGTGGCTGCGCCAGGATGGCCTCGTAGCTCGGGCCGCCACCGCGCCCCACTGTGCCACCTCGGCCATGAAAAAGACGCAATTCAACGCCATGATTTTCGAACACCCTGACCAGCTCGAGTTCAGCCTTATATAGCTCCCAATTGGCAGTCAGGTAACCGCCATCTTTGTTGCTGTCGGAATAACCCAGCATGACTTCCTGTGTATTACCACGACTCTTTAACAATTCGCGATAGAGCGGAATAGAAAATAATTCATTCATGATCACGCCGCAAATGCGCAAATCGGCGATCGTCTCGAAGAGCGGAATGATATTGAGGTGCAGCTCATGACAACCGCCCAGCAAGCCGACCTGTTGCAACATTAAAGCCACTTCGAGCAAGTCGCTTACCGCATCAGTTTTAGAAATGATGTAGTTGGGCAATGCGACCTGACCGAAGCGTTGGTGAATTTTTTCGGCCACTTGCATCAGACGCAGCTCACTTTGAACAATCTCAGAGAACTGTTCCAAATCGCTGATCAATGTCTTGTCTGCCTGCAATGCCTTGATCAGGGCGCTACGGCGGCCTGCCTCATTCAGCTTGAGGTAATTGGTTTCACCCGCCTTGGCGAGTAATTCACTCACTACCTGTTCATGCACGCCGCTATGCTGGCGCATATCCAGCGGTGCGAGATGGAAGCCGAATACCTCGACGGCGCGGCGCAGGTAAGCCACTCGTCCGCGTGACAGGTACAACGCGCCATGTTGTTCCAGAGAGTGAATGATGATATCAAGATCGGCTATATATTCTTGCGCATTGGCGTAAGGTTTTGCATCCCGGCCAACGGCACGCAGGTGCTTGACGTGGTGTCCGAGTTGTTCTGTCGTAGCCACCAAACGCGAGTAGATGGCAATCAGCGCGCGGCGATAGGGTTCATCTTCGCGGCTTACCGCTTTGTCCGGCGATTGCGCGGCAAACTCCTCCAATTCCTGGCTGACTTTTACCAGCCGGGTAGACAGACTGAGACGCGTCCCGAGCAGATGGGTTTCCGTCAGATAGTGTTCCAATGCTGTAGCTGAATGTCGCATTGCAGCATCCAGCATGACTTGGTGCGTGACAAATGGATTGCCATCGCGGTCGCCTCCGATCCAACTGCCGACGCGCAGAAATGGCGGAACGCGCAGGCGCTTGCCGAAACGCACTTCTATCTGCTTTTCCAAACCGGCATAAATCTTGGGGATTTCACTGAAGAAGGTATAGCGATAATAGGCCAGGCCATTCTTTACTTCATCCGGCACTGTTAGTTTTGATGTGCGCAACATGCGCGTGTGCCACAGGATCAGCACGAAGCGGCGCAGTGCTTCTTCGTTGTCGGCAAGTTCGTCCGGCGTCATATCGATCCGATCGCGGTCTGATAGCAGACTGGCGATGATGAGCTGGCAGTCGAGGATACTCTTTCGTTGCACTTCGGTAGGGTGTGCGGTGAGCACCGGTGAAATCAGCGCCTTGTTGAGAAAAGCCTGCATGGTCTCGGCTGAAATCTGCTTTTCCTGGATACGATCAAGCGCAAGTTGCACACTTCCCTCTTGTGGCGGTGAACCAGCATTGAGATGCGCGCGGCGACGACGGTTATGGTGCAAGTCTTCAGCAATGTTGGATAATTGCGAAAAATAACTGAAGGCACGAACTACGGACAAGGTGTCGCGTGGTGATAATGCATCCAAAATTTGTTCCAGTTGATCGCGATCGCGCTCGTCCTGAGTCTTGCGGAAATGCACTGCGCAGCGCCGCACGCTCTCAACTAAGTCGAAGGTTTTTTCGCCCTCCTGCTCGCGTAAGGTGTCACCAAGGATACGACCGAGCAGGCGAATGTCTTCGCGCAATGGCATGTCTTTAAATAATATATCGGCAGGCGTGGCGAGCAAGTTCATGGTATTTATCTTCTAAAACAGGTGTCTTCTACAGCATACGGTATAACGCGCGCGCAATAGGCTCATGTTAGAATGCGGCGCAATCGGATTTACAACTAAAGATTCAGGAAAACCAATGAATCACGTATCTCAGGCGCAAGCCGCCCCCGCAAAACTGGTCATCGTATCGCGTGAAAGCGCGTTGGCAATGTGGCAGGCAGAATTCATCCGTGATCGGCTACGTACATTATACCAACAAACCGAAATCAGCATATTGGGCATGACCACGCAAGGCGATCAAATTCTTGATGTAACGCTGTCTAAAATCGGTGGCAAGGGTTTATTCGTAAAAGAGCTTGAGACTGCGCTGGAAGATGGGCGCGCTGATATTGCGGTGCACTCGCTGAAGGATATGCCCATGCATTTGCCACAGGGATTTATGTTGGCCTGCATAGACAAGCGTGAAGATGCGCGCGATGCCTTTGTTTCCAACCTCCATGCCAATCTCGAATCACTACCGCCGGGCAGTGTGGTAGGCACGTCGAGCTTGCGCCGTGAAAGTCAGTTGCGTGCACGTTTCCCCCATCTGAAAATTGAGTCATTGCGAGGTAATGTGCAGACCCGTTTACGCAAGTTGGACGAGGGCAAATACGCCGCCGTTATTCTCGCCGCTGCGGGATTGAAGCGTTTGGGCTTGAGCGATCGTATCCGCGATTTAATTTCTCCCGAGAACAGCCTGCCAGCAGTGGGGCAGGGTGCGCTTGGCATTGAGTGTCTTGTTTCCCGCCCTGACCTGGAAGTGCTGTTGCGTCCATTGCACCACGCGGACACTGCTACTTGTGTGCAAGCGGAACGTGCCTTGAGCCGTGCGCTGGCAGGTAGCTGCCAGGTACCGCTCGGTGGTTTTGCAGAAATAGTTGGCAATGAATTGCGCTTGCGAGGTTTTGTCGGCAGCCCGGATGGTAAGCGCATGGCGCATGCCGAACTAAGTGGTACAACTGCCGACCCGGAAGCATTGGGTAATGCCGTGGCACAAGCATTGCGTGCACAAGGCGCGGATGAAATTCTTGCAGCTCTATGAGATTCGGCACAACAATTCACTACCGCTGTATCTTTGTGATAAAACAAAATTTATTTTGACATGATGCAACAGCAGCCTCTAGCCGGATTGAGCATAGCGGTGACCCGCCCACGCGAGCAGGCGACGAATTTGGCACAACGCATAGCACAGGCTGGTGGACGAGCAATTCTATTCCCCCTGCTGGAAGTCAGCCCGGTGCTTGACTCGCAGTCTTTGCACACACTTATCGCCCGTCTGCACGAATTCAATCTTGCCATTTTTATTAGTCCCAATGCCGTGCGTTATGGCATGGAAGCGATTATTACTGCAAGCAAACTTACCTCCGCTAGTCAGCTTAGCTCTCATAACTTTGTTCCTTATAATGCGTTGCCCGCGACCTTGAAAATTGCGACGGTAGGACAAGGTAGTGTTCGCGCACTGCGTGATTACGGTGTAAAAAATGTCATCGCGCCACAGGATCGTTTCGATAGCGAAGCCTTGCTGGCGCTGCCCGAATTGAACCAGGTCGCAGGCTGGCACGTGGTGATTTTTCGCGGCAATGGCGGACGTGAATTATTGGGCGATACCCTTAAAGCGCGTGGTGCCAAGGTCGAGTACGTCACATGCTACCAGCGTGCCAGGCCGCATCAAGATGCCACCCTGTTGCTTGCTGCCAACCCGGATGCCATTACCGTGACCAGCAGCGAGGCCTTGGGATATTTGTGGGACATGCTGGATAACGTGGCGAAAAAACGACTTGTCGCTGTGCCATTATTCGTACCACATGCACGCATTGCCGAAGCCGCACATAAGCTAGGTTGGGGCGAGGTGGTGCAGACTGATGAAGGGAATGACGGTTTGATATCAGGTTTGATAGCATGGGCGAAGACTCATGCTTCAAACAGAATTGGAAATACGCTATGACCAAGCAAGCGCCACCCTCCGAACCAGTCAATTCTGTTATGCCGGAAGCTGTAATAGCGCCTGCCGTTTCGGCACATAATCGTGTGGAAAATATCATTTCGCGCATGAGTGTTATGCAGATGGTGTTGGCCGTGGTGCTGGTAGTGTTTCTATGGCAGTGGTTTGACACTCACCTCCAGATAAATAATATGCAACAGGATTTGGCGCGCCGCTTGACCGACATGGACGGCAACAACAAGGCCAGCCAAGTGTTAATGACGAAAGTGCAGGAGTCCATGCGCGAACTGTCTGTCAAAGTGAGCGTACTGGAAGCCCGTGCTGCCGAAGCCCAAAATCAGCGTGCTGCGCTGGAGTCGCTATACCAAGATCTGTCCAGTAGCCGCGATGAGACGGTTCTGGCTGAAGTGGAGCAGTTGCTGCTGATCGCTGGGCAGCAATTGCAACTTTCCGCCAATGTGAAGGCGGCGTTAATCGCCATGCAACAGGCCGATGATCGCCTTAAGCGCATGGATCGTGCCGCCTTGAATGGATTGCGTAAGACTATTAATCGCGACATTGACAAGTTGCGTACGTTGCCAGCTGTAAATGTGCAAGATATCAAGTTTCGCCTCGACAATCTCATCGCTGAAGTAGACACCTTGCCGTTGGTACAGGACATTGCTACTGTGCCACAGGGGAAAAATGTCGCGGTAACCACACCGGTGCGTGACGAGGGTGCGTGGCGAAGGCTAATGCGCGAAGTCTGGGAAGACATGAAGCGCTTGGTGCGGGTCGAAAATATGCAAAAGCGTGAGTTGCCGCTCCTGCCGCCCACGCAAACTTTCTTTTTACGTGAAAATTTGAAGTTGCGTTTACTGTCCGCGCGCCTTGGCTTATTGTCGCGCGACGAAAAGAGCTTTAAACATGATCTGCAATCGGTGCAGGATTGGACAGTACGTTATTTTGACGTTAAGTCCCCCAGTGGTGCGCTGGCTGTATCCTCCTTGCAGAAACTGCGCGAGTCCAACATAAACATTGAACTGCCGGATATCAGTGCAAGCCTGGAAGCCGCACGTAACTATCGTTCTTCGCTCGGCAAGGGATCACGATGAAATTCCTGGTGTGGCTACTGGGATTATTCTCGCTAGCCGTGGCGCTGAAGTTGGCAGCGCACAATCCCGGCTACGTGCTGCTAGTGTATCCGCCCTATCGTATTGAGATATCGCTCACCCTGTTTTTGCTGATGTTGTTAACCCTGTTCGTGCTGGGATATTTCGCCGTGCGCTTGGCCCTGTCCGCCATTCGACTCCCCGCTTACGTGCGTCAGTTCCGCCTTGAACGTGCTCACAGTAAAGGACGCTCAGCCATGATGGAAGCGCTTGACGCGTTCTTCGAAGGGCGCTACGCGGTTGCGGAAAAGGCTGCGGTGCGCGCGATGGACTTAGGCGAAAGCTCCGGCCTCAACCCTGTCATTGCAGCACGTGCAGCGCATGAGTTGCGTGAATTCGACAGGCGCGACGCTTATCTGGCTACTGCCGAAAATCAGTCGACAGGTGTATCCACCATGCGCTTGATGGCACAAGCCAAATTCAATCTCGATCAGCATCAACCTCAAGCAGCGCTTCAATCGCTGAAAGAATTGCGCAAGGGCGGGGTAAAAAGACATGTCGGCGCACTTCATCTTGAACTTAGGGCACAGCAACAGGCGCGAAATTGGGATGCGGTGCTAGACATTGTAGATCAGTTGAAAAAGCGCAGTGCCATGGATGACGCCGCTGCGGCGCAGATACGCCAGCAAGCCTGGCTGGAAAAAATTCGCGCACACACGCTGGACGCTCCAGCGTTACTGACCATTTGGAAAAGCACCCCTGGCGAATTCAGGAAGCGTCCTAAAGTTGTAGCGGCAGCTGTACGTGCTCTCATTCATCAAGGGGATTGTCGCAGCGCGCAGCAGATTTTAACTGACCGGCTGAACGTGGAATGGGATAGCGACTTGGTAATGCTATTCGGAGAATGCTTGACGGGCGAAGCAGGGAACCGTATTGAACAGGCAGAGCGTTGGCTTAAGCAGCATCCTGACGATGCCGGATTGCTGCTGGTGCTGGGGAAGCTGTGTTTGCATCAAGAGTTGTGGAGCAAAGCGCAGAACTATCTGGATGCCAGCAACAGCATTACACCCAGCAGCGGCGCGTATACTGCGCTCGGCCATTTGTCTGAAAAATTGCATCAATCAGACGAGGCATTCAAGTATTTTCAGAAAGCAATGGCGTTAACACAGTGAAATCGCATCCAAAAATCACCTGTCCCGTCTTTTATTGACTTCGTGTTCCAGCCCGAATCTTTCACAATCCGCTCATGAACATGGTCAACCCTGCCATTGCCGTACCCTACCCACATCAACATGGACAAAATCTGAGCCAGGATAATAGCCAACACCGCCGCCATGTAGCATAAATGCCGCACGACGCACTTGGACAAGATCATGCCCGGGAACACGAATATCAATCGCCTTACCGTCCAGATGCATACTGTGTTTGGCCACACCACTGCTGTTCTCTGCGAGCTTGGCATTGGTGGCAGGCGAGCGATATCCGGAAATAATATGGAAAGGTTGGCGAGCCCCAATCATGCTGTTGATGCCATAGAGCAAATCAAGCAATGCAGGAGACATGTTTTTTATTTCGTTATTTCGGTGGTCACGCAGCACGTGATTGATATCAACCAAGGCTTGGGGGATATAGCCACCCTCTGCCCAATAGACAGTTTGCATGCTTTCCCCGGTATGCGTGTTATAAAAGGCTAATGACCGTTCTCTGGCAGCAATATCACGCAGTGCGGCATGCGCCGGGAAGGGAGACAATCCAGTTGCGGCGACCAGCATCCCTAATTTTAGAAATTGACGCCGGCTTTTGTCTTTTATTGCGACTTTCATGGAATACCTCCATTTGGAATGGAAGTTGGCAATCCTACTTCACGAGCCAGCCCTTCCTTTAGTTGAATGACTTTTTTCACTTCTTTCCAGTCTACCATATCACCAAGTCCTTGGATCTTGGCCAAGTTCTCTACAGTGGCTATGGGATCAATACTCTTTTTATAAACGTCCCGATTCACTTCAAGAAAAATACGGCCGTCACTAAGACGCACCAGCAATTCAGGGACATAAATGATCTTGCCGGGCAGATTTTTGCGTACCTGCTGAAAAAGTATGGCAATGTCATCTGGATGCACACGAATGCAACCATGACTCCGGAAATGATAGATACTCGCCGGTGCGATGGTGCCGTGAATACCAACTTCCGAAAGGCTAAGGCCAATCCAGTGTTTGCCCAATGGATTCTCCGGCCCTGGTGGCACTTGGGTCAGTACAGCCTTCCCTTCTCGCCGCATCTCTTCCTGGATTGACTTGGGCACATACCACGTCTTGTTTTCCTGGATATCAATTACATTGAATCTGCCCATTGGTGTTGGCCAGCTCGGACGCCCGAGGCCCACAGGATAATGAACCATAAGCTTGCCTGCTTGAAAATAATACAGCATCCGCTGCGGCAGATTAATCAATATGCCATCCGTCAACCGTTCCGGAATGATATGGCGGTTATCAATCTGCAACAGCTGATCCTGTTGCAACGTTGCACCTTTTTTTATCCCGTTCATCCGCGCAAGAACAGACTGCTCTGTACCAAAACGGGCGCTGATGCTGGTCAGAGAATCGCCTCGTTGCACAGCATATTCAAACTGCCCACCCACCAGCGCAGCAGGAAACCTCATCATATCCTGCGTCCCCTCAATGGGCACTGAAACCGGGGCTTCAGGAACAAGTGCCGGAACTGGGTCTCCATTCCTGGGGTTAGCGAACCCTGCCCAGACAAACAAAAGAATTCCCAAAAACGCAAATACGTTTTTTCTGTGCATCACGAATATTCCCACAAGCGAGTGAGCCTTCCTGTATGCAATCTATTTGAATTAATCAAGTTGGAAAACTTTTTTGCTGTCGCCATTATGTTCTCCGCATCAAATAAAGCCGAAATCACCGCCAGCGCATCTGCACCTGCATGTACTAACGACGCAGCATTGTGCAAGGTGATGCCACCAATTGCTACCAATGGCACGGCAAGTTCGACACGCGCTTGCAGCAATAATTCAATATCTGCCACTTCAGCGTCAGGTTTTATGGTCGAGGGGAAGAATGCTCCGAATGCCACGTAATCCGCGCCTGCACGAACTGCATCATGAGCCAGTGACAGACGGTTATAGCAAGAAACGCCGATGATTTTATGTATTCCCAGTGCGGCACGTGCCGTATCAACGCTATCATCCGCTGCGCCTAAATGCACGCCATCCGCATCCACGTGCGCCGCCAGTTGTATATCGTCATTTACAATAAACGTTGTGGCAAATTCACGCGTCAGTTTGCGTAAGGCGTGAGCCTGTTCCAATCGCTGCGCAGTATTTGCTGATTTATTGCGATACTGCAGAATCTGTACCTTGCCAGTCAGCGCCAGCCGAACGCGATGCAGCAAATCTGTGGTATTAGCACAATCTGGCGTAACAGCATAAACGCCTTTAATGGCGTACGCTGGATTCATCCTCTTCGTCATCACGGGCCCAAAATAAACGATCTGGAATGTGCTGTCCCATGCCGGGTCGGAAGGCATATTTCAATGCCTGCCAAGTGAACTCCTGAGCCTCCTTCACCGCTTCATTCATCGACAGACCGTTTGCCAGCAACGCGGCAATTGCCGAGGCCAGTGTACAGCCGGAGCCATGGTAAATGCCTGACAGGCGCGCCCAGCTATCGCTCCGAACTATGCCGCTCTCGCCGTAAAGAGTGTTAATCACCTTTGGCGTATGCTCGTGTGTGCCCGTCACCAGCACATATTCACAACCGAGCTGGACGATGCGCTTGGCGCACTCGACCAAGTCGGGATTATCTTCGTCATTATCCTCATCTTGAATGAGGCGGCGTGCCTCTATGCTATTTGGCGTCAGGATGGTGGTCTGCGGCAATAACAGTTCACGAAGTGCATCCAACATGTCCTCATCGGTTAGTTCATCGCCGCGACCGGACGCCAGCACCGGGTCAAATACCAACGGAATATCGGGATAATCTGAAATCACTTCAGCAATCGCGGCAATATTCTCTACGCTGCCCAGCAGGCCGATTTTGAATGCCGCCACGGGCATGTCTTCAAGCACTGCGCGCGCCTGATCAGATACCCACTCAGCGTCAATTGGCAATATGTCATCTACCCCACCAGTATCCTGTACCGTGATTGCCGTCACAACGGCCAGGGGATGACACCCCATGCTGGCAATAGTCAGAATATCGGCCTGCAAACCTGCGCCCCCGCTGGGATCAGTAGCACCAAAAGTAAGGACAATAGGCAAGATGTCAGACATGGCAGTAAGTGTCATTGTAAAATGTGAAAAGAAGCTGCAATTTTAACCGAAATTACTCGCCATGACCCCGAACCCTGAATATAAAACCTATATGTGCCTGATTTGTGGCTGGCTATACGACGAAGCCACTGGCTCCCCGGAAGACGGCATCTTACCCGGCACGCGCTGGGCAGATGTGCCTATTAACTGGACTTGCCCGGAATGCGGGGCGCGTAAGGAAGATTTTGATATGATTGAATTTTAATATTCTGCTTTATTCGATAAAGTAAGCTGCAACCTCATGCCAACGTCCTGGCAACACGGAAACCTGTGTAAGCGTTACGGCTCGACTGGTCGCTCATGAAACGAACAGCGGAGCGCACATCCCTCGGATCAACCATCCATGAACCGCCTCGTAGCACGCGCCATTCCTGATTACCCAGAGTGCTAATTGCACCGTCAGACGACCAAGCATTGCCATCTGCCGGAGCCCCCCTGTAGGTATCATGCCATGTATCCTCCACCCATTCCCAGACGTTTCCCAGCATGTCATGCAAGCCCAATGCGTTAGGCGCAAAACTACCTACTGGCGAGGCACGCTTGCAACTCCATTCGCTTTTGCTGTCTTGGCAGTTGCAGTTGTTTTTACCAAGCTCATCACCCCAGTAATATTCCGTCACCGACCCGGCACGGCACGCATATTCCCATTCCGCTTCAGACAACAAGCGGTAGTTCTTGCCCGTCTGCGCAGATAGCCAGCGCACATAGGCTCGCGCGTGAATAAAATTAACATTGGTCACTGGCAGATTGTCACCTACCCAACCGTTATCCGCAGGGGAATAGGTGGTCTCGCCGGACACGACGAAACGTTTCCATTCCGCCATTGTGACCGGGTATTTTCCTACTGCAAAAGGGCGCGCAATGACAACCTTATGTTTGTTGGATACTTCGCCCATACGATAACTGCCTGCCGGTATCACCACCATCTCGGGTGCATCCGGCCCATCGCGGAAAACCTTGGCAATCCCGACTTCGGTTGCCGCTGCCATTTGTTCCAGTTGAATTTGTTCTACCGACCAGCACTCTATGCCTAGCGGTCCACTCAGCTCTTCCTTCTGCTCCCTAAACTTTGCCAGGGCCTGTGCATGCTCCTCCGCCAGATAGATGAGATTGGTGACCTCTTCATTATCTGATGCCTGCACCCATTCTTTTTCCACTAGACCATCTTGCGTAATGGCATTGATAAGATGGCTACCGGCAGGCAGCAAAAAACGTCGGGGTATGTTTTTATCCAGCTGACCCTGATCTTCGCCATTTACCGTGAGATAGCAGTCCATGTCGGACTCGAGCAACAGAGCAACCTGCTTGGGCGCAGCGGCAGTATTAACAGGAGACTCGATGCCTAAATCCGGATTCTTGAGATGATCTTCGTGTTGTTCGTTACTCATTAATGACGTCCAGTGTTAAAAGAATCAAAGAGGAAATGGGTGAGGTTCAGGAGCACCTCTAAACCCAAAACGCGAGAAAAATTTACACAAATCTGCTACGAATTAACTGCCGTTTACGGCAGCGTCCTGGCAAGACGAAGGCCGAAATTAAAATTCCTTATTGCTGGCACACTCCCATGACGATGGGCGCAGCGCGCATACCTTGGAAAGCTACTCCAAGAACCGCCGCGCATCACGCGACCCAGCTGGTTGCCACCAGACGACCAAGGGTTCCCATCGGCCGGAGCGCCTTCGTAATTATCATGCCATATGTCCTCCAACCATTCCCATACGTTTCCCAGCATGTCATGCAGCCCAAAAACGTTGGCAGCAAAGCTACCCACTGGCGAGGCACGTTTACGACTCCATTCACTGCCGCTGTCTTGGCAGTTACAGTTGTTAATCCCTATCTCATCGCCCCAATAATATTCCGTCACTGACCCGGCACGGCAAGCGTATTCCCATTCCGCTTCAGACAACAAGCGGTAGGTCTTGCCCGTCTGGGTTGATAGCCAGCGGGCGTAGTTCTGTGCGTCATGCCAGCTAACATTGGTCACCGGCAAGTTATCGCCTTCCCAATCGTTATTCGAGGGCAGATAGGATATCTCGCCTTTTTCGACATAACACTTCCATTCCGCTACCGTAACCGGATATTTGCCCATTGCAAAAGGGCGCGTAATGGTAACCTTGTATTTATTAAATTCTTCCCCCCTGCGATAGCTACCTGCCGGTATCACCACCATTTCGGGAGCATCCGGCCCATCGCGGAAAACTTTGGCAAGCCCGACTTCTGTTGCCGCCGCCATTTGCTCTTGCTGTATTTGATCCACCGACCAACATTCTATGCCCAGCGGCTCGCCCACTTCTTCTTCACGTTTTGCTTGTAGCCGGGCATACTCTTCCTTCAGTTGAATCAAGTGGACAACCTGCTCTTCGTGGTTTAACTCCTGCGTCCACTCCTTCTCCAGCAGACCATCTTGCGTGATGACGTTGATAAGATGACTACCCAGGGGGAGCACGATACTAAGTGGAGTATTTTTCTGCAGTGCACCATGGTTATCGCTATTCACCATGAGGCGGCAGTTCATGTCGGCCTTGAGTAGCAAGACGGCTTCACGACTGCACTCAGTTTTCTGCGGTTTTTGTTCTTCCATATTAGTCACCCAATCACCTCTCGCCACCTAGCACTAACTTTGATGACGGAAACCCGGTCAGCCTGGAAACCCAGTCAGCCAAGGTCAAAAACCGGAGGAAATCAGTTAATCGGTCGGCTCATCCAATGTGCTGGCAATACGGAACCCAAAATCGTCGTATCGGCTGGACGTTACGGCTCGGGCGCGGCTGGCGCAGCGTGCAAGTTTCGGACTGCAATCCCAAGAACCGCCACGTACCACGCGTCCCTGCTGGTTACCTCCATACGTCCAAGCTGTCTCGTCCGGCGGAGCCCCCTCGTAATTATTATGCCAATGATCCTCCACCCATTCCCACACATTTCCCAACATGTCGTGCACACCGAAAACGTTAGGTGCGAAACTTTCTACTCGCGAAGCACGTTTGCAACTCCATTTGCTCCCGCTATCCTGGCAGTTGCAGTTGTTATCGCCTATTTCATCACCCCAATAATGTTCTGTCACAGAGCCAGCGCGGCAAACGTATTCCCATTCCGATTCAGTCAGCAAGCGGTAGGTCTGGCCAGTCTGGGCAGTTAGCCAACGCGCATAATCCTGCGCATCAAACCAACTGACGTTAGTGACTGGCAGTGTGGCACCTATCCATCCATTATCAGAGGGACAATGGGGAGGGATTTCCGGCTCAACGTAAGGCTTCACTACACTGCCATCACCTGGTGCGCCGAAATAAACGCTCATCGGTTCCTCGATAACGACACTTTTCGCATCAACGAATCTTCTCCATTCCTCCACCGAAACTGGATATTTGCCTACGGCAAAAGAACGAGTAATGGTGACTTTATGCTTATCAGATACCTCGCCCATTCGATAGCTGCCTGCCGGTATGACCACCATCTCGGGTGCATCCGGCCCATCGCGGAACTCTGGGGCAAGCCCCGCTTTTTTTGCCGCCTCCAGTTGCTCCTGCCGTATCTGCTCCACTGACAAACACTCTATACCCAGCGGCTCCCGCATTTCCTCTTCAAGTTTTATTCGTGCCTGAGCGTGTTCTTCCGCCAGATGAATGCAATGCACGACATCTTCTTCCCGATATAGCGGTTGCACCCATTCTTTTCCCACCAGACCATCTTGCGTAGCGGCAAGAATAAGCGGGTAGCCCAACGGCAAAAGGAAGCTGCGGGGGGAATCTCTTTCCAGCACGCCCTGATCCTCGCCATCGACCGTGAGGTGACAGTCCATGTCTGTCTCCAGCAGCAAAGTGGCTACTTGACTGTGCCCGGCTTCCTGATGTTTTTGCTCTTCCTGATCAATCACCCAATCATCTCCCTTGCAGATTTCTCATATTAATAGCGGTCACCGTATTACCTTATCAGACAAGGAAATTACTGGACACGACAAACCAGAGTAGGGCATCTCCGCCCAGAATAAGTTCCTTCGGACGGCTTCCCTATTTACGTTGTTACTTGGTGTAATCCAATGTCAAAAGCGGAGGAGAAGTGCAGATTAAAACTCAATAACTAGGCCGCCATTTCATTACAGCGTCCTGGCAATACGGAAGCCAATGCCATAGTTCCGAATTGAAGGTTCAATCCATAAACGAAGGGGAGAACGCGCGTCCCGCGGATCGCTATCCCAGCAACCCCCACGTAGCACACGCCACTGTCGGTTGCCTTCGGACATCCAAGCCGTTCCGTCGTCCGGAGCCCCGTTGTAATTTTCATGCCATGGGTCCTCCACCCATTCCCATGCATTTCCCAGCATGTCATACAGGCCAAAAGTGTTAGGTTTAAAACTGCCCACGGGCGAGGCACTTTTACAGCTCCACTCGCTCTCACTGTCTTGACAATTGCAATTGTTATGACCTACCTCATCACCCCAGTAGTATTCAGTCACTGATCCTGCACGACATGCGTATTCCCATTCAGCCTCAGTCAGTAAGCGGTAGGTATGGCCTGTCTGAGTCGATAGCCAACGCACATAATCCTGCGCATCAAACCAATTGACATTGGTCACCGGCAAGTCGCTGTTAGTCTCTTTAACATGACTTAAAACTTCGTGATGTAATTCAGTTGCCTTCGTAGGGGTCTTGAGTAAAACCTTGTTGTGCCCGCGTACTGTTCCTGTACCCGCCAAATACCCCGCTCCAACACCAGGCAATATCTCATCTTCAGGCCGCAACCTCTCGACAAAATGCTTCCACTCTTCGACCGTAACCTGATATTTCCCTACCGCAAAGGGACGAGCAAAGGTAACCTTGTGCTTCTCAAATGCTTCGCCCATGCCATAACTTCCCGCCGGTAGCACCACCATTTCAGGAGCATCCGATTTATCGCGGAATGTTATTCCTTCAAATCCAGCTTCCTTCGCAGCTACTATTTGTGCTTGTTGTATTTGTTCCGCCGACCAGCACTCTATACCCACAGACTGGTTCAATTCTTCAATTTTTGGATCATTTTTCATGATATCTCCGTGGCTTAATATAAACAATCGCACGGACTGACAGTCCCGCAGGTACTCGACCAGGAGCCACAACACAGGGAAATTTTCGGTTGTTTCTTGGCAGCCCTACCCGCTTTTCAGAATAGCCTAAAGCAGTCCTTTCAGTCAACCGGAAGTGCAGCGTTCGGCGAAGTTATTTACCCTGCCATCGCGTCTGGCTGTCAATGCCCAATAAAAAGATCCGCTTTACTGTGCTCCTTGATTACAGCAGGTTACCACCTTAATTTGTTGTCAGAAAATCAGGGGCGACTATAAATTATCAACAGCAAACATAAAATCGCTTAACTCCCGTCACCTTAACTTCCAATAAAGCCAAAACCCGCTTAAACCTAACCCAAGCAATACAAGCGACGCAATGTCCATCACCCACACTGCATAGCGCCCAAATATACGGCCGCTATGCACATCCGACAATACACGCTGTAGCGATATGCCCGGTGCAAGAATGTCAGCCGAGCGACGTTTAACATCGGCAGGAAGATCTTGCAGAGAAGACAACGTCATTCCAGTAGCGCTTGATTTTTCCCATTTTTGACCATCGACGCTGGCAAATACGGCAGAGGAAGTTTGCAGCATTACATTGTTACCCATTTTACCAAGCGCCAAAATTGGATGAGCGGGTAGCGATTGCTTTTCCACCTTATTTAGCAACTGTCCATCAGATTGATACAAAGAAAGGGTAGTGGCAGTCGCAACATAATTTATACCCCTAACCTCGACTGCGCCAATTGGTTGCCCCGCACTACCGGACAATAATTTATCGTCTAATACCCATTTGTCGTCTTCCCAAGAGAGATAGCTTTTCCCTAGCAAATATCCTTGAGTTGGATCAGCAACATGAATCCCGTACCAGCGCATAAGCCAGGGATAGCTGACTTCCTGCTTATCTAATTTAAGTATCTCAACATGATTTAAAGGTAACCCTGAAACCAAAAGATAGACCAGAAAAAACACGATGACAGCGCCAACAAGGCCATGCCACCGGCGAACAGCATGAATATTCATCCTTAACTCACTATTGATGGAGTTGTAACACCGGCGGTTACATTCGCAGCCGGACTGAACTCCGCAGAATCCCCAACCCCATCCTGTTCAGCACTAGCGCCCAGGAATTTCGCACATCTTTCGGCCACGGCCATGAATGCCTTTGTTGAAGGCGACTCTGGGTAAGCATATACGACAGGGGTTCCTTTATCCGCACAAATTGTTATTTCGCT
>CAMCFJ010000017.1 GCA_945874105.1 Candidatus Nitrotoga sp. CP45 | reverse complement strand
AAGCGCTGGTGCGCTGGCAGCACCCCCAGCGCGGCATGTTGCCGCCTAATGACTTCATCCCTCTGGCTGAAGAAACCGGGTTGATCCTGCCATTGGGTCAATGGGTACTGGAAACCGCCTGTGCCCAACTGGCACGATGGGCCATCCGGCCCGAAATGGCCCATCTCACGGTGTCGGTTAATGTGAGTGCCCAGCAGTTCCGCGAAGCTGATTTTGTGGAAAAAGTGATGGCGGCAATCAGCCAAACAGGTGCCGATCCGAACCGGCTCAAACTGGAACTGACTGAAAGTCTGTTGGTGGACAATGTCGGGGACATCATCGACAAGATGATCGCGCTGAAAGTCTGTGGCATAGGTTTTTCGCTGGACGATTTCGGCACCGGCTATTCTTCGCTTTCCTACTTGAGGCGGCTACCGCTGAACCAATTGAAGATCGACAAGCTGTTTGTTCGTGATGTGCTCACCGACCGCAACGACGCCGCCATCGCCCGGGCCATCGTAACGCTCGCTCAGAGCCTCGGAATGGGGGTGATCGCTGAGGGAGTTGAAACCGAGCTGCAGCGCGACTTTTTAGCCAGTATAGGCTGCCATGCCTACCAAGGCTACTTCTTCAGCCGACCATTGCCAGTTCTGGGCTTTGAGGAGTTTGCACAGCGGGTTTGATGACGCATTATTTGTGCCACGGGATAGCTTATCCCTATCCTGATTTGCGCTATTAAAATTTTCACGGCGATAATGGTTAATGCATTTTGATGCCCCCGCCTCATCGCATATCCATTGCTTAAATTGCGCGTAATGCGGCATTTGTGACACAATCCCGCGCCTGTGAAAGCACTCCTGAATTCTTGATCATAATTAACCCGAACATCATGACTATCGACCCAACCAACCCTCAGCAAGACGAAAACCAAATCATCACCGAGCGCCGCGCCAAGCTCACTACAATTCGCCAAGAAGGCGTCGCTTTCCCGAATGATTTTGAGCGCAAAAATCTGGCCGGTGATTTACATGCTGCTTATGGAGCAATGAGCCACGACGAACTGGAAGCCGCGCATGTCAGCGTGGCTGTAGCCGGGCGCATGATGTTGAAGCGCGTAATGGGCAAAGCCAGTTTTGCCACCGTGCAGGACATGAGCGGACGCATCCAGCTATTCATTAACAATAACGATACCGGCGAAGCAGCGCATGATGCATTCAAGCACCATGATCTGGGCGACATTCTGGGTGCAATTGGAGTACTGTTTAAAACCAAGACCGGTGAACTTTCTGTGCGTGTGACCGGACTGCGTCTGCTGACTAAAGCACTACGCCCGCTACCGGAAAAGTTTCACGGCCTGAGCGATCAGGAACAAAAATACCGCCAGCGGCATATAGATCTCATCACCAATGAGGACACGCGTAATACATTTATCATTCGCTCCAAGGTAATCCAGGCCATACGGGAATTTTTCCTGCGCCACAATTACCTCGAAGTCGAGACACCGATGATGCATTCCATTCCGGGCGGTGCATCAGCCAAACCCTTTACCACGCATCACAATGCATTGGACATGCAGCTGTATCTGCGCATTGCGCCCGAGTTATATCTCAAGCGGTTGGTGGTGGGCGGCTTTGAGAAGGTATTCGAAATCAACCGCAATTTTCGCAACGAGGGGCTTTCAACGCGACATAACCCCGAGTTCACCATGATCGAGTTTTATGAAGCCTATCGGGATTATCGTTATCTGATGGACTTTACCGAGAAGCTGTTTAGCGAAGTGGCGCGCAAGGTGCTGGGCACCACTGTGCTCACTTATCAGGGACGTGAGCTCGACTTGGGGCAACCGTTCCATCGCCTGACCATGTCACAGGCAATCCGGAAATATCATCCGCAGTTTTCTGAAGAGCAGTTGAATGACCGCAATTTTCTCATCAACGAATTACAAGATCTGAAGGCCAAATACAGGGCGGCGGATGGCGTGGGCGGGCTGCAACTTTCGCTGTTTGAAGAGCTGGCCGAGCATCAGCTATTCGAACCAACTTTCATCATTGACTACCCGGCAGAAGCTTCACCACTGGCGCGGCGCAGCGATACGCGCCCGGAAATTGCCGAGCGTTTCGAACTGTTTATGGTTGGACGTGAAATCGCCAATGGCTTCTCCGAGTTGAATGACCCGGAAGACCAGGAGGCGCGCTTTGATGCACAGGTAAAGGCCAGGGAGGCAGGAGACGAAGAAGCCATGTTCAAGGACAGTGATTACATACGCGCACTGGAATATGGCCTGCCGCCCACCGCTGGAGAAGGAATCGGAATAGACCGCCTGGTAATGCTGCTCACCGATAGCCCCAGCATCCGTGATGTAATCTTGTTTCCGCAAATGCGTCCCGAAAGATAGCAAAGCAACGGCTCTATGTGAAATAGATTAGGAAATAAACGTTCAGCTTCCCGCATGGCTGTCGACAGATTGCAAAACCACAAGCTGAATTACTGCAATCGTTTTTCCAACCATGCATCAACCGACCAGTTGACGCGACTCAATATCAACAATACGCCGAGCAGAATTCCCCAGGACAAGTGCTGATTGATACCCGCAGCGCTTAAGTCAGCATAAGAAATAACCGCGACCACATTGAGGATGAACAAGCCGGCAGCGGCAAACCGTCCGAATAGCCCCAATACAAGCAGCATGGACAGCCCTAGTTCTGCACCGGCCGCCATAGATGCTGCCACCTCAGGTGGCAGTAGCGGCACATTGTAGACATCGCTGAACAAGTACAACGTACTGTCCCAACTTAGCACCTTGGTCAGGCCGGATTTGAAGAAAATATTCGCAAGATACAACCTCAGCCCCAAATCAATCAGAGGCGCCAGATATTCCGGCAGGTGTGATACTTTGTAGTAACACCTTGCCAAGCGTGATAACTGTGTCATGGTGCCGCTCCCAGGTTAAAGTTTGCAAGAACGTTTTGCGCAACCAGATTTAACAGCACGGCTTGTAAATCGAAATCCGGATAATTCGTTAGCGTGGCGGCAGTTGCATCTTCCAGCTTAGTTCCAACTTGTATGCTTTGCAGCCATGCAGCTTCGGCTTCCGTCAGCTCGCTAACTAAGACTGCATCATTTTTGCGGCTAACCAGAGCGTTGCTGGAACCGCTATCCAGGTCAATCTTAAAGTCACTGGACGCACCGGGTTGATGGGCATGCCAGATGGCAGAGATCGGATAGCGTGAGCGCACCAGATAACATGCCGGGTGGATGTTCAGGATCATGTCTGGATATTGATCGGGTGGTATTTGCGCCAGCTTTCCAAGGTCCAGTGTGGCGGCATCGTCTGCAAAATAGGCACAATGGCAGGCCCATTCCAGCGCCGCGACATCCGGCAGATAAGGTAGTCCTTGCGCAGGTTCGAAGGCCGCTATAAAGCCTGCCATCTCCGCGCCATAGTGATGCAGATTGCCGCTGCGCGAAAGATGTTGCCCGATGAATTGCCGCGTCAACAGCCGGAAAAAATCCTTGCCCACGAATTGCTCTATGACCGGATACGCGCCTGTAAGTGTGTCATGCAGATTGCCGCGATAATTATTGCGATAAACTTCGATGGCGATGGCGACAGAATAATTCTGGTAACTCGTGTTGATCCGCGACGACGGCTCCTCGCCACGCAAGATGGCGCGGGCAAAATCGGACAGGTCGTCATTCAACTCAAGCATGTGTATTCCTCCAGCCGTTGCTGCGCCCTTTCCGCCTCACCCTTCAATACTGCCAACGCGGGTATATCGCTATCCCATTCGATCAGCGTGGGGCGCGGCCCGATGTGCTGCAAGGCAAACTCATACAACTCCCACACCTCGGCGCATACCTGAGTGCTATGCGTGTCTACCAGGCAGCCATCCCTTATGCTGTGCCCAGCGAGGTGGTATTCCGCCACCGCTTCAGCCGGAAGTGCATGTATGAAAGCCTTGGCATCCACGCCCAGGTTTCGAGCATTCACATACAGGTTGTTGACATCGAACAGAATGGCACAGCCAGTGCGCCATGATAATTCAGACAGAAATTCGCCCTCAGTCATTTCACTGCTCGTGAAAGACAAGTAGCTGGAGAGATTTTCCACCAGCAGTCGGCGACCAAGTTTTTCCTGCACCTGATCAACGCGTCTTGCCACGCGGGAAAGGGCCTCTTGGGTATAGGGAAACGGGAGCAGGTCGTTGATGGCCATGGAACCGTTGGTAGATATGTCTGGCACTGAATTCCAGCACAAATGTTCCGACACGGCAGCGGGTTGCACCGCATCACAAAGACGATACAAAGCAGATAAATGCGCCTGATCCAGCGGCGCAGTCGAAGCCAGCCCCATCCCAACGCCATGCAGGCTGACGGGATAATGCTCGCGCACCTTGAGCAAGGTATGCAGAGCCGCACCACCTCCGAAAAAATTCTCGTTATGCACTTCCACCCAGCCGAGCTTGGGCAGTTTTTCCAGCACCTTACAATAGTGAGGCGCCCGCAACCCGATACCAGCGGTGAACGGCAAATAATCGTTTGCGGGCTGTCCCATTACATGGTGTTCAGAGTGCCACCAGCAATCTTGTCACACGTGCCTTTGGGTACGGCGACGAAGTCCTGAGGATCATTGTTTTTAGTGCCTTGGCCCGCACAAGAATGCGCGCTCTTGTTGCTGGAGCAATCATTATGGCCTGCCTTGGCGACACCATAGCATTGTTCCATATCCATTTTTTTGCCTGCAGCACTGGCATTGCTGACCAGTCCAAGGGCTAACAGACTACCGATTGCTGCTGATAAGATTTGACGATTGTTCAAAGTAAAACTCCTTTTGTTGGTGGATAATTCGGGAGATTCTGTCTCCTGAATCGTTGGTCGGAGAAAGTCAGGCTTTCTTACAACTAAATTCACGGATTCAAATTTATTTCCTTAATGACCTCACAGAAGTCGAATTGCATCCTCGATTCAAGCGTCGCCGACAAGTGGTATTGTTTATCAAAAGGATCAAGCAGGATTTGCGCGTCAAAAAGCGCTACGGCAATTCAGAGAATTCGGTGAACTTGCAAATATGATGGGTTAAACGCTAACTCCCCCAACTGAGCCACACTCGAAGCTGACGGAAAGATTCAGCGTCCAGGCTGTCCGGCAGAATAATGACGCTACGCGCCAAGTGCGACCCTTGCGGCATCACATTCAGTACTGTGATATAGGGAGTAACCAGACTATCGGCCAATACCCGCGCAGTCACTTGATCCCCATTGCGCGCAACCAACTGGACCATGTCTCCATCCAGCAGTAGCGTTTTGTTGGAGGAAAGCGCTAACAACCAGGCATCGTGCCATACGTGATACAGCAGGCTGACTAATACAAGCGAGGCCAGTAGTGTCCTCGCCCATAATGGCAAAGCCAATGGCGCCAGAACCGCGAGCGCAACGCCATGCGAAGCAACTAATGCGATAGTAAAATAAATGGAAGGTTGAAGATTAAATTGCCGTTGCATGGTTACTTCCTGGCAACTTGAAATATTCGGAATGAATAATCAGAGCTTGGCGTCTATTTCAGGGACGCACTTTATTTTTAGACGGTGTTGCGCTGCGGCGCCCGTCTGTCTTGCCATGGCGTCCATCTATCTTGCCATGTGGAGCGGTACTCACGCCAGTGCCTGGTTTTCTGTTTTTATGCCCTGCATCCGTCATTCCATTATCAAATTTCCCAGCCTTGCTTCCAGTCGATTCAGCGGCTTTTTCCGTGACAGGTTTCGATTCCATGCCCACCCAGTCAAGAATTTGGCTTACCTCTCCCGTGCCAAGTTCTGCCAACGTGCCTCGCTTCAAGCGAGGCGGCAGATTAACGATGCCGAAGCGCACACGTATTAAACGGCTAATGGGCAAACCCAATGCCTCAAAAGTACGACGCACAATGCGATTGCGCCCTTCCTTCAACATCAGGCGATACCAGTGGTTGTAGCCCTCCCCTCCTTCGTCGGTAAGCCTCTCGAACTTCACCGGGCCATCTTCCAAGGTGATGCCTTCCTTCACCATCTGTTCCATCTGCTCATCGGTCATGCTGCCCTGCACGCGCACAGCGTATTCGCGTTCAACTTCAAAACGCGGGTGCATAAGACGGTTAGCCAGATCACCCGAGGTAGTAAAAATCAGCAGTCCACTGGTATTAAAATCGAGCCGTCCAATGGCAATCCATTTCATGCCCCGCAACTTGGGTAATTTGTCGAATACGTTTGCACGCTTTTCCGGATCATCACGACTAACAATTTCGCCTTCCTGCTTGTGATACAGCAATACACGCGGCAAATTATTGTTACTTGTTCTAATGTTGACCATGCGCTTGTCGGCGCGCACTACGTCATCTTCGGTCACACGCATACCCAGCGTCGCCACTTCCCCGTTCACCGTTATGCGCCCAGCGGAAATCCATTCTTCCATGGCACGACGGGAACCCAGGCCAACCTGCGCCAATACCTTCTGCAAGCGCTCGCCTTGTTGTTCTGGTTGCTTTGCCTGCTCGTTCATCCGGTAACCTCTCGCCTCTCCAACACGGCTTGCGCCAGCGTACCACTATCCACATGCTCCAGTTCGCCACCCACTGGCAACCCACGCGCAATGCGCGACACTTTGATGCCCTGCGCACATAGCAGGATAGTAATGTAGTGTGCAGTGGCATCACCTTCTACGGTGAAATTAGTGGCGAGTATCACTTCACATGTATTTTCCTGCGCCCGACTAACCAACCGATCCAGGTGCAATTCACGCGGGCCGATGCCATCCAGTGGAGAAAGCCGTCCCATCAGCACAAAATACATACCGCGATAGCACTGCGCCTGTTCCATCATGAGCAAGTCTGCCGGCATTTCCACCACACACAGCAGGCTGGTATCACGCTTGGACGAACGGCATAAGGCGCAAATTTCTTCTTCGGAAAAATTATTACACTTGACGCAATGATGGATACTTTCCACAGCCTGGCCAAGCGCTTTCGCCAGCCGCAATGCGCCAGGTTTGTCGCGTTGCAACAAATGGTATGCCATACGCTGCGCAGATTTCGGCCCAACACCAGGCAGACAGCGCAAGGCGGCTATCATTTCTTCCAGACTGGAAAGCGTGTTCATCCAGGTAGTAAAAACATTAGGGCATTCAGAACGGCAAACTCATGCCGGGCGGTAAATTCATACCCGCTGTGAAACCACCCATTTTTTGTTGGGTCACTGCAGCAACCTGTTTCATCGCATCATTCATTGCCGCCACGATCAGATCTTCCAGCATTTCCTTATCGTCTGATAACAGGCTGTTATCCAATATCACGCGGCGCACATCATGCGCACAGGTCATAACAACTTTCACCATGCCGGAACCGGCTTGACCTACCACCTCGACTGTAGCGAGTTCGCCCTGCGCCTTCTTCATGTTCTGTTGCATCTGCTGGGCTTGTTTCATCATCCCGGCCAATCCGCCCTTCATCATGTGCCTACCCTCCTTAATTTACGGTATTGATTTAATGGTTTCTTCAACTATCTGCGCGCCTAACTGTGTCTGTGCTTCACGTACGAACAGGTCTTGCGTGATGGCCTCAACTGCTTGTTGCTGACGTGTCTGTTTTACGTGCTGCTCGACTGCGGCTGGGGTGGCCACGTTGTTCGCACCTAACATAACCACCAATCGCACTGGCTGGACGAAATAATCGGCAAGGGCCGACTGCAATTTTTCCTGGGCCATTTTATTGGTCAATAAATGTTTGTGTTGCGGCGCTAAATTTAAAGTTAAGCGCCCATCAACATAACTTTCCAGCGTGCAATGTTTTGCCAATTCGCGCGCCATACCTTGCACATTCAGTTGCGCCAGCAATGCGCTCCAATCCAGCGCCACAGAAGTAGATGCTGCTGGGTGAATTGGCTGTGAAATAGCCTGAGCAGGTTGCGATTGTTGCTTCGGCTGCGACACGGGTAGCGCAGTAGCAGGAGCCTTTAGCGGCGCAACTATCGCTGGCGTAACGATCACTTCAGCTGTGCGTTGTTCAGACACCGCCTTGGCGCCAGCTGGCCTGAATGCCAACATGCGCAACAACGTCATGGTGAAACCAGCATATTCATCGGGCGCAAGATCAATTTCATTACGCCCGTGTATGGCAATCTGATAATACAACTGAATTTCTTCCGCGCTAAAACTCTGCGCCAGTTCCAGCAAACGCACTCGCTCCGGCTCATCTTCTGCGATGGCTTGCGGCACCGTCTGCGCCAGAGCAACACGGTGCAACAAGGTCGCCAAGTCCTGCAAAGCAGCATCAAACGCCAAGCTGCGACTTAGCATATCGTCAGCAACACGCAGCAAACCGACTCCGTCCCGCGCCAGCAAAGTTTGCAACACGTCATACAGATAACTCTGGTCAATCGCGCCCAACATATTGCGAACCGTTGCTTCATCGATTCTGGAATCGGAATAGGCAATGGCTTGATCGAGCAGGCTTAGCGCATCGCGCATACTGCCTTGAGCCGCACGCGCCAGCAGCGCCAGCGCAGCGATTTCAAAGGTGATGCCTTCCTGTCCCAGCACATACTCCAAGTGTGTGACGATTAACGCAGGCGGCAACTGTTTCAGATTGAACTGCAAGCAACGCGACAATACCGTGACGGGGATTTTTTGCGGGTCGGTGGTGGCGAGAATAAATTTGACGTGTGCGGGCGGCTCTTCCAATGTTTTTAACATCGAGTTAAAAGCCGGCTTGGAAAGCATATGAACTTCGTCAATCAAATAAACCTTGTAACGTCCCAAAGTTGGCAGATATTGCGCGTTATCCAGTACTTCGCGCATATTATCGATGCCGGTATTAGACGCCGCATCCAATTCAATGAGATCAACAAAACGCCCACTGTCGATTTCCGTGCAAGCGCTACAAATTCCACACGGAGTAGCGGTAATACCACTGACGCAATTCAGGGATTTTGCAAAAATGCGTGCAATGGTGGTTTTCCCCACGCCGCGCGTGCCAGTGAATAAATAGGCGTGATGCAAACGGTTTTGTGTCAGCGCATTGCTCAATGCCTGCACGACATGTTGCTGCCCCGCCAATTGCGCGAAGTTCTTAGGCCGCCATTTACGCGCTAGAACAGAAGTTGCTGACAAAATTTACGCTGTCTCAAAAATGATAGGCAAGGCGAATTTGGCTGAAATTGATACCCGGGTTTGGATCCTTGATTGAAGCATTAGACAGATGCTGAAAACGATAGCCCAGATCGTATTGTTTCCGATCACCGAAACGCAGACCTGCGCCAAGATGATCGCCAAATTGAAACGCAGTGCTGAATCTACGATTGGCATTGATTTGTACATGCGAAATCAGATGAACTCCAATGCCTGCTTCCAGATAAGGCGCGAAGCTGGAAAGATTTTTCTGTTGCAAACGAAATACTGGCGTAAAACCGATATCAGTAATGTTGTATTTGTTACCCGCATTATTTGGGCCGTTCCAACTTCCAGCTGAAGCTTCCCAATAGCCGGTCACCAACCAGTTGCCCTCGGTAAACCACTTTTTTCCCCAATCCCATTGGGCGCCAATACGCGCCATATTGGTTTTATCGCCACTGCCAATCTCAGCGGAAACACCATCTATGGCCCACACATTCCCATTCAACAATATCGCACCGATCAGTACACAGATTTTTTTCATGGCCACTCCCATTTCGAATAAGGAGGCGAGCCTTGCCCCCGGCACTTGCAGTAAATGGTTATGGCTGCTTCCTTCCGGATCTGACCAGGTTCACCACCTTGCAATGCGGGGAGGCCCGCCAATTCTTTAAAGCTGCCCAACAGCCAACTGAGCGCCACCAAAATGGTGTTATCAGGCCATTAAAACACTCATATATTTTTATAAAACTGCGCATTTCGGTTTCATCCCTATGCGTCTTGTTTTGGCGATACTTGTTGCAGTTATTGAACTACTTATGTCTTGTTATAATACTATCAAATGAATCGGCTGGCAAAACTCAGCATTGCCCGATGTGGTAAGAGCCTGAGAGCTAGCCAAAATATTCGTCATTACCTTTTCGTCGCTTTACATACTCCCAAAATTGGGTGCCTTGGGGTAAGCTTGCACCCCTGATTAATAATTCAATACAAAACAGACACTATGGCCCAATATGTTTTTACCATGAATCGCGTGGGCAAGGTCGTTCCGCCCAAGCGCCAAATTATCAAGGATATTTCCCTCAGCTTTTTCCCTGGTGCCAAGATCGGTCTGCTGGGATTGAATGGCTCGGGCAAATCCACCGTGCTGAAGATCATGGCTGGAGTGGACAAGGATTTCGAAGGCGAAGCCACTCCGATGCCGAACTTGAATATCGGCTATCTGCCGCAAGAGCCACAACTTAACCCGGAACAGACCGTCCGTGAAGCAGTGCAGGAAGGGCTGGGCGAGGTTTTCAGCGCGCAGAAAAAATTGGATGATGTGTATGCCGCCTATGCTGATCCTGATGCCGACTTTGATGCGTTGGCCGCCGAGCAGGCGCGACTTGAAGCCATCATCGCGGCTAGTGACGGGAATGCGGATCAACAAATGGAAATTGCCGCCGATGCATTGCGTCTGCCCGAATGGGATGCCGTGGTCAAGAATCTTTCGGGTGGCGAGAAACGTCGCGTTGCGCTGTGCAAATTGCTGCTGTCGAAACCGGATATGTTGCTGCTGGATGAGCCGACCAACCATTTGGATGCTGAGTCGGTAGAATGGCTGGAACAATTTCTATTGCGCTTTCCAGGGACTGTGGTGGCGGTGACGCATGATCGCTACTTCCTTGACAATGCCGCCGAGTGGATTTTGGAACTCGATCGTGGCCACGGCATTCCGTGGAAGGGAAACTATTCAAGTTGGCTGGAACAGAAAGGAGCCAGGCTCAAGCAAGAAGAGTCCTCTGAGTCCGCGCGCCAAAAGGCACTGAGCAAGGAGTTGGAATGGGTGCGCCAGAATCCAAAGGGACGGCAGGCAAAATCAAAGGCGCGTATCGCCCGCTTTGAAGAATTAAATTCACAGGAATATCAAAAGCGTAATGAGACCCAGGAAATCTTTATTCCCGTGGCCGACAGGCTGGGTAATGAAGTCATAGAGTTTAACAATGTTTCCAAAGCTTATGGCGACCGACTGCTTATTGACAATCTCAGTCTCAAGATTCCGCCCGGCGCTATCGTCGGCATTATTGGACCCAACGGCGCGGGTAAGTCGACGCTGTTCCGCATGCTGACTGGAATAGAAAAACCGGATTCTGGCGAAATAAAAATTGGATCAACAGTCAAAATATCGCATGTTGATCAATCGCGCGATGCGCTTGAGAGCGATAAAACCGTGTTCGATGTTATTTCCGGTGGCAACGACATACTCACCGTGGGCAAGTTTGAAACGCCATCACGAGCCTACATCGGCCGCTTTAATTTCAAGGGCGCAGATCAGCAAAAGCTGGTCGGTAATCTTTCAGGTGGCGAACGCGGACGTCTGCACTTGGCGAAAACGCTTATTTCGGGCGGCAATGTCCTGCTACTGGATGAACCCTCCAACGACCTCGACGTGGAAACGCTACGTGCGCTTGAAGACGCGCTGCTGGAATTCGCCGGTTGTGTGCTGGTTATCTCGCATGATCGCTGGTTTTTGGATCGCATAGCGACTCATATTCTCGCCTTTGAAGGCAACTCGCAGGTCACATTTTTCGATGGCAATTATCAGGAATACGAAGCGGATAAAAGGAAACGTTTGGGTGAGGAAGGTGCGAAGCCGAAGCGAATTCGATATAAACCGATTAGTCGTTGAGTTTTGTCGACTGTAATTTTGAACCACTCTAAACTTAAATTGAGGAGAACTAAATGGAACATACTTTACCTGCACTACCTTATGCGATGGATGCACTCGCGCCGCACATTTCCAAGGAAACTCTGGAATATCACTATGGCAAGCATCACCAAACCTATGTGACCAATCTCAATAATTTGATTAAAGGCACTGAATTTGAGAACGCCACGCTGGAAGAGATAGTCAAAAAATCCAGCGGTGGCATTTTCAACAATTCCGCCCAAGTGTGGAACCATACCTTTTACTGGAATGGCATGAAGCCTGACGGTGGCGGTGTACCGACTGGAGCGCTGGCGGATGGCATCAACAAGAAATGGGGCGGTTTCGAAGATTTTAAAAAAGCATTTTCGGCTTCTTGCGTGGGAAATTTTGGCTCTGGCTGGACATGGCTGGTGAAGAAAGCTGATGGCTCGCTGGACATCGTTAACACCAGCAATGCCGCCACACCATTGTCCGGCGCGGACAAGCCGTTATTGACCTGTGATGTGTGGGAACACGCCTACTATATTGATTACCGCAACGCCCGCGCCAAGTATGTCGAAACCTTCTGGGGCTTGGTGAACTGGGATTTCGTAGCCAAGAACTGCGCGTAATTATTA
This sequence comes from Candidatus Nitrotoga sp. CP45, assembly GCA_945874105.1. Classification (GTDB taxonomy): domain Bacteria; phylum Pseudomonadota; class Gammaproteobacteria; order Burkholderiales; family Gallionellaceae; genus Nitrotoga. The sequence continues at coordinate 44,588 of CAMCFJ010000017.1, read as the reverse complement.
AAGATTGAGCGAAATAAAAAATCCCGGGATTCGCCGGGATTTTTTATTAATTCAGAGAGGTTAATGCCCTGGGGGAGCTTGCCTTAATCCTTGAACTATTATTCCTCGCTTGATGCCATTCCGGGTAAACCAGCCGCTATTCATTTCCAGCGCATACAATGCATCGCTTTGGGCGTGATGCGCAACTGTGGTGTTAGGCTGCATTTCCTCAATGTTGAGAATGGAGCCATCGGCGGCGATGAAGGCGATGCTTAACGGCAGTGGCGTATTCTTCATCCAGAAGCTATACCGGTCAGCTTTTTCAAAGATAAATAACATGCCGCAATTAGCGCATAAAGGACCGCGCTGCATGAGTCCCTGTTCGCGGCTTTGCGGGGTGTTGGCGATCTCGGCATGAATGCTGTGTTTGCCTATCTTGAGTGAAATATTTTCGCCCCAGGCGGGTTGCAGGGCAAACAAACAGAACAGGGATAGCGCGGAAAAAAATCTCATGGGAGTCATAGTTAGTAGAATAAATTTAGCAGAAAAAAACATGGTTTTGTAACATGGAATTGAGTTGCCATATGTTAAACAAGACGCTTATTTATACCACAATCCGCCTGCAAAGTTGCTGCCTGTCCGGCTTGCTGAGTTTTTGTCTGATATTTTTGCCTGCGCCGCTCTATGCCGTGCAAATTACATTAAACGTGGCAGACGTTACCGCACCGAGCTTTACCGCACGCGGAATTAAAGTGGTATTGGCGCAAGAGGGTTCGGCTGAATTCAGCATAGACGAATTGCACATGGCGGAAAAGACATGGCGCAAGGTGCACGTGCACTGTGCGGAATTTTTGCTTAGTTCAGCTCGCGTGACATGCCGTAAAGGCAAGCTGGATGCGATTCCAGACTTGCCATTCACACTCAATTACGAGTTTGCCTCGCAACGGCTGGAGTTGCAGTTTGCCGCTAAAGCAAATGAATTGTGGCAGGTAAACGCTGATTTCCGCGCGCAGCCGTGGCGTGCCACAGCATTGTTACGCAATGCACAAGGCAAGCGCCTGACAGATTTTCTTTCACCGAATTGGCCACTGCCTACACAGGGTGCCCTGAATGGCAAGTTGGAGGTGCAGGGTGATAAAGCGGGGGTAAGCCGAATCAATGCTGATCTGCAGTTAGCCGATGTGGCTGCTGCGGATGCCAGTGGTTTGCATGCTGCCGAAAAAATGACAGGCACGTTGCATGTAGATGCTGCTCGCACAGGCCAAAAATGGGATTGGCGTGGCGCACTCGATTGGCAGAGTGGCGAACTGTTCTGGCAACCGTTGTATTTGCGCGGCGGGCATACGCTACAAGCCTTTGGTCAGTGGGATGGTGCACAACTAAAAGTGACGCAGGCTGTGGCCACTCTGCCAGGAGTGGGCAAGGTTGAGCTGAACGCATTGTGGGATGTCAAGAAGAGCGATTTATTGGAAGGCCGTTTGCTTGGAAAGAATTTGTCACTGGCTAAAGGCTTCACTGATTACGCCAAACCATTTCTGGAAAAGAGCGCTTTGTCGGCGACAGAGCTGACCGGGAACGCCGATGTGGACTGGCAATACCGCAATGGTGCCACCCAGTCTTTATTGGTTAAGCTGCGCGATGTAGCTGTAGTGGATGGCGAGAAACGCTTTGCCCTGCACGGCATTAACGCAGACATTCCGTGGCACGCCCAAGAGCTGAATGTAGCGCATGTGGCTTTTGCCGACGGCGAACTGATGGGATTGTCATTGGGTGCGACGCAATGGCAAATTCAGATGCGTGGGCAGGATTTCATTATGCCAACAGCCACACTGCCCATACTCGACGGCAAGTTGGAAGTGAGCGATTTCCACATGCAAAATGTGAATGACATGTGGCAGTGGAATTTTTCCAGCTCGCTGACATCGATTTCCATGCAGAAGCTCAGTGCCGCATTACATTGGCCGGAGATGCATGGCTCGCTATCCGGCTCTATTCCAAAGGTGAGTTATCAGGACAAATTGCTCAAGGTAGATGGCACTTTATTGTTTCGGGTATTTGATGGCACGGTGCTGGCAAATCACTTGGAGCTATTTGATCCCTTCGGTCGCGCACCGCGTCTGTCGGGAAATTTGGATATGCGCGAACTGGATCTTGACTTGCTTACGCGCACTTTTTCTTTCGGCAATATCCAGGGGCGTATTGATTTGGGAGTGAACAATCTCGAACTGGTGCAATGGGTTCCGGTACGTTTTGATGCCAAGCTGGCAAGCAGTCCTGGAAAATATCGCAAGAGAATCAGCCAAAAGGCTGTTGAAAATATTTCTTCGCTGGGCGGAGCAGGCGGGGTTGCTGCGTTGCAGCGCAGTTTTTTGCGCATTTTTGAAAACTTCGGCTATAACCGCATCGGGTTGAGTTGTGTGCTGCGCAATGACATATGCACCATGGCGGGAGTGGAAGACAATGGCAACGCTTATACGATAGTAAAAGGTGGCGGCATTCCCGCCATCACTGTGATGGGCTACAATCGCAAAGTTGACTGGAGTGAGCTGATAACCCGCTTGAAGCGGGTATCGCAGGACAATAAAGCTGTGATCAAATAAAGGAGGGGCACGATGAAAAAAATTTGGACCGTACTACCTTTGGCAGGTATGGCACTGAGCGCCTGTGTCACCATCAATATTTATTTTCCCGCCGCCGCAGCGGAAAAGGCAGCTGACAAGATAATCGACGAAGTTTGGCAAACCGAGAAATCTGTTACGGCCCCAAAATCTGATAAATCCCCATCTGCTGCACCTGAAATTAAAAAGGAGAAAGCAATATGAATAACTTGATTAGGATTTGTTTTGCGCTGTTTGTACTGAGTGTTTCTGCCGTTGCATCGGCACAGGTAAACATCGAAATTAACACTCCCGGCGTTGTTGCTTTGAAGCAGTCAATGCAGACGCGTCATGCACAGTTGGCAGACTTCTATGCCAGCGGCGCAGTCGGCCTGACTTCTGACGGGTTGGTTGCCCTGCGCGATGCCAATGCAGTCCCACTGGCCGCACGTCAAAAGGTCAATGGGCTGGTTGCAGCGGAGAATCAGGATCGTAAGGCGCTGTATGCCGAGATTGCACGCGCTAACGCACATCCCGAGTGGGAAGGTGACATCCGAAATACATTCGCACAACGCTGGATACAGCGAGCCCAAGCGGGTTGGTGGATACAGAGCGGCGGCAGTTGGTCAAAAAAATGACTGTCGAGAGTTAGTAAAACTGATAATTCCTTCACTCACCAGTATTGCAAATCGTAAATAACGAAACAAATTGTTTTGGATTTACCCGCAGCATGGCAGCTGAATTGTGGTAATTACCCTCTCCCTAACCCTCTCCCGCAAGCGGGAGAGGGGACGGTCACTCTCTCTCCCGCTTGCGGGAGAGAGTTGGAGAGAGGGTTTTTGTCTCGTAAATACTCGCTGATTTTATAATTCCAGAGGAGCTTTTTAGTGTTTTCATTCATTCCAACTTTTCAATACCATCGGTGTTGATGACCCCTGTTCTTGTTTTTGATATCGAAACCATCCCCGACATTGCCGGGCTTCGTACCCTGTATGGACTTGATGCACAGGTGAGCGATGGGGATGTAGCGGAGATGGCCTTTCAGATGCGTCGCCAGAAGACAGGCAGTGATTTCTTGCAACATCATCTGCATCGCGTGGTGGCCATTTCCTGCGCATTGCGCGAGGGAGACAATTTTCGTGTGTGGTCGCTGGGCAGCCTGGAAGACGACGAGAGTGCCCTCATTCAACGTTTCTTTGACGGCATTGACAAATATACCCCGCAATTAGTGTCATGGAACGGCGGTGGCTTTGACCTGCCGGTGCTGCACTATCGTGGCCTGATTCACGGTGTTCAGTGCGCATGCTATTGGGATACAGGAGGGGATGACAAGGATTTTAAATGGAATAATTACATCAGCCGTTATCATTCTCGTCATCTTGATTTAATGGATGTGCTGGCAATGTATACAGGCCGCGCCAACGCCCCGCTGGACGATCTGGCCAAGTTAATCGGTTTTCCCGGAAAACTGGGAATGGACGGCAGCAAGGTGTGGAGTGCTTATCAGCAGGGCAAGCTGAATGAAATCCGCAATTACTGTGAGACCGATGTGGTAAATACTTATTTGGTCTATGCGCGCTTCCAGTTGATGCGTGGTCAATTCACCCACGCCCGTTACGAGCAGGAATGTGAATTGGTACGCAATACCTTGAGCAAACACCCCGAATCGCACTGGATGGAATATCTCGCTGCTTGGCCTATCGTAAAGACATAACCATGGTCAAGCTTCGTCGGATCTGGCTTGCGCTGGGGGCGGGTTGGGTGGCCACGGTCATGTATCTTTCTCTCATGCCTCATCCACCGGAACCGATGGATTTTTTATATGCTGACAAGCTGGAACACGCACTGGCATACGGTTTTATGATGCTATGGTTCTGTCAGGTCTATCAACAACATGTACCCCGTCTTCTTGTAGGGGGTCTGCTGGTCGCCTTGGGTGTCGGAATAGAATATTTGCAGCGCATGACCGCTTACCGGGTTTTTGATTATGCCGACATGCTGGCAAATGGTGCGGGTGTGCTATTGAGCGTGATTTTTATAGGCATGGGCCTGGGACGGATTGGCATCATGCTGGAAACTAAATTTTTTAAAATTGCAGAGTGAGATGACTGATAAACCCGTACACGCAAACAGTGTTGTTGTTGAATCGCTTGACTACGAAGGTCGCGGCATTGCGCATGCAGACGGTAAAGTAATTTTTATTGAAGGTGCGCTGACGGGTGAACGCGTCACCTATTCGTCCTATCGTAAAAAACCCAGCTTCGAGATAGCGCAACTCGGCCAGGTTATCAAACAAACTTTCATGCGCGTCCAGCCGAAATGTAAGCATTTCGGCGTGTGCGGAGGGTGTTCCATGCAGCATATGGATACACGTGCACAGGTTGCCGCCAAACAGCGCATTCTGGAAGACAACCTGTGGCACATCGGCAAGGTCAAGGCCCAGACTATGTTGCTGCCGATCTATGGGCAGTCGTGGGGATATCGACAGCGAGCGCGGCTTTCGGTGCGCCATGTATTGAAGAAGGGCAAGACACTTGTAGGCTTTCGCGAAAAGCGTGGCGGCTATGTGGCGGACATGCAGCATTGTGAAATCCTGACACCTAAAATTGCCAAGCTATTGCCGCTGTTGGGACAGTTGAATGAATGCTTTGCAACTCGCGATGCGTTGCCGCAAATAGAAGTGGCGGTCGGCGAGCACGTGGAGGTGCTGGTGCTGCGCATTTTACAGGCGCTTTCGCCGGCTGACGAAGAGGCAATCAAACTGTTCGCCGATACCCATGCGGTACAGTTTTGGCTGCAAACAAAAGGGCCGGAAACGGCAGTGCCGTTTTACCCGCTGGACGCAGCGCCGCTGACATACAGCCTGCCAGAGTTCGGGGTTACCATGCCGTTTGCACCGACCGAATTTACCCAGGTCAATGCGGATATGAATCGCGTCATGGTACGCCGTGCCATGCGTTTACTTGATCCTCAGCCGAATGAACGCATCGCTGATTTATTCTGCGGACTAGGCAACTTCACACTACCCATAGCGCGCAGCGGTGCTCAAGCAGTGGGCATCGAAGGCAGCGCGGCGCTAGTGCAGCGTGCCGTGCAGAATGCCGCGTTTAATGGCTTGACGGGCAACACCCAATTCAGCGCGATGAATTTGTTTGAGATCGACGAAGCAGCATTGGCGCAGTTAGGCCATTTCGACAAAATGCTGATTGACCCGCCACGCGACGGCGCGTTTGAACTGGTCAAGGCGCTGGGTGCTGATGCGCCGGGTCGCATCGTGTATGTCTCATGCAACCCGGCAACGCTGGCGCGTGATGCCGAGATATTAGTGCACCAGAAAGGTTATGTACTAAAGGCTGCAGGCGTGATGAATATGTTTCCGCACACCTCTCATGTCGAATCCATCGCCTTGTTTGAAAAGACGCAGGCATAACACATGCTGCTTGATGTTCCCAAAGAACTGCGTTCAGCAGCGCTTCATTGGCTGGCAGAGCCGGATCCTGTTCTGAAATCCGCTGGAGTAATCACCCTGGCCCAAGCTTGGAAAAAAGGCAAAGTTTGCCTGGAGGTCGATGCTTCCCTGACAACGCTGCAACCCATCCCCGGCCACCCGCTGCTTCCTGAGCTGGTTTCACATCTGTCAGTGCCACGCAGGTCTATGCGCACTGAAGAAGGCCGCGCTGCGCTGATTCATGCGCTGACACATATTGAATTCAATGCGATCAACCTGGCCCTGGATGCTATCTGGCGTTTCCCGGAAATGCCGCGCGAATATTATATTGACTGGCTAAAAGTCGCAGCCGAAGAAGCCCGACATTTCTCTCTGCTGTCTGCCCATCTGGTTACGAAAGGCTATGCCTACGGCGACTTTGCAGCGCACAACGGTCTGTGGGATATGGTCGAAAAAACCACGGATGACATCCTCGCCCGCATGGCACTGGTTCCGCGCACTATGGAAGCGCGCGGCCTGGATGCCTCCCCGCCTCTGCGAGCCAAGCTTGCGCAAGCAGGCGAAATTGCGGCCGCTGAAATCATCGACATCATTCTGGCAGATGAGATTGGCCACGTATTGATAGGCAATCGTTGGTATAACTGGATTTGCGAAACACGCGGCCTCGAGCCTGTTTCGACTTATGCCTCGCTTGCAGAAATTTACCGGGCACCAACGCTGCGCGGTCCTTTTAATATTGAAGCTCGACGAGCGGCGGGGTTTAGTGAAAGCGAGCTGATGGCTTTGATGGCTGTTAAATGACGGCTACTCAGTTTTTTAGATAATATTGGTTTATGGACATGCTGCCTTGAGATCAGCCATTACACAGTTCACCAGCACTTGGCAAAAATGCGCGTTGGTAAAACGCACGCTGTCTGGATCGGCCAGGAAGCGCTGAATTTCCGCCTGATAGCGCGCGTAACTGACGGCGTCGATTGATTGCAAGAATTGCAACATCTCGGCAGGGCTCTTAAAACGATCGCCATCAATGTAGCAACCCTCTGGAACAAGCGCTGTTCTGTGAGTGCTACCGATATAAATCGGTATGCAGCCGCTGGTAAAGCAATCAAATATTTTCTCGGTCAAATAACCTGGGCTGCCGCGTGAATTCTCGTAACAGATTGAGAATTTGGCGCGATCCAAAACTTCTGATTTTGTGTATACCGTCCCGCGATAACTCGGAAATGGTCGGCTGGGAGCAATGCGGGCACGCCATTCATTCACACGCTTGATAAGACGTCCTATTAGGCCATGGCGCACCGCCGGGATGTCCCAACCCTTGCCATATAGCGCAAACAGTTCAGGCGCCTGCGCTTCGAAAAAGCGAATAATTTCAATACGATTACCATGCAAGCTACGGGGATGAGGGTGTAGCAGCGCTTTGTTTGACGCAATCATCACACAAAACAAATCACGCTCGGCAAAGCTCGGCACTGGCCGCAGACTTAAATCGTTAGGGTAGTCCAAGCGCAAAATTTGTTTGCCATCGATTAGCGTTTCATTCGATGTAAATACCTTACGGTAGCGACGCAGCTGTGCCATCTCGCTATTGAGTGGCCGAATAATCGGGTCTTCGTATAAATATGCGTAGGCTGGACATTTTGGCAAGCGGCGCCGCGCGTTGATATGCAGCTCGAAAACCACTTCGCGGCCAATGTTCATATCGGCGGTTGAAAGCTCGATCCCGAATTCCAGAAACAATTCGCGCAACTGGCGGTACGGCAAATGGAACTCGCCTCCATTAGAGCCTGCGCCGGGCTTGAAAATCTCGTTCCGCTTATGCCTGCCAACTATGATTGATGCGTACTTCATGCGTTGTCACCTTTTGCTGGTCGTGCGGCGAGCTTGACAATGCCATTAGCGGTCCAGTCGATACCACTCTTCCTCACTTCACGCACATATGCCTTGTTACGCTGCACAATGTTAGCGTCGGCATAACCACGTAAATGTTCAATATGCAGCAGGCAAGTGCTGTAGCGAATATGCTGCCCGATAATACCGTGGTTGTTCAGGCGCACTCCCATCTCAACATCCTCGGCGCCGTATCTTAACGACTCGTCGAAACCGTTAACTGCAATCAGGTCGCGCCGCCAAGCCGAACTGTTAGCGCCGTTCCAAGTACGCTTGACCGGCGTGAGCCATTCAAGCATGCGCGCTAACGTCATCGGCAATACCGCAGCCTTGAGCAGCACGCTGAGCTTTCGCAGTCCTATCTGCGCGACGATCCAGCTCAGTCGGAAAACCTTGCCACTGGCAATAGCTTGCTCCGACAGTGCTAATGTTGACCTATCTGGCAGGCGTATCATCCCGCCGGAAAGAAAGGCACCCTCGGTGCGGCGTGCAATGTGGCAGGCAATGAAGTCGGGGCGAGCAATACAGTCACCATCAATGAAAATCAGGTAATCCGCTTTTGACGTTTCGATTGCTTTGTTCAAGATGGTATTTTTACGAAATCCGTCATCAGGCTGCCAAATATGGCGCAGCGGAATCGGGCTGAGACGGTGGCTCCAGCTCTCAAGTAGCGTATGCGTCACTTTGTCGGATCCATCGTCTGCTACGCACACACTGAAGTCGGCGTCACGCTGACTGGCCAGCGCTAGCAGCACATAGTTCAGTGCCACCGGATTGTTGTAAGTTGAAACGATTACTTCGGTACGCACGATAGTCGCAGTCGGGTTACTCATGGCTATGCCATCCGATCACGGCGTGGCTTGGGCAATATTGAAGTAGACATTGATTCGGATGAAAGTTCAGCTTCCAAGGGAAAAGCATACACATCATGGAGATTTCATTCGGTCCAGTGTTCAGATATCCAGGGAGCGGCCTGCACGTAACGGAATCTTCGGTTACGCCGTCCAACCAGCGCGTCGGGCGGGTTTATTTCGCCATGAAAAATCAGGATGCGCGCGCCCTCCGGGATCGTTGGGGCACGCCAGTAGTTGCAGGGCCAATGCGGAATACAATGATATTTAAAACTACGGCACCAAGCGTCAGGCCAATAGCTCATCGTGCCCTGGCGATGCAACCAGTCAGAGAGAAATGCCTGCTCATGCCGGAAATTACGTCGGACATCAGCCTGTTTGGCCCGGAATTCGGCCAACAGATCAGCATGTGCGCCGAGGCGAAAGCGGTAAACCGATGAATTGCCGGTGATGCGCCAGCGTCGCTTCCAATCGTGGATGATCAGAAACTCGCCTGGTTGCTCGAAAAAACAGTCAATGTCATCGACGATCACTACATCAAGGTCGAGAAACAGCGCGGTTCCCTGTAATCCGTGCAGGTCGGCCTCGAAGGTAGTAAGCTTTTTCCAACCGCGCTCAGGTATACCTTCTGGCAAAGCCAAATCAGGAATAGGCAAGCACTGCACTTCGGTGCGCACACCTTCGTTTCGATCAGTTAAACAAACGAAACGAAACGGCCCACGCAGATGCCGTGTCACCATCGCATATAACCTGTTGACGTATTCAGGGCCGTACTTAACGCCCCATTTCATACACAAAATAACGCGCTCGTCCGTGCCAACATAGGGCATCATGGTTACTGATTTTTCAGTTTTTTGCATCATGCTTTTCGTATGGGGTTACGCGTCACACCAGCCAGCGGAATAGCAAGCAAAATCATAAATGGCAAGCCGAATACGGCATCTCGCAAGACAGCATTAAACATGCCACCAACCATGATTGCCCCCCCCAGCATGCCCAGCCACATCCCGTGGGCACCACCAATTTTCCATGCAACAGTCAATTGGGTCAGCCATATCCACAACAAGGCAGCAAGTCCGATCAATCCGATTTCGGCAGCATAAAAGAGGTAATCATTGTGCGGCGTACGTGTTCCATTACTGGGTAAACCTTCTGAATATTTTTTGTACCGGGATGAGAAAGTCGCTATCCCATGCCCCATCCATGGCTTCTCGGCAATAATTTTTGAGGTGACGCTATACATTTCCAATCGAATGCCATCATCACTGATATGCTGACCTTGCGAAAAGGCATTAATGTCATCTACCGTACCAATAACACGCAGACGCAAATCCGATGCAGATAGCCATGCGACCGCAAACATCAAGACTAAACCAAGCATCCACAGCACACTACGCCAAGACATAGTGAGATATTTCAAAAAAAACATTAGACATAACAATATAAAAATCAGACTGGCAGTGCGCGATTTGGCGAGGAACAGCAGCGCGATTACAACATATAAAAATGCTGGCACCCTCAACCAAAGCCATCGGCGATCAGCGAGTGATGCCATTTCGTAAAGCATCCAGCCAGCAGCGATTGCCAGCAAGATACCAAGCAAAATAGACTTGTTTCCGCGATAAAACAGAAAATTTGCGAATATTCCCATCTTTGGAAGTATCTGCAATAGGTTAAGGTAATACAACGTTGCGGCATAGAACGCGCCAACAAAAAAGACCGTGACTGCCCGTTTTTGCCAATCTCCTGATCCAACACTAATGAAAAACAACAAGACAATATAAATTTGATAGTGGGCAAAGCCAGACCAAAATGAATCTTGAGGCCGCTCCAATAAAATTGCGGCACAGCATGTTATTGCTGACAATCCAATAATAGGCCAAAAAAGTGGACTCGCTTTGACTGTCAGCCATTTCGTCCGATAATCTCCTGAATATAACAAGCTAAATAAAAACAAGAAGATGCCGGTGTAAATTATACCAACAGGAAAAAATAGTGTCAGCGGAAGAAAAGATAGAACCGTTTGGGGCAATAAATTTCGCCGGAATACAGAATTCATGATTTCATGGATGTTTGGATTCAAATTTTATCTGTTTGATAATGTTCTGCAATGCCAGCAACGGATCGGCGGCGCGGGTGATGGGACGGCCAATTACCAGATAGTCCGCACCTTGATCCAGCGCGGCGCAAGGCGTCATGATGCGCGATTGATCATCGGCAGCAGCATCGGCCGGACGGATACCAGGGGTAACCAAACAGAACTCGCTTCCACAGTGCTGGCGCAGCAAAGCAGCCTCCCGCGCAGAACATACGACACCGTCCAGCCCGCTATCGCGCGCAAGTCTAGCCAAACGCAGCACCATATCGGCGGGAGGTGCTGTAACCCCCAGATCGGCCAAATCTTCCTGCGCCATGCTGGTAAGTAACGTCACGGCAATCAGCTTAGGTGATTGGGTATACAGACTCATTGCCTCGTGCGCCGCTTCCATCATCTTGCGTCCACCCAGCGCATGCACGTTGACCATCCATACTCCTAATTCAGCGGCAGCTTTACATGCCTGCGCCGTAGTATTGGGAATGTCATGAAATTTCAAATCAAGGAATATGTCAAACCCACGCTGCATTAGCTGTTCGATCAATCGTGACCTTGCTGTGGTGAACAATTCAATGCCCACCTTCAGGCGACACAGCGTAGGCTCCAGCCGAGCCACCAATTCCAGTGCAGGCTGTGCATCCGAGTAATCAAGCGCGACAATTATTTTAGGATCACTCATATTTTTAGTCCGTTTTCTTCGCTTCTGCGTGGCGAATAGGTTTCCCAACCATGACATGCCGGACAATGCCAATAAAACTGGCGCGCCTTAAAACCGCAATTGGCGCAACGGTACATTGCCAGTGTACGCGTGCGTTGATGAACCAAATTCTTCACCATCTCCACATCAGGGCGGTGCTCAATTGATACTCCCAGCAACTGCGCCTCCAGCAGCTTATCCAGACCAAGTAATGTAGGGTTGCGCTGCAGTTCATCACGCACCAGCCTATAAGCCGCTTCAGCACCATCACGTTGCAGGATGGCATCAAACAACACGTTCATCAAATCCAATGATGGGTTTTTAATCAGATAGCCCTGCAACATGTCTATGCCTGCATCTACGCGCCCAGTCTGACGGTAAGCCTGTAGCAAACGTTCAGCCACCAAGGGCAGATACTGCTGATTTTGTTGTTCGATGCGCTGCCAGATTTCAATGGCGCTTGAAAAATGCTGCGCCGTATATTCCATGTCGCCCAGCATCATGGTGGCGCGCACCGACTGAGGATTGGCTTCCAGCGCCTGCTCCAGATGACTGCTCGCGGCATCGATTTGCTGATGAGTCAATTCTGCGGCAGCCAGTTCGCAATAGAAAAATGCAGCTTCCTTGCCATGCGATTGACCGCTTAACACAGTCAGGCGCTTTGTCACGTCTATCGCCTTGACCCAATCCTTTTCTTTTTGGTACAACTCGAGTAGAAAATTTAGCGCGGCATTGGCATAAGAGGTGGCTTGCAATTTAAAAAACAACTCTTCGGCACGATTTAATATTCCGGCATTAAGGTAATCTTGTGCCAGTTCAAATAAAGCCTGTTGTTTTTTGTCTTCATCCAGGTCGACGCGTTCAATCAAATTCAGATGCATGCGAATGGCGCGATCTACCTCGCCGCGACGGCGAAACAAACTTCCTAGCGCAAAGTGCAGTTCAATTGTCTGTGGATCAACCTTAACTACCTCAATAAACGCTTCGATAGCTTTATCTTGTTGCTCATTGAGCAAAAAGTTCAGCCCCTGAAAATAGGACCGAGGTAGAGCACTAGATTCAAACAACATTTGCCTGATATCTATACGCGCTGTCAGCCAGCCCATGCCGAAAAACAGCGGAAACACCAACAGCATCCACAACTCAAATTCCATAAACGATAGATCAGATTAAAATGGTTATATGTTATTAATTATATTAAGTATTTCATAAAATGTGAAATACTCTTAGCGTATATCAATTCATGGAATATCCGGGTTAATGCCGCCAACACTGGCAAGTTTGTTTTTTAGACGCAACTCACGCTTTAGAATGGCAATTTCCCTGCGCTGCCGAAAAATATTGCCCAGCACGGCGAGCACACCTACACTTACGCCCACGGCAAAAAACAGCAACAGAATGAGTATTAGTGATGTTTGCCATTCATGGCCAAAAAAATAGTGCAACACCACGGGTTGATCATTCTTCATGGCAAAACCAAAAAGAATCAGAAACAATACTGCACGCAACAACCAAATCATATAGCGCATAATCCACCTGCAATAATTTTTTCGCTGCGACAATAACACGAATGGGCAAAAAATTGACGGCACCATCTTGCGACAGGCCGCCAATTTTATTACTGCAAAATAATGATTACAACTTGACTATCCTGAGTTCTCCAAAAAGCTCAGGACAGATATCAGGAAGACGTGAAGTCGACCCGCTCACGTAACTCTTTCCCTGCCTTGAAATGTGGCACATACTTGGCCGGAACCTGCACCTTATCACCAGACTTTGGATTGCGTCCTATCCGCGGTGGACGATAGTTCAGCGCAAAGCTACCGAAACCGCGGATTTCAATACGTCCTCCCCGCGCCAAGGTTCCCGTCATGGCATCAAGGATCACTTTGACTGCCAGATCGGCATCCTTGGCCAATAGTTGCGGATAACGCTCCGCCAACTTTGCGATAAGATCAGAACGGGTCATTCCTATCACTCCTTATGGTGCGTCAGTCTTGCTGGTGTCCATCTTGGCCTTGAGCAAGGCACCCAAGTTGGTCGTTCCGGCCGTAGAGGTGTTGTCTACCGCAGGTGGTGGAGCAGACTTCTGCGTTACTACCACTTCATCGGCCTTGTCCAAGGCCTTGATCGATAGGTTAATGCCGCGATTCTTGCGATCTACATTAATAATCAAAGCCTTAACTGTATCACCTTCCTTCAAATGATTACGCATGTCCTCAACACGATCGGCAGACACTTCAGAAGCTTTGAGGAAGCCCTCAACATCTCCATCCAGGGTAATTGTTGCGCCTTTCGCATCAATTGTCTTAACCACTCCGTTTACTACACTGCCCTTATCATGCGTTGCGATATAACCATTAAAGAGGTCGCCGTCCATTTGTTTGACGCCTAATGAAATGCGTTCGCGCTCCACATCAATTGCCAGCACCACGGCCTCGAGTTCATCACCTTTTTTGTAATTGCGAACAGCTTCTTCGCCAGGCACAGACCAGGAAAGATCAGACAAATGTACCAAACCATCGATTCCACCTTCCAAACCGATGAAAATACCAAAGTCTGTAATCGACTTGATCTGGCCTTTTACCTTATCGCCCTTTTTATGATTAAAGGCAAAGTCGTCCCATGGGTTGGATTTGCACTGTTTCATGCCAAGGGAGATACGGCGGCGCTGCTCATCAATTTCCAGAATGATGACCTCAACTTCATCACCCAGTTGCACCACCTTGGAAGGATGAACGTTCTTGTTAGTCCAATCCATTTCGGACACGTGCACCAGACCTTCAATGCCCTGTTCAATTTCCACGAACGCGCCATAGTCAGTCAGGTTGGTCACCTTGCCAAACAGCCGGGTACCTTGTGGGTAACGGCGTTCCAATCCAGTCCATGGATCATCGCCCATCTGCTTGATACCGAGAGAAACACGGTTTTTCTCTTGGTCAAATTTAAGAATTTTTGCTTCCACTTCATCGCCTACTGCCAGTACTTCAGAAGGATGTTTGACGCGACGCCAAGCCAAGTCGGTAATATGTAGCAGGCCATCAATACCGCCCAAGTCCACAAATGCGCCGTAGTCGGTAATGTTCTTTACAATACCTTTAACAATTGCGCCTTCCTTGAGGTTTTCCATCATGGCCTGACGGTCTGCTCCATGGCTTGCTTCCAGCACCGCACGGCGCGAAACAACCACATTGTTACGCTTACGATCCAGCTTGATAATTTTGAGTTCCATGGTCTTGTTTTCATATGGCGCGGTATCCTTGACCGGACGGATATCCACCAGCGAACCAGGCAAGAATGCGCGTATGCCATTAACCATGGCAGTCAAGCCACCTTTAACTTTACCACTGACATAACCCTCAACGATTCTGCCTTCTTTCATCGCTTCTTCCAACTCGATCCATGCAGCGAGGCGCTTGGCCTTTTCGCGCGACAGCTTGGTTTCACCGTAACCATTTTCCAACGATTCAATCGCCACAGTGACGAAATCGCCAGCCTTTACTTCAAGCTCGCCTGCGGCGTTGAAGAATTCCTCGACGGGGATAAAGCTTTCAGACTTCAGACCGGCATTCACCACCACCACATTATGATCAATGCGCACAACATGCGCAGTGACCAACTCACCCGCGCGCATTTCCTTGCGCGTCAGACTTTCTTCAAACAGGGAGGCAAAACTTTCCAGATCATTTTCAACTACAGCAGCGTTAGCATTCATTTATAAATACACCCAAGACAAACCCGTTTTTGGCGGGGCTGATTAAAAAACCCGAACGATAGATCGTTGCGGGGCTATAAAACGTATATCAATCACTTTCATATCGAACTCATGCGCGGGATCTAATGCATGGAATGGTAACGTGCCAGCACTTCCTGCACCGCCTGCTCGATAGTCAAGTCGGTAGTGTCGAGCAAACTGGCTCCGAGTATCTGTTGCAATGGAGCCACGCTACGCTGACTATCCCTCTCATCGCGCGCACGAATATTTTCCAAAAGGTCGGCAATACTAGCACCTATTCCTTTACCCATCAACTGTTTATAACGCCGTTCAGCGCGAACCTCTGCACTGGCAATCAGAAATATTTTCAAAGCCGCATCAGGAAACACCACTGACGCCATATCGCGACCATCTGCAACCAACCCCGGTGCCCGACGAAAAGCATGTTGCTTGCCCAATAATGCGTTACGCACCGCTGGCAATGTCGCCACTCTGGACGCCGCAATTGCTGATTGCTCGGAACGCAACTCATCATTTACCTGCGCACCATCCAGCCAGGAATCCATTCCCTCGAAGCGTATATCCATGCGCGCCGCCAGATCAGCCAATTGGTCTTCCGCATCCAACGCTACTCCATTTTGTTGTGCAGCTAGCGCCAACAGGCGGTACAAAGCACCGCTATCCAGATAATGAAATCCAAGCTGCGCTGCAACCAATTGCGCAACGGTGCCCTTGCCGGAAGCAGAAGGGCCATCAATGGCAATGACTGGCACAGCCTTAACCACGCTGGCAAAATTTTCAAAGTAATCCGGAAAAGTTTTGGCTACGCATTGAGGATCGTTGATACGCACTCCCGTCTGACTAAATGCAGCAAGCGAGAAACACATTGCCATGCGATGGTCATCGTAAGTATCAATCGAGCGTTGAGAAGCCAAGCTCGATGAATCAGGAGGCGTGATGCGAATGTAATCCGCGCCCTCTTCCACCGTTGCGCCAAGTTTGCGCAATTCAGCGGCCATCGCTGCGATGCGATCAGTTTCCTTTACACGCCAACTGGCGATATTCCGCAGCGTAGTTACTCCATCGGCAAACAAAGCACACACCGCCAGCGTCATCGCCGCATCGGGGATGTGATTGCAATCCAAGTCTATGCCTTTCATTCTGCCATTTTCCGGTGCGCGTACTTCCATCCAGCTCGGCCCCATTGCAATGCGTGCGCCCATCAGCTGTAATGCTTCGGCAAAGCGCACATCGCCCTGAATACTATCGCGACCTACACCCTCAACTCGCACTGGGCCGCCACCGATGGCACCCGCAGCCAAAAAATATGAAGCGGATGAGGCATCTCCCTCGACATGAATCAAACCCGGCGCGACATAGCGGCTAGCAGCAGGAACCGTAAATGAACTCCAGCCGTCTCGCTCAACCTGCACACCAAAACGCGCCATCATCGCCAGCGTGATTTCGACATACGGCTTGGAAATCAACTCGCCTTTCACCTCCACCGTGGTTGCGCTATGCATTAATGGCAGCGCCATTAATAATGCGCTGAGAAACTGGCTGGAAACATCACCGCGCACCGCAATGCGGTTGCCGCCAAGTTGCGTCGCAGGATGTATTTCGAGCGGCGGAAAATCTTCCGTACCCAGATAACGAATATCCGCACCCAACCCACGCAACGCATCCACTAAATCAGCGATTGGGCGCTCGTGCATACGCGGCACGCCTGACAGATGATAATGCCCTCCCACCAATGCCAGCGCAGCTGTCAAAGGCCGAAAAGCAGTACCCGCATTGCCGAGAAACAGCTGCGCATCCTTAACCGGAAAATCACCAGCACACCCTTGCACGCGATAAGAATGGCCGCCCAATGCTTCCACTGATACGCCCAAAGTGCGCAATCCGTTCAGCATGTGCTCGGTATCATCCGAATGCAAAAGATCACGGATTTCAGTAACCCCATGAGACAACGCAGAGAGCAATAGCATGCGGTTGGAGATACTTTTGGAACCAGGAAGTCGCACAGTACCTTGCGCGCTCAGTATGGGAGGAAGATCAATAAATTTCTGATTTGTCATTTCAAAGTAAATTGTTAATAGTGTTAGTCAATAGGCTGTATATGTTAATTTTTTCCAACTGAAATCACCCGCACAAATAATTAAATCATGGCCATATGGCCACAGGCGAAACTTTGCTGTAGTCATTCCAGCGAGTATTTTTGACTGCTGTTTCCATCAAGGTGACCTCTTCATCCGGCGCACCACCACCGTCCTCATTGTCACTAAGGCCCACCCCATAAATCAGTCCGCCACTTTCGGTAATGATAAAACGGTTGTGCATTTGCGCTTTCTCATAAATATGCAATTGCATCTTCACTCCTGAGGGCAATATGGAAACGCTCTGCTGAAAACGTCGAATCAGTTCGTCGTTTGCGATCTCATCGCTGCGATGTATTTCCACAGTGGCTTTGCTGCCGGGCAATAATGTACATATTTGCTCTAGCGGTCGCTGGTAGCGAGGCTTGGTAGGGTCAAAATGCGGATCAACCAGTTTAATTATTTTAGCGTGCCGAATCAAAAATTCAGCACAGCCAATCAGGGCTTGAGCTGTCCGAGGAACAGCGCACTGTCGAGCGGCTTTGAAGCGCGGGTTTTCTTCATCAATTTCATCTTTTAGCAGCACATCCGGGTGATCTACAGCAGTAGCTGAGATAATCGCCGCAAAGGGTTTGCGTGCATGCTCTACTAATGCCCGATCAATCCACGTCTGAGAACCTTCGCCACTCGGTCGACCCGTATCAAAAACAGTATCATTTCCAAATTTATTCAGGCGTTCCACAATTCTGGAAAACTCGACTTTACCCTTATGCTCGCGCAAGGCCGAGTCACAAACCAGCATTCTCCACTTCTTTGGAAATGCGGAAATAACCCGCCCCTGGCTCACGCCGAACTTCTCTGTGAAGTAGCAGAACTCGCGATAAGACGAAGTGATGGCATCCGGATCCAATGCAAATTCCTTGATCATCAGAATAGCTCTCCGGCTCGTTCATCAAAGAATCCTTTAGGCCAGCTTTCCGTAAATTCACCTGCTTCATCTACGGGCAAGGATTTAATCTGAACCCCATTTTCTCCGCGACCCACATAATAAACCCCGATCATTTCTGGAGAAACAGATGGAAAGCCAGACGGTAAATTACCTTCCGATGTTTCGCGAATCCTGCGTAGCAAGCGCAAAATCAGATGCTCGCTGTGCGTTTCGATCAAAAAACTCATTTCATGGCGAAGTACACTATAAATTAGCAGGTCACCCAGACCCACCTGCACCGAAGGGTGAATATGAAGCTCTGGCTGCTCGATAGTCACCAGGCTTGCAGAAGACTCCAGCGCAGCCACCACCACTGGCAGTACTTGCGAGATGCCGATTCCGACATCTCGTGACTGCATTTCCAGACCGGATTTAGTATCGATCAAACCAATGCGGGGCTTGGTCAGCAAGGCTTCAATTGCTTTATTCAGCATCCACTTACGCTGGGGGTTCAATTCTTCAGAGCCAATCAAATCCAGCCACTCCGAGCGCACTTCACGCACCCAGCGGCGTTCAATTGCATAACCAGTATTGAGTTTATCTTCGTCAGCCATCCAGCGACTGACATCATCGATCAGGCTTTGCTGTCCAGTCAGCAAAGCTTCCCATCCAGCCAAACCGTCTGCCCAGCCTGCCTCGTCCTTAGTCAAGCTGGCATCAAAATCGCGTGCGGGCACATGCCGAATCGGTCCGACATAGCGCATTTTGCGCAATTCATCGCGCACCAGCAAACCGGGGCCAACAATCAGAGATGAAATAAAGGCGGTGAACTCTCGGGCGATATAAACATTCTCCGCCCCGATTACATCTGGGGCCGGAATATGCAGCAGTTCGCCCAATCGAGGTAACGCGCTATCAAAACCTGAAAGCCACTCGCGCAAGCCCTCGCCGGTCTTTTCCATGCCCGCATCCGTTACCGTCTCGATAATGTGCGGCCATATCGTATAGTGAGTTTCAATGTTGGGGGCTACGGAGTCGCCGGACGCGACCGAACTCGCATTCGATCGCAAATAATATTCTAGATTACTGTCCAGATCTTCCTGCGTGAACTGGCGCATAAATATGGGATTGATCTCGTTAATGCTGATGCTGACGTCCCGACCATCATCCGTAGCATTAATTTCGGCCAGCCATTCGCCATTAGCACCGACTTGATAGCCGATCACCACCGCTTTATCGCGAAGATGACTCCAGGCAATCACCAACTTCACGCTTACCGATTCAACGCGATTCCGTGTTTCATGCAACAGGTTGTAAAAAGCCCATACCTTGGAATCATCTGTTTGCCAATCGTCAAAGGCTTCCGGCACCAAATCGGGCAGCCCTTTGCCACCTAAAGACAACTCAATCTGAATGGCAATATGACGGGTTGTATCACGCAGATGAACAAGATTGCGAAATCCTCCCAGATCAACAAAATTTCCACCCTGCATAGTGCGGTCTGGGTTAGCGTTGTTGCGCTCCAGTACTTCACGCACATACTGCAGCGCTTGCATGATAGTGCTTTTTCCTACGCTGTTTGCACCGAAAAGCAGGGTAATCGGTTTTAGGTCAATCCGAATTTCGGAACCGATCCCTTTAAAATTCTCAATAAAAATTTTGGTCAGACCCGTCTGACTACTAGCGGTCGGTGCACTCATATTTTATTTATCCTCATTGCTCAGGCTGCCTCAGACGATGTAAAGACAGATGCGGCAAGACTGTCGAAAAGAATATTTGATTGAACCAGCTCATTTGCAAGCTTTTCCTTAATGGAAATCATCTTATTATGAATTTGTGTATAACGTTTTTGAACAGCAATTGGAGGAACTGGCAATTCTTTCGGATTCATCACCGGTTCGCCAAACTTATCCAAAAATATCGAATGCAAAAAGCTGTCTGCCAGGTTGAGTGTGGCACGACGTTTTTTACGGATAGCATCAGATTTGTCGAGGATCAAGGCGATACGCCGCTGCTCTTCCAGGGGCTGAAGCGGGATATCAATATCAGCCAGAACTTCAGTTGCATCCCCCCCATTTTTCATCCCCACTTTGCCGTACAACTCAAGATTGTTTGTCTTTGATAGCAAGAATAGTTGAATGTAATTCCTGTCAATAGCAGGGGATTCTACAATAATTGCCGTTAAATCTTTATTGATGGCAACCGGCACATCGTTGATGACAACATTTTCGAAAGTCATGCTCGCTGGCACTAGTATGCTTCCGACCGGCAATAAATTGGATGCTGACTCTTTCAGGCCAAATTCTGTAATCCTTGCCAACGGATCATTAATGCGTGCGCCGCGAATATCCATCACAGTAACCCAAGGAATCGACCCATTCCAGCATGCAGAGTTTGAACGGACTAGCGACCCTCCACCAACGATTCGTGCCACATCTCCCAGCCTGACGAACTTCATCGAAGCAATGCCTCCAACTCAGCCATATCTCGTTGAATCTCGGCCTCAAGCATTTGCATGTGCGCCAGAATCACCTTGGGTTCCTCGCACGTCATTTCCTGATGCCTGGTTTGCCTGTAGCGGTTTATTGAAAGCTCAAAATTATGGGCTCGAATGTCTGCGGCGGATACCTTGAAAGCATTTGCAGTTCGATCAGAAAAATCACTCTCGCCATTGCGCCAGCGACG
Source organism: Candidatus Nitrotoga sp. CP45 (assembly GCA_945874105.1). Lineage (GTDB taxonomy): Bacteria > Pseudomonadota > Gammaproteobacteria > Burkholderiales > Gallionellaceae > Nitrotoga. The sequence goes on along the minus strand of CAMCFJ010000017.1, from coordinate 23,607 downwards.
ATATTGGATCAACACGTCGGACAGATCATTGTCGGCAATTTCTTGACACTTTTCTTGCTCTGAAAGTCCGTCGGCTTGTACGTCGTAAAAAAATACATCCTGAGTTCGTCCACCTTTGGTAAACAACAAAATGGCGGTAGAAAGTCCTGCAAAAGATCTAAATGCGCCGGATGGCAGCGAAATCAACGCTTCCAACTGATTATGATCAAGCAAATACTCACGTACGGCCAAATGGGCTTTACTTGAGCCAAACAGAACCCCATCGGGGACGATGGTAGCGGAACGGCCACCACTTTTGAGCATGCGCAGAATAAGGACGATAAAAAGCAACTCGGACTTTCTGGTTTGGGCAATTTTGAGTAAAGAAGGATCCACATCTTCTGCCAGTGAGCCCTTAAACGGCGGGTTGGAGAGGATGATATCCAGCCCGCCATTGTCGCCGTCAGCAATGGCCGGGAATTTTTCCGGAAATGCATTTGAAAGCGTATCCATGTAGTGAAGATCCGGATTTTTCACCCCATGCAGCATCAAATTCATGGCAGCCAAACGCAGCATGGTGGCATCGAAATCAAAACCGTAGAACATGCTGTGCTGAATATTTCCCTGATTAAGTTCGAGCTGGTCACCAGAGCAGCTTTTGCTGCCACCTTCGAGCGTTTCGGCGAACTCCGTTGCAGGGAAAGTCTTGCGCAGGTATTCCATTACTGCCACCAGAAAACCAGCCGTGCCGCAAGCTGGGTCACCAATTGTTTCAAACGGCTTGGGGTCTATAAGCTCCACCATAAGCTTGATAATGTGGTGCGGCGTGCGAAACTGGCCATGTATTCCTGCCGTGGTGAGCTTGCTCAGCAAATACTCATATAAATCACCCTGGGTGTCACTATTGCCCAGCGGCAACTTTTCGATCTGCTCCACCACCGAGACCAGCAGGCTGGCCTTTGAGATTTGGAGCGAAACGTTTTTCATGTATTCGCCAAATGTGAATTTTTTGCTGCCGAGAATGCGTAAATGGGGAAAAACCTCGTCGCGCACGAACTTGAGCATGGCCTCACCATCACTCATCCGGCTCCAGTTTTTCCAGCGCAGTGTTTGCTGATCGACCCGAAAAATATGATATGGGGATTCGCCAGTACGTGAAGCATTTCTCTCATGTTGTGATTCTTCTATATCCAGCAGGCGGGCAAACATCAGAAAGGAAATCTGTTCGATGATTATGAGCGAGTTGGATATTCCTCCCGTAGCAAAATCCAGCCAGAGTCGGTCTATGTCACTTTTGACTTGGTTATCAATCATGCTTATTCCAATGGACCATTTTCGTGTGCGGGTAATTCAGGCAGGTGCTCTAATTCGAGTTCTGCCTTGGCCAGCATATCCTCAGAGAATGTCGCTTGCACTGCAACGCCAAGTCTTTTGAAATCGTTGGCTTGCTGAATCAGATTACCTCTTCCATGAGTAAATTGATCCATTGCTATTTTATATGACTCCTTGACCTTATCGAGCTGATTGCCGACTCCTTCCATTGAGGATATGAAGGTGCAAAGCTTTTTGTGTACCATGACTGCACGTTTCGCGAGTTCCACGGTATGAGCGTTTTGCACTTCAAATCTCCAGAGTTGGCGCACGATATTGAGGCTGGTAAGCAAAGTAGTCGGCGTCGCAACCAGCACATTCTGTTCAATAGCTTTTTGAAATAACGTTTCATCTGCACGTAGCGCTTCCACAAAAGCGGATTCAATGGGAATGAACATGAAGACCATCTCAGGGGAGTTCAGGCCGGGCAGCTCGAAATAATTGCGATCTGACAGCTCCTTAATTCGGCTGGATATTGCTGCAACGTGCTCTTTCAGCGCCACTTGCCGATCAATTTCACCTTCTGCATTAACATACCGGGTATAGGCATTGAGGGATACCTTGGAATCGATGACTAGATGTTTCTCTTGCGGAAGATAAATAATTACATCTGGGCGGCTTCTGCCCGTCTCGGTGTTAAAGCTGACTTCGCGACGATACTCTTTACCGGATCTCAATCCTGAACGATCCAGGATATTTTCCAATACCATTTCCCCCCAATTCCCCTGCATCTTGGATTGGCCCTTAAGTGCTGTTGCCAGACCATGAGCCTCCTCGGTAATCTGCCGGTTTAAATCTTTCAACTGATTTAGCTCGGCCTTTAGCGTTGCTTGTTGCTTTGTATCCTCAAGATGAATATCTTCAATCTTGATTTTGAATTCATGAATTTGAGTCTTCAATGGCCCAAGCAACTCGCCAATGTTCGTTTTATTCTGATCGGTAAAACGCTTGCTTTTATCTTCCAGAATTTCTCCGGCCAGGGACTTGAACTGATTCGAAAGCTGCTCGCGGGCGTCATTCAATAATTGCAATTTTTCTTGTGACTGCTTGTGCTCAGCATCCAGATTCGCAGTAAGCCTGGATACCTGCGCAATTAAATTCTTGATCTCATCATTTGCCTTTACAAGATCAGCCACAAGTGTAGGAACACGATCCGCACGTTCGGACAACTGCGCACGGTCCTCTCTCGCTACATCAAGCTGATCGCGTTCGCTTTTTGCCCGCAATTCGGCAGCAGAAATACGGACACGCAGAATCAGCCAAACAACGCCTGCACCGACTAATAATCCAATGGACAGTGAAACAAGGCTATCAATTAGTAGATCCATAAATATTGATTTCCTTACCCTTACGAGTATTAAATACCATGACCGGATGGGCGAAGTTTTTCAATCATGGCCATTCGGGATAATGCTCAATGCATCCACAGAATATTACACACCCTACCCACAAGAATTTTTCAAAAATGACGAATCACAAAGTAGCCATTCTATGCAATTTTAGTTAGTTAGCGCATTGTTTGGCAATTATTTTTGAATTGTTTAGAATACTGACCTCACTTTGTATAAGTAAAGCCAATTAAGTATTGCTAGAAATAAATCTTATGCGAAATGCAACATAAATCATTAAACAGGCAATAGTACTTAGCCTATAAGGAGACAGAGTGGAAAAGATTGAAAAGGATGTTGCTAAAGACTATTGGGAAAATCAGGCTAAAACCCATAAAGGCTCACATCTGGCATCTTGGAGCGATAACTTCATGATTGAACTTGAAATCGATGCCGTAGGAGAGCACATTTCAAGTGGGGATCATGTTCTTGATGTAGGTTGTGCCAATGGCTATTCCGCATTCCAACAATTGGAACGACACAAAGATGTTGGTTCGATTACAGGTGTTGATTTTGCTGAAAACATGATTAAACAGGCCAATATGCTGAAAAAAGCTCAGTGGGTAGGCGATATTATTAAGTTTGAAGTAGGTGACATTAATTCCCTGCAATTTCCTGATGATACTTTTGATGTAGCTTATGCCACACGAGTGGTTACCCTTATGTCCACTTGGGAAGAGCAACAAATTGCTATCAATGAATGTCTGCGGGTTGTTAAGCCAGGCGGCAAGGCGATTTTTTCCGAGCCTTTTTTGGAGCCATTTACATTGCTCAATGCAATGAGGCAACTTAAGGATATGGCTCCACTGATCGAGCATGACTCAAATCGATTCTTTAAAAAAGCTGTATTAGAGGACTTTCTCACGCAAAAGGGTTTGACGTTTAAGGTAAATGATTTTTCATCAATTTATTACCTGGGATCAAGATTTTTGAGAGAGTTGGTAACAGACCCGGCATCCTACCCTGGCTTCAATCCGATCAACCGCATTTTTTATGATATTGAGAAAGACTTTTCTGGCGGTGGCTTTGGCATTCAGCAGGCTTATATTGTTACCAAATAAAAGCATATTGCATGACTCAAACCAGAATAGAGCACGACACATTCGGCCCCATAGAGGTTGCAGCAGATCGGCTGTGGGGCGCGCAAACGCAACGTTCGCTTGAACACTTCCATATCTCATCCGAGCGCATGCCGGAGGAACTCATCCTTGCACTCGCCATGGTCAAGCGTGCTTGCGCGCTGGTCAATCGCGATTTAAATTTGTTAAGCACGGCCAAGGCGGATGCCATTGTGCGGGCGGCGGACGAAATACTGGTTGGCCAGCATACGCAAGAGTTTCCACTTTCTGTTTGGCAGACAGGTTCGGGTACTCAGACCAATATGAACCTGAACGAGGTGCTCGCTAACCGTGCCTCTGAACTGCTTGGCGGAAAATGGGGCAAAGACCGGCTGGTACATCCCAATGATGATGTTAATTTAGGTCAATCATCAAATGACATTTTCCCCACTGCAATGCACGTCGCAGCCAGCCTCGGCGTCACTCAGTCCCTGCTTCCTGCGCTACGCAAACTGCGCTCGACATTGGAAGAGAAATCCCGCAATTTTAACGACATCGTCAAGATTGGGCGCACGCACTTGCAAGATGCTACTCCGCTAACGCTTGGGCAGGAATTTTCCGCTTATGTGGCGCAGTTGGATTATGCAGAATCCATGATCAAGACTACCCTGCCCTCGCTTTGCGAACTTGCAGCCGGGGGGACTGCAGTCGGTACCGGACTTAACACACACGTCGAATTCGGGGAGCGAGTTGCTGCGGAACTGGCTCGCAACACCGGCTTGCCATTCAAAAGTGCTGCCAACAAGTTTGCGGCTCTGGCCGCACATGACGCTCTAGTGGCTGCACATGGCATGCTCAAAACACTCGCTGCCGCTCTCATGAAAATCGCCAACGACATCCGCTGGTTGGCTTCGGGTCCGCGTTCTGGCCTTGGGGAAATCAGCATTCCCGAGAATGAACCGGGCAGCTCAATCATGCCAGGCAAGGTTAATCCCACACAGTGCGAAGCACTCACCATGCTGTGTTGCCAAGTATTTGGCAATGACGTTGCAATCAATATAGGTGGCGCTTCGGGAAATTTTGAACTCAATGTTTTCAAGCCGCTCATCATTCACAATTTCCAACAAAGCGTGCGCCTGCTTGCTGACGGAATGGCAAGCTTCGAGACACATTGCGCGGTCGGCATCCAAGCCAACCACGAGCGTATTGCGGAACTACTGGAACGCTCGCTAATGCTTGTGACCGCCTTAACTCCGCATATCGGCTACGATCGGGCCGCCGAAATCGCCAAGCAAGCACACCGGGATGGCGGCACGCTAAAACAGACGGCATTAGCTCTGGGCTATGTTACGGAAGAAGAATTCGACTGCTGGGTGCAGCCAGCAAAGATGACTTGATCTATCTGAAACTCTTAATGTACTAAGCCCTCGCACAGCTCAAAACCCATGCTGTTCAATTTTGCATTTCCCCTACTCATCCACCAGATGTTGGTCAGGATACAGCACATCGGTAAAGCCAAACTGGCTTAGGTCACGGATACGCATGGGATAAAGAATCCCGTCCAGATGATCGCACTCATGCTGCACCACGCGAGCATGAAAACCGTTTACCGTGCGGTCTATCAATACGCCGTATTCATCGCGCCCCTGGTAATGGATGGATTGAAAACGCGGTACCAGCCCGCGCAGTCCCGGCACACTCAAGCAACCTTCCCATCCTTCCACACTATCCGGATTCAATGTCAATCCCAGAGGCGAATCTACTACGCTTAATGGATTACCTGATTTTGTTAGCGGCGTGATAATGGGGTTGATCAATACTGTTTCTGGCACTATTTCGGCATCGGGATAGCGTGAATTAAACTGCACACCAAAGATCACTACACGCAAATTCACGCCTATCTGAGGTGCTGCCAGTCCCGCGCCGTCCAGCGCCTGCATGGTGTCGCGCATGTCGACCAGCAAGGCGTGCAGTTCTGGCGTATCGAAATCAATGACTTCCTCCGCGCAACGCAACAGGCGTGCATCGCCCATACGCAATACTTCCCTAATCGACATCAGAATCCACCACGCATTCAAGGATATTGCGCACACGCGCCATGGCAGGTTGCGCCACTGCACTGATGTTTTCCAAATGCACACCATCGCGGCTGCTACCGCGCCCGGCGGCATGATTCACCACCACCGCGATGGCGGCGTACTTCAAGCCGAGCTCTTTGGCCAAGGCGGCTTCAGGCATACCGGTCATGCCCACCATATCGGCACCGTCACGCTCCAGGCGATTAATCTCCGCTGCTGTATCCAGGCGCGGCCCCTGTGTGGCGGCATATACTCCGCCATCCAGACAAGGAGTGTCGGCACATCTTCCAGCATCCAGAATTTGTTGGCGTAGTTCCTGACTATAAGGCTCGGTAAAATCAATATGCGTTACCGAGCAATCGCGCCCATCAAAGTAGGTGAACTCGCGCCTATAGGTATAATCAATAATCTGGTCAGGTAGCACAATCACACCGGGCAACAGGTCAGCACGGATCCCCCCAACTGCCGCGACAGAAATGATGCGTTGCGCTCCCTGTTCTTTCAACGCCCACAGATTGGCGCGATAATTCACGTCATGCGGTGGGATCTTATGACCGTAGCCATGACGGGCAATAAACATCACCTCATGCTGGCGCAAGTGACCAAAGGTAATCGCTCCGGAAGGCTCACCATATGGCGTGCGCATCACCTGTCGATGCGATATTACTAAATTGGTCAGTTGCGTCAGCCCCGTGCCACCAATAATCGCTAACATTTGCTATTACCTTTTTTAAAACCTACTAATCGATATTCCCGCATCACCGGAAATTAAGCAATTCAGAAAATGCGGTTTAATGCTCACATATAGTATACAAAATAAATAATTAACCTGTAAAATTAATGTAATACCTTATGATATTTTTTTCTATTTTTCCCTCGTTGCGTAAATCGCAGGTAGATTACGCCACGCGCCATGTATATCCATGCCGAAGCCGAATACAAAACGATCAGGCAATTCTACCCCGACAAAATCAGCACGTATTGGCTTAACCATTCCAATCCGTTTATCCGCAAACACCGCACTGTAAAACTTGGCGGCACCTAAATCCAGCACACGCTGCTTAACTGCGGCCAGCGTCTCGCCTTCGTCGAGAATGTCGTCCACCACCAACACCACGCGGCCGATTACATTGTCGTGCGGTTCGACTTTCCAGTGCAATGTCCCGCCCTGTTGGTTACTGCCATAACGCGATACATGCACATAATCAAAATCGAGCGGAAAAGTAAGCAACGGCAGCAACTGCCCGGTAAACACCACCGCACCGCCCATCACGGATAGCACTAGTGGATGTTTGTCAGCCAATACCGCATTTACTTCCCGCGCGACACTCGTTACAGCAGCCTGCACTTCTTCAGCTGAAATAATCAACTCGGCTTGATTCAGGACATCGTTCGCCTGCTGATTAGAAAGCATTACTTGATCGTTGCCAGATAAGCGGCAAAGTCTTCACCCAGTTCTGGATGCTTAAGGCCGAATGCTACTGTTGCCTTGAGATAGCCCAGCTTGGAGCCGCAATCGTAACGAGTACCATTAAACCTGTACGCCAGCACTTTCTCTTCCTTTATCAGCGCTGAAATCCCATCGGTCAGCTGAATTTCGCCGCCCGCACCCGCCTGTAACTGCGCCAGATGATGAAAAATACGCGGCGTCAACACATAGCGCCCCACCACCGCCAAAGTGGAAGGCGCATCTGACGGGCTGGGCTTTTCAACGATAGCATGTACCTGCTCGAGATTCTGTTCCAGATTACTACTACTGACTATGCCATAGCTCCCCGTCTGTGAACGAGGCACATCCTCCACGCCGAGCACGGAACATTGATAGCGCTGGTATACGTCTGCCATCTGCTTGATAACGGATACATCTCCGGCGATCAAGTCATCGGCCAAAATTACCGCAAACGGTTCGTTGTTCACCACCGGTTGCGCGCACAGGACCGCATGACCGAGCCCAAGCATTTCTGACTGGCGGATGTAGATGAAATTCACATGCTTGGGAGTCACCTCCTGAACTACACGTAACAACTCGCTCTTGCCGCGCGCGAAAAGTTCAGCTTCAATTTCATAAGCCGTGTCGAAATGGTCCTCAATAGCGCGTTTGTTGCGACCAGTGATGAACACCAAGTCAGTAATGCCAGCTGCCACCGCCTCTTCCACCGCATACTGGATTAACGGCTTGTCGACCACTGGCATCATTTCCTTGGGACTGGCCTTGGTGGCAGGCAGGAAACGGCTGCCCAGTCCGGCTACCGGAAATACAGCTTTAGTAATTTTATTCATAATATTTTTCCATAACTCTCCGGTTAAAGACTTTCAAAAAACAATTACGATTTAGCCAGTGGCTGATGACATTTCGATATTATTTAATAGCTGCAAAAACTGTTGCTCATCCAACACTGCAACATTTAGCTCCCGCGCTTTGCTGAGCTTGGTTCCCGCCTCGGCACCGGCCACCACATAATCAGTTTTCTGCGATACGCTGCCAGTCACGCGCGCGCCGAGCTTTTCCAGCCTGGATTTTGCCTCGTCGCGACTCATGCTGGCAAGGGTACCGGTTAACACAAAAATTTTAGCGTTCAACGGCAATAACTGCACTGCATTTTCGGCCTGCTCCGGCCACTGCACGCCAGCAGCGCGTAATTGGGCGATCACCTCAATATTATGCGGCTCGGCAAAAAACGTTGTAATACTTTGCGCAACTATAGGTCCAATATCCGGTACCAGTTGCAGACGTGTTTCGTCAGCCATCATGAAATTATCCAGTGTAGCAAAATGACGCGCCAGTTCTTTCGCCGTCGCCTCGCCCACATTCCGAATACCCAGTGCGTAGATAAAACGTGCGAGTGTGGTTTGCTTGCTGTGTTCTATAGCATCCAGCAAATTTTGGGCGGACTTCTCACCCATACGCTCCAGTTGTGCCAGTGCCCGCAGATTCAGATTATATAAATCGGCAGGCGTATGCACCAGTTGCTGTTCCACCAGTTGGTCAACCAGCTTATCGCCAAGTCCTTCGATATCCAGGGCACGACGGCTGGCGAAATGCAGCAACGCCTGCTTGCGTTGTGCCGGGCAAAACAACCCGCCACTACAGCGCCATATTGCTTCGTCCGGCTGTTTGATAACGTGTGCGCCACATACTGGACAGGTCTGCGGCATATTGAATTCACGCGCATCGTCAGGACGCAGCTCAAGTAAGGCACGTGCCACTTCTGGAATGACATCGCCAGCACGCCGGACGCTTACAGTATCGCCGATGCGGATATCCTTGCGCCGCAATTCTTCTTCGTTGTGCAGCGTGGCATTGGTCACCGTTACACCACCGACAAATACTGGTGCCAGGCGCGCTACTGGCGTCAATGCGCCAGTACGCCCTACCTGCACCTCAATGTCCAGCACGGTAGTCAATGCTTCTTCTGCCGGAAACTTGTGCGCAAGAGCAAAGCGCGGCGCCCGCGACACATAGCCCAACCTGGTTTGATGTGAGATGTTATTGACTTTGTATACGACGCCGTCAATTTCATAGGGCAGTTTGTGGCGCAGCTCACCAATTTCGCGATAATAAGCAAGTAACCCATCGACCCCATACACCACACGGCGTTCCTGTGGTACCGGCACAGACAATTTTTGCAAACACTCCAACTGCTCGGCATGCGTGTCAGGCAATATGAATCCTTCGACCGCGCCTGCGCCATAGGCTAAAAAACTCAGGTGACGACTGGATGTAATCCGCGAATTGAGCTGGCGCAACGAACCGGCCGCAGCATTGCGTGGATTGGCGAACAGCTTGTCGCCCTTGTCTGCTTGCTGGCAATTCAGCGCGATAAAATCAGCCTTGAACATCAGCACTTCGCCGCGTATCTCTATAAACGGAATAGGTTTGGCTAATCGCCCTGAATCCAATCGCAATGGAATATTCCTTACGGTGCGCAGGTTTTGCGTCACATCTTCACCAACCTCGCCATCGCCGCGCGTCGCGCCCTGCACAAATATTCCATCGCGATAGGTGAGTGTGACGGCTAGGCCATCAAATTTAGGTTCTACTGAATACGCTACTTCGGCCACGCCCAATGTCTCACGGGTACGAACGTCAAATGCCCGTACCTCTTCTTCACTGAAGGCGTTATTAAGCGAGAGCATCGACGAGCGATGTACAACTTGGGTAAAGGATAGTCGCGGCGCAGCGCCAACTCGCTGAGTAGGCGAGTCCGGCGTGGCGAGTGAGGGATATTGCATTTCGAGAGCTTGCAGTTCGCGGAACATTACATCGAATTCCGCGTCGGAAATCAGTGGCGCGTCCAACGTATGATATTGATAATTGTGTCGCTCGATTTCTCCACGCAAATGCGCGATACGCTGCGGTACCGATTCACTCATCAATTAACCTAATCTGAAAGAAAAATCTAGGAAAACAGCCTGCGCGCCTGGACACTGCCAGCAATAATGTGGCTTGCCCGCATTTCAGCCTCAACAGCAGCAATCCGCTCACTGATTAGCGTAATACTACCTTCGCTTAATGCAACATGGTGCGCATCCACTATGGTTGCATGCAGTTCCTTAGCCAGTTGCCGTGCCAAAGTCACCATTTGATCAAAACCTAGTGAGGGCTGCTCCACACGTGGCACATCCAGCAACAAAGTCAGGCCGTCTACATGCAACTGATCTAAGGTATGGTGTTGAAATGGTGTGTTGTCTTCATTGCACAAACTGAACAGAGTAAGTCCATGCGTATCAATTAAGTGGAACGTACCGTCCGCTTGCAAACGAAACCCATATTGTTCAGCCACGCGCGCGATATCGTTGCCAGACAGCATGTGTTCATTGCTGGGTAAAATATTAAGACCGATAATTAGATCTACAGCTGCGCAGTACTTATCCAACTCAAGCGCGCGCGCGGCAGTTTCCGCCACATCCGGCAATACCACAGCGGCATGCAATTGTGCTGCAATTATCCGCGCCAGTTCGCGAAAATCCATCAATTTAGCTTCACTCGCCGCGCCGGAGCGATTAACGAGTTGTAACGCCAGTTTAAATGAGGTGTAGGCCGATGGACTATCCGCAATCACTTTCCCCCATTCGCCGCTCGCCGCACTTAAGCCACATACATGGACGTTTTTACCAAAATCAAAGCGTTGCTGCCACAGCAATGTGAGTGCATTTGCACCCACCGGGCTTTTAGGCGATATCACTGCAATGTAATCGGTTTCCTCATCCAGCAACGCACACATCGCATCTACTGGATACCCGTGCTGCGATTCATTCGGCAACATACTAATGGACATGTCCTGCTCCATCTTCTCGTCCAGCAATTCTTCTGTCGGCATTTCTACTGCGGAGCGATACAGTGCATCCTCATGCCTATGCTTGAACGCCGCACTGAACTTGCGTCGATATTGGCGCTGCTGCCACCAGTTATAAATATATATCGTCAGCACCACGGTTATGCCGATGCCGAGCAAGCTAATTTGTAGTTCACTCATATTGAGAATAATGCGGTAGATTAATTTTCTGCATGCGTGGGCACGTTACGCCATTGTTGTTGGATTATCGCAAGAGAGCCGAGAAATGGCAAAGGTCACTGAACTTTGCTGGTTTCGCTCAACTCGAATTTGCTATCATGATTAATTTACAATTATTAATTAATTCAAATTGATATAACAATTTTCTCTAAATTCACTTTAACGTGGTCTGGTGTTTGGGAAGCATCAATCAACATAATGCGATCTGGATGTTTCTTACGGCGCTCCAAGTACGCTAGCCGCACCTTCTCGAAAAAGCTGTCTTTTTCCTTTTCGAAGCGATCCAGCGTTATATTCCTCGACAATCGTTGGCGTGCCACCTCAATCGGAAGGTCAAACAACAATGTCAAATCCGGCTGAAAATTTTCATGTACCCAGCATTCCAACTGTTCCAGCTTCGCCACGTTCATCCCCCTGCCCCCACCCTGATAGGCAAAACTGGCATCGCTAAAACGGTCGGATACCACCCAGGTCCCCCGTTGCAAAGCTGGCTTGATAACCTGTTCGATATGTTCAAAGCGAGCGGCAAACATTAACAGAGCCTCCGTTTCCGCGTGCATGGGTTGGTTTAGCAGAATGTCACGCAGGCATTCACCCAATGGGGTGCCGCCCGGTTCACGCGTTACAAGCACCTCCTTGCCGCGCTTGCGCAAGGCCTCGGCAAACCAGGCCAGATGGGTGCTTTTGCCTGCCCCATCCACCCCTTCAAAGGTAATAAATTTTGCTTTGCTCATTTAAATTGCTTCCCCAAAGAAATTATTTTTCATGGTGTGGTGTGCATTTTCCAGACAGCAAGCTGGCCGAAACTATCAGCACTGCTCCGATAATTTCCCGCAGTTCCATTTCCTCATCCGCCAATAAATATGAGGATACGGCTGCAAACACTAGTTCGGAAAGAAACAGAACAATAGCCTGGTTGGCGGGCAGATAAGTCAGTCCGTATTGCACCGCAAAACTAACGGCACATAACACCAATCCAACCAGCCATAGAAACCACCACGCATCCGGCGTGATGCTCTGCAATTGCGACATGACATTGCCTTGGAACAATAGCAACACGGTAGTGAACAATATTGTGCCCAACCATACGCTGGCAACTTTGAAATTCACGCTCAGATGTTGCGTGCGACGCACCATTACATTCAACAAAGCAAAACTAATCCCCGCTGAAAGACCTATCCATTCCGCCTGATTTTGCGGTAGCGGCAATCCATGCTGCGTATCCCACAGCATAACGAACGCGCCACCCAATGACAGCGCAATAATGGCGTAGCCGTAATGATTTAATTTTTCACCAAGCAGCCAGTATGAAAAGAATACCGTCCACAATGGCGCGAGATAGAACAGTAGCAACACACGCATTACTTCGCCGTCCAACATCGCCAGCACATAGCCTACATTAGTCCAGCCCGCACTCGCCATCAAAGCAATACTCAGCCACCCGGCAACTTTTAGCTCGCGCCATATCGGCCCCAATAACAGCAGGCCTAATATCATTGCCATAGAATAGCTGAGCAGCGTAGATAATTCGCCGCCTACCCCCATATTTTGCAATGCGCGAAAGGGATACCACATCAGCCCCCACACCAGCGCACCGCTCAACAGGCCTATCACCGACAAAACTTTTTGTTTTGATGCCACTCGCTACGCCTTTATAATTGTGCCTATTCAGCTTATGCAAAAAATTATGAATCCTGATCTTGATCGTCTGCAGCCCTACCCGTTCCAGAAACTCGCCAATTTATTCAGCTCGGTTGCACCCAACCCAGCCTACCGGCCTATCAACCTGCACATTGGGGAACCAAAGCATGCCACTCCGCGATTCATTAGTGACGCATTAAGCGCCAACTTGTCGGGACTTGCTAATTATCCCACAACCGCAGGCAGTGACGCGTTACGTGGCAGCATCGCCAGCTGGCTTGAGCACCGTTATGATCTTCCTGCACTGAATGCAAAATCACAAGTCCTGCCAGTGAACGGCAGTCGTGAGGCGCTATTTGCTTTCGCACAAGCGGTGATTGACCGTACGTGCGACAACCCCACCGTGATTTGTCCTAATCCGTTCTATCAGATATATGAAGGCGCAGCTCTGCTGGCTGGTGCCACACCCTATTTCATCAACACCCTGCCGGAAGATAACTACGCGTTGAATTTTGATCAATTGCCGCAAGATGTTTGGCAGCGCACGCAGCTGATTTATGTGTGCTCGCCTGGCAATCCGACCGGGCGTGTACTTGAACTTGCAGAATGGAAAACACTATTCGATCTGGCCGACCGTTACGGCTTTATCATCGCTGCCGATGAATGCTATTCTGAAATCTATTTTGATACGCCACCGCTCGGTGCGCTACAAGCAGCGCAGCAACTGGGACGCAGCGATTACCGCAATCTGGTATCTTTTTTCAGCTTGTCCAAGCGCTCCAACGTACCCGGCATGCGCTCCGGTTTTGTGGCGGGTGAAGCAAAAATAGTTGAGAAATTTACGCTGTATCGCACTTACCACGGTTGCGCCATGAATCCGGCAGTGCAGGCCGCCAGCGCGGTCGCTTGGCAGGATGAAGAACATGTCGCCGAAAACCGCCGCCTGTATGCGGAGAAATTTGCACAGGTTATCAGCATCCTGAAACCCTTGCTGCCAGTGGCGCCGCCGGATGCCAGTTTTTACCTGTGGCTGCGGGTACCCATAGCTGACACCCGCTTCGCGCAATATCTGCATCGAGACTATAATGTCACCGTGCTGCCCGGCAGTTTCCTGGCGCGTGATGCACATGGCGTAAATCCAGGCGAAAATTTTATCCGCATCGCCTTGGTAGCAGAGCTGAGCGAAACTTTGGAAGCCGCACATCGCATCGCCGAATTTACCCGCAAACTAGACTAGGAAAATCATGGAACAACTGCAACAGATCATCGAACCCGCTTTTGAACGCCGTGCCGAAATTACACCACGCAACGTAGATGCGAAACTGAAAGATGCGGTGGACACCGTTATCGGCCACCTCGACACCGGCACTCTGCGAGTGGCGGAAAAAATAGAGGGTCAGTGGGTAACCCATCAATGGCTGAAAAAAGCAGTGCTATTGTCTTTCCGCATGGAAGACAATGCATTCATCAAGGGTGGCTTTACCAATTATTACGACAAGGTTCCGTCCAAGTTTGCCGATTACAACTCGCGCGATTTTCGTGAGGGCGGCTTCCGCATAGTACCGCCAGCTGCGGCGCGCAAAGGTTCATTCATAGCCAAGAACGTGGTCTTGATGCCGTCTTACGTCAACATTGGCGCTTATGTGGATGAAGGCACCATGGTGGATACCTGGGCAACGGTTGGTTCGTGCGCGCAGATTGGCAAGAACGTGCACTTGAGTGGCGGGGTCGGTATCGGCGGTGTGCTGGAACCGGTGCAGGCCAACCCGACTATTATCGAGGACAACTGCTTCATCGGTGCGCGCTCTGAAATTGTCGAAGGTGTCATTGTTGAAGAAGGTGCAGTGATTTCGATGGGTGTGTACATCGGGCAAAGTACCAAGATTTTCGATCGCGAAACTGGCGAAGTGCATTTTGGCCGTGTACCGGCAGGCTCAGTGGTAGTTTCCGGCAACTTGCCCTCCAAGGATGGCAGCTACAGCCTTTACTGCGCCGTGATCGTCAAGAAGGTGGATGCAAAAACCCGGGCAAAAGTCGGTATTAATGAGCTACTGCGTGGGATTTAACCCGGGGCAAAGATTATGATCATTACACCTTTTCTGAAGCTGGCTGCCGACAAACAGGCTTCTGATCTTTTCTTCTCTGCCGGTGCTCCAGTCAACATCAAGATCAATGGCGTGGTTATGCCGGTGAACGCAGAGAAACTTAAAGGCGAAACCATTGTGCGCATCGCCTATGAAATAATGACACCGGAACAAATCGCGACCTTCGAATCCAGCATGGAAATGAATTTTTCCTATCGCGTCTTGGATACCGGAAATTATCGGGTAAATATTTTCCGCCAACGAGGCAACATTTCCATTGTCATTCGTTATATTCGGTTTAACATTCTTAATATCGAGGAGCTGAATCTGCCACCGGTATTGAGTCAACTTATTATGGAAAAGCGTGGCCTGGTATTGGTTGCGGGTGCAACTGGATCGGGCAAATCCACCACAATGGCGGCCATGATTGAGCATCGCAACATCACTGTCTCTGGCCATATCCTGACCGTTGAAGATCCCATCGAGTACCTGTTTGAACATAATAAATCCGTTATTAATCAGCGTGAAATTGGTACCGACACGCTTTCCTATGGCAACGCACTGGAAAGTGCCATGCGCGAGGCACCTAATGTACTGATGATAGGTGAAATTCGCGACCGTGAAACCTTCAAACATGCGCTGGTATTTGCCCAGAGCGGCCATTTATGCCTGTCCACGCTACACGCCAATAATAGCTACCATGCATTGAACCGCATCGTAAATCTCTTTCCACGAGATACTCGTCAAGCAGTACTCGCTGACATAGCAATGAGTTTGCGGGCAGTAATTTCTCAACGTTTGGTACCCAACGTGCATGGCACGTTGGTGCCTGCTGTGGAAATTTTACTCAATACAACACTTATCTCAGAGCTGATTAAAAATGATGAGATCGACAAAATTCGCGACGCTATCGACCAAAGCGTATCGCCCGGCTCACAGACCTTTGAACAGGCGTTGTACAAGCTGTTCAAAAATGGTGATATCACCAAGGAAGATGCTTTACTGAACGCTGACTCGGCCAGCAATTTGTCGTCCTTGATCTATTACTCATAGTCCACCACGTCAGATTGCAGGCGGCTTCGGCAATGGCAAACTTATCAACATAATATTTAAATATACTTATTAATTCAGCAAGATGAAATTGTATGGCATTGCAAATTGCAACACGGTAAAAAAAGCCCGCGTTTGGCTGGAGCAGCATTGCGCCGAGTATCAATTTCACGACTTTAAGAAGCAGGGTCTTGAAGAGGAACTGGCGCAGTGCTGGCTGCAACAGATAGGCTGGGAAAGTCTAATCAACCGTAAGGGTCTGACTTGGCGCGGTTTGTCGGCAGAACAAAAACAAATCGTCACGGATAACACTAGCGCATTACCACTGCTGCTGGAAAAAACCAGCGTCATTAAACGCCCGCTATTGGAACAGGATGGCAAGTTGCTGCATATCGGCTTCGACGATGCCAGCTACGAAAAAATTTTCAACTTCAAGTCTTAATCTATTTATGTCCACCACCTTGGAACTTGCCAAACAACTTATCGCCTGTCGTTCACTCACGCCGCTGGATGAAGGCTGTCTGGCTATCATCGGCGCGCGCCTCGAGCCACTTGGATTCAAGCTGGAAACGTTACGTTACGACAACGTAGACAATCTGTGGGCGAGGCGCGGCAGCAACGGCCCCGTGGTATGTTTTGCCGGCCACACCGATGTCGTGCCGACCGGCCCGCTGGATCAGTGGCACAGCGACCCATTCACTCCAACCATACGCGATGGAATGCTATATGGGCGCGGAGCTGCCGATATGAAAGGCTCACTGGCTGCCTTCGTTACCTCCATTGAACAATTTGTGGCAGCGCACCCAAGTCATGCCGGTTCAATCGCCTTGTTGCTGACTTCCGATGAAGAAGGCATAGCTGTAAATGGCACAGTTCGCGTGGTAGAAGTATTGCAAATGCGCGGCGAAAAAATGGATTACTGCATCGTGGGCGAACCCACCTCATCGGCCAAAACCGGCGACACCATCAAAAATGGACGGCGCGGTTCGCTTTCAGGCACGCTTACCGTGAAAGGTGTGCAAGGCCACATCGCGTATCCGCACCTGGCCAAAAACCCCATCCATCTTGCCGCTCCGGCCATCGCTAAACTGGCTGCAATGACATGGGATCATGGAAACACCTATTTTCCGGCCACTACCTGGCAGACTTCAAACATACGCGGCGGCACCGGGGCAACCAACGTCATTCCGGGCACGGTGGAAATTGTATTCAATTTTCGTTTTTCAACAGCGAGCACAGTGGACGAACTGAAAGCCAAGACCCACGCCATTCTCGATCAGCATGGTCTGAATTATGATTTGGCCTGGTCACTGTCCGGCAAGCCCTATCTCACACCACGCGGTGATCTGGTCGATGCCGTGGGCGCTGCCATCAAGGAAGTAACGGGTATCGAAACCGAACTTTCCACCAGTGGCGGCACATCGGACGGACGCTTCATAGCCGATATCTGCCCGCAAGTTATTGAGTTCGGTCCGCTCAATGCAACGATACATAAACTTAATGAATGCGTATCCGTGGCCGACCTGGATGTATTGTCCGAAATCTACTGCCGCACACTGGTCAATCTTCTGGTTAATAAAATATGAGTGTGTTGCACAATTTTGACTGCACCAACGAACTTCACACCGTGCGTGACTGGCTGCGCTTTACGGTTAGTGCATTCAACGAAGCAAAGCTCAGCTTCGGACATGGCTCGGCCAGCGCATATGATGAAGCGGCCTACCTTATTCTGCACACCCTGCATCTGCCACTGGACACACTAAATCCTTTTCTCGACGCGCGACTCATTGCTGAAGAAAAAAATGTATTGCTCGCATTGCTCAAACAGCGCGTAGACAAACGAATTCCTGTCGCCTATCTGACGCATGAAGCTTGGTTAGGGGACTTCCACTTCTATGTGGACAAGCGCGTCATCGTTCCACGCTCATTTATCGCTGAACTGATACGGGAGCAATTTGCGCCCTGGATAGCCGATACGAAGATCGTGACCGACGTGTTAGATCTATGCACTGGCAGCGGCTGTCTCGCCATTTTGGCTGCGCACGCTTTCCCAGATGCCATAGTGGATGCTGTTGATATTTCTCCAGACGCATTGGAAGTTGCACAGCGCAATGTTGCTGACTATGGCTTGGAAGAACGAATCAATATAATAAAGTCAGATCTATTTTTCAATCTGAAGGGCAAGCAATACGACGTCATCATCAGTAACCCCCCTTATGTGGATGGGCCATCCATGACCGCGCTACCGCCAGAATATCGACATGAGCCACAACTCGCATTGGGCAGTGGCGCAGATGGGCTGGATGCCACACGCGAAATATTGAAACATGCGGCCGACCACCTCAACCCCAATGGATTGCTGGTGGTCGAGATCGGCCATAACCGTCCCGCACTCGAAGCCGCATACCCCAATCTGCCTTTCATCTGGCTGGAGGTATCAGCAGGAGACGAGTTTGTATTCATGCTGCGGCGTGAAGATTTAATTCGTAGCAGCCTCAAATTAATCTGACACTACAAGGCAAGCCCTTTGGGAATTGGGAATACTACATTTTCACTAATGCCATCCAATTCACGCACACTCTTTGCACCTAGCTCTTGTAGCCGTGCAATCACGTCCTGCACCAGCACTTCCGGGGCGGAAGCTCCAGCCGAAATACCGATATGCAACTTTCCGGACAGCCATTCTGCTTGCAATTCTCCCGCATTATCAACCAGGTAGGCTGGAATGTTCATGTTGTGCGCCACTTCGCGCAAGCGGTTGGAATTAGAACTGCTGGGCGACCCCACCACGATTACTACATCGCATTGGCTAGCCAGAAGCTTGACCGCATCCTGACGGTTCTGCGTTGCATAGCAAATGTCATTCTTCCTGGGGCCAGCAATACTTGGGAAACGTGTCTTGAGCACCGCGATGATGGCAGCGGTATCATCCATGGATAGAGTAGTCTGAGTGACGAAGGCGATATTATTTGGGTCTTTCACTTCCAAAAGCTGCGCGTCTGCAGGCGATTCCACCAGATACATGCTGCCGTCACCCTGCCCCATCGTGCCTTCCACTTCGGGATGTCCGGCATGTCCAATCATTATAATTTCCTTGCCCCGCTCACGCAGGCGCGCAACTTCGGCATGCACCTTGGTTACCAGCGGGCAAGTTGCGTCAAATATTGTGAACCCACGTGCTGCGGCTTCGCTTCGTACCGCTTGCGATACACCATGTGCGCTGAAAATGAGGATGCTGCCCGCAGGCACAGCGGCTAAATCATCAATGAACACTGCGCCTTTTTTTCGCAAGTTAGCAACCACGAACTCGTTGTGTACCACCTCATGGCGCACATAGATTGGGGCACCATGCAAGGTCAGCGCACGCTCGACCATTTCAATGGCGCGATCAACGCCAGCACAGAAACCACGGGGATTAGCGAGTAATAGTTCCATTCCATCTCTTCAGTAAATTTGCTATTCTTGAAAGCAGAAACACATCCTATGTTTTTTTTGTAAAACTTTCCCACAGCAACAAACCCGCGCCACAGGTAACAGCTGAATCTGCAATGTTGAATGCCGGGAAGTGATAAGTGTTCCAGTAAAAATCCAGAAAGTCCACCACATAGCCGTAAGCAGTGCGGTCTATCAGGTTACCCAGTGCACCACCTAGTATCAATGTCAGCGCAAAACAAAACAGTTTTTCCTGCTTATGTTTGCGCAGTAGCCAAGTTATCCATACCGAAGCAATCACGGCGATGGCGCTGAATAACCAACGTTGCCAGCCTCCAGCATTACTGAGGAAACTGAACGCCGCACCACTGTTATGCACGAGTACCAAGTTAAAAAAGTCTGTCACCGCCACGCTCTCGCCGTAGGCAAAACTCTGGCTTACCCACAGCTTGGTGATCTGATCGAGGATGATTATTACCGTTGCCAAGCTTAACCAGTGTATCAACCCCACACCTCTCTCAACCGGCTTCGTCATTTTTTTTTCGTAAGAAAAAGAGGGAAATAAAGTTTTTGATTAAGCATACTTCCGCACCTCGCCGTCACCCGATAAATTACTGACGCAACGCCCACACAGCGTAGCGTTGTGAGGATCAATGCCTACGTCGGCGCGATAATGCCAGCAACGTTCACACTTGATATTTTTGCTCGGCGTCACTTCAATGCGCTCTTCCGCTTCAGATGTGACGCGATGGATGGTGGCACGCGATGTTATTAGCACAAATCGCAGGTCATCCCCTAAACGAGCCAGCACATCAAAACTTTCATCCGCTGCATAAATTTCCACCTCGGCGGCCAACGCCTGACCAATCAGCCCGGCAGCGCGCACCTCTTCGATGTGCTTGTTTATTCTGGCACGCCAATTGCAAATTATCGTCCAGTTTTGCACTAACACTTGATCGTCTGTTTTAGGCAAATCCGGCAAGGAAAGCCAACCCTGCTGAAACACGCTCACGTCCTGCTGGCCACTCAATATTTCCCACGCTTCTTCTGCGGTGAAGCTGAGTATCGGCGCCATTAATCTCACCAGACTATGGCTAATATGGTGCAGCGCATTCTGTGCTGAGCGTCGTGCGTGCGAATTTTGCGCCGTCGTGTATAGACGATCTTTGAGAATATCCAGATAGAATCCACCCAGTTGCTCGGAACAAAAAGTCTGCAATTTCTGTGCTACAAGATGAAATTCGTAGCGTGCATAATCGCCTGTAATCTCTATCTGCAAGCGGCTTAGCAGCGCCAGTGCATAGCGATCAATCTCCAGCCATTCTTCCACTGGCAAGGCATCTCGCTGGACATCGAAATCAGCCGTGTTCGCCAGCAAAAACCGTAAAGTATTGCGGATGCGACGGTAGCTTTCCACCACACGCTTAAGTATCTCGTCGGAGATGGTCATCTCGCCGGAGTAGTCAGTGGACGCAGCCCACAGGCGCAAAATGTCAGCACCCAGCGTATCAAAAACTTTCTGCGGCGCGATGACATTGCCCTTGGATTTGCTCATCTTATGACCATGGCCATCCACCACAAAACCATGGGTGAGCAATGCGTTGTAGGGCGCACGATCATTCATGGCGCAGGAGGTCAGCAGTGAAGACTGAAACCAGCCGCGATGCTGATCCGATCCTTCCAGATACAAATCTGCCGGGAATGACAAATCCTTGCGTCGATGCAATACCGACGCATGGGTAGTACCGGAATCGAACCACACGTCCAGCGTGTCGGAAAGCTTGCGGTATTGCGCCGCTTCTTCACCCAATAATTCTTTGGCATCCAACGAAAACCACGCTTCAATACCCTGCTGCTCGACGCGCTGCGCGACCTGCTCGATCAACTCAAGCGTGCGTGGGTGCAACTGCGTGGTTTCATTGTGGACGAAGAATGGCATCGGCACGCCCCAATTACGCTGGCGCGACACACACCAGTCCGGGCGGTTTGCAATCATCGCTTTCAGTCGCGCTTTGCCCCATGCCGGGTAGAACTGGGTGGCTTCGACCGCATTATTGGCGAGGTCACGCAAGTTCACCCCCTTTTCCTTCTTCTGAATGGACTGTGTGGAGTGAACGTGTTCCATGCCGATAAACCACTGCGGTGTGGAACGAAAAATGATAGGAGTTTTGTGTCGCCAGCAGTGCGGATAGCTATGCTGTATTTTTTCCAGGTGCAGCAGATGCCCGCTGGACTGAAGCGTGGCAACCACCACATCATTCGCCTTCCATACGAACAATCCGCCAACCAGCGGCGTGCTGGCGAGGAACTTGCCATCGTCACCCACCGGGCTGTCATTAGGCAGCCCGTATTTCTGACCAACAAAATAATCGTCCAGGCCATGTGCCGGGGCGGTATGTACCAAGCCTGTACCCGCTTCCAGTGTTACATGGTCACCACAAATAATTTTTACCCCACGTTCATCGAATGGGTGATGTAATGGCAACCCATCCAGTGCAACGCCCTTGCAGGTGGCGAGTGTTTCTCCATCAATGTCATAGCGATCCAGGCATGCTTGTTTCAGATCAGCAGCCAGTATCAGCAATCCGCGTGGTGTTCGTACCAGCACATAGTCAAAATCAGGATGTACGCTGACTGCCTGATTAGCGGGCAACGTCCATGGCGTGGTAGTCCAAATGACCGCATAGGCTTTGTCATCACTCGGCAAAGACACGCCAAAAGCCTTAGCCAATGAATCGCTACTGATGACTTCAAAACCCACATCAATCGCGGATGACGTTTTGTCCTCATGTTCGACTTCTGCCTCGGCCAGCGCAGACTGACAATCCAGACACCAGTTCACAGGCTTGCGCCCCTGATAAAGATGGCCGCGCTCAAATATTTTTCCCAAGGCGCGGATGATATCCGCCTCGGTTTGGTGATTCATGGTGAGATAGGGATTGTCCCAATCACCCAACACACCCAGACGAATAAAATCTTTTTTCTGTCTCTCGATTTGCTCGGCGGCGTATTCGCGGCACAGCTCGCGAAAGCGGGCAGGCGGCATTTCCTTGCCATGCTTTTTTTCTACCTGCAACTCAATTGGAAGACCGTGACAATCCCAGCCGGGAACATACGGCGCATCAAAGCCGGACAAAGTCTTGCTTTTGACAATGATGTCCTTGAGCACCTTGTTCACCGCATGGCCAATATGGATGTCACCGTTAGCGTATGGCGGGCCGTCATGCAGGATAAACTTTGGGCGTCCCAGGCTGGTGGCGCGTATTTTTTCATAGCGTTTCTGTGCCTGCCATTGGGCGAGCATCTGCGGTTCGCGCTTGGCCAAATCGCCGCGCATGGGGAAAGGCGTATCGGGAAGATTAAGAGTTTTTTTATAGTCAATCATGTTGTATAAACCATTGCTTTGCATTGCACACATCGAGCTCAATCTGCTGCGTCAAACTTTGCAGATCGAGGTATTTCACTTCATCGCGCAGCTTGTGCAAAAAATCCACGCGCAAATGTTTGTTATAAATTTCGCCCGAAAAATCGAAAAGATGCACTTCCAATACTGGCTTGCCATTTTGTTTAACCGTGGGACGTACACCCAGGCTCGCTACGCCCTGCATTGGCGGCAGACCATCTCCCTGCACCCTTACTACAAAAATACCGGTAAGCGGCGGCCGATTGTGCTTCAACTGGATGTTTGCGGTCGGGAACCCCAGCTGCCTGCCTAAACCGTCGCCATGAACCACACGCCCGCTGATGCTATAAGGTCGCCCCAAATAACGCTGTGCCGCGCGCAGATCACCTTCACCCAGCGCAGCGCGCACCGCCGTGCTGGATATGCGTATGCCATCGTGCGACACCCTATGCATCACCTCCACTTTAAAACCTTGCTGGCCGCCTATCTTCTCCATCAACGCAAAATCGCCGCTGCGTCTGTTACCAAAACGAAAATCATCGCCAATCAACACAAACTTCGCCGCCAATTTCTCGTGCAGAGCATGAATGAAATCCACCGCGCTCAT
>CAMCFJ010000016.1 GCA_945874105.1 Candidatus Nitrotoga sp. CP45 | reverse complement strand
GTTCGGTCTGATTGAACGAGAAATGGGCAACCGCACCTATCTGACCCACAGGCTTAACCGCCTAAAGTCTAGCCGATGTCATGTTGCCCAGCCTGCGCAACATTGTCATTGCATAATGTTTTGCCGACAGCGTCAATATACGAGGTCTAACATTCCAACAAACACTGTTGCACCTCAGAATTGAATCCGCCATTCATTAAATTTCTATGGGTATAATTCTCCGCCCCTTGGGACGAAGGCTGGCTAAAAGCCAGTGAATTGTAATAGCGTAGTTAATCCCCGTTGCTTGCGGCAGAGGGATTTATTTTATGGAGCTAACTGATGAAAACAAGAGCTGCAGTCGCATGGAAGTCCGGTGCGCCGTTGACGATTGAAGAGGTTGACTTGGCAGGGCCCAGGGAGGGTGAAGTGCTGGTCGAGATAAAAGCGACCGGAATTTGCCACACCGATTATTACACCCTTTCGGGTTCTGATCCGGAAGGTATTTTTCCATCTATCCTTGGGCATGAAGGAGCGGGCATCGTAGTAGATGTCGGCCCGGGTGTTTCCTCTCTGAAAAAATATGATCATGTCATTCCGCTATATACCCCGGAGTGCCGCCAGTGCAAGTATTGCCTGTCGCGCAAGACCAATCTGTGTCAAGCCATCCGCTCGACCCAGGGTCGCGGCTTGATGCCGGATGCTACTTCACGTTTCTCGATCGACGGCAAGCCCATCTATCACTATATGGGAACCTCGACTTTTTCCAACTACATCGTGGTTCCTGAAATCGCGTTGGCCAAAATCCGTGAGGATGCGCCATTCGACAAGGCGTGCTATATCGGTTGTGGAGTGACGACTGGTGTTGGTGCCGTGGTTTTTTCAGCTAAAGTCGAAGCCGGGGCGAATGTGGTTGTATTTGGACTGGGTGGTATTGGTCTGAACGTAATTCAAGGCGCAAAGATGGTGGGGGCCAACAAGATTATCGGAGTCGATATCAATCCTGGGCGAATCGAGATGGCGCGCAAGTTCGGTATGACCGATTTCGTGAATCCGAAAGAAGTTGGAGATATCGTCAATCACATAATCCAGTTGACCGACGGTGGCGCTGACTACTCCTTCGAATGTATTGGTAATGTCACCACTATGCGTCAGGCGCTTGAGTGTTGTCATAAAGGCTGGGGTCAATCGTTCATCATTGGCGTTGCTGCTGCCGGGCAAGAAATCAGCACTCGCCCATTTCAACTGGTTACCGGTCGTGAATGGAAAGGATCTGCTTTTGGTGGAGCACGCGGCCGAACCGATGTACCGAAAATTGTTGACTGGTACATGGAAGGTAAATTGAATATCGATGATTTGATTACTCATACCTTGCCGTTGGAGCGCATCAACGAGGGCTTTGATTTGATGATGAGCGGCGAATCAATTCGTTCCGTCGTGCTGTATTGAGCGGCTGCACCATGCTTGAAATGATCAGCGAACACGCATGCTTTGGAGGCGTGCAGCGGTTTTATAGTCACCAATCCAAAGAAATCGGCTTGCCGATGCGGTTTTCAGTGTTTCTGCCGCCGCAGGCTCGGGAAGGCAAGGTTTCCGCTTTGTTCTGCCTGGCTGGCCTGACCTGCACGGAAGAAACATTCATGATCAAGGCAGGTGCCCAGCGGATAGCTGCGCAGTTGGGGCTGATGCTGATTACGCCCGATACCAGTCCGCGCGGCGCCAATCTTCCGGGAGACTCGGAAAGCTGGGATTTAGGGGTAGGTGCAGGTTTCTATCTCGATGCGACAGAAGCACCATGGAACAAGCACTACCGTATGTACAGTTATGTGCTGGAACTATATGAATTGATTGTGCGGGAATTCCCCGTGCACCCTTCCAGTATTGGCATTACCGGGCACTCAATGGGCGGGCATGGAGCGCTTGTCCTGGCGCTGCGCAATCCGGATCTTTTTAAAACAGTATCGGCATTTGCGCCGATCTGTGCACCGAGTAAATGCCCTTGGGGTGTAAAGGCATTTACTGCATATCTGGGCAGCGAGCAAGAGAGCTGGCAGCAATATGATGCCAGTGCACTCATGGAACAAAAGCACGCGCCATTTCCAAGCGGGATACTGATTGATCAGGGGTTAAACGATAAATTTCTTGAGCATCAATTGTTTCCGCAAGTGTTTGAAGTCGCCTGTCAAAAAGCGCAGCAATCCTTGGAACTGCGAAGACATGCCGATTATGATCATGGGTATTACTTTATCTCAACGTTCGTCGAAGAACATATTCGATTTCACCACCGAAACTTAGGTGGGACAGTGTAGGGATAAATGGGTCAGTCTCGATTGAAATAAAGCGGTCTGTCATTGGTACGCGACGGCCAGCGCAAATTAATCGATCAATTCGATCGTCAAGTTATCCGCCCACAGCGTTCCACCATCTTCCAGCATTACGCCGGCTATTAGAGTATAGGTAGAAGGCGGGATTTTGAGTTCGATGGTGTAACGCTTCCAGTCTTGCGTGCCTTTCACGCGGTCATTTTGCATGAAATTCCAGGCCAGGATTTGGCCGCTTCCATCATCTGCACGAAGGACGAGTGCGCCGCCAGCTCCGCTGATGTCCACGCCTCTAAGCGAGCCAGAAAGCCGTGCTGTCTTGTTGTGCCACGAGGGATGGACGCTGATCGATTGTTGGAGCAAACCATAAGGTTCAGAGCCATGGCGCCTGATTCGCGCACTACTCGGGCTGGAAAGCGCATTTTCTGGATCGGCCACAAAGGTATAGGAGTTGCCTGAGCCGTGCTCAATCGCTACCCACGCACTCATCTTGCCTTGCTGGTCAGGGTTGAACGATGGGTTTTTTAAGTTGATTACTGCATCGGGCGCTGCGCGTCTGGCTTGGCGGCGTGCGAGTAGAGATGGCCGATCAGCAGGTGCGGCAACTTGTGGCACAGCAGGTGTGGCTGGTGCTGGCGGAACATCTGCGCCAAGAGCATGGCTTGTATAACCGGTGAGCAGGAATGCAGCCCACAAATGGTGTATTGAGTTATTCATATATTTATAAAAATTAAAGTGGTGCGCAATTATAGATTGCGGGCAGTGCCCGCGTGGCTCAATATTTTAAGTGGAGTGAAATTAAGGCTGCGCTGAACAGGACCGTTCGCGTTGAGCCTGTCGAAACGTACTCCCTGCAAATCAATAACCTGCAAATGGCTTCGACAGGCTCAGCCCGAACGGAGGGACTTGTTCAGTATTGCCTTAACTAAACGAGATTCGACTTGGTGGATAGAGGTAAGCCGTGATCGTAACTTCGATGGGAAACTTATCAAATTAATCTCCAACCTGCTGACGCTTATATTCCTTGCGTTTCATATCAAGATATTCGCTCTGCTCTAGATCATGTAACTGGAGTGGGTAGCGTTCGGTGGACGCAAACCAGTCTCGCAGGCGCTTTTCCAGCTGTTGCTGAGGTGGCGTAGATAAGGCGCCGAGATAAGCGCTTATTGCCAAGTAATAGCGCATGGTGTTTCGTTCCAGTGCGCCACGTATCCCGTTGACATAGAGGGGTTTGCCGTCAGGCAGCCTGTCAATAACGGTGAATCCTACCTTGTCGCTTCCCAACGTATTCAGGTAGGCATTCATTGCAAGCTTTGCCGTAAAGCCATAGGCATACGAATATGATAGGTGGATAAGTGTTCCTCCGTCTTTTAGAGGGATTGCTTCCAGCATGAAGCGATAATTTTTAGTGCCGAATGGACCCTTGTCTGCGCCCAGAAAAATCTGGAGGTAATCCGATGAGTTGGAATTAACTCGATATTCAAACTCCATTTTGGGGGCGATATTCAGCGACTGCTCGGTTTTCCTGCCGATATATACCGTGAGGTTGCTACCTGGTTTGTCAGCCGATTCGCGACAGTATTTGACATTGAGATGCAGGATCAGGATGTCGCACCAATGGCTTGCGCCCTTGAGCGCGGTACTTACCGTTGCAAACGGATAATCCACGAGCGCATAGATGTCGCCCTTCAAGTCAGTTGAGGTCTGACTGGAATCCAGATTAAGCGGTAATTGGAACTGGTTGTGGCTAAGCGTATCGCGCAATGCCAAGTACTTCGTGCGGAGGGTTGCCGCTGAATTCGTGTCAGGAATATCGGCATGGGCGATCCCTGCACCTGCACTTATAAGGCAAGCTAGAAAAAGATGAATCGCCCGCCATAGTTCCGTTCTGAACCGCTCTCTCATACTTCGTATTCCCTGGATAACGTTTAAGAAATCTGTCTTAGCAGTTCTTCGTGTAGCGCTGTAATTGTCTGTGGATGGATGAGCGCTGCGCTGGCTATATGGAAGGTGTCTTCGGCGCGCGCCCCCAGCGTGTTGATCTTGGCGCTACGTATTGTTATGTTATGCCGCGCCAGCACTTGTGCGATGCGCGCCAACAGGCCGGGGCGATCGCCGGCGATGATGGAAAGCAGATAGTTTCCTTTATCATCTGACGTAATATTGACTTCGGATGCGATGGGAAAATGTTTGAGCTGGCGGGATATTCTGGCGGATTTTGGTGCGGAGGGTTCATTGGCTTTGGCTATCTCGCGTGACAGTTCATATTCTATGTAATTCATTACATCGCGATAGGCTGGCTTGCTGTTGCCTGCATCCAATGCCAGAAAGCTGTCCAGCGCATAACCGTGCTGGGTGGTGTGGATCTTGGCTTCCATGATGTTGTAGTTCAGCCGCTCGAAAAAACCACAGATGCGCGCAAAAATATAAGGCTGGTCGGGGCTATATACCATCAACTGAATGCCTTCTCCGATGGGACTTAAACGTGTCTTGACGATGGCTGTGTCGCTATTGACTTGACCTGCCAGCAGGCGAGTGTGCCAGGCGATTTCCTGCGGTTCGTGGCGCAGGAAATACTCTGCGTCCAGTTGCGCCCACAGCGTTTCATGTGCTTCAGGAGCGATCGCATGCAAGCTCAGTATTTCCAGTGTGCGTGCGCGGATTTCGCCGACCTGATCGGCAATCTTGCCGTCAACCATATAGCGGCGCGTTGCCCAGAATAGATCTTCGAGCAACTTGCCCTTCCAGGCATTCCACACTTTTGGGCTGGTGCCACGAATATCGGCAACGGTGAGCAGGTACAACGCTATTAGGTAACGATCATTTTTTACTGTTGCAGCGAAGGCCGCGATTACGTCCTGATCGGACAAGTCTTGTTTTTGTGCGGTGGAGGACATCGTTAGATGATGCGCTACCAGCCATACCACCAGGTCGGCATCTTCTTGCGTTAGCCCGTGTTGTTTGCAGAAGCGTGCGGCGTCCGCACGTCCCAGCATCGAATGATCGCCGCCGCGCCCCTTGGCGATGTCGTGGAACAGCCCGGCGATATACAGCACTTCGACCCGCGCGAAATCCTTGATCAGCTTGTTACACAAGGGGGTTTCATGCGCGTGCTCTGCCAAGGTAAAGCGGCGCAGATTGCGCACCACCATCAGGATGTGTTCGTCTACAGTGTAAACATGAAACAGATCATGCTGCATCTGCCCGACGATGCGACCAAACGCAGGCAGATAACGACCCAGAATGTCATTTTGATTCATGCGTCGCAGCGCATGGGTAAGGCCGTGTGGCTGGCGCAGGATAGCCATGAACAACGCACGGTTGTGTTCATTGCGTCGGAATTCAGCATCTATCTTATGGCGTGCCCGCCACAGAGCGCGCAAAGTGGGGGCAGAAAATTCGCTCAGACGTGGATGTTGTTCCAGTAACAGGAAGCTTTCCATAATGGCAGATGGTTCGCGTTCGAACAGGTCTTCATCACGCGCTTCGAGCAAATCATCGCGCGTTATGAAGCGCGCATTTAGCGGATGGTTTGTACTGGCTTCGGGGAACAGGTGTGTGCGCAAGTTTTGCAGTAGCACGGCATTGAGTTGTAGCACCGCTTGTTTAGTGCGGTAGTAGCGCTGCATCATGTGTTCGCTGGCACGGCGTACGCCTGTAGTAGTGATGTGCATTTGTTGCGCCAGTTCGGTCTGGTAATCGAATAGCAGGCGATCTTCACGCCGCCCGGCCAAATAATGCAGGCGAATGCGCAGGTTTTGCAGCAGGGCTTCGTGACGCGCGATGGCGTGTGCCTCAGGCTCGGTAATCATGCCTGCCTTGGCCAGCTCGCGCCAGGTGTCGCCCAAGTTGCAGGCACGGCTAATCCACAGCACGGTCTGTAAATCGCGCAGGCCACCGGGGCTTTCTTTCAGGTGGGGTTCGAGGTTGTAGTCCGCGTCGATGAAGCGTGCGTGGCGCCGCTGTTGTTCATTGTGCTTGGCAAGGTAGAAAGCGCGATGATCGAGATGTTGTGTCAGCGTGCTGACCATTTCCTCAAACAGTTGGGGCGCACCGATAATTAAACGTGCTTCCAACAGATTGGTCTGCACCGTAATATCGATGGATTCCTCTACGCATTGAGCAACGGTACGGATGCTGTGGCCGACTTCCAGGCCAATGTCCCACAGCAGACCAACCAGTTCCTGCAACTGTTGCTGCAATGCCGGATTTGGTTCCTCCGGCAACAGGATTAGCAGATCAATGTCGGACTTGGGATATAACTCGCTGCGCCCATAGCCGCCTACGCCTACGAGCGTCAGATTTGGTGGCATGGCGAGAAGTTGCCATGCCGCGCGTAAATGTTCATCTACCAGCTTGGCATGGGCACGCAGCAGGCGAGCTGGTTGCGCGTGACGTTCATAATCCTGTTGCAGGAATAATCGTGCAGCACGCAAGCTCTGGCGGATTTCAGCGGCGCTTTGCACGACTTATTTAAGGTGGGGGAGGTGGAGATCCAGCAGAAACAGTCAGCACTTCAAAGCCGGAATCGGTTACCAGAACGGTATGTTCCCACTGAGCTGACAAACTGTGATCCTTGGTCACAATGGTCCAGCCATCGCCGAGTTGAGTGATGCCAGCCTTGCCTGCGTTGATCATAGGCTCTATGGTGAAGATCATGCCCGCTTCCAGTTTCAAACCGCTTTTAGGCTTTCCATAGTGCAACACCTGCGGCTCTTCATGAAATACTCTGCCGATGCCGTGGCCGCAGAATTCGCGTACCACGCTGTAGCCCTGCGCTTCGACAAAGCTCTGGATGGCGTGGCCGATATCGCCCAAATATGCGTCGGCTTTGACCACGCGGATGCCTCGCCACATAGCCTGATAAGTGATTTCGCACAGCCGTTTTGCCTGGATGGAAGTCTCGCCGACATGGAACATGCGGCTGGTATCTCCGTGATAGTCTTGTTTGATGGTGGTGATATCAATGTTCAGAATGTCGCCATTTTTGAGTTTTTTTTCACCCGGCACGCCATGACATACCTGATGGTTGATTGAGGTGCAGATGGATTTTGGATAGGGCGCATGTCCGGGCGGCGCGTAATTGAGCGGCGCAGGAATACATTGTTGAATATCCACCATGTAATCATGGCAGAGACGGTCAATTTCGTTAGTAGTCACGCCAGCTTGTATAAAAGGTGTGATGTAGTCCAGCACTTCGCTAGCCAAGCGGCCCGCGATGCGCATTTTTTCTATTTCCTGAGTGGTCTTGATGCTGACGGACATAATTCCTTAGACCTTAAGAATAAACGGTGGCAAGCATAGTGGATAGCGGCTGTCAGCACAACCGCATGATTATCAGCAGAAACAAAAAAGGCACGCCTAGGCATGCCTTTTTGCTATTAGCGGAAAAGCCGTTTAATGCTTAACGGTTGCCGCTGTTGTGGTTGCGTCCAGAGTAGTTTCCTGCCGGACGACGTTCCTGGCCAGCAGGACTCGTGTTGCCGGTGTTCCCATTGCGACGTGGTGCATTGTCGCCGAAACGATTGTGCGACTGACCTTCCCGCCGAGCGCCTTCAGGATGAGCATGACGGCTGTCAGGGGCGGTATGACGTCCGAATCCACCGGGTTTGCCACGTGTGCTGGAGGGCTGTGAGCGCGGTTTGAATTTAGGCTCCAGACCGGCAACGATATGAGCGGTGATGCTCTGTCCGGTGTAGCGTTCGATCTTTTGCAGGTTTCCGGCATCGCGGTTGGATGCAAACGATACTGCGATACCGGAAGATCCAGCGCGACCGGTGCGGCCGATACGGTGCACGTAGTCTTCGGCAGCTTTGGGCAGGTCGAAATTGATCACGTGGGAAATGCCCGGAACGTCGATGCCACGAGCGGCCACGTCAGTCGCCACCAAAATACGCACTTGGCCACGGCGCAGGCTAACCAAGGTGCGGTTGCGTTCGCGCTGGTTCATGTCGCCATGTAGCGCGGCAGCAGAATGTCCCTGGGACAGCAGTTTGTCAGCCAACGCATCAGCATCGCGCTTGGTAGCGGTAAATACCAATGCTTGATTCAAGTCCGAATCACGCAGCAAGTGATCCAGCAAACGACCCTTGTGTGCCATGTCGTCCACATACATTAGACGTTGTTCGATGTTTTCGTGACGTGCCTGCGTAGCTGCGACGCTTATGCGCTTTGGATTCTTGAGTAGCCGTTTTGCCAGGTTGCCAATTACACCATCCAGTGTGGCGGAGAACAGCAGCGTTTGACGCGTGGCCGGAGTGGCAGCGGCGATGCGCTCCACGTCATCAATGAAACCCATATCCAGCATGCGGTCGGCTTCGTCCAGCACCAACATTTCGAGGCGCGAGAAGTCGATACGGCCGCGCTCGATGTGATCAATCAAGCGGCCCGGAGTAGCTACTAAAATATCGACCGGGCTGGAGAGTAGTTTGTTTTGCAGCGGGTAGGGCATGCCACCGAGAATGCTCACTACTTTCAGGCGCATGTGCTTGCCGTATTTGGCAGCAGCGTCTGAAACTTGTTGTGCCAGTTCGCGCGTCGGAGTCAGCACCAGCACACGCGGTCCCTTGCTACGCACGGCGGCAGGTTCGGCGATACGGTTTAACGCGGGCAGGATGAAAGCGGCAGTTTTGCCGGTGCCGGTCTGGGCGGATGCCATCAGATCATGTCCTGCCATCACTTCGGGAATGGCTTCGGCTTGAATAGGCGAGGGCACGGTATAGCCGGATTCTTCTACGGCACTGAGAATCAAGGGATTTAATCCCAGAGAAGCAAAGGTAATAACTTTAATAGGTGTAGTTGTGTTTTCAATAGACACGATTGTTCCTTAATATAATGATTAAATCAAAGCGCATGCGTGGCTAAAGCCACACACTAAAATTTAGTAGGGAGATCATAGACTCTACCAGCGCAAAACATCGTCGCTAACCGGTAAAAGCAAGACGCGTCAGAGACGCCAGAGGTCAGAAAACGATGAGCCATCGCTGCACGAATATCGCAGCGAGGGCGCATTATACACAACCGAGTAATAATAGCCAGAAAATAAATCCGGACGTGCCTTGTTACCTGCAAAATAGGCTGCAATAATTTTTACTACCGAAATAGCAGTCTGGAATGAATTGTAAGGTTTGGATGTATCCGTATGCTAGAATGCGCGCCCTTTATCCAGCTTAGGTAGTAAACATGCCGCGCGCACTCCGAAATATCGCCATCATTGCCCACGTTGATCACGGCAAAACCACCTTGGTGGACAAGCTGCTGTCCCAGACAGCCACTTTCGCTGCGCACCAGCATATCGCTGAACGCGTGATGGACAGCAACGATCTTGAGAAAGAGCGTGGCATCACCATCCTGGCAAAAAACTGCGCAGTGGAATATGAAGGCGTACATATCAACATTGTGGACACGCCAGGACACGCCGACTTTGGTGGTGAAGTGGAGCGCGTGCTGTCGATGGTAGACGGCGTGTTGCTGCTGGTAGATGCGGTGGAAGGCCCGATGCCGCAAACCCGCTTTGTCACACGCAAGGCGCTGGCGCTGGGTTTGCGTCCGATAGTGGTCATTAACAAGATTGATCGTCCCGGCGCGCGGCCAGAGTGGGTAGTCGATCACACCTTTGATTTGTTCGATAAGCTTGGCGCAACCGAAGCACAAATGGATTTTCCGATAGTCTACGCCTCGGCGTTGAATGGTTACGCGACATTGGATTTGGCGAATCCGAGCAAGGATATGCGCCCGTTGTTCGATACCGTGTTAAAGCATGTGCCAGCGCCGGTTGGCGATATGGACGGGCCGCTGCAATTCCAGATTTCTGCGCTGGATTATTCCAGCTTTGTTGGACGCATTGGAGTTGGACGCGTTTCGCGGGGACGAATTAAGCCGGGCCAAGAGGTCATGGTGCTGAATGGCGATAAACCGCCGAAGAAAGCGCGGGTCAATCAGGTGCTGGGCTTCCGTGGTATAGAGCGGATCCAAATGGAAGAAGCGGCTGTTGGCGACATCATTCTGGTCAACGGTATCGAAGATATCGGTATTGGTGTCACCTTGGCCGATATTAACCAGCCAGAAGCCCTGCCTATGCCTAAGGTAGATGAGCCTACTTTGACCATGACCTTCCAAGTGAACAACTCCCCCTTGGCAGGACAAGAAGGAAAATTCGTCACTAGCCGCCAGATTAAAGATCGTTTGACAAAAGAATTGTTGGTCAACGTGGCATTGCGCGTGGAAGATACGGGTGAGACAGACTCTTTCCTGGTGTCTGGACGTGGTGAATTGCACTTGACCATTTTGCTGGAAACCATGCGTCGAGAGGGCTTTGAATTAGCTGTTTCGAAACCGCGCGTGGTGTTTCGTGAAATAAACGGCGAAAAATGTGAGCCGTATGAAATGCTCACAGTAGACGTTGAAGAGACAAATCAGGGTGTAGTAATGGAAGAGCTGGGTCGCCGGCGCGGCGATTTGCAGGATATGCAGTCGGATGGAAGAGGCCGCGTGCGTTTGGAATATCGTATTCCGGCACGTAGCTTGATCGGTTTCCAGGGTGACTTTATGACCATGACCCGTGGCACCGGACTTATCTCGCACGTGTTCGACGACTACGGCCCGGTCAAGCCGGATATGCCGGGTCGTCATAATGGAGTGCTGGTTTCTCAAGACAATGGCGAGGCCGTGGCCTATGCTTTATGGAAATTGGAAGATCGTGGCCGCATGTTCGTCAGCCCCGGGGATAAATTGTATGAAGGCATGGTCATTGGCATACACAGTCGCGATAACGACCTTGTGGTCAACCCGATCAAGGGCAAGCAACTGACCAATGTGCGTTCCTCCGGCACGGATGAAGCCGTGCGCTTGACCACGCCAATTCTGCTGACGCTGGAGTCTGCTGTTGAGTTTATTGACGACGACGAGCTGGTGGAAATCACTCCTCTGTCAATACGAGTGCGTAAGCGTCATCTTACTGAACAAGATCGGAAGCGGGCTTCCCGTTAGGTAAATATTTGCTTTAGGGCAATGCTGAACAAGTCCCTCCGTTCGGGCTGAGCCTGTCGAAGCCATTTGTAGATTATTGATTTGCAAGGAGTGCGTTTCGACAGGCTCAACGCGAACGGATTTGTTCAGCGCAGCCTTAAATGTTAAACAAAAAGGGGCGTAACTGCCCCTTTTTTACGTCGAAGAGAAATGTCACGGGTATCGTTCAGAAAGCTGTATGCGCAACAGATTTAGGATGCCTTTATAAATCACTATTTCCGCGCTCAGCGTAGCCGCAGAACAATTCGTTTGTTGTGTGCGATACAGATATCTTTGAACTTGGTGAATTTTGTCTATCCCAGATAATCCATTAGGAAATTTAACCAGCCTCCCCCTTTGTAAAAGGGGGATTGAGGGGGATTTTTGTGTCCCCGCAACGCTCAAATCCCCCCTAGCCCCCCTTTTACAAAGGGGGGATGCGGCGTCATCGCGCGAATCAGGTCTAATGGATTATCTGGGTTTATCCAACTCATGATCAGCGTAAGTTAAAGCACGATGCCTTAGTAACACTTGACTAAAGTTATTTCAGTAGGCTTAATTGGCTCTGTAATATGAGCCAATTAAGGAGCTATAAAATGGCAATGGAAACGATACTTTCCGACCTCTCGGTAAGCATGACGGAATTCAAAAAGAATCCCAAAGAGGCACTCAGGGAATCGGGCGGACGCGCTGTCGCCGTGCTCAGTCACAACAAACCCGCCTTTTATATGGTGCCGCCGGACTGCTATGAAGCCATGCTGGAAGAGATCAACGACCTGCGTCTCGTGCGCGTGGCCAAGGAACGCCTAAAACAAAAAGACCGCGCTATCGAGGTAACGCTGGATGACCTCTAGGCAGGTCGAGCGCAAGCCAACAGAAAAATACCGCCTCAAATTCGTGCCGGATGCCTGGCGCGAATGGCAGGCGCTGGACGGCTCAATCAAACTGGTACTCAAACCGCTGCTGGCAAAACGCCTGCAAATCCCGCATGTGCCCGGCGCGCTCCTGCACCGGGAATTGGCTGGTTGCTACAAAATCAAGCTGCTCAAGCAAGGCTATCGGCTGGTGTACATGGTCGAAGACGACGTGCTGGTTGTGTTGGTGCTGTCTGTTGGGAGGCGCGAAGACAATGCCGCATATCTGGCGGTAACAAAACGCGTTAAATAAACAGATAAAGTGGAAAAAGTTGGACGCTGATTAGTGGAAAGTATTGGACGTTGTTTGACACTTAATGATGGATGCACGGGGGATTTACTGTTAGATTTCGCAGTTGATGGATTTATAGCCCCCCGTGTTACTTGAACGGGGGTTAGGCGGTGCGTAAACTTCCGAAGACGGTCAATCAATAGTTGCAGCAATGCCTTTCAGAGAAAATCAATTTAAAACAACATTCTATAATGGCATAAGCCAACTTACGACATGAATATAGAGTATGAAAAGCGTTTAGTTGCGTATGTCGATATTCTTGGATGGTCGATGGCGACGGAAACGAAGTCGGCAAGTATCCTCTTTAATACTCTTGAACCAGTGAGGGAAAGAGCGGAGATGTACAACGACGAATTTCGACAGAATTTAGTGGGTAAGTTCGGAGTGAATCCGTTGATGTTGAATGTCCAGTTTGGTTTTGTTTCTGATTGTTTCACACTGAGCATGCCCGTCAATATGGGAAGCCGTATTTATAGCTCGGTTTCAGACATAATGCGTAGATTCTTGAATAGTGGATTTTTGGTGCGCGGTGGTGTGACTGCAGGTTCTTTGTTCCATAAAGATCAAGTCATGTTTGGTCCGGCATTGGTAGAAGCATGCGCAATTGAGAAGAAGGGAAGATTTGTCGGCGTAATGATCGATACTTCTGCAATTAATGAAACAGGTAATGGCCAAGATGACGCTGTAATGAAGGATCATCTTGGAAATTATATTGTTGATCCATTTCCGAGGATTGCAACCTCGCTCGATATGAAAAAAAGGTTAGATGAATTTTTTAGACTGGATCATCTAATTGAGATTACGGGGGAAAATATAAAAAAATTTGGCCTACAACCTCATATAAGAGATACATGGCGACTTCATGCAAAAATTTGTGCTTTATCTCTCGATAAATATGGTGATGTGACTAATGATTGGGTTGAAAAATTTAATGCCCTGTCAGTTGAATAAATTTTTATTAAGCGCTGTATCGTGATGGCTATGTGTGCAATCTTACGATGAGCATTGTTAACTTCTGCACTATGAGAATATAAATGAAACAACTAGTAGTTACTATATGCACTACGCTACTATTGACTGGTGGAAACTCGTGGGCAGGTTCAATCGAAAATGGCGTTGCTGCATATAAACGCGGTGATTACTCAGAAACAGTTAAGTGGTTTCGACTGGCAGCAGCAGAGGGGGATGTAAGGGCGCAAACCGGACTTGGATTGATGTATGAAGATGGTAAACGCGTTACGCAGGACTATACAGAAGCATTGAAGTGGTTACGATTGGCAGCAGCGCAGGGGGATGCAGATGCTCAATTCTATCTCGGCAAGATGTATGCGAATGGGCATGGTGTTACGCAGGACTATGCGGAAACTATGAAGTGGCATCGTTTGGCAGCAGCACAAGGGAATGTAAATGCGCAAACCAGTCTTGGCGGAATGTATAACTTCGGGCGAGGTGTTGTGCAGGACTACGCGGAAGCTGTGAAGTGGTATCGTCTGGCAGCAGCGCAAGGGAATGCAGATGCTCAATTCTTTCTCGGCTATATGTATTCAGTTGGTCAAGGCGTTACCAAAGACTACGCAGAAGCATTGAAGTGGTATCGTCTGTCAGCAGCACAAGGGAATGTTGGTGGGCAATTAAATCTCGGCCATATGTATAGCAACGGAGAAGGCGTAACGCAGAACTACGGGGAAGCATTGAAGTGGTTTAAACTGGCAGCAGTGCGTGGGATTGCACAGGCTCAATATAACCTTGGTGAAATTTACGTCAACGGCCATGGAGTTGTGCAGGACTATGCAGAAGCGGTCAAGTGGTATCGTTTAGCGGCAGTACAGGGGTTTGCGGCGGCGCAAAACCTTCTCGGCTATATGTATGCAAAAGGTCAAGGAGTTGTGCAGAATTACGTTCGCGCACACATGTGGTGGAATATTAGTGCTGCATCGGGTGATGCAATGGCAATAAAGAATCGCGACATCGTTGCAGAGAAGATGACATCACAGCAAATTGCCGAAGCGCAGAAGATGGCTATTGAGTGTCAACAGAAAAAATTCAAAGGATGCGACTGAATAATTTATCAACTCACTAACTATAGAATATCAAGTTTACGATACAGTTGAAAGATCGCATAATTAGGGCGGTAAGAAACAGGGCATGAAGTACCTTTCTCTCAGTATCATGTTAATAATGGAAAAAAGTCAAAATCGGTCTACCAGAGAAAGAAGTCCGAAAGATTTGATTGTTTCCTGAAAGCTTCCTAAAAATTTGCAGAAAGCCCTTTGCGGGCTAGTGCCAGAATCAAAACACAACCACGACAATCTAGTGCCCAAATTCTTCCGAACCAGCGAAGCATTCAGCTCAATGAAATAGTCACTTCCCAGTGCCCAGATTTATTTCTTCGGGCGCGGCAGCATTAATTCTGGCAACGACATCGGCTGGTTTCGTTTGGGGGGTGCGTTACCGCGTGGCGGAGAAGGAAATTACCCAGTACCTTTCTTTTGAAGTGCAGCCCACCAAGATGGCCATGGCGACGGACTTGGAAGGCATCCACCGCGAGGTGGATGAGTTCTATCCACTGTGGCGGTTTTCTTTTGCGCAAAAAAACCGACCAGTAACTGGCTAAGTCGCGCAAGCCGCACGAACGGTGTGCGCTGTTGTGGTTGGCGCACTTTGAGCGGCTTCGGGAAGAGCTGCAAAAAGGGATTCAGAGGATCTGCAATGCGCCCCCCATACCAGCGTGCATCATGTTCTCGCCGAACGTCTACATGGCCACCTGTCGCCTAAACTGGACGAGCGTATCGCCATTTCGCTATCGGGGTTCATCACGGTGGCAGCAA
Organism: Candidatus Nitrotoga sp. CP45; assembly: GCA_945874105.1. GTDB lineage: Bacteria > Pseudomonadota > Gammaproteobacteria > Burkholderiales > Gallionellaceae > Nitrotoga. The sequence goes on along the minus strand of CAMCFJ010000016.1, from coordinate 42,225 downwards.
AGAGAGAATCGTCAGGCATCTGTATGAGGTGAAATCGGTTCGGTTGGTGAGGGGCGATATTCCTGCCGAGCGAGCCGGGAAGGCTGATCCAGGCAACAATGACGAATACTGGATTTTCGAGTTGGGCTATGCGAGACCGCTTGAACAACCGATACCGATGCCCGTGAGAACTTTCAAATTTCAGCTTACCAATGCTGCCGCTTTGCTTGTAGCAGGAAATTGGGAAGCGTTGCCCAAGCGGTATACGTTGCTAACGTAGCCCAATGGTCGACATCTGGAGCAAGCAGAAGCGCTACTTGGCTAAAGGCAAAATAAAAGCGTTCGAATACGCATTTGCTATTTGCAAGTCGAGCTTGTGTAGGGTTTGATAAATCTCCAGCACTTTGTCCTGCTGACCTTGGCGGGAATAGGCTTCGCCCAAGTTATACCAGCCACTTGTTTTTTCCGGTTCGATGCGAACTGCTTCTCGATAGGCAGAAATCGCTTGCTCGTATTGTTTAAGATTGCCATATGCTATGCCCAAATTATTCCAGGCAGAGGCATATTCCGGATCAATGCGTAGCGCCTCGCGATAGGCCTGAATCGCTTGTTCGTGTTGCTTGATGTTGTTATGGATATTGCCCAGATTATTCCAGGCATCGGCATATTCAGGCTGAATGCGCAGCGCGCTTCGATAGGCTTTAATTGCCTGCTCATATTGTTTAAGATTTTTGTGAGCAATGCCCAAGCTAAACCAGGCGTCCGCACTTACCGGTTCACTTTTGACCCACTGCTGCGAAAGCTTCAGCATTCCTTGCCAGTCTTTTTTGTGTTCCAGCGCAACTACGCGGTTAAGCCAAGCCAGCCCGCTCTTTTTCGCTATCGGCAAAGTGCCCTGAGCCCGTTTCGGCAGTTCCCCTATCCAATCTACGGGCAAGGCGAAGTTAAGATTTTGTCCTTCCGCGTGATAAAACGTGGTGATGCCGATTAATTGCCCCTGATCATCGAATAACCCACCACCGCTGGAGCCGAGAGAAATCGCAGCGGAGGTCTGAATGTATTCGGAGCCTTCATGCGGACGCAAGCTGGAGATGAGTCCTTCGCTCAAGGTCAGCTCCAAATCTTCCGGTGCGCCGATGGCATAGACGCGCTGGCCCACCTTGAGTTTTTTGGCGGTACCCAGAACGACGGGAGGCGCTCGTAAATCCGGCACATTTAACTGGCACAGATCGCGACTGGGGTCGGAATATTGCATGGTGGCAGAGAATGTTTTGCCGGATTGCCGCACTTGTCGGCTTTTGCCTCTTTTCGCAACATGACAATTGGTAATGACCTGGCCAACACCTGTCACCACGCCACTGCCTTGCCCGATGAACTGATCCTTCGAATCAAAGATGTCTACTACCACCACGGAAGGCGAGACTTGTTCAAAAATTTGTTCCGGTGTTTTGGCTGCGGCAGGCGTGGAAAGAATAACAAGTGTGAAACTGGCAACTAGCACTGGGTAAAAATATTGGAATCTCATGATTTCCTCATTTTCATTTTTAGGCAATGCTATGCGTAGAGAATTGGAAGACACGGCGTTAATTTAAGTCCAATAAGTAATGAACGATAACACAATCGAAGCAGTCACAATCTTTGGTTAAAAGTCATATTTGTCTTGAATATGAGCATTGTCGGGCACAGCAAGATATGCAGGATGCCCTTAACGAGGTTCAAGTTTCCATAAGTGCTGGCCAACGGATAGCCAAGCGCCTAGCCAGCCAAGGTAGGCCGATAACAACAACAGGGTGGAGCTGTCGCCTACAGAGGGTAAATGCAAAGTAAAACTGCTGGCATATAAATGCGTCAATTCAGAAAGGCTGTTATTGAGCAGATATAGGCTGAGGGTAATGATAAGCCACGCTGCGACACCGCCTAGCAGCCCCTGTAGAAGACCGAAATATAGAAATGGTCGGCGTATGAAGGCGTTGGTGGCGCCGATCAGTCTGGATACTTCGATTTCCTCGCGCTGGGTGAGGATTTGCAAACGGATGGTGTTGAAGGTAATGGCCACTAGCGCAAAGCTGAGCAGCACAGCGAGAATGAGTGCGGCCAACAGGCCGAATTTGAGCATTGCTTCAAGTTTGTGCGCCCAAGCTGAATCCAGTTGCACATGCTCGAGCTTAGGCCATTTTTGCAATTCATCGCGCAACGCTTCCAGCGCTTGCGCATCAGATTTTTTTGGATAAACAATGTAAGCATCCGGCAGCGGGTTTTGTGCCATTCCGCCGATTACGTCCGTCAGTCCGGTGGTCTGCTTTAGTTGTTCCAGCGCTTGGTCACGCGGCACAAATTTAACCTGATTGATGCCAGCATGTTGCATCAATTGTTTGCCGATATGGGCGACTTCGTCCTTGCTGGCATCCATGCTCAAGAATATGCTGATCTGCGGCGTGCCAACGGCTTGTTCAGCCAGACTTTGTACGCTTTTCAGCATTAAATACATGCCCGCCGGCAAGCTGAGCGCAATGCCTATCACCAGAATATTTAGCAGGCTGGACAGCGGTGTGGCGAGAAAACGGCGCAGCGTAAACAGCAACACGTGGATATGCAATATCAGCCAGTTGTTCATGGGCACAACTCCCCATTTTTTAGTGCCAATACGCGGCCTTTGAACTGGCGCAAAACACTTTCGTCATGTGAGGAAATCAGTAGCGTGACGCCAACCTGATGAAACGATTTGAAGATGCTCATGATGTCGCTGGCATAGTCCACATCAAGATTGCCGGTCGGTTCATCCGCCAGCAGGATGGAAGGACGGTTGACTATGGCGCGTGCGATACACAAACGCTGCTGTTCGCCGCCGGACAGCGCGATCGGGCTGGTTTTTTCGCGCTCGAGCAAGCCTACCTTGTCTAGCGCAGCTCGCACGCGCTTGGCGCTTTCGCGGTAATCGAAGCCGCAGATTTGCAATGGCAGCATTACGTTGTCGAACACGCTGCGGTCGAACAGTATTTTATGATCCTGGAAAATCAAGCCAAGGTTGCGACGCAGGTAGGGCAATGCCCCACCCTTGATTGAACTGACGTTTTGCCCTTTGACTACAATGCTGCCAGAGTTGGGACGTTCAATGGCGGCGATGAGTTTGAGCAAAGTGCTCTTGCCTGCGCCGGAATGGCCGGTGAGAAATATCATTTCGCCCTCGGCGATCTCAAAACTAACATTTTTCAGCGCTTCATAACCTCCGGGATAGCGCTTGCATATTTGGCTGAACTGGATCATTCGTCCAGTCCCAGAAGTGCCGCGACGAAGTCTTCCGCCACGAATGGGCGCAGGTCATCCAGTCCTTCTCCCACACCGATAAAGCGCACGGGGATGGGATGAGCCTTGGCGATGGCCGCAATTACGCCACCTTTGGCCGTGCCATCCAGTTTGGTCAGTATCAGACCAGTAACAGCCAGCGCATCGTCGAATGCCTTGACTTGGCTTAGCGCGTTCTGCCCGGTGTTTGCATCCAGTACCAGCAGCACTTCATGCGGTGCGCCGGGTAACGCCTTGGCGATAACGCGTTTGACCTTTTTGATTTCTTCCATCAAGTGAGTCTGGGTAGATAGGCGCCCGGCGGTATCTGCCAGCACGATGTCGATTTTGCGTGCCTGGGCTGCTTGCACCGCATCGAAAATCACCGCTGCGGCATCGCCACTTTGCTGGGCGATGACGGTGACGTTGTTGCGCGCACCCCATTCCATTAATTGTTCGCGCGCAGCGGCACGGAAGGTATCGCCTGCGGCCAGCAGTACCGATTTGCCTTGCGCCTGAAAATATTTCGCCAGCTTGCCGATGGAGGTTGTTTTTCCAGCGCCGTTTACCCCGGCCAACATGATGACACAGGGTTTATGCAAGTCAGTTTCCAAAGGTTGAGCCAATGGCTTGAGCAGCTTGATCAGGTCGTGCGCTAACGCTTCCTTTAGCTGAACTGCCTCAGTGAGTCGTTGCGCTTTGACTTGTTGGCGCAACTCGGCCAGTAAAAAACGCGTGGCGTTCATTCCGACATCTGCGGTGATCAGGATGGTTTCCAGTTCCTCATACAGGTCGTCGTCGATCTTGCCGCCACGGCCAAACAAATCGGACATTTGATCGGCTGTGCGCGCCAGCCCGCTCTTGAGTCGGCTGATCCAGCCGCTTTTTTCAGGCATGTCTGCGGCAGGGTTGGACTTGCTTTCAATAGGGGATTTTTTTAGGAAGCCGAACATTTTAAGAGGTTTTTGGAGGTGGCAGAAAGATGACTAAATAGCGCATAATACGCACCAGTTGTGGCGGCTTTTGCCGCCATCGTTATTCTATTCTGATTGAGTTGTCTTGGGCTAAAAAAATGCGTATACAAAAATTAAAATACCTGCTGGCTATTGCTGCTTTATTGCCTGCGGTGCTTTTATTCGCTGTTGAGAGTCAGGCGGAGGTGTTCGAGAAGACGCTCGGCAATGGCCTTAAGGTCATAGTCAAGGAAGACCACCGTGCCCCCGTTATAGTTCAGCAAATATGGTATCGCGCCGGCAGCATGGACGAAAATGTCGGCGTCACCGGCATCGCACATGTGCTGGAACATATGATGTTCAAAGGCACCAAAAACGTGCCGGTTGGGCAGTTTTCCAAGCGAATATCAGCTGCAGGTGGACGCGAAAATGCCTTCACCAGTAACGATTACACCGCATATTTCCAGCAGTTGCACAAATCAAAATTACCTCTCGCCATGCAACTCGAATCCGATCGTATGCGCAACTTGCAACTGACGGCGGCTGAATTCGGCAAAGAAATTAAAGTCGTCATGGAAGAGCGGCGCATGCGCACGGACGATGAGCCGCACGCCCTGATGCATGAAAAATTGATGGCCGCAGTCTATCTGGAGCATCCATACCGGACTCCGGTCATTGGCTGGATGAACGATTTGCTGACACTTTCCGTAAATGATGCCAGGACGTGGTACAAAAATTGGTACGTGCCCAATAATGCGACATTGGTCATAGCAGGGGATGTAAAGGCGAGCGAGGTATTTGCGCTGGCGCAACGTTTCTATGGCGGGATTCCAGCGCATAGTTTGCCTGCGCGCAAGCATTTCAGTGAGCCTCCGCAGTTAGGCGTGAAGCGCATTGTAGTTAAAGCGCCGGCGCAACTGCCGCATCTGGTAATGGCATATCACGCCCCCACGCTACGCGACCCGGAAAAAGATTGGAAACCCTATGCCTTGCAAATACTGGCGGGCATTCTCGATGGCAATGCGTCGGCGCGCTTGAACAAAGTATTGGTGCGAGAAAAGCAACTGGCCAGTAATGCGGGCGCTGAATATGACGCCACTTCGCGTGGGCCAAGTTTGTTCACGTTGGAAGGTACTCCCAGCGAAGGCAAGAGCGTGACTGAGATGGAAGAAGGTTTGCGCGAACAAATAACAATTCTGAAGCGAGACGGCGTGAGCGAAGATGAACTTAAACGCGTCAAGGCGCAGGTAACTGCCAGTGAAGTGTACAAGCTCGATTCGTTGTTTTATCAGGCAATGCAGATTGGACAGATGGAAAGTATCGGGCTGTCATACAACGCCATTCCGTTGATTCTGAAAAAATTGCAGGCGGTAACAGAGCAACAGGTACAGGAAGTGGCGCGAGAATTTCTGCAGGACGACCAACTGACCATTGCCGTGCTCGATCCACAGCCACTTTCCGGCAACCCGAAACAAATGAATAAAGGGGCAGCACATGCACACTAAATTACTTGCTGTTGTGGTGTTGTTTCTAGCCGGCATCGCACCCGTATTCGCCACCCCCCATATCCAGCATTGGCAATCGCCGAGCGGCGCGCGTGTATATTTTGTAGAAAACCATGATCTGCCAATGCTGGATTTGACCGTTACTTTTGCCGCAGGAAGTGCCTTTGATGTGGCGGAAAAATCCGGATTGGCGGGGCTGACCCATAGAATGCTGGATCTCGGTGCAGAAGGCTTGAGTGAGGACGAAATCGCACGAAATATGGCCGATATTGGTGCGCAATTTGGAAAGAATTTCGATGCGGATCGTGCTGGTGTAAGTTTGCGCACTTTGAGCAGTACTGCGGAACGCGTTCAGGCGCTGGATATTCTGGCGCGCGTGCTGCAACGTCCGCTATTTCTAGCAGATGTGCTGGCACGAGAAAAGACGCGCTTGATCGCGGGTCTGAAAGAAGACGAAACCAAGCCGGAAAGGATAGCCGAAAAAGCCTTCAGCAAGGCCGTGTACGGTACCCATCCTTATGGTTTGCCGTCGGCGGGTGAAGTCGCCACCGTGGAAAATATTCAGCGCACCGATATTGAGGCTTTTTATCGGTCACATTATTTTGCCAAAAATTCCGTGGTTGCCATTATGGGCGATGTAACGCGCGCCGAAGCTGAAGCTATCGCGCAAAAGCTTACCGAGCAATTACCACCAGGCGTTGAAGCGGCAAAGATTGCGCCGGTAGCCATGCAAATTAAAGCGAATGAACAGCGCATTGTGCATCCGGCCACGCAGAGTCATATCCTGATGGGCGCACCCGGAATGGCACGCAAAGATCCGGATTATTTCCCCCTCTATGTGGGCAACCACATTCTCGGCGGAGGGGGATTTGTGTCCCGCCTGATGTACGAAATTCGCGAGAAGCGTGGTCTTGCCTATAGCGTTTATAGTTATTTCATACCGATGAAATTGCCAGGCGCTTATCAGATCGGGCTGCAAACCAAAAAGAATCAGGCCGATGAAGCGCTGCAGCTAGTGCGCGCTACGCTGCGTGAGTATATTGATAAGGGCGTGACGAAAAAAGAATTGCAAGCATCCAAGCAAAACATCATTGGCGGTTTTCCGCTGCGTATAGATAGCAACAAAAAAATAGTCGATTATCTGAGTGTCATTGGATTTTATGAGTTGCCGTTGACCTATCTGGATGACTTTGTCGGAAATGTTGATAGAGTCACCATCGCGCAAATTCGCTCAGCCTATAAACGGCGCGTGAATCCGGATGCGATGACTACCGTGATAGTCGGTGCTCCGGAGACAAAAACGCCGGCTATTAAAGAGGGAGCAGGGCAATAAATCGGGTACGCATCATCGGTGGCAGTCATCGTCGTCGCTGGGTTGAATTTCCAGACGCTGAGGGCTTACGGCCCACGCCGGATCGCGTTCGTGAGACTTTGTTCAACTGGCTGGGGCAGAATCTTGATGGCAAGCGCTGTCTTGATTTATTCGCGGGCAGCGGGGCATTGGGATTGGAAGCAGCATCGCGCGGTGCAGCAGAGGTAGTAATGGTTGAACGCAATCGCACGGTCTTTCGCGCCTTGCAAGAGAGCATCACAAAATTGGCCTGTTCTAATGTATTGCTGCGTTGTGAAGATGGGTTAGAATTCGCGCGCCAAAAAAATGGGCTGTTCGATGTAATTTTTCTTGACCCCCCGTTTCAGAGTGACTATCTGCCAAAATTACTGCCACTGCTTGCTGACAAGCTAACGCAAGACGGCATGGTGTATGTTGAAAGCGGTGAAGTATTTGAACCTGACGAAGCTTGGCAGGTGGTGAGACATGCTAAAGCCGGTGCTGTGCGTTATCAATTATTGAAATGCGAAGGTGCATTAAAAGTATGATTAAAGTTATTTATCCGGGTACTTTTGATCCAATCACGCGCGGGCATGAAGATGTAGTCCGCCGTGCCGCAGGGCTATTCGGCGAAGTTGTGGTGGCTGTGGCGGAAAGTCGTAGCGCCACTTTATTCACCATGGATGAGCGTGTGGCCATGGCGAAAGAAATTTTCGCTGATTTTGCCAATGTACGGGTGGAAGGTTTTTCCGGTTTGCTGATGAATTATGTGCGAGCGCAAAATGCGCGCGTAGTATTGCGCGGCTTGCGCGCAGTATCGGATTTTGAATATGAATTTCAGATGGCTGGAATGAACCGCAGCCTGCATCCTGATGTCGAAACATTATTCCTGACTCCGGCGGAGCATTACACCTTCATCTCCGCCAGTATAGTGCGTGAGATCGCGCGCTTTGGCGGCGACGTAAGTAAGTTTGTTTCCCCTTTGGTGGCGATCAAACTGACTGAGAAAAAATTAACTTGATTTACTAAAGGAACAGTGTGGCCCTGATTATTACCGACGAATGTATCAACTGCGACGTATGTGAGCCGGAATGCCCGAACGATGCCATTTCCCAAGGCGATACTATTTATTACATTGATCCCGGCAAATGCACCGAGTGCGTGGGACATTATGAAACGCCACAGTGCGTGGAAGTTTGCCCGGTAGACTGCATTCCGCTCGACCCGGCTAATACGGAAAGCAGGGAGCAACTGCAAGCAAAATATGAAAAACTAATGGCGGCTAAGGGCAAGTGACAAGTGGCGATTATTTAGCGGAAATGCTGATGAATCTGAATAAAAGGACTAAAAAATGAGCCAGTTGAATGTGACCACGCTTAACCAGCAATTCGCTATTCCTGGACAGCTTGAGTTTACTGAGGATGAGAGCGGTTTGATTATTGCGCGCATTGCCAACAAGCAAGCACAATCAACCATTTCATTGCAGGGTGCGCATGTCATGACCTTTGAGCCTGCGGGCGAAAAACCGGTCATTTGGCTTAGTCCTGCAGCCAAATTAGTGCGCGGCAAATCCATTCGTGGCGGTGTTCCAATTTGTTGGCCGTGGTTTGGTGCCCATGCAACCGACAGCACCTTTCCAGGTCATGGGTTTGCCCGTACCGTCCCCTGGCAGGTTGTGGCCAGCGAAGCACTATCAAATGGCAGTACGCGCATTACCTTTGAATTGCCACAGAGCTCTATTCCTGCCGCGCAATGGCCGCATGCTTGTCGGGTGCGGAACATCGTTACTGTTGGCAAGGAAATGACCGTGGAACTTGTCACCGAAAATACCGGCCAAGCAATGTTTGAAATTGGTGAGGCATTACATACATACTTTGCTATCAGCGATGTGGATAAAATTCGTATCACCGGTTTGGAAGGCTGCGCTTATCTGGACAAGGTGGGTGATTGCCAGCGCAGAATACAAATTGGCGCAATCACCGTAGCCACAGAAGTAGACCGTCTCTATGTGGACACCGACGCGGATTGTTTGATTGATGACAGCGGCCATAAGCGCCGTATTCGTATTGCCAAGCGCGGCAGTCGTTCAACAGTGGTGTGGAATCCATGGATAGAAAAGGCTGCGAAAATGGGCGATTTCGGCAGCGACACTGGCTATCGCGGCATGGTCTGCGTGGAAAGCGCGAATGCGGCGGAGAACGTTGTTAAAGTCGCAGCGGGTGCAGCCCACTCGTTGCACGTAACCTACAGTATTGAGAAAGTGCAATAGTAAGGATGCTGTGATGGAATGAAATGTTGGAATGTTAGAACTGACCCCCGTGCTCCGTGGGCTAGGCTTGGGGGGGATGTAACCATGTCGTTTTTATCAGAAAGATTAGGGTGTGCGAAATTTTCACATCCAATTAAAACAATGCGCTACACGGATATTTTTAAATTGTACATTTCGAAGGTGCTTTTATCGGCATTTTTAGAGTGTCTATATTACGTTAGAAACCATCCGTTTAGCATCGAGTTAGCATGAATACATTTTTCAAAATCATACGCGACCCTATTTGGCAGGCCGCAGGCGTGCTGGTTGGTATCGTTTCAATATTTCTCACCATATCAACATCCACACCACTGAATGGCGAACTCGCCATAATTAAAACACAAAGCATTAGCTTTGCCGACTATCTATTGCCAAGCAAACTCATCACACTAAACCTTCCATCGGCAAGCAAAGACATGGACGGTGCTATAGTTGAGTACTACACAATATCTAACAATGGCACCAAACCAATACTACCAACCGACTATACCGCCCAATTATCTGTAGAATTAAATTCAGGCGGCGAAATATTATTAGTAGACACATGCGCACAACCAATTGAATCACAAGCCAGCATGTCAGCTTCCTCCTGCAAGCCAGGATCATTTGTTAGCTCATCATGGCATAAGCAAGACGGGAAATGGGTTCAAGATCAAGTGCTATTAAATCCAACCGAACAGCTTTGCGTCGTCGTAATCCGAAAAAATCGTGAGAATGAAAAAATTGCATCACTTTTTTGGAACGGTAGAATCGTTGGCTCAAAAATTTCCACTTACGCTTCACTAGATGAATATAGCAAGACCCTGAAAAAGGGCATTATCTATTACATTCAAACATCAATTCATCTTGAAGGTTATGGTGCATATTGGTTTGTAATACTGCAAGTGTCTATTTTTTATTCAACGTTACTTTTAGCTCGCCAAGCCCGTTGGGCTCACTCATCAATCAACTCCCCGTTGTGGTCAACTGTTGTTGTCATGATTTTATCCACGAGCACGTCAGAAATTTTGGTGGATATTTTTATAAATCAAAACACTAATAATTTGAGCCTAGTCGTCTGGCCGCTACTCGTTTCTCATGTGTTGCTAATACTCTATCTATTTATTCGCGCATTTAAGTTGAGGGCATACACTATTTCGACAACACCATGACGAAACACATCATTCATCAACCGTCTTCTAACACTGCGCTGCGGTCAATAGGCGCACGGGAGCCAGAAAGCGTAAGCGTGGCAATATAGTCCAGTGCGCACAGGGCCAGTTCTAACATTCCAACAGTGCGGGGTAAGGTCAGGTTTCACAAAACAACATAAAGTAAATTCGCTGTGATGAAATAAAATAATGCAGGTGGTTTATATAATAATGTAAGACCTAATCCCGCTTCCCCTCAAGATAAAATCAATCCGGTAACGCAATTCAATTCTGATATAATTCAGAAAGTGGTATTAGTTTCTAGTCTTCTTGCCACTGTCCATACTGGTTTTAAAACCCATCTATCTGCCTAAGACTGGCGCCTCAATGGCGACAGGCCGATTTTTTTCTAGGAATAATTTATGACTTTCTCAGCCCTCGGTTTGTCCGATGAACTTGTCCGTGCCGTTACCGAGCGTGGTTACACTGAGCCAACGCCAGTTCAGGCGCAGGCCATCCCTGTTGTGCTATCTGGCGGCGATCTGCTGGCTGGCGCACAGACTGGTACCGGCAAGACGGCTGGCTTCACCCTGCCTATCCTGCAACGTCTTACTGCTTCTGCGAAACCGGTAACAGGTAAGGCACCGATTCGCGCGTTAGTTCTTATCCCCACGCGCGAGCTTGCCGTACAGGTAGAAGAGAGCGTGCGCGATTATGGTAAATACCTCAAACTTACTTCGATGACCATGATCGGTGGCGTTAACATCAATCCGCAAATACAGCGCTTGAAAAGCCGTGTGGATATCTTGGTTGCCACACCTGGCCGGTTGCTTGATCACTTGCAGCAGAAGACGCTGGATCTGTCGCATATAGAAATTCTGGTGCTGGATGAAGCTGACCGCATGCTGGACATGGGCTTCATTCGCGACATCAAAAAAATTCTGGCTATATTGCCCAGGCAACGGCAAAACCTGCTGTTTTCCGCCACCTTTTCCGACGAGATCAAGAATCTGGCCGATGGTCTGCTCAACAAACCGGCGATGATAGAAGTGGCGCGCCACAACGCGACGGCAGAGCTGATCACTCAGAAAATTTACCCGGTGGATCGCGAAAGAAAGCGTGAGTTGCTCACCCATCTTATCAAGGAGTATAACTGGCATCAGGTGCTGGTATTTACCCGCACCAAACATGGTGCCAACAAGTTAGCTGAGCAACTCAACAAGGACGACATTCCAGCGCTGGCCATCCATGGCAATAAAAGCCAGGCGGCACGCACCCGCGCATTGGCGGAATTTAAAACCGGCAAGCTGCAGGTGCTGGTGGCGACTGATATTGCAGCGCGTGGCATCGACATTATTGAATTGCCGCACGTTGTTAACTTCGAGATGCCCAATGTATCGGAAGATTATGTCCACCGCATTGGACGCACCGGACGCGCGGGCAGCGAAGGTGAGGCAAGTTCCCTGGTATGCATTGATGAGCACAAGCTGCTGCATGACATTGAGCGGCTGACCAAGAGCGAAATTCCGGTTGTGCAGGTGCCCGGTTTCGAGCCCGATCCTCGCATCAAGGCAGAGCCTATTTTAAACGGTCAGAATCGCGGTCAAGGTGGTGGGCGTGGTCAAGGTCAAGGACGTGGTGGTCAAGGTCAGGCTCGTACTCGGGCAGCGCCACGCACGGGCAGTGGCCCAAGCCGCACCAATGCTGCTGGTAAGCCTGCTGCTCGCGCACCTGCATCGCACCGTTCAGGTGGATATAATCGCTAAACGATACCTTCGCCAAGATGCTGAGCCTGGTAATCAATAGAGCTGGCTTCGGCAAAGTTGATCAATTCACTTTTTGTTAAAATGGATACTACAACAGACGAAAAAATCATAGCCGCGACCAAACTGTGGTTGGAGCGAGCCGTCATTGGCCTCAATCTGTGCCCGTTCGCCAAGGCCGTTCACGTGAAAAATCAGATACGTTATGTGGTGAGCAATGCGGCCACGCATGAGGATTTGCTCAGAGACCTCATGCGAGAGCTGGAAGTGTTGGCCGAAACGCCAGCTACAAATATCGACACAACCTTGCTTGTTCATCCCTATGTGCTCACTGATTTTATCGAGTACAACGACTTTCTCGATGTGGCCGATGCGGCGTTGGAAGACATGGATTTGGAAGGTTTGTTGCAAGTGGCCAGTTTTCACCCGCAGTATCAGTTTGACGGGACGCAGCCTGACGATATCGAAAACTACACCAACCGGTCGCCGTACCCCATGTTGCATCTGCTACGCGAAGCGAGTGTCGTGCAGGCGGTGTCGGCTTTTCCTGAGTCCGAGAAAATATTCGACAAGAACATTGAAACACTGCGCCGTTTGGGTCATGCAGGCTGGAATGACTTGGGGCTGGTTAAGGTCAGCCCTCCCCAGGAAGATGAATGACTGCGCAAAGAGCTGTAACAGTGACATCGCCAACTTTTTCTATACTTACCCCCGATTGCGTCATGAACGCACTGGACAGCCTGGGTTGCCACAGCGATGGTCGCCTGCTGGCACTTAACAGCTATGAGAACCGCGTTTATCAGGTAGGGATGGAAGAAGGTTCGCCGCTGGTCGCAAAATTCTATCGGCCGGAGCGCTGGACGAATGCGGCCATACTCGAAGAACACGCTTTCGTGCAGGAATTGGTCGAACGCGAAATTCCGGTAGTGCCTGCTTTGGAGTTGGGTGGCAAAACTCTGCACACCTTCGAAGGATTTCGCTTCGCCGTTTTTCCCAAGCACGGCGGACGCGCGCCTGAATTGGAAGATCGGAAAACTCTGGAATGGATGGGCCGCTTTCTTGGGCGCATTCATGCCATTGGCGCGCTCAAACCGTTTCAGCATCGCCCCACTCTGGATATAGCGAGCTTCGGTTTAAAACCGCTTGATTTTTTACTGACCAATAATTTTATCCCGGCTGATCTTGATGCGGCCTATCGCAGCGTGGCAGAGCAAGCGCTGACGGGTGTGCGTCATTGCTTTGAGCGTGCCGGCAGCAAGGTAAGAGCGCTACGTCTGCATGGAGATTGTCATGCGGGTAATGTGCTATGGACGGACGATGGTCCACACTTCGTTGATTTTGACGATAGCCGGATGGGGCCTGCTGTGCAGGACTTGTGGATGTTGTTGTCGGGCGAGCGTGCTGACATGGCGCGGCAGTTGAATGACGTGCTGGCGGGGTATGAAGACTTTTACGATTTTGATTCATGTGAGTTGCATCTGGTCGAAGCACTGCGCACTTTGCGCCTGATTCATTATTCCGCCTGGCTGGCACAGCGCTGGGATGACCCAGCCTTCAAGCAAGCCTTCCCGTGGTTTAATACCCAACACTACTGGCAAGATCGCATTCTGGAATTGCGCGAGCAGATCGCGCTGATGGATGAGCCGCCGCTATGGCCGGTTTGATAAATGGGCCCTGATATGAAAACTCGTTGCGCTTGCGACAGCAATAAAAATTTCACAGACTGTTGCGGCTGTTATATCGGAGGCAACACGCCTGCTCCCAGCGCAGAAGCATTGATGCGCTCCCGCTATGTCGCTTACACATTGGAATGCGAGAATTACATACTGGCAACCTGGCATCCATCTACACGCCCCGCCCCGCAGGATACGGCTGATAAAGTTAAGACAAAGTGGCTGGGGTTGGAGGTGAAGCGCCATGAGTACAATCTTCAAGAACCGGATCGCGCCGTAGTGGAGTTTGTGGCGCGCTATAAAATAGGCGGACGTGCATATCGACTGCACGAAGTGGGTCGCTTCGTGCGCGAAGGCGAGCAATGGTTTTATGTGGATGGAGACATTCGCTAAGGCGACGCTGAACAAATCCGTTCGCGTTGAGCCTGTCGAAACGCACTCCCTGCAAATTAATAACTTGCAAATGGCTTCGACAGGCTCAGCCCGAACGGAGGGGCTTGTTCAGCATTGCCCTAAATTAGTCCCGGTATTTTAGAGCTGGTTAGAAGTATTTAATTTATTGGTATACATATTTTCGCGAGAACATTCATCATGGCAACGGATTCTGTAACACAGCCTGTACTGCAAGTAGTTGACGCACCCGCACCTGTCGCACGTGATTTAATCACGCGCGAAGTGGCGCGCCGCCGCACCTTCGGCATCATCTCCCACCCGGATGCGGGCAAAACCACGCTGACTGAAAAATTACTGCTGTTTTCCGGCGCGATTCAATTGGCGGGTACGGTGAAGGCACGCAAGAGCGGTCGCCACGCAACGTCCGACTGGATGGATATCGAGAAGCAACGCGGCATTTCTGTCGCCAGCTCAGTGATGCAGTTCGAATATCGCAACCATGTAGTCAATCTGCTCGATACCCCCGGCCACCAGGATTTTTCCGAAGACACCTATCGCGTGCTCACCGCTGTAGATTCCGCGCTTATGGTTATTGACGCGGCCAAGGGCGTGGAAACGCAAACCATCAAATTGCTCAACGTGTGCCGGATGCGCAACACCCCCATCATAACTTTCATCAACAAGATGGATCGTGAAACACGCGACCCGGTGGAATTGCTGGATGAGGTTGAGTCGGTCCTTAATATCCAGTGTGCACCGGTGACTTGGCCGCTAGGGATGGGCAAGACTTTTCGGGGCGTCTATCACTTATTGCGCGACGAGATTTTACTGTTCGCGGCGGGCGAAGAACGCGCCGATCAGGATTTTGAAGTAGTTAAGGGCATCGATAACCCGCGCCTTGCAGAAATGTTCCCACTGGAAATAGAACGGCTTAAAGCAGAAGTTGAACTACTGCATGGCGCTTCTCATCCTTTTGATCTGGCCGCGTTTCTGGCCGGCACGCAAACCCCCGTTTTCTTCGGCTCCGCTATCAACAACTTCGGCGTGCGCGAAATTCTCAACGCCCTGTTGGATTGGGCGCCGGCGCCGTGCGCACGCGATGCCACTGTACGTGTTGTTGCACCTAACGAGGCGGCTTTTACCGGCTTCGTGTTCAAGATTCAAGCCAACATGGACGCGAATCACCGTGACCGCATCGCCTTCTTGCGTGTTTGCTCCGGGCGCTTCGAGCGTGGCATGAAGATCAAGCATTTGCGTATTAACCGCGAAATTCGTGTGTCCAACGTGGTCACCTTTATGGCCTCCAGCCGTGAGCAGGTAGAGGAAGCTTACGCCGGTGACATCATCGGCCTACCCAACCACGGCAACATGCAGATCGGCGACAGCTTTTCCGAAGGCGAGCTATTGCAGTTCACAGGTATTCCTTATTTCGCGCCAGATTTCTTCCGCTCCGTGCGCATCCGGAACCCGATCAAGGTCAAGCAGCTGCATAAAGGTTTGCAGCAGCTTGGAGAGGAGGGTGCGGTACAAGTATTCAAGCCAGTTAGTGGTGGTGATTTAATTCTGGGCGCGGTCGGCGTACTGCAGTTCGATGTAGTGGCCAGCCGCTTGATGGGCGAATACGGCGTGGATGCGGTATTCGACGGCACCAATACCACAAGCGCGCGCTGGGTTACGTGTGACGACAAAAAAATGCTCGCCGATTTTGAAAAGGCCCTGTCGCACAACGTCGCCTACGATGCCGCCAGCAACATGGCCTATCTCGCACCGAACAGCGTCAACCTCAAGCTCACCCAGGAACGCTGGCCAAAAGTAGTTTTCCATACTACGCGCGAACATGCGGTGAAGCTGTAGGGCGCCTCTACAAATTCAGATTTCGTCACAATACTTTGTTGCTCACAAAAAATGTTTCCTTACATATCAATTATATGCTGCGTCAACATTTTTTATTCGCGCCTAGTCTTGTTTAGAACTCTAAATTTTTAGAGGTACCCTCTAGTCGATTTTCTACTATGAAGATTTCTATGCAACAATTTGAATTCAAGCTTAACGGCGAATTTGTCGAACTCAACCAACTGCTTAAAATGGTTGGTGTGTGCGATAGCGGCGGAGCGGGCAAGGTACTGGTCGCGGCAGGCGTGGTGTCGGTGGACGGAAATGTGGAATTGCGCAAAACCTGCAAAATACGTGCAGGGTCAGTGGTGACCTTGGGCGACGTGCGCATCACAGTGCTTGCATAAATTTCATGCTGTATATCTCCCACAACGTTACCATTGCTGATCATGAGATCGAATTAACTGCCGTGCGTGCGCAGGGAGCGGGCGGACAGAACGTCAACAAGGTTTCCAGCGCTGTGCATCTGCGTTTCGACATCAATGCCTCATCGTTGCCGGAAGCATTTAAAGCGCGGCTCCTTGAACTGCATGATCACCGCATCACCAAAGACGGCGTGGTGATTATCAAGGCGCAGGAATTTCGCAGTCAGGAAATGAATCGTGGTGAGGCATTGCGACGCTTGAAAGAGTTGGTGCAGAGCATCGCGGTGTTGCCCGCCGTTCGTCGCGCAACAAAACCTACGCGCAGTTCGCAGAGAAAGCGTATGGATAGCAAAGCCAGGCATGGTGTCACTAAAAGTATGCGTGGCCGGGTGATGGAATAATTTGGCAGAGCCTACTTCTGCATGAGACGGATCCAGGAACTATATGGCTATTAAAGCAACCATCTTCAAAGCCAATCTGCAAATCGCGGATATGGAGCGTCACTATTACCAGGATCATGTGCTTACGCTTGCACGACACCCTTCTGAAACAGACGAGCGCATGATGGTGCGGTTGTTGGCCTTTGCGTTGCATGCCCATGAATATCTGGAATTCGGCCAGGGGATGACCGCTGATGATGAGGCAGATTTGTGGCGGAAAGATTTAACGGGTGCGATTGAGTTGTGGATAGACGTCGGGCTTCCCGACGAAAAACTAATACGTAAAGCCTGTGGCCGCTCCAATCAAGTGATTGTTTACACCTATGGCGGTCGCGTCGCAGATATGTGGTTCGCACAAAACAGCAGTCAATTCGAACGGCTCAAGAATCTGAGCGTGATTAACCTGCCAATTGAAAGTACGCGCGCCATCGCCAAGCTGGCTCAGCGCAACATGCAATTGCAATGCACCATTCAAGATGGACAGGTATGGTTGAGCGATGGGAATGACAGTGCGCAAGTGGAACGGGTATTGCTAAAAGGTCCGTCCACTCGCGGGCATTGAGCGCAGCTAGTCGGCGCTCGAAGAATTGCTTAATTTCAATCGTTGCCGCCACAACACGGCACTTGCCCAACTCAGCGCGGCAAGCATAACCAAGCCGCCAAGCGTATGTGCCATCGCACCCCAGTGCTGAGCATTGGAGCGTTGACCCAAGCTGTCGAGCAAATATATCCAGTCGTGCGGGCCGTCTTCGCCGACGCTACCTCCGAGCAAAATTAATTGTGGCCGCAGTGCATCATAAATGTAAGGCGCAAGGTCTATCAAGCTGATACTCGTCCACCATAGCCCGATCGCTGCGCCGAAATTATCGCGATTTATCCAGATAAAGGCGATGGCAATTCCGCCAGGTAATGCCATCTGGAACAGGCTGCCGCCGAGAATGGTGAGCCACTGGCCGAAGGGCATAAACAACACGTGCCCGGCCTCGTGGATGGGGAGCAGGATGTTGTGCATGAAGGAGCCGCCTATCTCGCCGCTGCGGTAATCGTAAGCAAACAGTTTCCAGCTCCACCATGCAAGAAGTACGAGCAGCAGACTACGCCCATAGAAAGACAGCTTCTCCATCTGTTCCTTGGGAGCGAGAAAATCTTGCAAGCGATTGTGCCAACTGCGAGTGGTCGTGCCCGGCTCGGCATCGTAAATATCGGGGACTTCTGTTGAAGATTGCCACTTAAAAAAATAAATGCCGCAGGCAGGGCAAGCGGCATTACTCGGTAAGGGTTGCGGAAACTTGTATCCGCACTTGGGGCAATCAGTGTAGGTGTCAGGCATTACATTCACGCTTTGCCGGCAAGCCAGCCTCAGACTTGCCGAAAGCGGTGTTGTACTGATTTAGGTGGACGAGCTTTCATCGTCAGCGTGACCGGATTGGTCTGACGAAGGCGGTGTTTTATCGTCTAGTTTGCGCTGCTTTTTTTCTTCCTTCTTTTTTTTCTTGGCTAATTCTTTTTGACGCTTTTCGAATTGAAAATTAGGTTGTACCAATTTATCGCCTTTATTAATAGAATTTATTTAAATGCCCGATTTGCAGTCGCTATTTTCACACATTTACGACTAACCATGGGATGTGGATTTTTTTGGGGGGCTGGTGCAAACCGCTTAACGCAACTCGCCCAATGCCGGCAATTGAAGCCTGCTGCCGTTATTCAGCGCAAATGCTTGCGTCCTTCCTTCGGATGATCCAGCACTTGGCAGGCGCGGCGATAGGCCAGCAAGGTTTTCTGGGCATGGCCCAGCACGCTGTCATAAGGATAATTACCCGTCCCGTTCGCGATGCCGACCGGGAGACCGGTGAGTAGCTCTATGCCTTCGTTCGTGTGCTCCGCAGTGTAGATATGAAATAAACCGCTGGCGACGGCTTCAATGACCTTGTGTTCCAGCATCAGGTGGCGGCGGTTACGGTGTGGAATCAGCACACCTTGGTTGCCGTCCAATCCGGCCGTTTCGCAGACACGAAAGTAACCTTCGATTTTTTCGTTAATACCACCCACCGGCAACACTTCTCCGTGCTGATTGACCGCGCCGGTAACAGCGATACCTTGCTTGAGAGGCAGGCCCGACAAGGATGAAAGCAAAGCATAAAGTTCGGCGCAGGAAGCAGAATCACCCTCCACACCGTAATAATCCTGTTCAAACACAATGGATGCATTAAGCGCGAGCGGTGCAATATGAGCAAATAAGGCGGACATGTGGTTCTGCAAAATGAACACGCCCTTATCGTGGATCGGCCCGGACATTTCCACCTCGCGTCCAATATTGAGCAAACCATCTTCACCGGCAAAGGTGCGCGCCGTGATTCGTAATGGAAATCCAAATCGGTAATCGCCCAGATCTATCTGGGAAAGACCGTTGAGTTGGCCCACTTTTTCACCGTGTACCGTGATCAGCACATCACCTTCTGCTATGGATTCTTGCAAGCGCTGAGCGGGGTAATCGTGACGCAAGATGCGCGCACGAAGTGCAGCCTCTACATCTGCTACCTCGACCAGAAGACCGGCGCGTGCGCGGCAGAGCGCGGCACTTTCCATTATCAGCGACTCGGTGCGGGCGAAGATCGCGCTTTGGCGAGATTGATCATCCGTTTCGCGGTGGGAATCCTCTAGCAGACAAGCTACGGCGGCGGCGGAAAAATGGGGCAGCCCCAGCTCCTGGCAAGCGTGGGCGATAAAAATTGACGAAGCGCGGCGGGTTTCAGCGCTGGATAAAAAACTTTCGGCAAAGTCTACTTTGACCTGAAAGCGGCGTGCGAAATCCGGATCCCCCTCCTGCAACTCATAATACTGTTCGCGCGAACCGATCAAAATTATTTTGACTTCAACATTCACCGCCTCGGGTTCGAGCGAAACGGCCGCAATCGGTGTGAGACCTGTACCCGGTTCTTCGATTTGTAGCTTGCCGCTGCGCAACAAGCGCCGCAGCTTCTCCCACACCATATCATCGGTCAGCAGATCGCGTAGATGCAGCATGAGAAAGCCCCCGTGCGCTTTGTGCAGGCTGCCAGCGCGGATGCGGGTAAAATCAGTTACCAACGCATCATTTTCGTTCTGATATTCAATGTTGCCGAACAGTGAGTGGAACAACGGGTTATCTTCAACGATTACCGGCGCAGCGCTCAGGCCGCCATTGTCCACTACCAGGTTAACCCGGTATCGGGACAATACTTTGCTTAATGCCTCTTGCCGACTTTCCTCGTCGGTATCGGAAACCTTGAACTGCTCCAGATGGTCGAGTACGTCCTGCATGACCTGCTCCAGATATGCGCCAAGCTTGACGTCATCTTGGATCTCCTTTTTCAACCCGTCCCTGATTCCCTGAAATTCATGATTCAACAACGGCTTCACCATTTGGCGCCGCAACGCTGCCAAGGCATCGTTCATAACGCGTTCCAGTGGCCGGGTTTTCTCGAAGTAGCTGGTAATCTTCGCGCGCAGTTCCTGCTCGGCCTGCTCTATCTCGGTCCGGTGTTCTTTCGGCAAGGCAAGCACTTCATCCTCGGAAAGAACGTGCCCCTTGTCGCCCAGCATAGTAAAAACCATGTGACCTGCCTCACGCTGAATAGCGAACTTGCGGGTTTCGGCATAGGCCTCAAGCTCGGCAAAGTTTTTGCTTTCTTCTTCCTTGTAGGATTTTTCAATGCGCCCGCTTTCGGCTTTGAAATTCTGCCCCGCCAAGCATTGCGGTATTTCCGTCGGCAGGGATTTCGTCATTTGCACCATAAGTTGGCGCAGCAGGCGTCCTTGCCCGGCTGGCAAATACAGAGCCTGCGGCCTTTCCGGTGTATCGAAGTTGTGCAGATAGCATAAGTCGGGCGGCACCGCCTTATTTGCGGCGGTCGCCTGCATCGCTTGCCTGAGCAGCGAAGAGCGGCCGCTGCCAACTTCACCCAGCACGAACAGGTTGTAGTTGGCCTGATCCATTCCAAGACCAAAGCGGGCGGCCATTT
Organism: Candidatus Nitrotoga sp. CP45; assembly: GCA_945874105.1. Taxonomy (GTDB): domain Bacteria; phylum Pseudomonadota; class Gammaproteobacteria; order Burkholderiales; family Gallionellaceae; genus Nitrotoga. The sequence goes on along the minus strand of CAMCFJ010000016.1, from coordinate 21,210 downwards.
CCGCGCGCTCCTGCCCGATCCAGGGTAGTGGATATGGCAGCAATTCTGCAGTATTAGAGAACCCAAGCGTGTCGGGATCGATGGTGATGCGAAGATCGGCGGGAGTCAGGTTTGAGATCAACATTTTTTCACCACGGAGTAACACAGGATTTTCGAATTGTAACCATTAATCCGGATTGCATTGTTTCTGTGTCGGGGGGTGTTGTGCTGCTGTCACGTGTAACGGATGAAAATGATAGCGTCCCCTTTATTAAAATATAGCCTGTAATCACAGGTGTCACTTAACGGACATCCAACCGGAACGCTGCCACTTCGTACCGGAATATGCCAGTGCGCCGAGTGCTACGTCGATTGGCTTGCTAAGCAAAAACTGGCAGTATAAGAAATGTTGTTTGGCATTCTAAAAACAAGGGCAAGCTCATAATCCAATCTGCATACGCTTCCGCAAAATTACACTCGACTTATTGCTTGCCTGCACCCAAATATATTGGATTTAGCCGTGATCACTTTCAAACGCAAAGTTGCACTCAAGATTGCGATGGTATCGCTGGCCCTTGCCAGTTTTGCCAGCCCTCTGGCTTGGTACGTATCGCGTCAAGATGCCGAGAAAGGCATCGTCTCTTTTGCCAGGGAAGAGTCACGCCGACTGCTAATGCACCAGGGTGACTCTCATGGGAAAGGTATGGATGCCGAAAAAGCTGCACGTACCTTGGCAGGGGGATTATTTGAAATTGCGGAAATCTACGATTCAAGCGGGGTCAAACTGGCTGATGCCATGACTGCTGAGGGTCAATTGATAGAGCAGGAAATCTACCATCACGCGCCCCCACGGTATCAAGCCTCCATGTATGAAAGCTTGAATTTGTCCTCAGGACGTAGGGTTTTGCGGGTGTTTACGCCCTTGCGGGAGGTGAATGGAAATCTGACGGGTTACTTCGAAGGTGTCCGTCTTGTCCCTGCGTGGCAGCGGAAACAGATTCTGGTGGATTCCCTTACGGTCGCCTTGATGGTGGGATTGGCATCACTGCTTTGTGGTGGTGTGCTGTACCCCGTCGTGATTCGGCTCTCCTCCGAAAATCAACGCAAAGCTCAAGAGGTGCTTGAGTCGCATATTGCGATGATGGAAGCGCTGGGGCGTGCGATTGCCAAGCGTGATTCAAATACGGGCGCGCACAACTATCGTGTGGCATGGATCTCAGGCACACTGGCCGAGAGTCTCGGGATCAAGGGAGACGGGATGCAAGCGTTGATTGCCGGCAGTTTTTTGCACGATGCTGGAAAGATCGGGATTCCCGATGCGATTCTGCTCAAGCCAGGCAAGCTGACCGATGATGAAATGGATTTGATGCGCACTCACGTTGCCATGGGCGAAGAAATTATCACCGGCGGTGGCTGGCTGGATGGCGCTAGAGAAGTGGTAGCCTGCCACCATGAAAAATGGGACGGCTCAGGGTATCCGCGTGGGTTAATCGGTGAGGCCATCCCTTTAGTTGCACGTATATTTGCTATTGTTGATGTGTTCGATGCCCTGTGTTCAAAACGCCCCTACAAGGATCCGCTCCCGCTGAATGAGGTAATGGATGTTCTTCAGAGAGGATCGGGCATCCACTTCGACCCGAAACTGCTCAAGGTGTTCTCAAGCATCGCCAGCAAAGTTTACGAAACAACCATCCACGCATCTGGGGCAGAAGTGAGAGCCCTCATGAAGGAAATGGTACGAAGGCACTTTGGCAACTGACAACCTTTACCAAATATGTGTAGTTAAGCATTTCGCATTCTGACTCGTTTTCTGCGCTCATTCTCAATTTCAATGCAAAATGCCTCCGGCTCGAACAATTCCTGAAAATCACTTTCGAAGGTCGAAATCATGCGATTTAGGCAATCGATAAGCTTATGTGCGTTTTCCGCGGTTTCCCGAATCAAGTCACCTTTTGCAAGGTCGACGTCTCCACTTTTTTCAACATATCGTTGGGTCGCAACGCCGCCATCGTGCTCATAGACATGTCGGCGACAGAACATCTTCTTAACGAACGTGCGATTGGCTGACATCCCATGCAGTAAATCAATATCTAAACAATTCGCCAAAAGCTTTTCGAACTTGTCAAGATTATGAAACAGCAGTCCTCTTAGCTGATTTTTTCTTGATTCTTTCATCGGCACACGTGTGATCAGCTGATCTACATAATTCCGCGCGGTTGAATCAAACTCTGATACTGATTGCTTAACCACGTCAGACGGAGACAATTCGCCGCTCACCAATCGTTCTCGGATTTTTTCTAGCGCGACGCGCTGAAGCTCTGCAGCATTTCTCCATCCGCATGAAGAGCAATACCCATACCTCCCACGAATATCGTTGTAACTATTACAGGCGGAGCATCGAAATTCTGTTTGCTGGGCGATCGATGTGTAATAAAAGTCCGGTCTCGATTCATCCGATATCGAATCCGCCAGAACATCCATATCAATAACAACTTCCCTGGTAGAGCCGGGCTCAGCCTCGTAGATAGCAGCGTGCAACGACTCTATGTAGTGTGAAATGTATGACTTCTGTGGTGGGGTCAAGAAATGGTATGAATCTACTCTCACGCCACAATAGGGGCAGGTTAAAGGAAATCGCGAGGGGATGCTTTCGGAGCGAAAATGTTTTTTGCAGTTCGGGCACTCATGCCCGAATTTCCCCTGCGAGTCAGATGCCATCATCACAGCTATACAATTTGGAAAGGGAGGTGGATTCCAAGGATCCCCAATCCCCCCCATCACTATGTTTCCACACGCGAACCCGTCTGGGTGAGCATAGATCCCAACAAGGCTTGCCGGTAGTCGGGATGAATGGGAGTATCCGATTTTATACTGGAGATGTCCGTCTTCATTACAGACGATAGTAAAAGTGACCTTTCCACCTGTATGCCCAATTTCGCTAAAGTCTTCTCTAGTCATTTCGAATTTTCTGCACTTGTCTTAGGTAGTTAGAAAAAATTAAAGAAAATAAAATGGGTCGTGTTCGAATTGATTTTTCTAGACCAATACAGTTTCCGCCAGCATAGCCGGTGATAAAACAGTAACGCCTTGAATTGATTTTCCGTAGAGTGGGCCGAAATGAGTACGGTCGCCAGTGACCAGTATGTCGCAGTGGTGGTGGATGGCGGCAGCAAGTACGGGTCGGTCCTTCTCTGGCAAGCTAACCGCATCCGGCAGTATCAAATTGCTGGTGCTCATGCCGCCGATCTTGATCCGGGTAGTCATCGCATTCAGCACGGGAAGACCGCTTGGTGTTTTTGCGGCCAGATTGCGCCGCGCCTCTTCGAATACATAAGCATCTGCCCATAGCTCATGTCCTGCGGCCTCGGTAAGAGCGAGTAGCCGTCTTATCGCGCCATCAGCACGAGCTGCCGAGAAAAGGATGTTTGCGTCCAGGAATATCCGCACCGCGTTATTTTGACTTCATTTTTTTGTTCAGCACGGTCGCCAAATCGGCTTCAGCCTCTTCAAATTCATGCAAGCGCTCAGCGCTGTAGAGCTCGATGGGCAAGGTGACAGCAGGTCGCAACAAGATGCCTTCGGGTGTTGTTTCCGCGATCAGTTGATCTGCCGCAGAAATGCCGAGCGCTTTGCGAAATTGTGCAGGGAGTGTGATGACGCCCCGTCCGGTGATGGTCAGAGTTGTTTTCATGTTTGGCAGTATTGCAGAAAAGCAGTAATACTGCAAATGCAAGTTAATACAATATTTCAACTATAATTTATGGTGTCGGATTAAATTCTTGGAAGGTCTCTCGAAACCCCTAGCCCCAAGGGTTGATGACTTCTAACCCGGGGTAGTCGAAATCTTTTTGGTTGCGCGTGACCAAGCGTAGTTAATATTAAAGTGGCCAGGCACGGATTATTCAATGTGTGCTAATCAAAGCAAAGAGGCTGTCCGTGGCGTACAGCCCCCATGCTGTGGCATAATTACGAGCTCTAAAACGAAAGCGAACATGGGTATACAAACTCTTTACGACAAACTGTGGAACAGCCACGTGGTGCACGAAGAGCCCGATGGCACCACGTTGATTTATATCGATCGCCATTTGGTGCATGAAGTGACCAGTCCGCAGGCATTTGAAGGCTTGCGGCTGGCTGGGCGCAAGCCTTGGCGTATCGCTTCCATGCTCGCAGTGGCGGATCACAATGTGCCAACTACGGATCGCAAGCAGGGCATTGCCGATCCGATTTCGCGTCTGCAAGTGGAGACTCTGGACAGCAATTGCGATGAGCTTGGTATTACCGAGTTCAGGATGGCGGATGTGCGCCAGGGCATCGTGCATGTCATTGGGCCGGAGCAGGGTGCGACCTTGCCCGGCATGACCGTGGTATGCGGTGATTCGCACACCAGTACGCATGGCGCGTTTGCTGCGCTGGCGTTTGGCATTGGCACGTCGGAGGTTGAGCATGTGATGGCGACTCAATGCTTGCTGATGAAAAAAGCCCGCGCCATGCAGGTTTTGGTGGAAGGAGTACTCGGTAAGGGTGTCACTGCCAAGGACTTGGTGCTGGCGGTGATCGGCAAAATTGGTACGGCAGGCGGAACAGGCCATGCGATCGAATTTGCCGGTAGCGCAATCCGAGCGCTGTCGATGGAAGGGCGAATGACAGTATGCAACATGGCCATCGAAGCAGGTGCCCGCGCCGGCATGATAGCGGCGGATGACACTACGATCAGCTACCTCAAGGGTCGGCCTTTTGCACCGCAAGGTGAGTTATGGGACAAGGCGGTAGACAGCTGGCGTACTTTGCATAGCGACGAGGGTGCGCAGTTCGACAAGGTGGTACGACTGGATGCTGCGGAAATAAAACCGCAAGTAACTTGGGGTACCTCGCCGGAAATGGTGGTGGCGGTAGATGGCAGTGTGCCTGATCCGGCACGGGAGAGCGACCCCGTGAAGCGCAGCAGTATTGATCTTTCATTAAAGTATATGGGATTGCAGCCGAATACACTGATTACTGAAATTCAGATTGACAAGGTATTTATTGGCTCATGCACCAATGCTCGCATTGAGGATTTGCGCGCTGCGGCAGAGGTGGTGCGCGGCAAACATATTGCTGCCAATGTGAAGCTGGCGATGGCGGTGCCTGGCTCAGGACTCGTCAAGCAGCAGGCTGAGCGCGAAGGCTTGGACAAAATATTTGTCGAGGCGGGTTTTGAATGGCGCGAGCCAGGATGTTCCATGTGCCTTGCGATGAATGCGGACAAATTGGAGTCTGGTGAACGATGTGCTTCAACTTCCAACCGCAATTTCGAAGGACGGCAGGGGCCGGGCGGCAGGACGCATTTGGTAAGCCCTGAAATGGCAGCAGCAGCGGCTATTGCCGGCCATTTTGTGGATGTCAGAAACTTTTAGTGTTGCTTTGCATACAGGAGGAAATGAAAATGTTGAAAATACTGTTGGTGTTGGTATTGCCCTTGGTGATGGTGACAGGATGTAATACCGTAGGAGGATTTGGCAAGGACTTGTCCAAAGTCGGCGGCACGATTGAAAAAACAGCGGATGAGGTAAAGAATAGCAATGGAAAATAGCAATGGATAAATTTGTCCGTGTTGATGGCCTGGTTGTGCCGCTTGACCGTGCCAACGTGGATACGGACGCGATCATCCCCAAGCAATTTCTGAAGTCGATCAAGCGCACCGGTTTTGGTCCTAACTTGTTTGACGAGTGGCGCTATCTTGACCACGGCGAACCGGGTATGGACAATTCCAAGCGGCCACTCAACCCGGATTTTGTGCTGAACCAGCCACGTTATCATGGCGCGCAGATTTTGCTGGCACGTGAAAATTTCGGTTGCGGTTCATCGCGTGAGCATGCGCCGTGGGCGCTAGATGATTACGGCTTCCGCGCCGTCATCGCACCTAGTTTTGCCGACATTTTCTGCAATAACTGTTTCAAAAATGGTTTATTGCCGATTGTGCTGGACACTGCGAGCGTAGATGACTTGTTTCAGGCGGTGACAGCGACGCCGGGCTATCATTTGAAGATTGATCTGGAGCAGCAAAGCATCATTGCGCCGAATGGGATGGTGTATCGCTTTGAAGTGGATGCCTTCCGCAAAAATTGCTTGTTGAATGGACTGGATGACATTGGGCTGACCCTGCAGCATGTGCGAGAGATCAAGGAATATGAAGCACGGCGCAAGTCTGAAGCACCGTGGTTGTTTACCTGATTCAATTGCATAGGCTGAGAAGAAAGTTGAGTTTATGAAAATCGCTATATTGCCGGGTGACGGCATTGGGCCGGAAATTGTTGCACAAGCCGCCAAGGTGCTGGAAGTCTTTCGACGCGAGGGGCTGCCGTTGGAGCTGGAATATGCGCCTATCGGAGGTGCGGGATATGATGCTTCTGGTGATCCGCTGCCGGATGCTACGCTAAAGTTGGCACAGCAGTCAGATGCCGTATTGCTCGGAGCAGTGGGGGGCTATCAATATGACGCACTGCCGCGCTCGCTACGTCCAGAACAAGGCCTGCTGCGCATTCGTAAAGGACTTAATCTGTTCGCTAACCTGCGCCCGGCGCAGCTGTATCCGGAGTTGGCCAATGCGTCTCCGCTGCGTCCGGAAATAGTGTCCGGGCTAGACATCATGATTCTGCGGGAATTGACTGGTGATATTTATTTCGGCCAGCCGCGCGGCATTCGGACGCTCGATAATGGTGAACGGCAAGGTTTCGATACCATGATATACAGTGAGTCCGAGATCTCCCGCGTGGCTCATGTTGGCTTCCAGATTGCCATGAAACGTGCCGGTGAAAACGGTAAGGGGAAAGTGTGTTCGGTAGATAAGGCTAATGTGCTGGATACGAGCATGTTGTGGCGTGAAATTGTGACTGCGGTAGCAAAGGAATATCCAACAGTCGAGCTGTCGCATATGTATGTGGACAACGCAGCAATGCAACTGGTGCGGGCGCCAAAACAGTTCGATGTAATTCTTACCGGTAACATTTTCGGAGACATCCTGTCGGATGAAGCCTCCATGTTGACTGGCTCTATCGGCATGTTGCCTTCCGCTTCGCTGGATGCGAATAACAAAGGTTTGTATGAACCTTGTCACGGCTCTGCGCCGGACATTGCAGGCAAAAATATTGCCAATCCATTGGCGACAATCTTGTCATTGGCAATGATGATGCGCTACACATTCGCACGCGCAGATATTGCGCTACGCATCGAGTCTGCAGTGCGCAAGACTCTGCAGCTGGGTTTGCGTACTGCGGACATTGCCGAAGCGGGTATGGAGAAAATTGGCACGGATGCGATGGGCGACGCCGTGGTCGCGACGTTATCAAATTAATTTAATGAGGTAGAAGCATGAACAAGAAATACGATGTCGCAATATTGGGTGCGACGGGTGCGGTTGGCGAAGCAATGCTGTCAATTCTGGAACAGCGCAACTTTCCGGTCGGTAAGCTTTTCCCCTTGGCATCCAGCCGCTCTGCCGGTTCTACAGTGACATTCCGCAACCAGGAAATTACTGTTCAGGACGTGGAAGGTTTCGATTTTTCGCAGGTGCAGATCGGCTTGTTTTCAGCAGGTAGCAGTGTGTCGGAAAAATATGCGCCTATCGCTGCGGCAGCTGGCTGCGTGGTGATCGATAATACTTCGCAATTCCGCTACGAGGATGACATTCCGCTGGTGGTGCCGGAAGTGAATCCGCATGCCATTGCGCAATACAAGAACCGGGGCATTATTGCCAACCCGAACTGTTCCACCATCCAGATGTTGGTGGCGTTGAAGCCTATTCATGACGCAGTAGGCATAGAGCGCATTAATGTTGCCACGTATCAGGCAGTTTCTGGCACTGGCAAGGAAGCCATCGAGGAATTAGCAGAGCAAACACGTGCTTTGTTTAACCATCAGGAAGTGACGGCCGAGGTTTATTCTAAACGCATTGCATTCAACGTGCTGCCGCACATTGATGTGTTCATGGATAACGGTTACACCAAAGAAGAAATGAAGATGGTGTGGGAAACCCGCAAAATCATGGAAGACGAGAACATCATGGTGAATGCGACTGCTGTGCGGGTGCCGGTGTTCTATGGCCACTCAGAGGCGGTGCATATTGAAACACACAAGAAAATCACGGCGGACGAAGCGCGCGCTTTGTTGGAAAAGGCGCCAGGCGTGCAGGTGATGGATAGGCGCGAGCCTGGTGGCTATCCCACTGCCGTCGACGCGGCAGGACAGGATGCGACTCTTGTAGGCCGTATTCGCGAGGATATATCACATCCGCGTGGTCTTGATCTGTGGGTGGTGAGTGATAATGTACGTAAGGGTGCAGCGCTTAACAGCGTGCAGATTGCCGAGATTTTGATTGAAACTTACTTAGCCTGAGCTTTTGCTTGCGCTGATAACCCCATGATGTTATGGTCTTCGTGTTAAACATATATTTTATAAAGGTGGCAGTGTGCTGAAATCACTCGTCAAAGTCTTGGGGTTAGTTATCGGTTTGGTTTTGTCTGGTTTTTCTTGTGCGATGAGCATGGGCGATATTAACGTGGCCAACACCTTGGGTGAGCCCATGAATGTGTTGATAGAACTCGGGACGGCCAGCAAAGGTGAAATAGGTAGCCTGTCTGCACGCTTGGCGCCGCCCGAAGTATTCAAGGATGCGGGCTTGGATTATCCATCCGGGTTGCCTCCTTTGAAATTCAAGATTGAGACGAATGCTAATGGCGAACCCTATATCAAAATAACTTCAGTGCAACCGGTTAACGAGCCATTCGTTAATTTATTGGTGGAGTTGGTTTGGTCGTCTGGCAAGCTGTTGAGAGAATACACTTTCCTGCTTGATCCGCCAGGTTATGTCCCAACACAACCCAAGCCGGCAGAAGTGAAGCCAGTAGAGCCGAGCATTGTTGATGTGTCCGAGCTTGAGCCAAAAGGCAAGGAAGCGATAATCAAATCCCCGTTGCCAAGCACTACCCCAATGGTGGATGAAAAAAAAGTTGTTGACGAAATGCCTGCCGCCGTTAACAAACCCGCTGTTAACAAATCCAATGAAAGTAATGTTGCTTCCGGCGATATCAAGGTGAAGCGCGGCGATAACCTGAGCAAGCTTGCACATCAAATAAAGTCTTCCGAAATTAGTCTGGAGCGCGCGCTGGTCGCTCTGTATCACGCCAATGCTGATGCATTCGATGGCAAAAATATGAACCGTCTGAAAGTAGGCAAAATCCTGCATATGGCAGAGCAATCCGAGCTGGATAATCTGTCGCAAGAGAAAGCTGTGAAAGAAATCCGCGTACAAGCCGATGATTGGCATGCCTATCGCCAAAAGCTTGCGGCAGCCAGTGGGCTTGCTACAGGGGATGAATCCAGGCAGGAAACTTCCGGTAAAATCAGCACCTCTGTGGCTGATAATACCCCTGCGGCCAAAGAATCCGTGAAGGAAGTAGTGAGATTGTCCAAGGGTGAAGCACCGGGTGACAAAACCTCTTCAGGCAACAATGCAAAAGCGCTGCATAACAAGATTCATGCTATGGAGGAAGAATCGATCTCCAAGAGCAAGGCGCTCCAGGAAAGCAATGAGCGTGTTGTAGCGTTAGAAAAAAACGTCCAGGATTTGCGGCGCCTGATCGATTTGAAGAGCCAGCCACCTGTAGCACAAGGTAAGCCTGTCCAGAGCCCAGTCGACGGTCAGGCTACAACCAGATTGAACGAAGCCCAATCGGGAGTTATGTCACAAGCCCCTGTTGTTGCTTCACAAGTAGCTAATGTTGCTTCTGGGGTCGCAGCCGTCAGCTCAGTAGCGGCCGTCAGCCCGGTGAAACCAGTCAAGCCAATAACAAAACCCAAGGTCGCTACGCAACCTTCCCTGTTGGAAGTGATACTCGACCAACCGCTTTATATGGCGGGCGCGGCGGCTGCACTGCTGGGACTGGTCGGACTGGGCTATTCGCGAACCCGGCGCAGTAACGGCGGCAGGGAAAAAGCTAAATTTGATGACAAGCCGATTGAGCATACGATAGGCTTTGCCAATAAGAATCTTACTTCGACACCGTCTTCTTCAAAGACTGATGATTTGACTAATGCCATTACCACGGGTGGTGTTACTGGCCAAGCGCAGGCAGATGATTTTGATCCGATCAGTGGGGCGGATTTGTTCTTGAATTTTGGACGTGATGAGCAAGCGGAAAAAATTCTGAAAGAGGCGCTGATCAAGAATCCGGCTAATCATCAGATCCATCTCAAGCTACTGTCCATTTATGCCAATCGTAAGGACACGCGTTCATTCGCTACCATTGCTCGTCAGTTGCGGGATTCAGGCGATGCGAATGCTTGGGAGCAAGCAGCCATAATGGGCATCAAGCTTGAACCGAACAACCCAATGTATGGTGGTAGTTTAAGTGCGGCAGTAGAGGGATCACTCGTTGCCGGTCTCGCTCCTGATGCCGTGCTTAATGAGGGCAAGGCAACTAAGCCGTCATCTCCCTTGGACTTTGACCTTGATCAAGATTTTAGTGCACCGAAAGCATCAACAGGTAGTACTGAGACAAGTCAGTCGAGCTCTGCCTCAAAGAGTGCAAAGATGGATTTTGATGTGACTGCCAGCCATACGAACTCAAAGAGTACAGCGATGGATTTTGATGTGACTGCCAGCTATCCGAAATTGCCTGCATCGAGCACTGGTAAAACAGAAGCGAGTCCAATGAATTTGGATGAATTTATGTTGGATGTGACAACTAATCGTGCTCCACTCCCCCCCGTAATAACTCAAGAAAAAACGGCAGCGGCTGCTCCGGCGAAGGTCAATGAACATATGGATTTCACGCTGGATTTCCCTTCGGCAGACAAGAGTGCAGACAAGGTTGATGTTTCCCCTGTAAAAGCTGTGCCCAAGGAAATAATGGATATCGGTCTGGGCGATATCAGTTTGAATCTGGATAAACCTGTTGTTCCAGCCCCTGTTCTGTCAGCAGAGGAAAAGGATGCACAATGGCACGATGCCGCCTCCAAGCTTGATCTCGCCAAGGCCTATCAGGAAATGGGTGATGTCGCAGGCGCGCGTGAAATTTTGGAAGAAGTTGTGCGCGAGGGTGGCGAGCAGCATCGAACGGCTGCTGAAGCATTGCTGCAGCAACTGCCTGTGTAATTTCTTATTGGCACACCGAATGGTAGCCAGCAACTTGCGGTTACCGTTTTTTTGAGTCGACATCATTCAGTGGGATTGCAGTCATTAGTGTTGCTAATTGACTGCTTATCTGCATCCGTGTTGCAGTCCAGTTGAAATAAAGCGGTTGCAGACAATCTGCGCAACCGATATTTTGAAGTCTGGATTATTAGAAATTCTCTTCACTATTCTTAATGCTAAATGAAGTTAGATGCACTCTGCCGGTCTTATCCTCCTTTGGATTTGTCTCGTTATTGCTATTCAATCATTGCAAGTCACAGAACTGTTGCTTGCAGGTTTTTCACTGCTAGCAATGGCCTATGCTTTGTCCGCTAGCCGCTTGATCACACTGATGACATGGTATTCACTTTAGGCTGCGCCCTGTTTGTGTTTGCGCTACTGTGAGAATTGCACTCGGTGTGGAATACGACGGAAGCCAGTATTTCGGCTGGCAAAGCCAAGCCGGTGGCCATACTGTGCAAGATGCACTGCAACTCGCTTTGAGCGGGATTGCCAACGAACTCATTTCAGTCGTCGCAGCGGGTCGTACCGATACCGGTGTACACGCGCAGGAACAAGTAGTGCACTTTAATACTAACGTATCAAGGCCGCTGACTGCTTGGGTCCGTGGCGTCAATGCCTTGTTGCCGAAAAGCATCGCTGTATTGTGGGCACACACTGTGCCGGAAGAGTTTCATGCGCGTTTTTCTGCCCAGGCACGTAGTTACCGCTATCTACTTATCAACCGCTCGGTGCGTAATGCCATGCAGCATGGCAAAGCAGGCTGGTTTCATGCGCCACTGAATGTGGAAATGATGTGTGAAGCCGCTCAGCATTTATTGGGAGAGCATGATTTCAGTGCCCTGCGCGCCGCAGAATGCCAAGCCAAATCACCCATAAAAAACTTGGCGCAACTCGACATTCAAAAGCAAGGCGATACGATAATTTTCGATCTCAGCGCCAATGCCTTCCTGCACCATATGGTGCGCAACATCGTTGGCTGTCTGGTATATATAGGAAAGGGCAAGCACCCGCCGCAGTGGATGCGCGAAGTGCTGGAAGGTCGAGAGCGTAGCCTCGCTGCGCCAACCTTTGCGCCAGATGGCTTGTATCTGCGCCGGATTACTTACGATGCAAAATGGGAATTGCCGCAACTTAAGTAGCGTGCGCTGGCATCATGATTATCTTGGCTTCTTGTGTAAAAATATTCAGGTTGAAATTTTGTCTATCGTTTGCATGCATTACAATACCGCCTCAATTTTTTATCAGCCAGTTTCTTAACTATGACCCGAATCAAGATTTGCGGCATCACGCGTGTGGAAGATGCGCTGGCCGCCGCGCATAGCGGTGCGGATGCGCTCGGACTGGTGTTCTATGATAAAAGCCCGCGTTATGTGACGCCGAAGCAGGCTGCTCAACTGGCGGCTGCGATTCCGCCGTTCGTGACGCTGGTGGGGTTGTTCGTGAATCCCGGCGCAGAAGCGGTGCAAGAGATATTGCAGCAGGTACCGTTGGATGTGTTGCAGTTTCACGGGGAGGAAGAACCAACATTCTGCGCGCAGTTCAACCGCCCTTATTTGAAGGCGGTACGAGTCAAGCATGGGGTGGATTTGGTACAATGCGCGGCGCGTTATAAAGATGCACAGGGTTTGTTGCTTGATGCCTTCATCGAAGGTACGCATGGTGGCACGGGACTATCGTTTGACTGGACACTGATTCCGCACAATTTGCCCTTGCCTGTAATTTTGTCCGGGGGCTTGCAGGTAAATAATGTGGCGGATGCAATCAAGCAGGTGCGGCCTTGGGCAGTAGACGTTTCCAGCGGTGTGGAAGCTGCGAAAGGAATCAAGGATGCAGCGAAAATCGCCGCATTCATCAATGAGGTTAAAAAAATTGGCTTATAACTATCCTGATAGCACGGGTCATTTCGGCCCTTATGGCGGTATTTACGTTGCCGAAACTTTAATGGGTGCACTGGATGAATTGCGTGCTGCTTATGAGCATTATTCTGTTGACCCTGAGTTCAAGGCTGAGTTTGCCTATGAGCTGAAGCATTATGTCGGGCGTCCCAGCCCGATTTACCACGCACGGCACTGGTCGAAACGGTTGGGTGGCGCGCAGATTTATCTGAAGCGTGAAGATCTTAATCATACCGGTGCGCATAAGGTGAATAACACCGTAGGGCAGGCGCTGCTGGCTAAGCGCATGGGCAAGCCGCGTGTGATCGCCGAGACCGGTGCGGGCCAGCACGGCGTAGCGACGGCTACCGTGGCGGCGCGTTACGGCATGGAATGCGTAGTGTACATGGGCGCGGAGGACATTAAACGACAGGCGACTAATGTCTATCGCATGAAACTTTTGGGCGCTACCGTAGTGCCAGTTGAGAGCGGTTCTAAAACACTTAAGGATGCGCTCAACGAGGCAATGCGCGATTGGGTCACCAACATCGAAAATACTTTCTACATCATCGGCACTGTGGCTGGGCCGCATCCGTATCCGATGATGGTGCGCGATTTTAATTCAGTGGTAAGCAAGGAATGCGTGGTTCAGATGCCGGAATTGGCAGGGCGCCAGCCGGATGCGGTGATCGCCTGCGTGGGCGGGGGCTCGAACGCCATGGGGATTTTTCATTCTTACATCGATGTGCCTGGTGTGCAGCTTATCGGTGTGGAAGCGGCGGGCAGCGGCATTGCCAGTGGCCTACACGCAGCCGCACTAACTGCCGGCAAGCCGGGCGTGCTGCACGGTAATCGTACTTATTTGTTGCAGGATGAGAACGGCCAAATCATTGAAACGCACTCTATTTCCGCCGGGCTGGATTATCCCGGAGTCGGTCCGGAACACGCATGGCTTAAAGACAGTGGGCGCGCGCAATATGTAGCTATTGAGGATAGCGAGGCGCTACAAGCTTTTCATGATCTATGTCATTACGAAGGTATTATTCCGGCGCTGGAATCCAGTCATGCTTTGGCTTATGCGGCCAAGATCGCACCGACGATGGGGCATGATAAAATTCTGCTGGTCAATCTATCCGGACGCGGCGACAAGGACATGGCGACCGTAGCGCGGGTTTCTGGTATTGAACTGTAACCTTTTCTGGAATCACTTTGCAGGTATCCCATGTCACGCATTCAGACCACTTTTGAAAAACTTAAACAGCGCGGCAGTAAGGCGCTGATTCCCTTTATTACGGCAGGTGATCCCAATCCGCAAATTACTGTTTCGCTGATGCATGCGCTGGCAGAAGTGGGTGCAGACATCATTGAAATTGGCGTGCCATTTTCCGACCCAATGGCGGATGGCCCAACTATACAGCGCTCTTCGGAGCGAGCACTCAAACATGGCGTGGCGTTGCATGACGTACTCGATATGGTGGAGAAATTTCGCGCCACGGATGCGAGCACGCCCGTAGTGCTGATGGGTTATGGCAATCCTATTGAGGCAATGGGCTGGGAAAGCTTCGCTGCGCGCTGTGCAGAAGTGGGAGTAGACGGCGTGCTGACGGTGGATTTTCCGCCGGAAGAAAGCCACGAGGCTTTCGGTCACTTGCATCGCCATGGCGTGGATCCCATCTTTTTGCTTGCGCCCACTACATCCGATGCGCGCATCGCGCAGGTGGCCAAACTGGCGCGCGGTTACGTGTATTACGTGTCGCTTAAGGGCGTGACTGGGGTGGGGCAGCTGGACTTGTCAGCGATAGCAGAGAAAATTCCGCACATTCGACAGTATATCGGCCTACCTATAGGCGTCGGTTTTGGCATCCGTGATGCAGAAACAGCGCGAGCAGTTTCAAAGCTGTGCGACGGCGTGGTGGTCGGCAGTCGCATCGTGCAGGAAATTGAGGATTCGAACGAAGAGTCTGTCATCCCCAATGTCGCACGGCTGGTTAAGGAATTGCGCTTGGCAATCAATCATGCCTAGAAGGAGGATTGCATGAGTTGGTTTCAGAAATTATTGCCCCCAAAAATCAAGCGTAGGGAGTTGGGGGAAGAGAGCAAGAAGAATGTGCCAGAAGGTCTGTGGCACAAATGTCCATCATGCCAAGGGGTGCTGTATTACTCTGACTTGGAGAAAAACAAAAGTGTTTGTCCCAAGTGCAATCACCACCACCGTGTTACCGCGCGCACTCGGCTGAACTGGCTATTGGATGCGGAGGGGCGTTTCGAAATTGGTGCTGAAGTGCAACCGCTGGATACCCTGAAATTTAAAGATAGCAGAAAATACAGCGAGCGTCTGACGGCGGCGCAGCGCGACACGGGTGAGAGCGATGCGCTGGTGGTAATGCAGGGAAGTGTGCATGCCATCCCGCTGGTGGCGGCAGTGTTTGAATTCAGCTTCATGGGCGGCTCCATGGGTTCGGTAGTGGGAGAACGCTTCGTGCGTGGTGTGCAACTCGCTACCGAACTGAAAGCCCCTTTCGTGTGTTTTGCCGCCAGCGGAGGCGCGCGTATGCAAGAAGGATTGTTGTCGTTAATGCAAATGGCAAAAACCTGTGCCGCACTGACCCAGTTGAGTGCAGAAAAATTGCCGTTCATTTCGGTGCTGACCGATCCAACCATGGGCGGCGTGTCCGCCAGTTTTGCTTTCATGGGTGATGTGGTCATTGCCGAACCCGGTGCAATGATCGGCTTTGCCGGTGCACGGGTAATTCAGCAGACAGTGCGCGAGACGCTCCCAGACGGCTTTCAGCGCGCGGAATTTTTGATGGACCATGGCGCTATTGACATGATTGTGGATCGTCGCCAAATGCGCGATCAGCTCGCAACGCTCATTACGCTGCTTACCAAGCAGCCGGCGGCCATGGCAATGGACGGTTCTGATGCAAACTGTGCCATAGATTAGTGTAGTGCTTCAATTCTTGTAAAATCCACGAAATAATGCTTTTCGTTCACGTGAATTTGCGAGGTCAAGTTATTGCCGTTTGCAGCAGAATTTTACACAAACAATTTGGCCATCATTCCAGCCGCTGCGACTGTGGACAGAGCCGCAAAACCTGTTAGTAATTGAGCTCTGCTAAACAGCCGGGAAGACATTGATTTTACTACGCCCATCCCTGTCAAGGCGCCAGCACAAAAGGGTATTGCAACTGCCCAATTAATGTGGCTAGTCGCAGCGCTGAAAAGCACGCCTGTTAGTGACACCAACGCGATGACTGTCAATGACGTGGCGATAACGGACTGAATGGCCAGATTTGTATAGCGTTGTAAAGCTGGAACAACCACAAAGCCGCTTCCCACGCCCAGTAAACCAGAGAGCAATCCGGCAATGCCGCCAGTTATGGCCAAGGTGTTTACGCAGCGAGTAGTCCAGATAAATTGAATGCTGTTGGCGTATTGAGCGCATGTGAGTTTCAGGACTGGACTGTCTTCAGTATCGGTTGAATGATCCTTGGCCTGGCGGAAAGTTTGATACGCAACGAAGAACAAGATGATGGAAAACAGAATAGTTATCCAACGGTTGTCGAGTCTGTGGGAAAGCCATACACCGAAAGGCGACAGGAACATGCCGGTAACGGACATCAACAATGCCGCTTTATAGCGAACGATACCCGCTTTCAAACCGGCTGCCGCTCCCAACGCGGCAGCCAGTCCTACGGCCAATAAACCAACCGGCCCTGCTTGGGCAACACTAAGCTGCAGGCCGAATATGAGCAGCGGAACTGCCAGTATCCCGCCCCCGGCACCAGTCAGTGCCATTATTGCGCCAACCGCCAAGCCTAATCCCAGTTCGATTATCATTGTTGCCTCTTATTGAATCGCACGACGCATATCACAGTAGTCATCACCATTTGCATATTCTGCTCTGGAAAAATTACACTAGACTGCTTCGCGTTTGTGCGCACTTGAACACCTATCATGGATTTCGAAAATTGCCATGCCGGCAAGCATGGCGACGACAAAGATCAGTGGCTTGCTCCCACCGATGGCAAGCGAAGCCAACGCCGGGCCAGGGCAATAACCAGTCAAGCCCCAGCCGACTCCAAACGCCAATCCGCCCAAAACTAGTCGTCTGTCAATCTGGCGTGCAGTTGGCAAGCGCATGACGCTACCTAGCAACGCTTTCGGGCGAGTGTTGGCAAAATGAAACGCGATCGACGCAATCAGAATGGCACCGCCCATAACGAATGCCAAAGATGGATTCCATGCGCCAGCAATATCCAGAAAGCCTATCACTTTGGCCGGGTCCGTCATGCCGGACAAAATCAGACCCAAACCAAATATCAAGCCTGTGATGAATGCCATTAGAACTTGCATCGTAATCTCCTTAAGCAATCAGGTGGCGAGTGATAAAGACCGTTACAAAACCGGCCAGCATGAACAAGGCAGTAGCCACCATCGAGCGCGGCGACAGCCGCGAGATACCACAAATACCATGTCCACTGGTACAACCTGAACCATAGCGGGTGCCTATTCCCACCAGCAAGCCAGCCATAATCAGAGACGCAGCATCGGCATCAATCTGAACCGCAGGAAGTGGCGCGGCGAAGCTAAAGACGATAGGCGAAAAAATGAGGCCTGCTACAAAAGCGATCCGCCACCCGACATCACCTTTAACGGGTCGTAGCAGCCCACCCAGAATACCGCTGATACCCGCGATCCGTCCGTTAAGCAAAAGGAACATTGCTGTAGCCAGACCAATTAGAACGCCACCAGCCAAGGATAACCAAGGGGTGAAATTTGCCCAGTCGATAGTCATTTCTTTCCTCGCTTACCCGGTTTACAGAATTGCTCATACAACACTGCCATGACGGCCATCGCCTCCTTGCTGGCAATGGAATAAAAGATCTGTTTGCCATCTCGACGGGTAGAAACCAACTGTTCTTCTCGCAGGACGGTCAATTGTTGAGAAAGCGTCGGTTGCTTAATATCTAGTATGCTTTCCAAGTCGCTGACACAGTGCTCACCTTGAGTTAGTTGGCATAACAATATTAAACGGTCTGGGTTGGCCAAGGCCTTCAGTAGCCCGCAAGCCTCAGTCGCGGAAGCGTGCATTACATTCAGATCAAATTTTGTAGTTGTGACACCCATCCATTTATCCCTTTATAGCAAGAATATTATTTGCTAATTATACAGTGATATATTATATTGCAAAGTATATTGTTGTCGGAGTCGCGTTGATTGTTTTGGCATTCCTGGAAACGTGGATACAATTCAACGACAAGTAGGTGGTGTTGAGGCATGAGTATTTGTCTGAATCAACCCGTTAAACAGCTTATTTCGAATTAATAGTGGCAACAATAATTTTAATTATCTTCTTGTCAGAGCAAGTCGCAAATTCGCGACGAGATCGTTTGTGAAAAATTCAAGTTAAAGGCGCCGCCATGATCTTCCGTCAGTTGTTTGAGCCGTTATCAAGTACCTATACCTATTTGCTTGGCTGTGAGGAAACGGGGCAAGCTGTTCTCATTGATCCGGTTATCACCTCGGTCGACCGTGATCTTGCCGAAATCAGTCGGCTTGGATTGACGCTGGCCTATACCCTGGATACCCATATTCATGCAGATCACATCACCGCCGCTCGCGCATTAAAAACCAAAGTGGGAAGCAAGATAGCGATGCCCGCTATAGATCGATTGCCATGTGCAGATGTGGGGATTGAAGAAGGAACGCCGTTTAATGTGGGTAGCATCCAATTGCAGCCGTTGCATACCCCTGGACACACTGTCGGGCACTTTGCCTATCTGTCAGGCGACCGGATATTCACCGGTGATTCGCTGCTAATCGAGGGATGTGGCCGCACCGATTTTCAGAACGGCGACGCGGATGCGCTATACAAAAGCGTCAGAGAAAAGCTGTTTTCTTTACCGGACGAGTTTCTTGTTTATCCCGGTCATGATTACAAAGACAGGCGCGTTTCTTCCATCGCGCAGGAAAAGAAACGCAATCCTCGCCTGGGCGGAGAGCTCACGCTGGCGCAATTCAAAGAAATTATGGCGAACCTCAATTTGCCCTACCCCAAGTTCATTGATTTTGCAGTGCCGGGAAACAAACTGTGCGGCGTTTGCCCAGATCATCTGCCTGAAAATCTTGAGAAATATTGCGGTCAAATGACCGAAAGTCCGCAAGGATAACGGGCACCGAATTGAAAAGACGGGAGCGGTGAGATGTTGGGCTTTATTTAACCCAAGCTACAGGGCTATTGTTGCTAATAATTTTTTCATCTGTATGTACACTGTCTACAACTAAAGAGGGAGAGACATCATGGAAATAAAGACACTGACTTCGACACTTTCGGTATCTTCACAAATAGCGGCCACCGATTTACCCCAGATCGTGCAGGCTGGTTTCAAGGCCATCATCTGCAGCCGACCCGATGATGAAGGAGCGGATCAGCCAGGATTTCACGAAATAGAGGCAGCCGCAGCTCTCCTGGGCATCCCTATTCGTTACTTGCCCGCAGAATCAGGCAAGGTTACCGACCAGCAGGGGGTATCCTTTGGTCAACTGATGGATGAGCTACCCAAACCGATACTCGCTTACTGCCGTACGGGAATGCGATCAACCACGATGTGGGCACTATCTCAGGCGGGGAAGATCCCCCTGCCACAAATCATCGAAGCCTCCACCAAGGCTGGTTTTGACCTACACAGTTTGGTTCGCCGAATCACTAATGGCGGAAAAACGCCGATAGAAGTTTCGGACGCCTCTCACGAGATTGTTATTGTTGGTGGCGGAGCTGCCGGCATCGCAGTAGCGGCAAGCCTGCTGGCGCGTAGCCCTAACTTGGACATTGCGATCATCGACCCCGCAGATATTCACTATTATCAACCAGGGTGGACCATGGTGGGTGCAGGCCTTTTTAAGCCAGGTTTTACGGCGCGCACCATGGCCGCAGTATTGCCTCGTGGAGTAAGCTGGATCAAGTCTGCCGTGGCGGCATTCGAGCCAGAACGAAATGCAGTCATCTTGGATGGATGTCGAGTCGTCAACTACAAACAGTTGGTGGTGTGCCCCGGTCTGAAACTAGACTGGCACGGTATCGAAGGATTGCCAGAGACGCTCGGTCGAAATGGGGTTACCTCCAACTACCGCTATGACCTCGCGCCCTACACATGGCAACTCGTTCAAAAATTACAAAGCGGGAGGGCTATATTTACACAGCCGCCCATGCCCATAAAGTGCGCAGGCGCGCCTCAAAAAGCCATGTATCTGTCAGCCGATCACTGGCGACATGAGGGTTGTTTAAAGAACATTGAGATTGATTTTTGCAATGCGGGTGCAGTTCTTTTTGGTGTCGCGGATTACGTACCGGCGCTGATGGAATACATCAAAACTTACAATATCCATCTAAATTTTGGGCAGACACTGGTGTCTATCGATGGCTCAACCAAGCAGGCAACCTTTAGCCAGTCAAAGCCAGATGGAACCAAGGAGCTAGTCACTCGAGAATTCGATATGATTCACGTAGTGCCACCGCAAAAAGCACCTGATTTCATTAGAGTCAGCCCACTTGCCGATGCAGCGGGTTGGGTAAATGTCGATCCAGGCACATTGCGTCACAAAAACTACCCCAATATTTTCGCCTTGGGTGATGCCGGGAACACTCCAAATGCCAAAACAGCCGCAGCAGCACGGAAACAGGCTCCAGTAGTTGCACACAATCTTCTAGTTGTCCGAGGTGAAGCCAGGGGTGATGCCATATACGACGGCTACGGCTCTTGCCCACTTACAGTGGAACGCGGAAAAATTGTACTGGCCGAGTTTCTCTATGGCGGAAAGCTTGCACCCAGCTTCCCCAAGTGGTTAATCGATGGTACACAGCCCTCAAGGCTGGCCTGGTATCTCAAAGAACGGATCATGCCCCCCTTGTACTGGAACGCTATGCTGAAGGGGCGAGAGTGGCTAGCCAAACCAGAGTTAGTGGGCTAGGCTAAGGAACCTAGACGTAGCCTCGTAAACGAATTGGAGAAGCAAGCGTAGCCTGGGCTAATGTAGGTTGGTGCTGAGCTTGCGAAGCCCAACATCGCAAGGGGATGGTATCGAAATGCCACTTCCAATTCAAAGGAGCCGGGTTCAGATTAAATTCGCGCCTGAAATTGCGCGAAAATCACTATGAGGCTGAAGGGTCGGAGCTCAATT
>CAMCFJ010000015.1 GCA_945874105.1 Candidatus Nitrotoga sp. CP45 | reverse complement strand
CATCATATTGGTCTGTTGCCGCAACTTTTTGGGCGTGTACTGGTGACGGACATCGTGTTTACTGAGTGTGCCGGAAGATCGGATTTTCCTGAGAGTGCACTTATCCAAGAGGCGGTAACCAGGAAGCAATTGGAGTTGTGTGCAGCGCCAGATTTTTCTGCGTTTGCGCAAAAAATTGATGCTGGTGAAGCGAGCGCGATTGCCGTGGCGATTGAGTACGGGTGCGGGGTTCTTATGGACGACAAAGCCGGACGCAGAATGGCGATGAATGCCGATGTACCGGTGATCGGCACGGTGGGTGTGCTGGTGCTGGCGAAACGCAAAGGCTTGGTTCCGCTGGTGAAGCCCCTGTTAAAAAGTCTTGCAACTTCTGGTTATTTCCTGGGTGAGGAAATAATTATCGCAGCATTGGCAGCCGCTGGCGAATAACAATGGCCGACTGTAGTGGTCAAGTAATTTCGGACACAACAATATTACTTGACCACTGGCGCAAATGTTCGAGCATGCCCGCTCCGCTGCCAGAGGCGAAATGACCACGCGCGGGCTGTACGTCTTCAAGCATGGCAGCGAATTGGGCAACCCCCCAGCGCACAAGTTATTCGAATTGATTCAGGCGAAGAAAAACTCTGATAAACCTGCGCGCGACTTCAGCGATATAGAAATCGACCACTGCATCGGCGTCGGCTGGCGCCTCGGTGCTAAGGCTGACTCAAACTAGTTTTGGCGGCATGGATTTTTGCGTGGAGATGCGCCATCACTTCATCGGCGGGAATCCATTTTGTCCGCCCGGCTTCCATGTCCGCCACACGGCGGGCGATTTCTTCGTCCCATACTTTGGCGATGGCTTCGGGTGAGTCTTCTGCTTCGCCTTCCAAGCTGACGATTAGGCGGTGGATCAATTCGCCTCGCTCCTTGGGCGTTAGACTTAATGCCTGGTCTGCAATTTCTTTCAATATCGCTGCCATGATGTCCCACTTAAATTCAAATGCTACGAATAATGTGGTAGCACCACTGCCATGAACGAAGCTGCCAATCCCATCATGCATTCTGCCGCGTGCTGATTCATATCGAGCAAGCATTTGATGAGAATGTTTTTACCATGCGTGGCAACACATACACTACGAGCCGGGAGTCAATCCTGAAACAAATTCACTACTGCGGTGACAGGCAGCCCCGCTTTCACTATAATGTATAAGAATATACATCACGTAGGGAACATAAATCATGCACCGCACCCAGATTTATCTTCAGAATGACTTGTACGAAAGGCTCAAAACACGGTCGCGGAATATCGGCGTGAGCGTTTCAGAACTCATACGCCGCTCGTTGGAAAAAGATATCCAGCAAGATCCCGTCGCAGATGCCAAGGCATTTTTCGAACGTCTCAAGCCGCTGGAAAGTTTTGCCAACACTGAACCGCAAACCTACGTTCGCAAGCTGCGCAACAACAGTCGCCTGCTTCAAGCCAAAACAGATGATGCCTGATCGCTTGGTGTTGGATACCGACATCGTTATCCAATTGCTTAAAAAACAGCCGCAAACCGTGGCTCGTTTTATCGGGTTGCTGGAAGCGCAAACCGATTTTCTGCTGTCGCCTATTGTCGTGGCTGAGGTCTATGCTGGAGCTTTCCAGCGTGAGCGCAAAGATATTGAAATCCTGTTCGGTCTCTGCAAGCGCATCAGTATAGATAGCGCAACCGGGCAGCAAGCCGGGCACTATGCCCACCGCTACCGCAAAACACACCAGGGCATATCGCTGGAAGATTATCTGCTGGCCGCCAGCGCGCAGCAGAACCGCTGCCCCTTGTGGACGGGCAACGGCAAGCACTATCCCATGGACGACATTATCCTGTTTGACCCCGCATAAAACAGATAACTGCTCGCCGGTGTATCATTGCAACGGAAAGTTGATTGATTACCAAAGCCGAATAACAGGTGGTGTTATGCAAGCTCAAACGGATGCTATAACCCAGTGTACAGAAAATGTAGACGAGGAAAATTTGCTACGACAAATGGTGCAGACCATTGCTAATGAAGTTGCACCCGAAACCATTATTTTGTTTGGTTCGCGTGCGCGCGGTAATGCACGAGCCGATTCCGGCGTTGATTTATTGGTAGTTGAATCCGAACCGTTTTCTCCGCAACGCAGCCGCCGCAAGGAAGCGGCGCGCTTGTATATGGCGTTAAGGGGGCTGGCGGTTTCCAAAGATATTCTTCTGTATAGCCGGGATGAATTCGAACGCTGGAAAAACTCCTTGAACCATGTTGTTGGTAGGGCGCATCGTGAAGGGAGAGTGCTGCATGCTCGACCTTGAACATGCCAGTTCTTTGGTGCGCATGGCGCATAAGGATTTCAATGCATTGCTCGGTATACAGAGAAATGATTTATTTGCTGATGAGATTTTGGATTTCATGTCCCGCAGGCAGTTGGAAAAGCATTGAAGGCATGGCTATGCATCTGCGGTACTGATAGCTACCCCATGACGCATGAGTTGGCGCAACTGCTGAGCTTATTAGAGAATCAGGGCGCAGAAGTGGAGCCGTTTTGGTCACTGGTTCAGTTCACCATTTTTTCGGTTCAGGCGCGCTACGAATAGAGACTGACCGATTTGGACGAACCGCTGGAACGGGTTGTTGAAATTGAAAATGTCCGCGTCTTGTTGGCGACTACAGAAAAACTTGTCGCTGAAAAGTCATAGTGGGATATTTTTGAGCTTATGGAACTGTACGAAAGATAAAGGAGAAAGCAAATGCAATACGCTGACATCATTGCAAGGGAAGCCGATTCGCTTCCCTTGGAGAAGCAGGTAGAGGTGCTCGATTTCATCGAGTTCCTCAAGGACAGGCAAAGCCGCACAGGAGGAGCTTCGATTCCCATGACGATTGAGGAAATCGAGGCGTTCTTCCATAGTTTTATAGTAGATATGAGTGGCTATAAGTTCGATCGGGAAGAAGCCAATGCCCGCTAAGGCGTTCATTGATACGAACGTTATCATTTACTCGCTGGGATCAAATTCGACCAAGACTGCACTGGCTGCGCCTCTATTTGCAGATCACCCTACTATCTCTACGCAGGTACTTTCCGAAACGGCGAATGTGGCACTGAAGAAACTGGCAATGCCACTATCGGAAACCGGGAAGCTGCTCGCGATGCTCGAAGCAACGTGTCGGGTGGAGATTGTCACTCCGGCAACCATGCATCGTGCGCTCGATGTTTCCGGACGGTATGGATTCTCCTGGTTTGAGAGCCTGATCGTCGCCTCTGCCCTCGAAGCCGGTTGCGATACGCTCTATACGGAAGATTTACAGCATGGACAGGTGATCGAGGGCAAGCTGACTGTCACCAACCCGTTTTCAGTTTGAGCATGAGTGGGAATGCGGCGCATGAGCGGGTGGATGATCCGGGGTTTGAAACTTTCGAGGGCGTGCGTGCCGAGCGTGCATTGCCGGTGTGGTCGGAGCGGCTGGGGCTGATCGGTAAATTTGACGTGGTGGAGTTTCATCCCGACGGGCATATCTTTCCGGTGGAATACAAACATGGCAAAAAGCGCGAAAAAGTCCACGATGATCTCCAACTTGCCGCGCAGGCAATGTGACTGGAAGAAATGACCGGCAAGACCATCACTCGTGGCGCGATTTATCATCACGGTTCGCGGCGCAGGCGTGAGGTGGCAATTACGCAAGAATTACGCGACAAGGTGAAAGAGACTGTGAACGCCATTCGCGCCATGATGAATTCCGGCAAGCTGCCACCTCCGGTCAATGACGCGCGCTGCAAGGAGTGTTGCTGAAGAAGATTCGTCAGCCCGATGTGCTGGCGGAACGGCACAGGTTAAAGTCTTTGCTCGAGGAGTTATTTAAGGGCACCTCTAAAAATCCAATTTTGCGAGCAGCCGCTTTGCGTCTTGCCTGCTTACCCCGTTTCGTCACAATACGGCGTTACTCGAAAAAAACTATCGCTTACATATCAACTATATGCAGCGCTCTAATTTTTTACTCGTGCCTTGCCTTGCTTAGAAACTTGAATTTTTAGAGGTGCCCTTAATGTGGTGGAGTGAGATATTGCACCATGCCGCAAGTGGCAATAAAAAGTCTTTCGACTTGTATCATTTCTTCATGCGTCAAAGTGGCCAGCGCGGCACTCCCGAAGCGATTCAGATCCAGCGCGCGCGCCTGTTCCGGCATAACGTAACACGATTTAAGCAAGCGACCGCGAGGCGCGATTTTAAGACGCAACCCCGACAAATTTTTGTACAATTTGCTGGTCAACGGTATGCACAACACCGGACTCATTCCGGTAACAAGCAAAGCATCGTTGAGCAGAATCAGCACTGGCCGTACTTTTCCAGCTTCTGCGCCCGTGTTTGGGTTGAGCCTTGCCAGCCAAATTTCGCCGCGACGCATTATTTCCACCACTGTTCAGGTTCTGGATCACCCGGCTTACGCCCTTCTGCAATATCGAGTGCCTCGCTATCCGCAAACGCAAATTCTTCGGCGATGGCCATACTTTCTGCACGGGCTTCGGCATTGGTGGCTAAAAATCTGGCGGCCTCAACCATTTCGGTCAGCAGTTGTTCGCGCTCGTGCTCGCGCAAAAATTTCTCCAACGCCTCCCGTGCCAACGCAGAGCGGTTCTGGTGGGTTTGCGCCGCCAACGCAGTTAATTGCCGATCCAAATTGTCCGGCAAGCGTAAATTGAGTGTCCCCATGACGGCCCTTTCGTAAATAATTTTGATGCACTAAATGTAACACAAAATGCGCACAATTAAAAATACACTTTATGTGATGACCCAAATGCCTATCTCCATCTGGAGAATGACACTTCGGCCACGGGGAACTGGTGGTGGTGTTACGGTAACGCCCTTCCCTATATTATCTTTTCAAGATATTTTTAAGGTCGGCGAAGGGATTAAAAGTGGCCAGTGA
Organism: Candidatus Nitrotoga sp. CP45; assembly: GCA_945874105.1. GTDB lineage: Bacteria > Pseudomonadota > Gammaproteobacteria > Burkholderiales > Gallionellaceae > Nitrotoga. The sequence goes on along the minus strand of CAMCFJ010000015.1, from coordinate 54,546 downwards.
TTCCGGGTTTTGAGCAGCTGAACGACCTGTTGAGTCCTTAATCCGAGAATGCTCATTTTCATGGCAATAGGTGCATAAAAGCTCCCAGTTGCTACCATCCGTGGGATTATCGTCATGGTTATTATTCTTGTGGTGGACTTCTAATAACTGAAGATTTTCGCGGGCGAAGCTACGGGCGCAGCGACCGCAAACCCACGGATACATTTTGAGCGCTTGCTCTCGATATCCCGTAGCACGCTTCTCTGCATTTTGACGTGCCTCAAGCACAACTTTGTCTAACTTACTATTCTTTGGCGTCATAAGTATTTGTGTATATCTGAATTAATACGTGCTACGGTAAATTTTATCCTTCTCCCTAACCTTCCATGTGCATATCCACAAAATGGAGAATGTGAATTATAAGGGGAAATCATTTCACAGGTGGCTCCATGAGCAATAGACACTGGCATCGCAGCTACGGCACCATTCCCGCAGAGATCAACCCTGACGCTTATCCTTCAGTGGTTGCGATGCTGGAGGCAGCTATGGTCACTTTCGCTGACCAATCTGCCTTCAAGTGCTTCGGCCAGACCGTGAGTTATGCCGATGTAGACCATCAGTCGCGTGCTTTTGCGGCCTATTTACAGAATATATTGGGCATTCAAAAAGGCGATCGTATTGCTGTCATGATGCCCAACTTCATTGCCTTTCCTATTGCGTTTCTTGGCATTGCCCGGGCAGGTGCGATACAGGTCAACGTCAACCCGCTGTACACCCCCCGTGAACTCGAGCACCAGCTAAACGATGCGCGTGTGACCACCATCATTGTCTTCAGCGGTGTGTCCGGCACGGTGGCCGAAGTCATGGCCAGCACCTCACTCAAGACCGTGATCACGGTCACCCCGGGTGACGGCACTTCTGCCAAGCTGCTCAGCCCACCGGTTGATGCCCGCATTGCTGGCTCCATTGCCTTTGCCAACTGCCTGGTCGAAGGCGCAGGGATGGCTTTCAACCCAGTGAAACTCGTTGGCGATAACCTGCTGTTTTTGCAATACACGGGGGGAACGACCGGCCTTTGCAAAGGAGCAGCCCTGTCGCACCGCAATTTGGTGGCCAATGTGGAGCAATTCAAAGCATTTATGCCCGACAACCTGCGCCAGGGTCAGGAGGTAGTGGTTACCGCCATTCCGCTCTACCATGTCTTTGCGCTGATGGTGAACTTCATTTCCTACTTTGCGGTGGGCGCTGAGAACTGGCTGGTGCCCAATCCTCGGGACTTTGACAGCTTTATTGACGTGATGAAGATGGCACGCCCCACGGTGTTTACGGGCGTTAATACGCTCTTTGGTGGACTGGTGGCGCATCCCCGTTCCAAGGAAATCGATTTCTCTCGTCTGCGACTAGCCGTCGGTGGTGGATCGGCCATTATCGAAGCCACTTCCGCCAAGTGGCAGGCACTGACCGGCGGTTTTATACGTGAGGGCTACGGTCTTTCGGAAACCAGCCCGGTACTCAGCTTCAACCCGGCATCAGTCACTGCATTCAGCGGAACTACGGGGCTGCCCATGCCCTCTACCGATATCAAACTAATCACTGACGAGGGTCTGGAAGCGGCAATCGGCGAGCCGGGTGAAGTCTGCGTCAAAGGCCCGCAGGTGATGGGCGGCTACTGGAACCAGCCCGAAGCCCATGCCGCAAGCTTTACCGATGATGGCTACTTCCGCACCGGTGATGTGGGGGTGTTCGATGAGCGTGGATTCCTTAAAATTGTCGACCGCAAGAAAGACATGATCATAGTCTCGGGCTTCAAAGTATTCCCCAACGAAGTGGAGGCTATCGCCACGGGCTGCGTTGGCGTGCTGGAGTGCGCTTGTATTGGAGTGCCAGATGAAAAAACCGGTGAAGCTGTCAAATTATTTGCGGTGCGTGAACCCAATGGCACTCTCACAGCAGCCGAGGTGACCGAGTTTTGCCACCAAGAACTGACTTCATACAAAGTGCCAAAACAGGTCGTATTCGTTGAGGCGTTGCCCAAATCATCCGTCGGAAAAATTCTACGCCGTGAACTGCGGGACATGGCCTCAGCCTGGTTTCAAACTGGCGCCGATGTAGTTCAATAAGAACAGTTTTGGGTACACACCAGAAGCTGGTGACTTAAAATTTCCGCAGTGCGCCTTCCAGCAACAGCATCGGAATAAAGCGGGAATTGAGCGCCAACCACAAACCTATTGGAGCCAAGGGGGGAAGAATAAGCGTCCCGAACTGATAGCCCAGCGCAATGCCTTCAATTTTCCAAGGGGAGAACCCCGTTTGCTCCGAAATATCCGGCCCTGCGGTGACTGCCACCTGCTTGAGAAGGTCGAAACAGATTCCCCATGCCTGGAACGGAATTAGCAACAGCGCACCCAGCGCCAATTTGCGCCAGCTGATTGCCTCGCTACCGGCGAGAAACAGCGCAACAAACAGCGGTAATCCGAAACCGTAGGTCAGCGGATTTACCTCCAGCACCAAGGCGTATTCTCCCTCCTGCATTCCAGGCGACATGCCAAGTTTCAGGGTGGTAGCGACACTAAGGATGCGCTGTGACCACTCCACCGATTCCACCCAGTTGGAAAAGAACGATTTCATGATCCACCCCGATACCATGGCAGCGGGGCCGTTGAACCATTCCGCTTTCCAGTACCAGAGCCCCAGGCACACAGGCAGCCACAGGGCGGCCTTCAACAAAAAACTGTACAGGGGGTTACGCGCCATGGTGAGCAGGGCTTTCAAGAGGCATGGTGCGTATCCAGATCAGCCATACCACCAGCACGTCCAGCATAATGAGCCCCTGCCACAGGTAGAGGTGCGCGAATTCAAAGGCGTCCATGCGCCATTGCCCCAGATAGAAGAGACTGATGATGCGCAGGATGTTGAACGCCTGCACGATAATCAAACCCATCACGAGCCCCAACATCTTGTGGCGCCAGGGCGAGGGGAAAGCGAGGATGGCCGCCGACAGAACGATGCAGGCTTCAACCGCATTGCACCCGGCCTCGATGGAGACACCAAAGCCGTTAACCTGGCTCTGAATGATGTTGCCGTAAGTAATGACCTTGGGATCGAACAGGGTAATCAGGAAGGTGCTGAATCCAGCCAGCGATGCCGCCCACGGATGCACCAAGGCTTGACCGGGCGGGGTGAGCTCGAGCGCGAACAGCACGCCCATAATCAGTAGGAAAATTAGAAGGAATCGCAGCATGGTCGTTTATCAGGATAAAGCTTGTCTGCGCCGCAATCCACAAGAAAAAACAGTCTTCTGAACCATAAAATTTGCTTGGATCAGCGAGCTTGGGTGGTGGAATTAGCGAACTTCGACAGGAAGGGCATGAGCAAAAGTTGATCCAATCTAGAGTACTTCCGCTCACGGAAGTACTCTAACCCCAAGGGCATGGTTTTCTGCTGCTCTACAGTGCATTTGGTTGCGGTGCGGAACAAGTAGTCAAACATCGGCAATATGGACGCGTAATTGCTGTCTGTATGGCGCTGTTCGGCACTGTGGTGCACTCGGTGAAAGTCGGGTGTAACGATAAAAAACCTCAATGCCCGATCTACAGATTGGCCCAGTGAATAATTGCCATGGTTTAACGCACTTACTGCGGCATGCAACACGTTGTAGCCCAACAAGACCAAGGGGGCTGGTCCCAGCGCAATCAAGGCCGGCACGAATACCAGCGCGCTGATTACATGTTCCAGCGGATGATGCCGGAGCGATGTGGTGGCATCCATTTCCACGTCGCTATGATGTACCGCGTGGATACGCCACAGCATCGGTATGGAATGCGACACCCGATGCAGCCAGTAGCCGACAAATTCGAGGCAGAGCAGGGTCAGGATGAAAGACGGAATGAAACCAATTCCAAAACGATGCAGCAGCCCTACCTCCTCCAAACCCATAATCCGGGCAACCAGAATGGAGACCAGTGGGGCCATGCTGAAAAGAATGATGTAACCCAACGCGCTTAGAATGATGTTGTTGAGCCAGCGCATGAGCGGAGCTTTTGGTTCGGCTCGCAACGGCGACATGGATTCAATCAGCATTGCCAGCGCCACACCACCAAAAACTGTCCCCAGCAAAATCTGGGCGCTGTTGGCGATGATGTCATTTGCCATGGCCTATTATCCCGGCGCGGCAGTGAAATTTATATAGCAGAGGCTGCTGTTCTGCACTGTCAATCCTGCAGTGCACTGTGGTGATTGTGTGCTGCCGATACTAAAATTCTGGCTTGGTGTCACGCTTATGACCCGTTGGGGCTGACCGCTGGTATTGTTCAACGGGTGCTCTCCGGTAGATATTACAGTGATCACACCTCCGGACGGGTTAGTAAACCCAGAAGGGTTTGCCCATGCATTCTGGATGAGTTGATTTCCGGATGCCGCACCCAGGATCAAAATTCCTACAGCCACAATGGATGCAAGCGGCTTGCTGGCAGAGTGAGCGCGGAGCGCACGGAAAGCCAATACTGCAAACAACAATCCGAGAACCACGAGCATTGATCCAGACAGGGCGGGAATGGACTGCGGTATAGGTCCATAGACAATAGTTCCGGCCTCGCCAGCTATGGCATCGGCACCAGACAGCATGAAGGCTAGCGCGGGGGCTATGTGTATAAGTTTTTTAGTGCTCATGGATGATTATCCTTATTGTTGTGATTGTGATTGTTAAGAAAGATCCAGGTGCCATGAGTCACTATTCCTCGTGAAACCGAGAATGCCTTACCGTGTTGCATCTAACAATTACGAACTGTAACAATAAAAATCGGGCATGTGCAAGTGCAATTGAATATTGCAGAGAGGGTCCATGAATAATACAAGCGCAATTACTATATGAAGGCAACGCTGAAATCTGGCGGCAATTTTTCAGGAGGCTTTAAATGCTAAAACTGACAATGCAGGAACTTGAACACAAAATTTCTACATATAGTTGAAAAGAGACAACCCAGACACAGCCAGAAAAGATTTCTGCGCAGCTTCCAGGCTGATTTTTTGCTGGTTGAGATCACTGATCGCCTTGTTGAAATCCACATCCTGCAGTTGCGATAACGTCTCTTTGTACTGCACCCCCATACTTTCACCAGCGCTTTGCAGAGCACTCAACTCATTCAGGCGTGTCCCCAATGAGGCGCGCACTGTCAGCACATTATCGAGGCCGCGATCCAGATTATTTAACGCCTTGTTGCGACTGTTGGTAAATTCCGCTGATGCAGTCGCCCCCCCCAGTGAGTTAGGCGTTCTCAGAGCAGTAATAAAATCAGAAATGGTCTTGAATATGCTTTCGTTGGAGCTGGGCGCTACAGTGAAGACATCACCGTTAGCTGGCGCCCCTGTAATATCAAACTGCAAGCCATCAAAGCTGATTGCCTGTCCGCTGACGTAAGGCGTACCCGCTGCGATCGGCACCGGCACCAATGCTCCCGGCGTAATATTTGTCACACCATAAGTTGTTACACCAGCGACCACACTGAACGTCACCTGATAATTATTCCCGGTAAGCAACGCCGGATTGGTAATCGCTCCTGGACTGACAATGCCACTCCCGGTATTCGGGGCTGCCGCCTGAACATTAAACGTGCCATTGCCATTTTTGACGCGCATAAAAATGTCTGCGCCGGAATCACTGGCCGCCAATTGTCTTGAGCTGCTGACCTGAATCATGCGTTGTCCATCATCAGTCTGATACTGGACAACGGCACCGTTGTTGGCAAAAGGTTGTGTTCTGCCCTGAAAGCCGGAAAACAGGTAATTACCAATTCCATCCGTGCTATTTGCCAACGCCAATAACTCTTCCAAACGTCCGCTCAAATCCGTCGCAAGGGTTTGCTTGTCAGAATTATTCAGCCCCCCGTTTCCCGCATTGACCGCTACCGTTCTGACGTCATGCAGCAAATTCGTTACGCTTTGTAAAACATCCTCAGCCAAGGAGGTGGATTGCTGTGCAGTATTCCGGTTGGTCGCAAATTGTGAATTGGAAGCATCCGATTGCGATACTTCCAGAGCGCGCGCTGAAGCAATCGGATCATCTGCCGGAGTAAGGTTGCGCCGCTGGGTGGCAATCTGCTGTTGGGTATGCAACAGCTGGGTCTGCTGCTGATTAAGTAAACTTACGTTGGCATTGTACATACTGCTAGTGCTGATACGCATGGCTTACCTCCCCCCTAAACTTAACAAAGTATCAAACAAGGTATTGGCAACTTGAATCACCTTACCCGCAGCTTGATAGGCACGCTGATAACGCATCAGGTTGGCCGCTTCCTCATCCAGATTCACTCCGGAGACCGATTGTTGCGTTTGAATAATCTGATTAACCATGCTGGTTTGCGCCAAACCGCTCATTCCCAACTCACGCGTCTTATTTCCAACTTGACTGACCAATTGCGCATATGCGCCCTGATAAGAAACAGTTCCGCCTGCTATTGTATTTTTTGTTTGTAAATTTGCCAGCAGCAGAGCATTACGATTATCAGCTGTAGCGTTGGTATTGCTTGCCACAGTAAAGGTATCCCCGGCAGCTGGGGCACCGGTGATCTGCATGGTCCAGCCGTTATAGGTGATAGCCGTGCCCACGGTATAAGCCACGCCGGCAACCGGAGAGCCCGGGACACCTGTGCCCGTCACAGTATAGGTAGTCGGTGGGCTATCAAAAACAATACTGACTGGTTGCTGCAAATTGGCATTGACCGGAAAAACTGCATTGACCGTGCCCTCGCTGATGCGCCCCGAGCCGATATTAGCCAATGACGCATTAGTACGAATTGGCGCCGCTGCTGCAATCCTGGAGGGATCACTGATGGCAACAGCAAAGTCACGTGCTCCATTTACGGTCGGACGTATCACGTAGCTATCGCCCGCTATTGCTCCCGCAGTGGTGGCGATCGTAAGCCCGTCCACCGTTTGCGGCAACGTAGCGAAGGCCGTAACCGTATTGTCCGAAAGACGCGTCAGCGTATACGCAGTCCCCCCGTCAAACCGCAACGAATAATCGCTGCCGGTCAACGCTGAAGAACTGGCAACGCTGGCGCTAACAGTAGCCGTGCCAGTATTGGCTGTATTGGCATTTACCAAAGGCACAGGCTGGGTAAAGAAATTACCGCCCAGAGCGCCATTCAAATCCTGTCCGAGCTTATGCTGTTGATTAAACGTATCTGCCAAGACCATGGCCACCCGGCCCAAGGCACTTTGTGAAACATCCAGCGATTCGCTGCGGAATGCTAAAAGCCCCCCCAAATTGCCACCTTGAAAACTATTTTGCTGCGCGCGAATAACGTTTGCACTTGATGTGCCATATGCCACTTCCAACCTGGAGGGGTCACTGAGTGATTGAACGGCCTGCAAAGCAATGGTCTGCTCCCCCACCACCAGTGACTGACCTGATCCGATAAATACATTGATACTGCCATCGCCTTGCTTAACTACAGTCGCCTTGACTTCCATATTCAATTGGGAGATGAGCTGGTCACGCTGATCCAGCAAATCGTTAGGCATCTGCCCACTGAATGCCGCTTGTGCCAGCACGATATTCTTGTTCATCGACGCAATCTGCTGCGCATAGCTATTAATGGTTGTTACGCTGCTGCTAATCTGGCCATTGATACTGCTATTGATGTCGCTCAAGCGCTGATTTAACGACTGAAATCGCGACACCAGAAACTGTGCACTACCCAGCATGGCTTGCCGTGAGGCCTGCGAGTCCGGCGAACTGGCAACATTATTTACCGCGCTGAAAAGGTCCTGCATTGCAGGCGACAGACCGGCATCTGAATCGGCCAGCATATTATTGATCTGCCCGATCTGCTGGTAATAAGTTTCTAATTGGCTGGCCTGCGCCTGTCCTTGCAAAACCTGATTAGACAGAAATTCGTTATATATTCGTCTAACGGTGGTGACATCTACTCCCTGGCCAACGAACCCTGAACCTGTCGCCTGGGGTAAACGTGTGCCCAGCAGTATCTCCTGCCGATTAAAACCGGGTGTATTTGCATTGGCAATATTGTGTTCAGTTGTTGACAACCCAATTTGGGCTGCATTCAATGCACTGACACCACTCCCGAAAATTCCGACTGACATAAATTCCTTGCCACACTTTACGTGTTTAAACTTACCGCATGTACTCAGCCCAGAATGAAAGGTTAAAAATAATCACTATTTTTTTCCCTCCTTTGTAAGAAAGAGAATGCTCCATCCAACCTGAACAATTGCAGGACGTTACATGAACTATCGGCGTCCCGGAAAATTTCTTGAATTCAGCGACGCCATTAACTTATCGTATTAATCCGATTCATGACTTTTACCAATTTGTCCGCATAATCAGGATCAGTCGCATAACCCGCTCGCTGTATGGCATGGGCTAACGCGGGACTCCCCTGCCCTGACTGCAGCACTTGAGCGTAGCGTGGGTTGTCTCGCAGCAGATGGGCATAATCGCTGAAAGCTTCGGTATAGGACGAATAAGCGCGGAATTTTTCTACCTGCTTGCTTGCAATTCCATTGTGGTACTCGGTGGTTGCCACTTCTGCAACCTTTCCATTCCAGTTGCCACCCGCCTTGATACCAAACAGGTTGAAACTGGTACTACCATCAGACATCCGTATCTCCCGCTTGCCCCAGCCACTTTCCAGCGCAGCCTGCCCCAGTATCAGATGCGTCGGCACACCGGTTTCCTGGGTCGCTTGCACGGCGTGGGGAGTCATTCGATGCACAAAATCCTGCTGCAGCGGGGAGGACTGGGCTGAGCTGCTTCTGATCCCATTCACAAAACTTTCAGCATGCGACACCGGCATCGCCCTGGCAGAACGTGCCGGCGTAACCAATACAGCCTCTGGGCTGGCCTGAGCAACACCAGAACTGGTTGGCCGGCTCAACTGCTTGATCATGATGTCAGCCAAACCCACCCCTCGGCTGGACATGCTCTGCACCAATTGCTGATCCAGCATTCCGGTAAACATTTTGGTCTGTTCGCTATCAAACATGCCGTCTTGCGGTGTAGCTTCACGCATGGATTTCAGCATCATGTTCATGAAGACTGTTTCGAATTGCTGGGCAACCACTTTTAGTGCCTGGTCGGGCGACTGCTTGGCCTGCATACGCAGCTTGTCCAAGCTTTGCGCACTCACCGCCAGGCTGCCGGAAGCATCGGCCCTGCCGGAAATGTCGATTGAGTTGATCATTATTGGTATCTCAGTGAATTCAAATCTCTAAACAAGGGGATGTTGTTGCATTTGTCCCGGATAATCCATTAGGAAATTTAACCAGCCTCCCCCTTTGAAAAAGGGGGACTGAGGGGGATTTTTGTGTCCCTGCAACGCTCAAATCCCCCCTAGCCCCCCTTTTGCAAAGGGGGGAATGCGTCGTCATCGCGTGAATCAGGTCTAATGGACTATCTGGGTTTATAAAGCGGCTCATTAAATGATCTCGAGTTCAGCACGCAACGCCCCGGCAGACTTCATTGCCTGCAGGATAGCCAGCAGATCCTGCGGACTTGCACCTATCGAATTCAACGCCTTCACCACTTCGTTTAACGACACGCCTTTATTCAGCACGACCAACCCCCCTTTATCGGACTGAATGTCGATTGTGGATTTAGCGACCTGGACCGTTTTACCTTGAGAGAATGGGTTAGGTTGGCTCACCGAGACATCGGTATTAATCACCACGGTCAGGTTGCCGTGTGAGATCGCGCAATTATCCAACGTCACCATCTGATTCATGACGACCGAACCGGTGCGTGCATTTACGATCACGCGCGCCCCACCCTGCGCTGGGTCAATCTGCAAATTTTCGACCTGCGAAACGAAAGCCACACGTGCGCTGCCTGTTGGCGCGCGCACCTGAATAGTGCGACCATCCAATGCGGCCGCGATTTCCGTAGTCGGCGAAAGTGCTGAATTGATTACAGTGGCAAGGCGCGTTGCAGTAGTGAAATCCATGGCGTTTAACTCCAGATGGATGAAATCGCCCTGCCCCAATACTGTCGGCACGGATCGTTCTACTGTTGCCCCGCCGGGAATGCGCCCGACACTCAAGTGATTGACCTGCACCTTGGCATTGCCGGCTGCCGCCCCCACACCACCAACCAGCAAATTACCCTGCGACATGGCATACACCTGACCGTCTGCGCCTTTGAGTGGCGTCATTAACAATGTTCCTCCGCGCAGGCTTTTTGCATTACCCATCGAAGATACGGTGACATCTATGGCCTGTCCGGGGCGCGAAAATGGTGGGAGCATTGCCGTCACCATTACCGCCGCCACATTTTTCAGTTGCAGCGTGATATTGGGCGGTAGACTAACCCCCATTTGCGTCAACATGCTGATCACGCTTTGAACGGTGAATGGCGTTTGCGTGGTCATGTCACCGCTGCCATCCAGGCCAACAACCAAGCCGTAACCAAGCAACTGGTTTTCTCGCACACCCTGAATACTGGCGAGATCCTTGATGCGCTCAGCGTATGAGGAAGAAGACACAGCGACTAACAATATCAGTAATATTATTTTGGCAATTCGCATAATAGTTTTGAATATATCCATTGCATCAGCCCATTTCAGAACGGCAATACAGACATAAAGACGCGTCCCAGCATACTCATGACTACAGACATATCAATATGATTGGCGCCCTTGTATTCAATATGTGCATCTGCCACTTGTGTGGATTGCACGGTATTGGTGCCAGTTATGGTGAACGGATTGACTACACCGGAAAATCGGATGAATTCATTAGCTTGATTAATCGCCACCTGCTTCTCACCGCTGACCAATAAATTGCCGTTTGTTAACACTTCAACCACAGTCACTGTGACAGTTCCGGTAAAAGTATTGTCACCCGCGTTACTGCTTTTGTTATCCAAACTGCCGCTTGAGCTGCCGGCAATGCCTATGCCATGTGTCAACAAACTGGCACCTGGCATTTGCGTGATAGTCGGCGTTTGCACAGAAATACTCCCTTTGTGTTCGGCGCCGCTTGTGGATTTTCCAGTAGCTGAAGTCGTTTCTGAAATGATAATGGTGAGGGTATCGCCCACGTTACGCGCGCGTCTGCCTTCATACAATGGCCGCTCGTTCTGCCCGGCTTGAAAGATGCCACCGTTATCAATCCCTACTTTTATATCGGGCGCACGTGCCGTCATCGGCAAATGGATGTTGGTCGAAGGCGTATTCGCACAACCACCAAGAATCAACATCAATCCACACATAATCCAGCTAGAAATATTCCACATCGCGCATCTCACTCCACTTACATCTGCGATAATTTTTGCAACATCTGATCTGAAACCGTGATTGCCTTTGAGTTGATTTCATAAGCACGCTGCGTCTGTATCATGTTAACCAGCTCCTCAACCACGTTCACATTAGAGGTTTCCACATACCCCTGACTCAGCAGTCCGGCACCATTTGTACCCGGCACATTTGTGTTGGGCGTGCCGGACGATGCGGTTTCCACATACAGATTTTCGCCCTGGCTTTGCAGGCCCACCGGATTAATGAAGACAACCAATTGCATGCTGCCGATCTGCACGGGTGCTGCAACCCCGGTCTGCGTCACCGACACTACGCCGTCGCGGGCGATGGTGACGCCGGTAGCATTGACAGGAATAGTCAAAGCCGGCTGCACTACAAAACCGCTGGAAGTCACCAGCTGCCCTTGGCTGTCAGTCTGAAATGATCCGCTTCGGGTGTAAGCCGTCGAACCATCCGGCATTAATACTTGAAAAAAACCCGCGCCCTGAATTGCTATGTCAAATTGGTTGCTGGTTTGTTGCAGGTTGCCCTGGGTTTGAATGCGCTCTGAAGCAACCGGACGCACGCCGGTACCGATCTGCAAACCGGATGGAATCTGGGTCTGTTGCGAAGATTGTGCGCCAGGCTGGCGTATGGTCTGGTACAACAAATCCTCGAACACCGCACGGGAACGTTTGAAACCAGTGGTGCTGACGTTCGCAAGATTGTTGGCGATTACGTCCATCTGAGTTTGCTGCGCCTCCAGTCCCGTTTTGGAAATCCACAAGGAACGTATCATGGTCACTATCCTTTCAAAATTTATAGGAGCGCGATTAGTCGCGCCTAAATCAAGCGTTCATATTCAGCAGTTGGCTGGCCTGCTTGGCGTTGTTGTCAGCGCTCTGCAACATCTTCATCTGCATATCAAACTGCCGTGCCAGCGTAATCATATTTACCATTACTTCCACTGTATTCACGTTACTGCTTTCCAGATTACCGGGGGCGACGGACACCTCGACATCAGCCGCGACAGGCTTGCCATCTATTGTGCGAAACAAACCGTCATCACCGCGCACCATCTGCGATTCCGCCGGGTTCACCAGCTTGATTCGCCCAACTATCTCAACCTGATTAGGTAACAATCCGCTCTGTACGGTGGAGATGGTGCCGTCCTTGGCTACGGTCACTTCGGTATTTGGCGGGATAGTAATCAAACCGGCATCACCTGCCACATTCAAGCCGGCACGCGTCTGCAAAATACCTTCGGGTGAAACCTTGAAACTGCCATTACGGGTATAGGCCTCACTGCCGTTTTCCAATCGAACGGCAATCCAGCCTTTACCCTGTACCGCGATGTCCAGATTGCGTCCGGTTGGCTGCATTGCCCCTGGTGAAAAATCTGCACCAGCCGTGGAGTCCATCACGAAAACACGAGTCGGCAAACCTTCGCCGACCAGCGGTACTGCGCGGAATGCATTAACGGCAGCACGATAACCGGGGGTATTAACATTGGATAAATTTTCCCCCACCGCCGCTTGTTGTTGCATCGTGTGCGATGCCCCGCTCATGGCGGTATAAATAAGCCTGTCCATCCTCTTCTCCTCAGTTAACCAGTAGTCAGGTAACTAATTAGCGCAGATTGGTAATCGTTTGCAGCACTGCATCCTGCGTCTTGATGGTTTGTGCGTTAGCCTGATATACGCGCTGTGCCAGAATCATATTCACCAACTCGGCAGTCAAATCCACGTTGGAATCTTCTACTGCGCCTGATTGCAACACACCCAAACTTGAGCTACCCGGTGTGCCTACCAATGCTGGCCCAGAGCTTGCGGAAGAACTCCACTCATTGTTACCCACCGGCTGCAAGCCCTGCGGATTGGCAAAGTTAGCGATTAAAACCTGGCCCAATGCCTTGGATTGCCCATTGGTATATCGCCCCATAATGGTACCGTCTGCACTTGTGCTAAAACCACTCAACTGACCGGATGTATAACCATTTTGAGCCAACTGGTTCACTGCAAATGTCGCACCAAACTGCGTAGCAGAAAGAAAATTTAATGTCAAAGGCTGAGGCGTAGTCGAACCTGTCGCATAAACAATACCGCCAGTTACGGGCACTGCACCTGTCACTGGAGTAATTAATGCGCCGGTTGTGTTAAAGGTTAAGGTAGGAGAGGCTCCCAATAGAGTATTCGCTGCAGTCGCAGCTGTTCCGTCCAGACCGAAACCATCCACGGTCATATGAACATCCCAAGTATTCACAGTCGCTTTTTTTACATAATACGTAGTCGCAATATGGCTATTGCCCAAACTGTCATATAGCGTCAATGCAGTAGAACTATTATAGGAAGTTGGATCAGCCGCGTTAAAAATGGCCGTGGCAGGCACTAAATTACGGGAATCCAGATTTAACCCAACTGAAGCCGTGGAAGAAGGCAGAGGCGTAAGGGCCTGCGTAGACACTTGCAATGGCGCTGAACTGCCCAGTGATATGGCTCCAGTCAGCGGATCAGCCGCGAAACCAGTTAACTTATGGCCCTGCGCGTTCACTATATAACCATTCTTGTCCAACTGAAATTGGCCATTCCGGCTATACGATACCGAGCCATTGTTGTCCATTTGATAAAACCCCTGGCCGCTAATCGCAATATCCAACGGATTATTGGTGACACTGATATTACCTTGCCCAAATTGCTGAGCCACAGTTGCAACTTTAGTGCCTATCCCTACTGCCGCGCTACCTGCGCCACCCAAAGAGCTGGCATAGACATCCGCAAACTGAGCTTGCGATAGTTTAAAACCAACGGTAGTCGCATTAGCCACGTTATTGCCGATTACGTCCAGATTTTTGGCCGCAGCATTTAATCCACTTAAACCTTGTTGAAATCCCATGACATTCTCCTTAAGTTAGATAATTTGCTTTACTGCCGACATCTCAACGCTACCCGCTGACCCCACATTCAAAGTGGCTCCATGTATTCCTGGAGTTACAGCATTTACCATGCCGAAGGTCAAAGTATTGATGTCAATTTTATTGCCAGCCACCATTGCTTCTGCCGAAAATTTGTAGCTTCCATCTACGGCAGGGGTACCCGCATCTGTCCGGCCATCCCATGCCAGTGGTGTCACACCCGCTTTCTGCGGACCCATTTGCAATGTGCTTACCGTGTTACCCGAAGCATCCTGTATCAGAATCTTTACGCTATCAGCTGGCTGAGTCAGTTCAATCCCACCAATTGCCTTGCCGTCTTGCAGGGTAATCGCTGAGCCTGGAATCAAAACCCCATGCCCGATCATGCTGGTGGCTGATAAAGACTGTCCAACGGACATGCTGTCACTTAGGGCTTGCAAGGTGGCATTAAGCTTATCAATGCCGCTTACCGTGCTAAGTTGCGCCATCTGCGATGTCACCTGCGCGTTATCCATCGGATTCAACGGATCCTGATTTTTCATTTGGGTAACCAACAGCTTTAAAAATCTATCCTCCGTAGCAGCGGCGCTGCCTTCTTTACCCGAAGCAGCATTGCTCTTGGCATTAAGCGAGGAAATAAGTGCGGCAGTAGAAGCGGTATCTTGAGTTGCGCTAATCATGGTTTATCCTTTCGTTACTGACCTATGGACAGAGTTTTGAGCAACAAACTCTTGGAGGTATTCATCACCTCCACATTATTTTGATAGGAACGCGAAGACGAAATCATGTTCACCATCTCTTCCACCACATTGACATTGGGCAGCGTGACATAACCCTGCGCATTGGCCATGGGATGCTTGGGGTCGTACAACATTTTCATCGGTGAAGCATCTTCCACCACCCCTGCCACTTTTACACCGACACCCCCTCCGCCCCCCATTGGCGTTGCGCTAAACAACACCTGCTTGGCACGATAAGGCTGGCCATTTGCACTCGTCGTGCTGTCGGCGTTGGCCAGATTGCTTGCCACCACATTCAGGCGCTGCGACTGCGCTGCCATTGCAGATCCTGAAATGTTGAAAATATTAAATAACGACATAATGGTTATCCTTGTAACGCGGTTAATACATTTCTGATTTGGTTGTCCACGAATTTCACGCTGGCTTCATAGCGCAAGGCATTGTCAGCAAACTGCGCACGCTCGACATCCATGTCCACCGTATTTCCGTCCGCGCTAGGCTGCAATACATTGCGGTACATTACCGGCGCACCCATTACGCTTTCACCTGTGCTACCGCTCAAGTGATGAGGCCCGCTACCTGCCATCTGCAACTTCGGCCCGTTACCTGACATTGCGCCTTGCAACGTCTTGGCGAAATCAATATCTTTTGCCTTATAGTTGGGTGTATCGACATTAGCGATATTGGAAGCAATAAGTTCCTGACGCGCCGAGCGCAAGTTCAGCGCGGTTCGATTAAACTGTAATGCGTTGTCAATTTTGCTGACCATACTGCTAATCTCCTTCATTACTTTTATACTTATTCCATGACGCACATGCTAAACAGCAATGCACTATGCCTATTGAACGAATAAGCGTGGGAAACCGTCTTAATTACCGATTTCAGTCAAACTGACTAACCTCGCCCCATGCCAATTCAATGATGTGGATAAATTTTTTTTGCGGATATTTTAAAGATGGACAAGGACACAGCGTCACCTGATCCGGCAGTCAAGAAGTTTGGCTTGCATCCAGACGTATTGAAGCTGGGCCTGGTAAGTTTTTTGACTGATCTTAGCTCCGAGATGATTTTTTCCGTCTTCGCGATTTTCTTTACTACCATCGCGGGAGCCTCAGCCGCTTTGCTTGGCATGATCGAAGGACTTGCCGACTTTTCCGCATCCTCGCTGAATTACCTGGCTGGCTGGTTGTCAGACCGAACCGGAAAACGCAAAGTCTTCGCTTTGGCCGGATATGGTTTTTCCACACTGGCTAAAATAATTTTGTTAATCACCAGTTCGGTCGTGGGACTCAGCATATTTCGTGTCATCGAGCGTCTGGGCAAGGGTTTCCGCGGGCCGCCACGGGATGCCTGGCTTTCGGCAGTATCCGACAAAGACACCAGGGGATATTCGTTCGGCGTGCACAAGGCGCTCGACAAGGCCGGCGCCGTTCTTGGCCCGCTTGTGGCGTACGGCCTGCTTTCGTGGCTTGGAGACGGCGCCTCGACGTACCGGATACTGTTCTGGGTTGCGCTCATTCCCGCTTTGCTCGGTGTCCTGGTCTTGAGTCTCATCAAGGATCAGCCAGGGGTTCAGCACCCACGCGAGAACATGTTTGAAACATGGCAAACCCTCAGCCCGGAATTCAAGCGCTATCTCGTCGCAGCAGGAATCTTTTCGCTGGCCTATTTCAGTTTCGGCTTTCTGCTATTGCGTGCACACAGCGTCGGATTTTCAGTCAAGGACATCGTATTGCTTTATGCCTTGTTCAATATTGCGTTCGTCGTTACATCACCGCTGATAGGTAAACTTGGGGATAGTTTTGGACGGGCGCGGATAATCATGCTGGGTTATCTGATCTATCTGTTGATGAGCCTCGGCTTCGCGTTCGCGACTACTCAATGGCAGGTCATAGTTCTGTTCATCATCTATGGCGTGTTTTATGCGATAGACGAAGCCCAGAGCAAGGCGTTTATCGCAGATATCGAGCTGGAGCGGCGCGCGTCTGCAATTGGTCTCTACAATTTTGTGACCGGCCTTATCTACCTGCCTGCATCGCTGATTGCCGGTGCGTTGTGGTTGTTGCATCCGTCCAGCGTTTTCCTTGTGGCCGCATGTCTCGCCTTTACTGCACTGGCGGTATTCATATTTTTGCGGCCAGACAAAAAGAGGGGGTCTGACGCATAATATCGCCGCTATTTATCTATTTATCCAATCCGAGTTCCTGAATCTTGCGTGTCATCGTGTTACGCCCCATGCCCAGAAGGGTCGCGGCTTCTATGCGCCTGCCATCGGTGTGTTTCAGTGCCTGGGTGATAAGCGTGCGTTCGAACTGCTGGCCTAAACTACCCAGAATATTTTGATCGCCACGTTGCAATGCAAGCGCGACCTGCAAACCCAACTCATGACGCCAATCAACGGGCGAAGCATCAGTGCCAGCAGATGCCTCGCGCCATTCGATTGGCAGATCGGCAATTTCTATCTGTTGTGATGGTGTCATTACAGTGAGCCAGTGACAGAGGTTTTCCAGTTGCCGCACATTGCCGGGAAAATTCTGAGTGGCCAGATAATTCAGTGTGTCATCGCTGAAGGTCTTTTGTTCGACAGCAAGTTCACCTGCTTTTTTCTGTAGAAAATATTTCGCCAACAAGGGGATATCCTCACGCCGTTCACGGAGTGGCGGAAGACGCAAACGGATGACGTTGAGGCGGTGAAATAAATCTTCACGAAACAAACCTTCTTTTACCCGTTCATCCAGATTCTGGTGCGTGGCGGCAATTATGCGTACATCAGTTTTAATCGGCTGATGCCCGCCAACGCGATAATAATTTTTGTCCGACAGCACGCGCAATAAACGTGTTTGAAGCTCCGCTGGCATGTCGCCGATTTCGTCGAGAAACAGTGTGCCACCCTCAGCTTGCTCAAAACGACCGCGACGGGCGGTGGCCGCGCCGGTAAATGCACCGCGCTCATGGCCAAACAATTCAGATTCGAGCAAATCTTTGGGAATAGCCGCAGTGTTAATGGCGATGAAGGGTTCGTTGGCGCGCGGACTATGGCGGTGCAGCGCATGGGCCACCAGCTCCTTGCCGGTGCCGGATTCGCCGTTGATGATGACAGTTGCATGGGAATTTGCGAGCCGTCCAATAGCGCGAAACACCTCCTGCATCGCGGGTGCCTGTCCCAAAATATCAGGCGCAGCTGCGGCTGATTGCTCTTCTGCTGGTGCATCAGCGCGCAGGCTTTGTTCCAGCGCGCGGCGTATTAGTGCGACCGCCTGATCGACATCAAACGGTTTGGGCAGATACTCAAATGCTCCACCTTGAAATGCCGAGACTGCACTTTCCAGATCAGAATAAGCAGTCATGATGATGACTGGCAAACTCGGAATTTTTTCTCGTATTTTTTGCAAAAAATCCAGCCCGGAACTGCCGGGCATGCGGATATCGCTAATGACAACTTGCGGTGTGCCGTGCTGTAGCGCGGCTAATGCTTCATCGGCCGAAACGAAACTGGTAAATTTTATTTCAGAACGTGCCAAGGCTTTTTCCAGAACCCAGCGTATGGAGCGGTCATCGTCAATGATCCAAACAGGTTTCATATTGGCTCCCATTTTATTCACTTTATTTTAGCGGCAGCATGACAGTGAAACAGGTGCGCCCCGGTTCACTGTCAAACTCTATGCTGCCTTCATGTTGACTGACAAAATCTTGCGCCAGAGTCAGTCCCAGACCATGACCATTGTCACGGCCAGAGACCAGTGGATAAAAAATCTTGTCGTGCAAATGTGCGGGAACACCAGGGCCATTGTCGATGACCTGAACGATTACCGCCAGGCGATGGCGTTTCTTCATCAATGTTACCTGGCGCGAGATGCGTGTGCGTAGAACAATATTGCCTTGCCCCTGCATGGCCTGCGCAGCATTACGTACAAGATTCAGGATCGCCTGAATAAGCTGCTCCTTGTCGCCCATAAGCACTGGCAGGCTGGTGTCGTAATCGCGCTGGATAGACATGTTTTTTGGAAATTCAGCAAGCACTACGCTACGCACGCGTTCAAGCACTTCGTGAATATTGAGGGAACTGAAATTGGGCTGATGTTGCGGGGTAAGCAGCTTTTCCATTAATGAAACCAAACGGTCGGTTTCCTGAATAACGACCTGGGTGTATTCACGCAGAGCGGGTTTCTCCAATTCATGTTCCAGTAGTTGTGCAGCGCCCCGTATGCCACCCAACGGGTTTTTTATTTCGTGGGCCAGATTGCGTAACAGCAGGCGATTAGCTTGAGTCTGATCCAGCATCTGTTCTTCGCGCGCCAACTTTAGCGGACGATCAATGGTATGAAATTCAAGTAGCAAATGCTTGTTTAATTGCAGCGGCGTGGCGGTGCAGCGCAAATGCAGCTTGCCATGTGGAGGTATCCCCAACGTAAGGTCATGCTCAATATAGCTGGCGTTATTGGTGAGTGCATGCTGCATTGCTGCATCAAGTTGCTCAGTGTGCGTGAATACTTGCTGCACCGGATGGCCGACCAAACTTTTGCTGCTCAAGGCAAACAGGTTTTCCGCAGCCGGGTTGAGATAAGCGATGCGCAACTGCCCATCCAGCAGAATAACCGCAGTGGCAAGGTGTTCAAAGGTAGGTAAAAAGGTGTCGGCTACAAGCATTTTCACTGTTTGGAATAATTGCCCTATGGTTTATAAAAAATATCCATCACACACCTAAACACGGGTTGGACGACAAATATACGCAATGGTTTCAACAAGTTTATTTTTTTAAAACTGCAGCAATTGCAGAAAAAATTCACCACATCTTTACAGTAAAGAAAAACCTGCTTTTATTCTATTGTGACGACTACCATTCCGGCAACCGTCACATTTATACACCACAACTGCCCCTACAATTGAGCATGTTTGTTCGCTCTGCCATATGTGACATACAAGAGCATACCGGTAAAAACTGCACCTCCAATTATGTTGCCCAGCGTAACCGGAACTTGATTCCAGAACAACCATTGATAAACGCTGATGTCGGCACCCAATAGAATTGCGGTAGGTATTACGAACATATTGACGACACAGTGCTCAAACCCTAGTGCAAAAAATGTCATGATTGGCAGCCAGGGAGCGATGATTTTTCCAGTGGTTGAAGTGGAAATCAAACCCAACACTACGCCTAAAGTCACCATCCAGTTGCAGAGGATGCCATTAATAAAGGCAGCGAGCCAGCCAATCGAACCTGCATGCTGGTATACAAGCGTTTTAGCCTGAGCAACCGCAATAATTTTTTCTGCCAATCGGCCACCCGGGGCAGGCGAAGTTCCAGTCAGTGCCAATGCCAGCAACCCACCAAAAAACAGGCTGCCCAGCAAGTTCCCTAGAAATACCCAGCACCAATTCCGCAACATTTCCCTGCAACTTATTTTTCCATCAGCGACACTCATCGGTAACAGCGCAAAGCTGCCTGTGACCAATTCCAGTCCGAGCAGTACGATCATCACGAAGCCGACCGGAAAAATAATCCCCATCACCAGTGCAGCAGCGCCCCCCGAAAATCCATCAGATACCTTGAATGCAAGGGCAGTCGCAAACCCCAGCAGCACCCCGGACAGAAATCCTCGAAGCAGCATATCCTGAACACTGAGAGATGCTTTTTTTTCGCCGACAACAACAAGTTGCTCTATTAACTTGATAGGTTGCACGTAATCCATTTTCATCACCTTTAACGTTATGAAATTATCCTTCTGGTAATTCTGAAACTTTATGCAAGCGACAAATACACCACATCATTTTCCACCTTGACCGGATAGGAGCGCGTGCACCCCACGTCTGGTGCCACTGCTTTACCGTCATCCAGACAGATATTCCAGTTATGCAGCGGGCAGGCTACTTTCTTCCCGAATACGATGCCTTGTGACAGATGGCCGCCCTTATGCGGACACCGATCGAGCAACGCGAATACCTCTCCCTCCGCAGTGCGGAACAGTGCGATGTCCCCGTGGTTTGTCGTAACTACGCGCGCGCCCAGAGGCGGTATTTCTTCCAATGTTGTGACTTCATGCCAAGTGTTCATGATTTGCCCCTTTTTAAATTGCCAGCGATTCGAATTCACGCGCATTGATGTTTTCTTTAGACCATGGGTTTGTTGCACCCTGCAGCGCATATAGCAATCTTGCGTATAAAACTTTGCGATTGGCTGCATCCTCTACCACGTGTTTCTTGACATGGTCCAGACCAACCCGTTCGACGTAATGCACTGTGCGATCCAGGTAATGTGCTTCTTCGCGATAAAGCTGGGCGAATGCGCCGGTGTACTCCATCACTTCATCGTGAGTCTTTACCTTCGCCAGGAACTGCGCGACCACGGTCTTGATACCGCCGTTACCCGCCACATAAATTTCCCAACCTGATTCCACGCCGATTATGCCCACATCCTTGATGCCGGATTCAGCACAGTTACGCGGGCAACCGGACACGGCAACCTTGAATTTGTGCGGCATCCACATATGGTCAAACGCGCGCTCGATGTCGATACCCATCTGCGTCGAGTTTTGCACACCGAAACGGCACCACTCGCTGCCCACACAGGTTTTGACCGTGCGCAAGGCTTTTCCATAGGCATAGCCTGAAGGCATGTCAAGATCTGCCCACACCTTCGGCAAGTCTGCTTTTTTTACGCCGAGTAAATCAATGCGTTGCCCACCTGTCACCTTAACCGTCGGGATGTTATATTTTTCTGCTACCTCAGCGATGCGGCGCAGTTGCTGTGGCGTGGTTATACCGCCGTACATGCGCGGCACTACCGAGAATGTGCCGTCTTTTTGTATGTTGGCGTTGGCGCGCTCATTGATGTAGCGTGATTGTGGATCGTCTTTTGCCTCATGCGGCCAAGCGCATAGCAGGTAATAGTTCAATGCCGGCCTACACTTGGCGCACCCATCTGCGGTGTTCCAGTTAAGGAATGTCATGGCTTGCGAGATTGAAATCAACTTTTCCTCACGGATTGCTTTGCGCACTTCTTCATGACTGTGGGAAGTGCAGTCACATAAAGGCTTCACGGTCGTGGCGAGTGGTGCATAAGCGCCCCCGACGGTGGAGGCGAGAATTTGTTCAACCAGACCGGTACATGAACCACAGGAAGCAGAAGCCTTGGTGTGCTTGCGTACATCGTCCAGCGTGAACAACCCTTGTTCCTTGATTGCCTTGACAATCGTCCCTTTGCATACGCCATTGCAGCCGCAGACTTCCATCGCGTTTGTCATGGTGGCCGCAAGGTTTTGCCCTTGAGAGCCGGCATTGCCCAGATGGGATTGGCCGAATATTAATTGGTCACGGATTTCGGCGACATTTTTACCGTCACGTATCATCTGGAAATACCACGAGCTATCCTTGGTATCGCCATACATCACTGCGCCGATCAGCGTATCGTTGTTCAGCACCAATTTTTTGTATCGCCCGCCGGTGACATCGCGCATTACGATCTCATTCGTTTCATTGCCGCCGGTAAAATTCCCGGCCGAAAACAAATCCACTCCGGTGACTTTGAGCTTGGTAGAGGTAACCGAGCCTTGGTAGTACGCGATTCCCATGCACGCCAGATGATTGGCACAGACCTTGGCCATGTCGAATAACGGGGCGACCAGACCGTAAGCGATGCCGCGATGTGAAACGCATTCACCCACTGCGTAGATACTGGGGTCATAGGTTTGCATGGTATCGCTCACCACAATGCCGCGATCACAGTAAACCCCGGCTGATTCTGCCAGCGCAACATTCGGGCGAATGCCAACCGCCATCACCACCAGGTCGGCAGGAATCTCACTGCCATCCTTGAAGCGAATCGACTTTACGCGTCCATGGCCATCGCCCATCAACTCTTGAGTCTGCTGCTTCAACATGAATTTCAAACCCTTGGCTTCCAACGCGGATTGCAGCATTTTTGCCGAATTTTCATCCAGTTGGCGTTCCATCAGCCACGGCATGATATGCACCACGGTGACATCCATGCCTCTAAGTACCAAGCCATTGGCGGCTTCCAGCCCGAGCAGGCCACCGCCGATGACCACCGCATGTTTATATTTTTCCGCTGCGGCTATCATCGCGTTGGTATCCTGGATGTCACGGTAGCCAATCACACCTGCTAATTCCTTGCCCGGAACCGGCAGGATGAAAGAACTGGAACCGGTCGCCAGCAACAGTCTGTCGTATTCGGCTTCTGTGCCATCCTCAGCCACCACTACCTTGTTTTTGCGGGCAATATGCACGACCTTCTTGTTCAGGTGCAAGGTGATGTTGTTTTTCTTATACCAGTCAATGTCGTTCAGGATAATGTCCTGGATGCCTTGTTCGCCCGCCAAAACCGGGGACAACATGATGCGGTTGTAATTAGGATAAGGCTCGGCACCAAATACGGTAATGTCATACAAGTCGGGAGTCAGTTTCAATAACTCTTCCAGAGTCCGTACTCCCGCCATTCCGTTGCCTACCATGACCAGCTTCATTTTTTTCATGTCATCGCTCCTGATTACAAATTGTTTGTTATGCGGCCAATCGCTGCGAAACTTGTTCCGTCATTTCGGCAAAGCGCACTACTTCGCCGATAACCACGATCGCTGGGCTAGCCATTTTTTCGGCAACTACCGAGGATTCAAGTTGCCCCAGCGTAGTCACTACCTGCCGCTGATTAGGCAGCGTACCGTTCTGGATTGCAGCAGCGGGAATCTCTGCCGATAATCCATGCGCTATCAATTGCTGCACGATGTACCCTAAATTGGACATGCCCATATATATGACCAGAGTGGTGCCTGTCGCCGCCAATGCCTGCCAATTCGGTTCCCCTGTTCCTTGCGTATGGCCCGTGACAAACGTTACGCCATGCGTGAAATCTCGATGCGTTAGCGGAATACTCAAAGCAGCCGTAACCGCCATGCCGGAGGTAATGCCACTGATAACGGATACTGAAATACCAGCCTGCCGCAAAGCTTGTAGTTCCTCACCACCGCGCCCGAACATAAACGGATCACCACCCTTAATACGCGCTACCACCTTGCCTGCACGCGCCAGTGAAATCATCTGCTTGTGGATGAATGTTTGTGGCGTAGAGTTACATCCCCCGCGTTTACCCACGTAAATAATCTGCGCGTTGCTGTGGGCAAATTCCAGAACATCAGGATTCACCAAGTCATCAATCAGAATGGCATCCGCTAGTCCAATGGAGCGCACTGCACCCAGAGTCAGCAGCTCCAAACTGCCTGGCCCTGCACCTATCAAATATACCTGTGCATTTTTCATGTTTACTCCGTTTTCTCGACTGATCCGTTGGTGTATGGACTAAGCATCCAGTGACACACACAAACTAAAAATTGAATCAGCTTATTGGTCAGATGATTAGTTATAAGCAATATTGATGCCATACTTTTATATTATTTAAATCAATAAGTTATTATATTAATAATGTGAACTAAACTTGACCTGCACGATGCCAGTGCAATCGCTATCGGAAAGCGCCTGTAAATAGTGCGCTTGAAAAAGAGTGACGACAGGAGGAGTTAGAAAACCCCGGTAGTCCATATCAGGTGTCAAAGCGTGGTGTCAGCCTTGGCCGACAGGTCGCTTCCAGGTAAATATCGCTTGAAGCGGCGGAAAGCCCGATGATATTGTCCGGTGGCCAGCACCGGACAACAGGGAAGTGTTACGCTGATCATCACGATCAAAGGGTGCTTGCGGATCGCAAAGATATCCAGACACGCTAAGATGAGACAGATTAGAAGTTGTAAGCGCGTTCGCCGTGCGTTGCAGTATCCAACCCTTCGCGCTCGTCTTCTTCCTTTACACGCAAGCCGATGGTCATATCTACGATCTTATAGCAAACGAAGGCAACCACACCGGACCAGATTATCGTGGTGAGCACGGCTTGTGCTTGCACCCACACTTGCCCGCTGATGGTGGTATCGATGATGGTGTTGTTGACGTAATCAACGATACCGGTGCCGCCCATGCTCCAGGTGTTGAACACGCCGGTGAGCAATGCACCCAGGATGCCACCGATGCCGTGGATGCCGAACACGTCCAGCGCGTCATCTGCCCCCAGCAGTTTCTTCAGACCGGTTACGCCCCAGAAACAAGTAAAACCAGCCAGCGCGCCGATAACCAGGCCGCCACATACGCCCACCCAGCCGCAAGCGGGAGTGATGGCAACCAAGCCTGCGACCGCACCGGAAATCGCACCCAGCACGGAGGGCTTGCCCTTCAACAGCCTTTCAGCCAGCGTCCAGGTCAGTGCGGCAGCGGCAGCGGCATCCAGCGTGTTGATGAAAGCCAGTGTGGCCGTACCTGAAGCTTCGAGAGCCGAGCCGGCATTGAAGCCGAACCAACCGACCCACAATAGGGAGCCACCTATCATGGTCATAACCATATTGTGCGGTGCCATCGGTTCCCTGCCGTATCCGATGCGCTTTCCAACCATAAATGCGCCGACCAAACCCGCAACAGCCGCGTTGATATGCACCACGGTGCCACCAGCAAAGTCCAATGCGCCCTTCTGGAACAACCACCCTGCGGCAGCCGTAGCAGTATCAGCCGCAGCCTGAGTGGTGTACGCATCCGGCCCCATCCAGAACCACACCATGTGCGCAATCGGCAGATAGGCGAAGGTAAACCACAACGCGGAGAATAGCAGCACAGCGGAGAATTTCATCCGCTCGGCAAAAGCACCCACGATCAGTGCAACTGTAATGGCGGCGAAGGTAGCCTGAAAGGCCACGAAGGCGAATTCAGGAATCACCACGCCCTTGCTGAAGGTTGCCGCATTGGCCACACTGCCGGTGGCCGGATCAAAGATGCCCTTCAGGAACAGCCGATCAAATCCGCCGATGAATGCATTGCCCTGCGTGAACGCCAGCGAGTAGCCGTAGATGGCCCACAGCACGATGATCAGCGCGAAGATGGCGAACACCTGCATCAGGACGGATAACATATTCTTGCTGCGCACCAGGCCGCCGTAGAACAGCGCGAGGCCGGGGATGGACATCATGATGACCAGCAGAGTGGCCGTTAGCATCCACGCCGTATCACCCTTGTTGGGGGTAGGAGCGGCAGCATGTGTGGCTACCGCAGAAGTCTGCGCTGTGGTGGTTGTCGACGCTGCCGCAGGGGCGGCGGACTCCTCCGCAAATGCCGGAACTACCAGGCCATACAGCATGGCCAACAACGCGAAAAGTGCAAAAAGTTTTTTCATGGCGCCCTCCTTACAATGCTTCTTCGCCGGTTTCGCCGGTACGGATGCGAATTACCTGCTCGATGTTGTGAACGAATATCTTGCCGTCACCTATATTGCCGGTGTGTGCAGATTTTTCGATGGCTTCCAGCACCAGCTCTAGCATGTCCTTTTTGATAGCGGCTTCCACCTTGACCTTGGGCAGAAAGTCCACCACGTATTCTGCGCCGCGATACAGCTCTGTATGACCCTTTTGCCGGCCAAAACCTTTTACTTCCGTAACGGTGATACCCAGCACACCAATCGCAGTCAGAGCCTCACGTACTTCGTCGAGTTTGAACGGCTTGATGATTGCAGTAACCATTTTCATAATTATTACTCCTCATGAGTGTTAGAGCGTAAACGACATTATTTAGAACCCACTTAGTCAAAAGCAGCTTCCGTGCCACCATGATTTTGTTTGTAAAAACAATATATTGATGAGTGTCATGAAAACAGGGGAAGAATTTTATGCACCAATTTTATGCGTCTTAAGTATGCAGCGCACCAATTGGGTGAGATATGCCGATTGGGTCAGCTTTTCTACCTTGGCTATTGGTGTCTGAGATTATCGGTATCATCGAACGATGACCTTCCACAATCGAGGCGAAATAGAAAGAGTATTCTTCGAAAAAACTATGCGCTATAGTTAGCCACCTTTAGTTGTTGCACTTCGAACTTAAACCCGTGCGGTAAGCTGAGAGCAGGTTAAAATTCAATACGCAACCAGGCTCAGGTTTACACCCATTTCAGCAACCAACCAACTTTATGGAACAATCATGAACAAACACCTCACCGCAATTCTAGCCATGATAGCCAGCATATTGAGTGCCGTCGCATATGCCGCACCCGGTGAATACTGGGAAATCACTTCCAAGATGGAAATTCCCGGCATGCCTTTCTCGATGCCCGCCACTGCGACGAAGATGTGCCTCCCCAGAGGCAGGGAAAACGATCCCAGAACGACTTCCGGCGACAAGAATTGCAAGATGTCTGATATCAGAACCGTCGGCAACAAAGTTTCATGGAAGGCACATTGCGACCATAACGGTGAAATAATGACGGGCGTCGGCGAGCAAACTGGTAGCGCCAGCAGCTATTCCGGAAAAATGCAGCTTTCAGGCAAGTCAGGGGGTCAAGACGTAAGTATGGACATGGCTTACAGCGGCAAACGCATTGGAGGAGCTTGCGATTCGGAAGAGATGCTTGTGAAAGCAAAAGCGCAAATGTGTGACACCTCAGCTTATGACAGCACGGCTGTCTGGATCAGCGGTGCTGATCACATCTTTACCAACTGTGCCAACCAGCGCAAAAAATTGTGCGATCTCGTGCGTAAGGATGTCTCCAAAGATGCGCAAGTCTATGCCCTGCTACTTCAGCATGATCAACAACCAAAAAGCGCTTCCATCGCCAAAGAGTGCAAGCTGGATATGGCTGCCACCACCAAGACGATTTGCAAGGGGTTCAACAGCACTAATTATCAGCAGCTATCTGCATACTGTCCGGCAGAGGCCAAGATTTATCGCGAGGAAAAACGCCGCAAAGAATGCGAGGGCCGCAGCTACACTGGCAAATCGAGCGCCGAGAGCATGCGCTCATGCTTGAGCGGCATGAATGACGTTGCGGCTGACAGCAAGTCGAGCGCAGCGGATGCACCGCATGACTCGAGCAAGCCCTCTGCGAACAACCCAGCCAACGACAAGCCCGCTGCAGACAGCCCAGGCAGCGATATGATGGAAGGTATCAAGAAGCTGAAAGGGTTGTTCGGTTTTTAAAGCATGAAGTATCTGGTCGGGCTGCTACTGTGGTGCCAAATCATGGCAGCACAGGCGCAGCCCGATCCTTTTCCACAGGCCGCTAGCGCCTATCTCGTCCAAGTGGATGGCGCGTCCATTTGGGAGCATCGTCCCAATGACCGCTTGCCACCTGCCAGCCTGACCAAGTTGATGACCGCGCTGCTGGTTCTTGAACAAGGACAGTTACAGGAAGCAGCATCGATCAGCCTGGCATCTACACTTGAGACGGGTTCGCGTACCTTGCTCAAAGCTGGCGAACGCTTCCGTGTGCAAGATCTGCTCGCCGCTGCGATGATAGCCTCGTCCAATGATGCCTGCCATGCGCTGGCCGATCACTTGGGCGGAAGTGAAGCAGGCTTTGTGGCGCGGATGAATCGCCGTGCAAACGAGCTCGGTATGCGCGACACACATTTCACCAATGCCTGCGGGCACGATGCCACCCAACACTATTCCAGCGCACATGATCTTGCGCGGTTGGCGCACGAGCTCCTCAAACACCCCTCATTGTTCGAGATTACCTCGCAAAAAAACTTGCAGATCGCCACTCTAGACGGCAAGAAACTTTACACGCTGGAAAACAAAAACGCGCTGATCGGCCGCTACGATGGCGCTCTCGGCCTCAAGACAGGCTACACACCCAATGCCGGCAAGTGTCTTGTAGCCTTTGCCAAGCGAAGTGGTCACGAGGTGCTGCTTGTGATGTTGCATGGCAAAGACCGTTGGTGGGATGCGGTAGACATTCTCGATCTCGCGTTCGATCATGCCCGCGCGGCTCCCTGAAACGAACTTCAGCGTAATGCTGTGGCTCATGCTGGCAGTATCTATCTGCTATGCAAATGCACTTACCGGCACTTTCCAGTTCGATGACTACAGCGTCATCGTCAACAATCCAGGCGTGCACTCCTGGGCAGGCTGGGCAAAAGACTTGTCCACCGGCATCCGCCCTCTGCTCAAGTTCAGCTACACGCTCAACTGGACAATGGGCACGGGTGTGATCGGATTTCATCTCACCAACCTGCTGATCCATCTGACCAATGCTTACCTGGTTTACAGATTAGCGCAGGCCTTTGTGCAACAACAATGGCAGCGGGATCAACTTCGGCAAGTTCCGATTCTCGTCGCGTTGCTGTTCGCCGCCCACCCCATCTATACCGAGGCCGTCACCTATATATGCGGCCGTTCCACCTCATTGATGGCGCTGTTTTATCTGGCGGGGATGCTCGCTTACATCAGCGGACGCACACAGCAAAGCAACGTCAAAATGTATGGACTGACTCCGCTGTTTTTCGTCATTGCCCTGGGCGTCAAAGAAACCGCCGTGACGTTTCCGCTGGCGCTGTTGTTGTGGGAATATGCCTGTGGCGGCAAATGGAAACGCGCTTTGACGCCGCAATGGCCGAGCTGGCTGGTGCTGATTATGGGCGCACTGATTTTTCTGTTCAGCGACAGCTACCTGGCACATATGGAACGCAGTGCGCAGCTCAACTCCCTGCAAGGCAACATAGCAAATCAAGCTGCTGCCTTTTCGTATTTGATGCGGCAATGGGCTTTGCCCATATGGCTGAACATTGATCCGGACCTGCCATTGCAAAACAATTTTTCCGCCATATTGCTGCCAATGGTCTTCTTCCTTGCGCTATTCGCGCTCATGGTGGCCTGCTGGCGTGTACGCCCGTGGATCAGCTTCGCCTTGGCATGGGCGATGTTGCAACTAATCCCGTTGCATCTGATTCTGCCGCGTATCGATATCGCCAACGACCGACAAATGTATCTGGTCGGATGGCCACTCTCTCTCGCTTTATGTATTGAGCTGAGGCTGTGGATGAACGGAACAAGAACCCAAGCTATGGCTGCGCTAATGCTGCTAGGCTTGGCCACCCTCACCGTTCTGCGAAACCAGGATTACTCCAGCGAGATCCGCTTGTGGGAAGATACTGTAATAAAGTCGCCTGACAAGGCGCGCGTACACAACAATCTTGGTTATGCTTACATGCTGGCCCGCCGCAATGATGAAGCACGGCGGGAATTCACTACTGCACTGCAACTCGATCCGCGTCTCTACAAGGCACGTTACAACCTTTTGCGGCTGGATGACGAAGTCAGTTTGAGATAGTTCAAAAACGTGTCGTTGTTCGACATCCCGGCCGCAGCTTCATTATTTTTGAAGCACTACACTAGTCGCTTTTTTTAACCAGCATATAAGTGATACCCAGAGCGACCAGCACCAAGGCTGAAGCACTTACATATTCGGGATCCAAGTGTTTATAATCAAAAACGATGACTTTTCTCGAAATGGCCATCAACGCAGTGGCTACAACCAGTTTGACTGGTATTACATCACTCCTGATATATATGGTTATATTTATGAAAATTTCGATAGCTATCAATACGGCCAAAAAAGACCCAAATGTTTCCAGCAGGTCATTTGTGGTCATCAGAAAATGCGGCGAGTTACTAATTTTTACCCAGATAATATAAAGCACATCAGCAATACTCAATAGGATGACAGCAACCATTAGGATGGACAAAAACTTAACGCCTATTCGTATAGTACGGTGTAAGTATTTTATAAATGGATCATCATGCTCCATTGGAAGCTCTTCATGACTTTCGGTGCTCACTTGTTTTACAAGTTTGCTACGTAAGTGGCTCAATAAAGGTCCGATAATATTTTTATGCGAGGCAAAACCGGCAGGAGTGAAATCATGTTCAAAGAAATTATTAAGCCCTTCCATTTTTTTTAATTCTTTGGGATCTATTTTTTCAAAGCCCATGCTCCAATATGGGAATGCTCGTTCAGTTATATTTAGTCTTTCAATAACAGTGCAGTTTTTGTGACGGGGATCTTTTTCTATTGTCCTATACAAGTTTTCTACGGTTGCCTCTTCACCCTCCAAAACTTGAAAAAAAGTTCCGTTAGAATAGAGGAGAATTCCGGTAATATTTTTGGCACCGTTATTTGTTCGAGATTGCTTTAATAGCTCTAACAGATTCTCTGGGCTCCATTCCTGGTTTGAAGTGCTGGCATAAGTCAGTCTAATCATTGTGTGCCCCTCCTCTGCTCAAGATAACTGTCGAGATAATGCTTGGTTACACATTAAATCGCGCCATCCATTATTTAAGTCGGCTGTCATAGGTATTGACGTTTTGAAATTGAGGCGCTTTCATAATGCGCACTTTATGCCCGTTGAATACCCAATTCAATAGGAAATTTCGACATGGCTTTTCCGTAATAGGCTATTACTCGCTATTGACATGTATCAATTTGCTCGTGTCAAACCCCAATGCTGCAGCTTTTGCTATAAGAACATTTTTAATATTTTCATTTATTTGTGGCGTTCTTGCCAAAATCCAAAAGTAAGATTTGTCAGGACCGGATACAAGTGAATATTGATAATTTTCATGGTCAAGTTCAAATACGATATAAGAACCATAAAAGGGGCCGAAAAATGAAACTTTCAAGTAACCCTGATCTGATCCCCTAACGAAATAGGCCTTTCCTTCAGCTTCTTTCCACTTATTTTCTTTTACAGAATAACCACGATTTATAACTTTTAAACCGCCATCATCTCGTAAACTATAATCTGCTGTTACTCGAGATAATCCTCGTTCAAATGAGTGATCCAGCCTCGCAATTTCGTACCATTTGCCTAGATATTTCTCTAATTTGAAATTTTCAACAGGTTTCACATTTTCAGGAATTCCAACGCAACCCGTTAATAAAAAAATCAACGCCATGTATAATTTGTTCATATTTTTTCAGCCTGTAAAGCCTAACAAGGCTATAGAAACACCTTGGATTAGGACCATCGTGGGAATGACGAATCACACCATTTGATGGCAATTTTTATAACGGCCATTGATTAAAAATTTTTATTTCACAACTTCACTCAGAGGGATGCCTAGTGCGATAGCTACTCCTTCGCCATATGCCGGATCAGCTTTCAAGCAATTGCCAATATGGCGAATATGGATCTCACGTGGCGCAGCACCAATGGAACGCGCGGTGTTCTCGAACAATATCTGCTGCTGCGCCGACGTCATTAGGCGAAATAGAGCGCCAGGCTGAGAGTAATAATTTGAATCTTCGCGATGATCCCAGTGGTCAGCCGCGCCCTCCAAGTTTAGCGGCGGCTCGGCAAAATTCGGCTGCTCCTGCCATTCGCCGTAACTGTTTGGTTCATAACCCAGCGTGCTGCCGTGGTTACCATCGACGCGCATGGCACCATCACGATGCGAACTGTGAACTGGGCAGCGGGCGGCGTTGACCGGAATCAGTTGGTGGTTAACACCCAGGCGATATCGCTGTGCATCCCCGTAGGAGAAAATTCTCCCTTGCAGCATCTTGTCCGGCGAAAAACTGATGCCGGGCGGCACATTGGCAGGGTTGAAGGCAACCTGCTCCACTTCGGCGAAGTAGTTCTCGGGATTGCGATTGAGTTCCAGTATGCCAACGTCTATAAGCGGATAATCCTTGTGCGGCCAGATTTTGGTTAGGTCGAATGGGTGATAAGGCACCTTCGCGGCGTCAACTTCTGGCATGACCTGCACGCACATCTTCCATTTCGGGAAATCACCACGCTCAATGGCTTCATACAGGTCGCGCTGGTGGCTTTCGCGATCCTTGCCGATCAGAGTCTCGGCCTCGGCATCGGTGAGGTTCTTTATTCCCTGCTGCGATTGGAGGTGGAATTTGACCCAGTAACGCTCGTTATCCGCGTTAATAAAACTGAAAGTGTGGCTGCCAAAGCCATGCATATGACGATAGGTAGCGGGAATGCCACGATCGCTCATTACTATGGTGATTTGGTGCAGCGCCTCCGGCAGCAGTGTCCAGAAGTCCCAGTTGTTTTTTGCGCTGCGCATATTGGTGCGCGGGTCGCGTTTTACAGCATGGTTCAGATCAGGAAATTTCAGCGGATCTCGCAGAAAAAATACCGGTGTGTTGTTACCAACCAGATCCCAGTTTCCTTCCTCAGTGTAGAACTTGATTGCAAAGCCGCGAATATCGCGCTCGGCGTCGGCCGCGCCCCGCTCACCGGCCACGGTGGAAAAACGGACGAACAAACTGGTCTTCTTGCCCACTTGTGAGAAGATTTTCGCCCGTGTGAATTTAGTGATATCACCGGTGATGGTGAAAGTGCCATAGGCACCGGAACCTTTTGCATGCATGCGCCGTTCGGGGATGACTTCGCGATCGAAGTGAGCAAGCTTCTCCAAGAACCAGACATCCTGCATAAGCTGTGGTCCCCGTGGACCTGCGGTCATCACATTCTGGTTATCGACTACCGGACACCCGGCGTTTGTGGTCAACTTTTTTTTGTCACTCATTGCACACTCCTTAAATATTATTGCGAATTGGTGCGATGCAAAACAGATTGTAGCGCTCCACTAATCTCTATTTATCCAAAGGGTTTAGGTTTCGGCGTCTCTTTAGTTGAAGGAGGAAGGATAGGTAACATGAACTCTGGCTGCTTACCGGTCAGCGACTTTAAGAACGCCACGATCTTGGCATTTTCTTCCTTGGTGAACTTGCGACCCAACTGTAGCCTACCCATGGTGTCCACCGCGTCTTCCAAGGTCTCAGCGGCACCATCATGAAAATAGGGATAAGTCAGTTCAACGTTTCGGAGGTTGGGTACTTTAAACTTGAAGCGGTCGGCATCCCTGCCCGTTACGGCGGACCGGCCTTCAGCCTTGTTCGTCGTCTTGTACGTCTCATAGATACCAAATTTTTGGGAAGAGCCGCCGCCTACGGTAGCGCCATTGTGGCAACCCGTGCATCCACTTTCCTTGAATAGCTTATAACCCTCCAGTTCAGTTTGGCTCAAAGCTTGCTTGTCGCCCTTGAGCCATTTGTCAAAACGAGAGCCAGGCGTAACCAAGGTTTCTTCGAACGCCGCAATCGCGGTGGTTACCATACCGATATTGATTTTATCTGCGCCAAACAATTGCTGGAAGCGGGCCCGGTACTGGGGAATGGAGCGTAATACATCCACTGTTAGCTCATGGGTAAATGCCATCTCTTTGGGATTGGCGATGGGGCCAGCCGCCTGCTCCTTCAGATCCTTGGCGCGACCATCCCAGAACTGAGCCAAGTTCATACTTGAGTTCAATACCGTTGGCGAATTGATCGGCCCCTGCTGCCAGTTATGGCCAATAGATGTTTGCAGATTATCCGTGCCGCCCATGCTCAGGTTGTGACAGGAATTACAGGAAATGAATCCGGACTTCGATAGACGCGGATCAAAAAAAAGCATCTTGCCCAGCTCTACCATGCCTGGATTTTTTGGCTTGGCGTCCTCGATTGGTTGGATAGGTTCATTAGCAGGAAGTGCAATTGCGGGGGTGTAACTGGATCCAATAGATAGCAGTGATATGATTAATGCTCGAATTACCATCGGTAATCTCCTAAAAAATCAACGCATTGAGGCGTAGCCGTTTACACCCATAAGCCACCCGTGAAGAACGTACACCATGTGTCAGCATGGTGTACGTTCCGACCACCCATTGCACTGGCGATCAGGCATGAATACAGTGATCAAAATATCACATTGCGTTCACGTTCGGCTACAGCATTGATGTAATCCGGCATTCCTTTTATTGATGCACCGGTCACCAGATCATCTGGGATGATCTGCCGAGCCACGGCACAGGCACCGCAGACCCAAATCTGCACACCCGCTGCCTGCACCGCTGCCAACAGCTCTTTCAATGGAGCCAGATTTACGCCATGGATATGATCGGCCGTTCCTTTGCGACCGAGCGTCACGGCTTCGTTCCAGAGCCAGATCACCACATCATGTCCCTGCTCCTTTGCCGTCTTTGCGGCCATGAAGGGCAATGTGGCCATCGTCGGATCGTCGGTGCCTCGACTACCGGATATTATGAAGGTTGCCATCATTTATCTCCTTTCTCATTCATTCGTAAAAAGTGCTGATCCAGCATCATGTGTAATTCATGATGCTGGCCTTCCATTTTCCTTGCCTCATTTCTTCAGAACAATCACCCCGCATGCAATCCTGGGGCCACCTGGAGCATCTTTCGTCGGAGGATCGGGAAGGAATTTGTCTTCAAGACCATGAATAATAAATGCACTCCCATCCGCATCGAAAAGGGTCGTCAATCCGGGAGTCAAGGTAACCCGGCTCGTGATGGCATACAACGTTCCTTTGCGATTCTCATCAACCACAAGATTCGGCAGATCGCCTAAATGATAGGGGTGATTCCCAAGGCCAGGACTGACATTCGCCTGCGGGTTGATCTGCGGATCGATGTTGCCATCGTAATGACCTTTCGCCGCCGTGAATGGATCGCATGCTCCTGTTTCGTGGATATGAACCGCATGTCGTCCGGGTGTTAACTTGCTGTCAGGCGTACCTTGTACCATCATCTTGATTCTGACAAGCCCATCATGTTCCTCATACAGATGCGCTTCTCCGGTAATGCCCGGACCGGCGATGGTCGCTTCCGCATAAAGCTTTTTCTCCAACTTCCCTTTGTGATGTCCATCGTGATGACCATCTTCTTTCCCTGCGTGATGTCCCTCTTCGGCAAAGACTGGGCTGGTGACGCTGCCGACGAGCAATGCCAATGCCAGCGGTAATTTAGCAATAAATTTCATGTGTATCTCCTATTGATTAGTTGAGAAATGGTTTTATGTTGCCGTATATCTGCATCTCTTGCTTTGCATTGCCGCCGTTATTCGGCGCCTTCTGATTAACGTCCCAGTGACCGAATGTAATGAATGAGTTGCCACACCTTCTCATCGGACAAGCCGGAGAAGGACATCATGCCGGTGCCAGGCGAACCTTTCTTGATAATCCAGAAAAGCTGGCCATCAGGAATATCCTTCATCATGGCATTGCAGGTAAAGTTTCTTGGTGGTGGCACCAGTGCTGCTCCCATCATGCCCTTTCCATCGCCCTTCTCTCCATGACACATGGCGCAGGCGGCAGGCTTGGCGGATTTCTGAAACAGCGTTTTCCCGGCCTGAAGTACTTCGGCAGAGGCAGCGAGTGGATTCGTCATGACCAGGAAACTATCCGGTGCCTTGACCGTTTTGCGCGGCTGCACGCAAACATCCGACCGGCCTCCACTTGAGGAAGTTGCAGTGGCAGCCGCCTTGGTAGGCATAGTTCTGGTAGCTGCGGCACTGACAGCAGCAGCTCCGGCAGGTAAACCCTTGAATGTCGCCTTGAGGTAGGCAATCACATCAGCTACACCTTGCTGACCGATGGTTAGGTTCCAATAGGGCATATTCGGCGATTTCCCTATTGCCGGACCGCCATGGTTAATCACGTTGTACAGATATTCCATTGGCAGTTTCTCAAATGGAATGTTGGCGTGAATTGCCGGCTTGGGGTTCAAACCAGACGCCGCAGGCCCGTCACCTTTGCCTGTCGCTCCGTGACATTGCGAGCAATATTCTTTGTAGATGACTTTGCCGCGACCGACGCTAGCCACGCCGAATTCCGGACTCGTCCAAGGCTCGTAATACTTGAAGTCATCCACACCCTGCGTCATTAAGTACCCGATCACGGCACGGAGTTGTGGCTCTGTCGCATCGGCCAGAAACTCACCACTGTGCGGCACAAAGTCTTGTGGGTTCAGCCCGAAACGGAAGAGCCAATCCTGGTCATATCGTTGCCCGGACGCCTGAAGCGCGGTGCTCTGCGGCCCTCCAATAATTTTTCCATCCTCGTTAATCGTATGACAGCCGAGGCAGGCATGAGCCTTGAAGGCCATCCCGCCAAACGAGGCTTCGAATTTTGTTACCTTCGAAAGATCATATGCGCCAACTTTGACTCGTGGATCCTTGCTGTGCGCTGCGAAATAATCAGCGATAGCATTGGCCTCGGATGCGCTGACAACCGGATGCTTGGACGGAGCCTCGCTCAGATCCCAGCGATACCCCTTGGCGTAGAGTGGCGCTTCTTTTCCGGTCAACCAATCAATCAACCAAGGGCGCCGGTACTTGCTCCCGGCCCAGATGAGATCGGGCGCCTTGAGATTAAAGCGGGAGCCGGGCCTACCTTCCAACCGGTGACATTGAACGCAGTTCTGCTGAAGGATATCCCTTGCGGCCATCTGATCACTTGCGAGCGACATTCCAGAAGACGACATCAATCCCACCATGGCGATGAGCGCACTTCCAATCACTATTCCTCTATTCATATTCATGCTGCAATCCCTTTCATACTTAGTGACCTCATCTGATCCCCTCTTTCATAAGAAAATTCAGTCGTTGAGGAAAATCGTAATTGGGTTAATGTTGAAGCTTGATAATTATATCCTGATGTTAAGACCTCGTCTGTGTGATACCGAACATTGCAATGCAATAAAGGGGGGCGACGCGGCGCTGCCGCCTGAATCAGACTCTGATAATATTTTATAATCAAAAAATTGCGTTCGCGGCGCTCCTGCAGGGTTGCTGCGCAAACTCGTTCTGAGAAGGTTTAATGTTCAAGCAGTAGACAAAATTCAGTTGAATCCACAATAGAAGCTAACTCACTGCTTGAAAAAGAAACAGCCAAACCACTGAAATGGTTTGGCTGCATTGATCCCCGAAGGTTTCTGGAG
This sequence comes from Candidatus Nitrotoga sp. CP45, assembly GCA_945874105.1. Lineage (GTDB taxonomy): Bacteria > Pseudomonadota > Gammaproteobacteria > Burkholderiales > Gallionellaceae > Nitrotoga. The sequence continues at coordinate 17,053 of CAMCFJ010000015.1, read as the reverse complement.
ACCTATAAATTAGTAGAGGCGGCGGGAATTGCCCCCCGCCGTTTGAACAAGCAGACCCGTGTTATTTTACGGTCACATTAATCGTGCTACGCATTTTCTCGCCATAAGAAACATGCGCGCCATTAGCAAATTGTAATGTCAGCGTATGCGTTCCTGGGGCTAATTTGATCGTGGTTTCCGTTTGACCTTTACCGAAATGGCGATACTGGTCATTTCCAGCCGGAACTGCTTCTCCTGCATTCACCTGCGGTGCGTCTATCAGCAAATGATGGTGTCCAGTATCCTCTGCTACGGTGCCAGCAGGCCTGATCTCCATACCTTGCACACCCATCACAACTTTAACTTCGTTGCCGACTACTGCGCCATCACTTGGTTCAACAAAATATACTCGCTGTCCCGGCGATTTTATTAAATAGTAATCGTTAGCCAATACATTATGGGCGTAGGCGATTGATGAAAATAACATAAGCATTGGTAACGCTAGCTTTAATCTCATGATTTTGTCTCCTAAGTTAAGTATATGCAGCGCTGCAATTTTAACCTGAAAATTAATGTTCACAAAAAATTACCGACACCATATTAATTTTTTAATTTTCCATGCCACAGTTGCAGGGAACAATAGATGCAAGAATCCTCAACGACGAAGCACTGCATGAAGGACGCGAGCAAGCAAGATTTGCTATAGTTCAAACTCAATAAAAACATGAATTTTTGGAGCGCATCTGCCGTTGCTCGCATAGGCGCGCCGATGGCCTCAAGCCACATCTGATCGAAACCTTGAAAAATAATGCACTACACTAACATGCTGCAATTTGATGTTTTGATTATAGGCAGCGGACTGGCAGGGCTTTCATTGGCATTGAAACTTGCCGATCAGCGAAAAGTCGCCGTCATCACCAAGAAATCGTTAATGGATGGTGCGAGTGTTTGGGCACAGGGCGGAATCGCTGCCGTGTTGTCAGAAGAAGACTCTCTGGCCGCGCATATCCAGGATACCCTGACCGCCGGTGCTGGCCTCTGTGATCCTGCCACCGCGAGCTATGTTATCGAGCACGCCAAGCCAGCAATTGACTGGCTCATTGCGCAAGGCGTGCCGTTCACACGTGATGCCAATAACGATACCGGCTATCACTTGACACGCGAAGGCGGCCACAGCCATCGACGTATCATCCACGCCGCCGATGCCACTGGCCATGCCGTACAGGAAACGCTCGCCTCCAAAGTTCTGGCACATCCCAACATCACGCTGTTGGAACATTACATTGCCATCGATCTGATTACTGGCCATAAACTCGGCCACACTGACAATCATTGCTATGGCGCTTACGCACTCAACAGCTTGAGCGATGAAGTCAGCACCATCGCTGCTCATGACACCATTCTGGCCACCGGCGGTGCGAGCAAGGTATATCTTTACACCACCAATCCAGACACCGCCACTGGCGACGGCATTGCCATGGGTTGGCGTGCCGGTTGCCGGGTGGCCAATATGGAATTCATTCAATTTCATCCGACCTGTTTATATCACCAGCACGCCAAATCTTTCCTCATCTCTGAGGCGGTGCGTGGCGAGGGTGGAATTCTTAAACTGCCCGACGGCACACGATTCATGCCTGCTCATGATGAGCGCGCCGAACTTGCGCCGCGCGATATCGTCGCGCGCGCTATCGATTTCGAAATGAAAAAACGTGGTTTGGATTGCGTGTATCTTGATATTTCACATCGGTCGGTAGAATTTCTGCAAGCGCATTTTCCTACCATCTACGCACGCTGCCTGTCGCTGGGGATCGATATCGCACACCAGCCGATACCAGTGGTGCCGGCTGCGCACTATACCTGCGGTGGCATCATTACTGATCTGCATGGACGCACCGATCTCGCCCATCTCTATGCCGTGGGCGAAACCGCTCACACCGGCCTGCACGGGGCCAACCGCCTGGCAAGCAATTCGCTGCTAGAATGTATGGTGTTTGCCGAGGCCACCGCGCGCGACATACTAGCCACGCCGCCAAGTCAGTTCATTCCACTGCCGCAATGGGATGAGAGCCGGGTGACCGATGCCGACGAAGAAATTATCATCTCGCACAACTGGGCGGAATTGCGCCAATTCATGTGGGACTATGTCGGAATTGTGCGCACCACCAAAAGACTGCGACGCGCACAACACCGCATCCAATTATTGCATGAGGAAATCAACGAGTATTACGCCAATTTTCATGTGACAGCTGATTTACTGGAGTTACGCAATCTGGTGTTAACGGCCGATCTCATCGTGCAAAGTGCATTATCTCGGCACGAAAGCCGCGGATTACACTACAGCAAAGACTACCCCGATACACTGCCGCTGGCCGTGCCGACCGTGCTCACTCCCTCTGCATAAAGTGGTTTATCTTGCACTTGTCGAATTAAGCCCATCAAGTTTTGACACTCGACCCTGATACTGTTGCTTCATGGCACCGTTCAGCCGCAAGCAACATATACATGCCAGGTACAACGAACAGGGTAAACAATGTGCCTATCGATAAGCCGCTGGCAATCACCACACCCATATTAAAGCGGCTCACTGCGCCAGCACCGCTGGCAGTGATAAGCGGCAAAACGCCCAGTACCATGGCGGCGGTTGTCATCAGGATCGGGCGAAGACGTAAACCAGCCGCCTTCTCTATGGCATCACGCTTGCTCAATCCCGTTTGTTGCAAATTATTGGCAAATTCAACAATCAAAATGCCATGTTTCGAGATAAGCGCAATGAGTGTGACCAAGCCAACTTCAGTGTAAATATTGAGCTTGGCATGCCCAATACCAAGATTGATAAAAATCAATGCGCCTGCAATAGACATGGGCACCGACACTAAAATAATAACGGGGTCGCGGAAGCTCTCGAATTGAGCCGCAAGTGCCAAATAAATAATCACAATGGCAAAGAAAAAAGTAAGCAACAGTCCGCCGGATTCTTGTACAAACTGTCGTGAGGGCCCCGAATAGTCAAAGCCGTATCCAGCAGGCAAGGTTTGCTGCGCTAAAATTTTGAGCCTTTCCAATGCCTGACCTTGCGAGATAGTGGGGAAAGCCACTCCCTGTATGGTCGCCATATTTTGTTGCTGAAAGTGATTGATGGTTTCCGGTTCAGTACTGGTTTTCAGATGAGCCACGGTGGATAGCGGCACCATCTGTCCGCTTGCAGTTCGCAGATAATAGTGTTTGAGTTGCTCTGTATTAAGGCGGAAACGCTGTGCCACCTGAGGAATAACTTTATAAGACCGCCCCTCAAGCTCGAAATAGTTCACATATCCACCGCCTAGCATGGCAGACAGGCCCGAGCCTATGTCTTGCATATTTAGCCCGAGCTGTGACGCCATATTGCGATCAATCACTACCGTAGTTTGTGGTAGGTCAATGCGCAAATCCGACTGTATGAAAATAAATTCGCCCGTTTTCTCAGCCTCTTGCAAGAACTTCTGGGATACGTCAAAGAGCTTGGCGAATGGCTCTGTCGTAGTAAGCACAAATTGTATAGGCAAGCCGCGTGCACCGGGCAGCGGGGGTGGCTGGAAAAGAGCATTTTGCGTGCCTGCGATTTTCCCCAATTCCTTTTGCACTTCTGGTTGCAGCTGAAGGGATGTTTTGGCACGCTCATTCCAGGGCTTGAGTACCATGCCGGTGATAACCTGTGTCGGCATATTTAGCTGGAATATATGATCTGTTTCCGGGTGATCCCTGAAAGTTTTCTGAATCTGCTCACCAAATATTTCTCGTTGCTGTAGTGTCGCATCCGGTGCATTAAAAGAGGCCGCAATCAGCACTCCCTGGTCTTCCTGCGGGGCAAGTTCAGTCATTGAAGTGGTATACAGGAAATAAATTCCACCCATCACCACCAACGCAAATATGGCTATTACAGCGCCGAAGTTGAGTGTGCCGTGCAGGGTTTTTTTATAACGAACGTGCAAGCGTTCAAATTGTTTATCCAGCCCTATTTCCAAACGATCCTGCCAGTTACCGCCCTCACGCTTGGGCGAGCGCAGAAGACGCGAACACATCATCGGTGAAAGTGTCAGCGCTATCACAGCTGACATAGTCACAGCGCCCACCAGAGTAAAAGCAAATTCGGTAAACAGTGCGCCAGTAAGGCCACTCATAAAACCTATTGGCACATATACAGCAACGAGCACGATGGTCATCGCAATAATGGGATTAGCCAGCTCACGCGCCGCCTTTATCGCTGATTCATAGGGTGACAGCCCTTCTTCCAGATGACGGCTTACGTTTTCCACCACGATGATGGCATCGTCTACCACTAGCCCGATGGCAAGTACTAGAGCCAGGAGCGTGAGCAGGTTGATGGAATAGCCCAAGGCCAGCATCACCGAGAAAGTTCCTACCAGTGAAAGTGGAATCGCAATCACCGGAATCAGCACCGAACGTAGAGAGCCCAAAAAAACAAACACTACTGCAGTGACAATGAGGACTGCTTCCACAAGCGTTTTAACGACCTCGTTAATTGACGAATTGACGAATTTGGTCGAGTCATAAACGATATTGCTATTCAAACCCAGCGGGAGCTGCGCCTGAATTTCAGGCATAACTTTGCGTACTCGAGCGACCACATCCAACAGATTTGCACCCGGGGCAACCTGAATACCCACATACACCGCTTTTTTACCGTCAAAGGATACGCTGCTGTCATAGTCATCGGCGCCCAAAGTAACATTCGCTACGTCTGCCAAGCGCACGACTGAGTTGCCTTGTTGCTTGACAACCATTTGCTTGAATTCATCCACAGAATGCAGTGCAGTAGATGCATTCAGGTTGATCTGCACCATTTGTCCCTTGGATTGGCCGCTGGATGAAAGAAAATTGTTTGCGGCCAAAAGGCCATACACATCGGCAGCGGTGAGGCCAACAGCGGCGAGCTTTTGTGGGTCTAGCCATGCCCGCAGAGCGAAGTTTTTTGCACCCAGCAATTCGGCAACTTGCACGCCTTCAATCGCCTGTAGCTTGGGTTGTACGGAGCGCACAAGATAGTCAGTGACTTGGTTAGGTTTGAGAACATCGCTGTAAAAACCGATATACATCGCATCTATGGTTTGTCCAATGCTGACAGAAAGTGTGGGCTTTTGCGCCTGTGGCGGCAATTGATTGAGAACTGCATTCACCTTGGTATTAATCTCGGTCAAGGCCTTGCTTGGATCATAATTTAATCGAAGATTGGCATTGATAGTGCTCACACCCTGGGTGCTGCTGGAGGTCATGTAATCAATACCGTTGGCCTGCGCTACGGCATTTTCCAGCGGAGTGGTGATAAAGCTGGCCACCAGATTGGCATCAGCGCCCGGATACGCAGTGTTGATCGTCACTACGGCGTTTTGGGTGTACGGATATTGCAGTACCGGCAATGAAGCAAGTGAGCGCAAGCCCAGAACCAGTATTACCAGGCTAATGACGGTTGCCAGAACTGGGCGTTCGACGAAAATGTCAGTAAATTTTCTCAGCACAGCCCCGGCAGAGTTGTTCATTCGTCTTTTACCTCAGGGTTGGGATTGTTAGACGGCTGCACGCTATTATTTACAATTACCGGGGTGCCATTGCGTAGCTTGAGTTGGCCCGAAGTGACCACAACCTCATTCACTTGCAGACCGCTAAGCACTGCCACTTGATCACCGCGCACAAGGCCGGTAGTGACAAATCGCTGCTCGACTATCAGCTTCGGCTTGCCGTCTGCGCCCTTTCCTTCACTTTTCACTATAAACACGGTGCTGCCATAAGGGTTATATGCAATGGCCGAATTCGGCAGCGTGATGTACTCTTTTTTATCCCCTTTGTTCACCCGCGCCGTAGCGAATAATCCAGGTAACAACTCACCCTCAGGGTTGGCAATGCTTGCCCGTACTTTGAGATTACGTGTGGAAATGTCCACCTGTGGTTCAAGCGCAGAAATGGTACCGGTGAATACTTTATTCGGAAACGCATTGGTTTGCACGGTGACGTGTTCGCCGACATGAATCAAATCAATCTGAGCCTGTGGAACCGTAAAATCCAGGTACATGGGATCAAGTTGTTGCAGATTTACCAAGGCAGTGCCTGGCGCCAGATATTGGCCAAGATCTACTTGGCGTATACCCAGCTGGCCGGCAAAGGGAGCGCGGATACTTTTCTGCGCAATGATAGCTTCTTGCATCGTTACCTGAGCTGAAGCACTTTTCAAATTGGCTGCAGCAAGATCTACCGCAGCTTGGCTGACTGCATGCATCTTGAGTTGTGCAAGGTCGCGGTCGAAATTCTGTTTGGCGAGCCGGGCGGCGGCCTTGAGTTGTTCGAGCTGAGCTTTAAGCGGCGCGGCATTCAGTTCCAATATCAGCTGACCCGCTTTTACCATTTTTCCAGAATCAAAATGTATGACGGTGACGATGCCGCTGACCTCGGCTGCCAGACTGGTGCCCTTGGAAGCACGCAGATTGCCAACCGCTTCGACTGAAGGTTGCCAAGTGGATGTTTGCGCCACGGTGGTAGAGACAGTTTGCGGTGGATTAGCCTGTCCCTTGATAGCCTGCTGAATCATTTTATTGCGAAATTGTTGAAAACCATAAATTCCGCCAAACACTATTGCGGCTATCAGCAGCATGATGATCATGCGCTTGGTCGTTCCCTTAGTCATGTAAATGCTCCATGCTCAATTTTGGTTCAAAAGATGCCGCACAAAACCTTTATGCTCGGCACTCTGCGCTGCTAATTTAGTATGCTGGGGCAGCAGCCCCGCCTCTTTTTTTGTCTCGGCAACCCAGCCACCCCCCATAGCCTGATAAAGCGCTGCGGTATCCGTCAAACGCTGAACCTGCGCGGCGATCAAGTTGATCTGGGTTTGTTGTGCCTGTTGTTGCGCGGTCAGTAGCTGCAAATAATTCACCCCGCCTAATAAATATTGCTGTTGGATAAGATTAAGCGACGCTTGCGCCGCAGCATCGGCGGCGGCTTGCGCTTGCAATATTTGCGCGTCATTGTCCAGCGCACGCAGAACGTCAGCAACATTGCGTAAAGCCTGCAGCACGGTTTGGCGATAGTTGGCGGTTGCGGCATTGAAACCCGCCTCTGCTGATTTAACCCCGGCTTTGAGGCCGGCATTGAACAATGGTTGCGCTACTTGCCCGACCAAACTCCAAACCATTGATCCGGCTCCAAACAAGCTGGATGCAACAAGAGCCTGCGAGTTCAGATTGGAAGACAAGTTAATTTGCGGATAGGCCGTGGACATGGCGACCCCATATTGTGCATTTGCCACATGCAACAAAGCTTCAGACGCCTGAATGTCGGGACGCTGACGCACCAGTTCTGAAGGTATGACAAGAGGAAGATCTGTCGGCAGATTAAAATCCGCCAAAGTAAATTTTGGTATTTGCGCCGCACCGGGTAATTGCCCCACTAACACAGCAAGCAAGTTGTTTGCTTGCTCAAGATTTTTACGCAATAGCGGAATGCTGGCGCGGGTTTGTTCTACCTGGGTAAGCAAAGCAAATTCGTCACTGCGGGGCACGGCTCCCAGTTCGAAACGTTGCCTCGTAATATTCAGCTGTTTTTTCTGCGCTGCCAAAATAACTACAGTAGCCTTAATCTGTGCGGCGAATTGCGCCTGTGACATCGCAGTAGTAGTGATATTGGCAGCGAGCGTAAGTCGCGCACCTTCAAGCTGGTAACGTTGATAATCAGCCTGCGCAGAAAAAGATTCAAGAGCGCGGCGGTTGCCCCCGAAAAGATCGAAGTTATAACTGACCGTTACTCCAGCGTTATACAAATCGAATATTTTGCTGCCGCCCGACTGACCAAAAAGTGAAGGATTGAACTTTTGATGCTGTGCATTCAGCTTGGCATTCACCTGGGGATACTGGGAGGAGCCCATTTGCGCAGCATAGGTTTGCTGTGCTTGAGACAGAGTGGCTTGCGCCGCATCCAACGTTGGACTGGCGCGTAAAGCCTGGCCGATGAGCGCATTAAGTTTGGTCGAGCCAAAATTTTTCCACCAGTCCACCGGCACATCTTTTCCGACCACGAAATGCTGCCCTCCGCCAAAATTACCGAGTGCTGTTGCAGTTTGCACCGGTAATTTTTGTGTGGTGTAGTTTGTCACAGCGGGGGGATCAGGTTGCTTGAAATCAGGGCCTACACTAGAACAACCAAACAACGATAGTGTGCTGCCCAATAGCAACCCTGCAGTTAGCCGTGAAATAAACCGTATAAAGGCTGGGCAGCGCTTTATATACAAATTTTGATTTTGGATTTGCAAATCTGGGACTGGTATCGTTAATGGCTTTTAATGATAGCAGATTTCGGAAATCATCAAGATTGACAGCCTCCTCCAGTCTGAAATAAATCTGAAAGCAGATAGCATTTGCAATGAGAAATCAGTCTGAGTATCAGAATTAAATTGACGTTGGCAGCATGGTAAGCACTAAGGCTGTAATCAACACTATGCTAAGTGAGCAATGGCACAACTAAAGCATTTTAGTTAATTCGCTATTAGAGCACCACGCCTCACAACTACGCTCTTATCCTGTTGATGCCAGGTTGAATTTTCTTCCGATTTTTCAACATTGCCTGGCGTCTTGCGAAACATATCAGGCCAACTGCTCTGACCGCAAATAAGGCGTATGTCGATGGCTCTGGAACTGAACTAAGCTTATCCACATGATTTGTTTGACACAGACTTGGAGAACTCCCATTACAGTGATCCTCCTCTGACCTTATGTCCTCGAACTCTAGTCCACAGCCTTTAGAAGACGTACAGCTAACTAAGTCATCCCATCCTTGTGCTTGTCATCCTTGTGGCTGTAACTCTTGTGGCTGTCACCCTTTTGGCTATCGCCGTCCTTATTGCTATCGCCACCTTTTGGCTTGCCATCATTGGAGCTATTCTCATCGCTCGAGTCGTTATAATTTATGACAGTTGCATTAGCTACAGCTACCGATAGGATCAATGTAATTGATGCAAGCAAACACATTATTTTATTCATCGTGCTTCCCTAATATATGCGTGGAATTTAAATCAACAACTCATTCTAGAAATTTATACTGCATGCAATCATCAAGTCATTCTTCGCCCACGCCATCCGCCGCCCCGAGCGGATTTATTTGGGTAATTCCGGGCTCCCTGTGGGCACCCTACGGTTCCAGTTCCACTCGACCGGCAGCAAATCCATGAGTGCCCTTTCGATGGCAACTCGGTGAAAATTGTTCATATTTTTATGTATTTTGGTCAAAATTACAGCAAACAGTTCCACATTATCGTGGATATCTTGTTGGATATTATTTTGAATATCGTACTGGATATTGAATCGACAATTACCTCAATTTTTTAATCTGCATTTCTGGGGAATAATTGAGGACGAAAATTAGCTGGCGTGATACTAAGTTGGAGCGATTGTAGGCGAATGCCAAAAACCATCCACAAACTGAGCCGTCAATATATAAACCCAGGATAGGTCGATACTCAATTCAAAACTCGGGGCAGATTTAAACGCAATTTATCAGTATCATCCGTTTGACTTGCCCATCCTCCAATGCGAATTTCGACTATATTTTCATGCAATCACAGTATTGTTCAATAGTATTTATTTTTGGCCCATCCGGAGTAGGTAAATCCTCATTCGGTAGTTGCTTGAGCAACCATCATAATTGGCTTCATCTTGAAATTGACATTCCCAATACAAACAATGTTGACATTCACGACATCCAGCATCATTGGAGCGAATTCCGCAATGGCAATATGGCTCCGTTATTGGCAGAGCTGAATACGCGCGTAAAATCCTCAGGTCGAGCTGGCTGTGTCCTCACCTTCCGTAGCACTGACCTTCTTCTCAACCATGAACTTGAATTTACGCAGAAACAAGGAGTGGTTGTTTCATATTTCTATGGAACAGCTGCTGATTGTATATTTTCATTTCTTCAACGTGAAGACAAGCTGGGTAGCCAACTTGGATTGAATCATTGGCTTATCCATAACCAGCAATCCTATTTACGCATGAGCCTACCCGACCTCTCGTCATATCGGGTTAATGTTTTCAAGCCTGATGGCACAAGAAGGCAGTGGGATGAAATATCTAGACAGATCATCTCATTCAATAATTAATCCTCTCCCTACTCAGATGATTATTCTGGAAAGTATGTGCGCCAAAATTAAATTTATTTAGAATGCTCTGTGCGGAATTATCCCAAATTTTAATAAAGCCCCGCCGCAAACAGCGGGTTATTAACTGCGCTCTTCAATCTGCTGGTTTTCAACCAGCTTTCGCCCATAGGGGCGAGGAATTGAACTCGCATCATTAAATGCGCAACATTCTCGCGACTTTGGACATGCCAACGCCAGGACAGCCCGAAGCATTTATCCATGTAAAAGATGGATTATTTGACGAGGCCGGCGACATCGGTAAAGCCAGCAAGAAATTCCTGCAGAACTGGATGGATCACTATGTCGCGTGGGTGAAACAGCACGCTGTCTGACGCAGTTAAAAAAGACAGGCACATATCGCTATAATCTCTCTATCTGCCATATCGTGACATGCCGCTATGCACGCGAAATCTACACCAAACTATCTTGCCGGCTACCCTATAGCGCTGGCAGAGCAAGTGCAGCGGCTTATCGAACAAGGCCTGCTGACCAACATGCTGCTGCAGAAGTATCCGCATGCGCACGCAGTGCGTTCTGACAAGGCGCTCTATGACTATGTACTGGAAGCCAAAGGCACGTATCTACGCAACGCCGGGCAACTGAGCAAGGTTGCGTTCGACGGCAAACTGCATGTCATCCAGAACGCACTGGGCACGCACACCAGCATCTCGCGCATACAGGGCACAAAACTTAGAGCCAAACGTGAGATCCGCATAGCGGAGTTGTTCAAGGAGATGCCGCTAGAATTTTTGCGCATGATCGTTGTTCACGAACTTGCACACATCAAGGAACGCGAGCACAACAAAGCCTTCTATCAACTGTGCCGGCATATGGAGCCTGATTACCACCAGCTGGAATTTGATCTGCGGGCTTACCTCACCTATCTCGAAGTGACTGGCCAGCCTCTTTGGTCGGCCACCAGTGTCAACGCTGTTTCGCCATTGAATGAGTGAAAGGGCGCGAAGTGCGGCACAGTGCTGAGTGGTTATGAGTTAAAACCGCTCATATGGCATCAAATAACGCCATAGCCCGGGCTGCAATTTGGCCATCGATATTCGTCCGATCCGGATCCGTTTCATGGCCAGCACCTGTAGCCCGACACTTTTACACATGTGTGCGATCTGGCCGGGTTGCGCCCCTTTGAGGGCAAAGCGCAGCCGTGTTTCGTTTTGCCAGCTGACCTTGATCGGGGGCAGCAGCCGACCATTAAAACTAAGTCCGTGGTTGAGTTTCTTGAGTCCATCTGGGGGCAGTTCACCAGAGACCTCCACAATATATTCTTGCTCAATCGTGGCTGCATCATCGATCAGCTTGCGCACCACTCGAAAATCCTGGGTAAATACGATCAAGCCGCTAGCGATTTTCTCTAACGGTGCGCCTTGCTTCAGTTGAGCAAAATGTTGTTTGCTGAAGTGAATGCCGGATAGGTCATCAACCGCCCGCGTATCGGCGCAAATAAGTTGCTGCGCAGAGTTGGCATCCATACCTACAACAGGCGGTTGGTGAAACAAAATGGTCACTGGTGCAAGCGGAGCGAGACTGGCTTCGGGGTGTAGCTCGACTTTCTCCTGCTGCGACACCATGAACTGCGGTTTGTCCACGACTTGCCCATCAACCATGACCCAACCACCTGCAATATAAAGTTCGGCCTCACGACGTGAGCAGGAGATTAATTCGACTAGGCGTTTTGCGAGACGAACAGGGTCTGTCATGGCATGTGCATACTGAAAAATGGAATACCATTGTAAATGTTCAAGTCTAGCTATCACATGTAACATATGAACATGGACGCAAATAAAAAAACAGTAAAAACTCCCAGTTTGGACGGTATCACCCTGGAAACTATCATTACACAACTATCCGAAAACATGGGCTGGGAAGCTATGGGTGCCGCTGTGCCAGTGCGATGTTTCACTCACGATCCAAGCATAAAATCCAGCTTGAAATTTTTACGAAGAACGCCGTGGGCTCGCACAAAGGTGGAGCAGTTATATTTGCAACAAGTTCAAACTTTTGTTTAAACATGATTCTTCACGCTTAAGCAGTGTGTGACATTGTTCACTGCGGTATCTGATTGATCACCTTCTGTATTTGTGGAAGATAACTCGAATTTATCGCTATCGGTTTTTTTCCCTCTATTTTTTCTTGGGTCCAGTCCGCTCCCTCTCCCGCACCCCATGACACCAAGGAAGCGAATACAAACACCAGTATGTCGCGTTTTTTGCCAATGTTAAAATCTTGCTCATCCAAAAAACGGCGAGAATACCAAGCGACAATGAAAAACACTATGGTGGAAATTATCAAGTTCCATATGGAGGGTAACGAGAACATAATTTATTTTTCAGGTTGGAAAGCCGTGGTATTCAGCCTTGTTGGTCAGGGACAGTAATGCACCAATCGGGCGATGGCGCCGCCGAGGTAAAGCAGATAGAGCAGAGACGATAATCCGGATTATTTACGTACGATTATTTCGGAAGCAGGCCACTAGCTGGCTTGACATCAAGCACTGCTGACGCAGGCAACGACGAATGATCACCCACTATCTGAAAGAATACTTCGTTTCGCTTGACCATGCCCAGCTCACTACGAGCGCGCTCTTCTATGGCTTCGGTACCTTGCTTGAGATCACGCACCTCGGCATCCAGCACCGCGTTGCGCGTTTGAGTTTTTTGATTGATATGTTTCTGTTCCTCAACTTGGCGACCAGAATCCCAGACCTTCAACCAGCCACCTTTGCCAAACCACAGCGGATACTGCAATAGCAGTAGCAAAGACATCAGTATCAGCGTGACCCAACGCATTTGTATTAAATTAATAATCAAGCGCTAAGCCTATGCCAATTGGTGGTATGCATCGCGTCCAGGATAATACGCGCTGTCGCCCATGTCTTCTTCAATGCGAAGCAACTGGTTATATTTCGCCATACGGTCGGAGCGTGACAGTGAGCCGGTTTTTATTTGCAGGGCGTTGGTGCCCACGGCAATATCGGCAATCATAGTGTCTTCAGTCTCACCGGATCGATGCGAGATCACTGCAGTATAGCCCGCGCGCTTAGCCATCTCGATGGCGGCGAAAGTTTCAGTCAGCGTGCCGATCTGATTTATTTTAATCAAAATGGAATTAGCCAAGCCCTGACGAATTCCTTCGCGCAATATCTTGGTATTGGTTACGAAGACATCATCGCCTACCAATTGCACATTTTTGCCCAAGCGCTGGGTCAGCAGTTTCCAGCCAGCCCAATCATGCTCACTCATACCATCCTCTATGCTAATCAACGGATATTTGTCGACCCAATTGGCCAGGTAGTCAACAAACTGCGCGGACGTCAGCTTGATACCTTCTGATTCCAGATGATACAGACCGTCCTTGTAAAACTCTGAACTTGCGCAATCCACACCGATAGCCACGTCCATGCCAGGCACATAACCTGCGGCCTCTATACCTTCGATAATCAATTGCAATGCAGCTTCGTTATTCGGCAGATTGGGTGCGAAACCACCTTCGTCGCCAACAGTAGTTGGCATACCTTTGTCGTTGATCAGCCCCTTTAGCGCATGAAATATTTCCGCTCCGCAACGCAACGCCTCGCGAAAGCTGGCCGCACCAACCGGAATAATCATGAATTCCTGCATATCAATGTTGTTGTTGGCGTGTGCACCGCCGTTGATGATGTTCATCATGGGCACAGGCATTCCCATTCGCGCCGAGCCACCCAGATAACGGTACAACGGCAAGCCGGATTCTTCCGCAGCGGCTTTGGCCACCGCCATGGATACCGCCAAGATGGCATTTGCACCGAGACGTGATTTATTTTCGGTACCATCCAGATCAATCATGGTCTGATCAATAAACGCTTGATCGGCGGCATCCAGGCCAATGATGGATTCGGCGATTTCGGTATTAACGTTCTCCACCGCTTTCAGCACGCCCTTGCCGTAGTATCGCTGTTTATCGTCATCACGAAGCTCGATAGCTTCTTTTTCCCCGGTGGATGCACCCGACGGCACCGCAGCACGCCCCATAATGCCTGATTCCAATAACACATCCGCCTCTACCGTGGGATTGCCACGGGAATCCAAAATCTCACGCGCTACAACATCAACAATTGCACTCATCACTCATTCCTTCATTCACTAAACATTACTCAAACCTATATTTTCTTCGATAAAACCTTGTTTCTTGACAGTCTCATCCAAAATTTTCAAGATACGCAACAATTCTTCCAAGTTTCCCAGCGGAAAGGCATTCGGTCCATCAGACAATGCCTGCGCCGGATTGGGATGCGTTTCCATAAACAGCCCGGAAATGCCAGCCGCTACTGCTGCTCGCGCCAGCACTGGCACGAATTCACGCTGCCCACCACTTACTGTACCCTGCCCGCCCGGCAACTGAACTGAATGCGTGGCATCGAATACAACCGGACAGCCGGTGTTACGCATTACGGCTAAGGAACGCATGTCCGACACCAAATTATTGTAACCAAATGATGCACCGCGCTCACACACCATAATGTTATCCAGACCGCTAACATCACGCGCCTTTGCAACCACATTCTGCATGTCCCATGGCGATAGAAACTGCCCTTTCTTTATATTCACCGGCCGTCCAGCACTTGCCACGGCATGAATAAAGTCAGTCTGACGGCACAGGAAAGCAGGCGTTTGCAGAACATCAACCACTGCGGCAACCGACGCAATTTCCTCAATGCTGTGCACATCAGTTAACACTGGCACGCCAATTTGAGTCTTCACCTTGTCCAGAATTTTCAAGCCCGCATCCATTCCGAAGCCCCGAAAGGATTTTCCAGAACTGCGATTTGCCTTGTCGTAAGATGACTTGTAAATAAATGGAATACCCAGCTTCAGACAAATCTCTTTGATTTGCCCCGCTGTGTCCAACGCCAATTGCTCGGACTCAATCACACAAGGTCCTGCAATCAGAAATAATGGCTTATTCAGGCCGACTTCAAAATTACATAGTTTCATATGGCCGTTTTTTTTTTGCAGAAAGCGCTGACTTACGACATTCAATAGCCGCTTCAACAAATGCTTTAAAAAGAGGATGACCTTCGCGCGGCGTAGAAGTAAATTCTGGATGAAACTGTACGCCAATAAACCAGGGGTGCATGGCTTGCGGCAATTCCATAATCTCCGGTAAAGCCTCGCTCGGCGTACGTGCAGAAATCACCAGGCCGGCTTTCTCAAGCGCCGGTACATAGTAATTATTAACCTCATAACGATGGCGGTGGCGTTCATTGACTTCGGATCCGTAGACAGTCGCAGCCAAGGTACCGAGTTTGATCGGGCAGCGCTGCGCACCCAAGCGCATGGTGCCGCCAAGATCGGAATCAGCACTGCGAATCGCAACCTTGTCGTCGCTGTCGCGCCATTCGGTAATAAGCGCCACCACCGGATGTTCAGTTTCAGGATTGAACTCTGTGCTGTTTGCATCTGTCATGCCTGCCACGTGGCGTGCATATTCAATCACTGCAAGCTGCATGCCCAGACAAATACCCAGGTAGGGCAATTTATTCTCTCGGGCATAGCGTATAGCGGCAATTTTTCCCTCTGTACCGCGCTTGCCAAATCCACCCGGAACTAGAATCGCATCGAGACTCTTCAGACCATGAATTCCACCACTTTCGATCATTTCTGAATCAATATATTCAATATTGACGCGCGTCGAAGTATGTATTCCCGCATGGCGCAAAGCTTCGATGAGAGATTTATATGATTCAGTCAAATCAACATATTTACCGACCATACCGATAGTAACTTCATGTTGCGGATGCTCTAATGCATAAACAAGCTTGGCCCAGACTGACAAATCAGCAGGTGGAAGATGGGACAACCCCAGCTGCTCGCAGACAATACGATCCAGACCCTGCTCATGCAACATCTGCGGAACTTTATAGATGCTATCCACATCCCACATTGAAATCACAGCTTCATCGCGCACATTAGAAAACAATGAAATCTTGGCACGCTCCTCATCAGGAATCGGACGATCTGCGCGGCATAGCAAAGCGGTTGGGAAAATGCCAATCTCACGTAGCTTCTGCACGCTGTGCTGGGTCGGCTTAGTTTTCAATTCACCCGCACTGGCGATGTATGGCACCAGTGTCAAATGCACGTAGGCCGTATCACTGCGTCCATGGCGCAATCCCATCTGCCGGGCAGCTTCCAAAAATGGTAAAGACTCAATGTCCCCAACCGTTCCGCCAATTTCAACAATAGCCACATCGGCATTGCCATCATACGAAGCCGCAGCGCCACGTTCAATGAATGCATTGATTTCATTCGTTATGTGCGGAATGACCTGCACTGTCTTCCCGAGGTATTCACCGCGACGCTCCTTGCGGATTACACTGTCATATATCTGCCCAGTTGTAAAATTGTTAGCTTTGCGCATCTTGGCTGAAACAAAACGTTCGTAATGTCCTAGATCTAGATCCGTTTCTGCTCCGTCCTCTGTAACGAACACTTCGCCATGCTGGAAGGGACTCATGGTACCAGGATCAACATTAATATAAGGGTCCAGCTTAAGTAACGTTACCTTAAGGCCGCGCGATTCAAGAATCGCTGCGAGTGAAGCCGCTGCAATGCCCTTACCTAAGGAAGACACCACGCCGCCAGTAATAAAAATATATTTAATCATGAGGTGCGATGATACCGTAAATCCTTATCGCTCTCAAAATAAGAGCTCTTGATGAACTATAAACAACAAAGCCCTCACATGGAGGGCTTTGTTGTTTGCAAGGAGTCTGACGATGACCTACTTTCACATACGTATGTACACTATCATCGGCGCGAAGTCGTTTCACTGTCCTGTTCGAGATGGGAAGGAGTGGGGCCAACTTGCTATGGTCGTCAGACATAACTGTCGACTAACTGGCTACCT
>CAMCFJ010000014.1 GCA_945874105.1 Candidatus Nitrotoga sp. CP45 | reverse complement strand
TTTCAATTCCAGAGCAACACGCGGCGGTCACGCCCAGTGCTCTCTGTTATTTCACTAGCGTTGCAGCTGGTACAGCATGGGATGGCTGCATTCCCGCCGCGCGAGTTTCGCGAAGCTCTTGAGTCCTTGCGGTATGATCATCCTGTGCTTCAACTTTGAGGGGAGACCTCAGAATCTGACCCGCCTTTCTGATCGATTCGCACATTTCCATCATTCGAACAAGAGACCTTGACGGTCTCCTTGCAGTTTCGCACACCACTTTATTAAAACTCCGCAGAAGAAGTGCGTACTTGTAAATTCGTCAACATCACTAACCCATTGTCGAATCATGACCCTGCGTATCGGATGTAGTACGCACACATTACCCATCGCAACTTTCTATGCGTTGTACAAGTATTCCTGATTGAGAGGCATGTAATTCTCAATTTGCCGTGAGCAGGAACGGGGCAATGTGCTCGCCAATTTAGTCCACAAGACGATTTGGCACTCGGGGGCATTGAGTGCTAAAATTAGATTTTTGGGAGGATATGATAATGAATCAAACATTGACGTTGCCGACCCCCTTGGCAGTGGGTAGCTTAGATCGATATATACAATCAGTAAATCGTTTCCCCTTACTCACGCAAGATGAGGAGCTGGACTTGGCAATCCGCTTCAGCCGCGATAACGACTTAGAGTCGGCACGCCAGCTTATCGTCTCGCACCTGCGCGTAGTAGTCAGCGTGGCGCGTGGCTATGCAGGTTATGGCTTACCTCAAGCAGACTTAATTCAAGAAGGCAATATCGGCCTGATGAAAGCAGTCAAACGCTACGATCCAGATCATGGTGTGCGGTTGGTATCGTTCGCACTGCACTGGATACGCGCTGAGATGCATGAATATATTCTGCGCAACTGGCGCCTCGTCAAGATTGCAACCACGAAAGCTCAACGCAAGCTGTTCTTCAATTTGCGTAGCATGAAGCAGGGGTTGGGATCCCTCAAACCGCAAGAAGCCGGTTTAATTGGACAAAAGCTAAATGTCAGCACAAGCGAAGTATTAGAAATGGAAGCTCGTTTCAATGGCCACGAAGTGGCGCTGGAGCCAGCCACAAACGACGAGGACGATAATGGCTATGCGCCTATTACTTACTTGGCATCTGCTGCAGATAGCGAGCCATCTTGCGTCCTTGAGCACAAACAACTTGAGATGCAACAAAGCACTGGCTTAACACGCGCACTGGCGAGCTTGGACGAACGCAGCCGTCGCATCATTGAAGCTCGTTGGCTTCGCGAGGGCAACACTATTACGCTACACGATCTCGCACATGAGTTTGGTGTGTCAGCCGAACGCATACGACAGATTGAACAGAAAGCCATGGCGAAAATGCAAGTATCAATGCTGTCCACGAGGGTGTGATTAGTTTTGTGCAAACGGTCATTTAGCAGGAGATAACCCGCATAAATGAGCAGCAATGACCGACTACTAATGGTAGCGCTGAAAATAGATGATTATTTCTCAGGCTCTCAAACACCGAGTGGAATATACTGCACCCTCGCCGCAAGCAGTGGGGCAACAACTGCGCTCATAACAATTAGCTGGCATCATCAGCCAAGCTCCGCCCCAAGGGGCGGGTAATTAAACCTTCAGAGATCAAATTGCTTGGAAGAATAAAAAGTGGAATACATCTAGGGGAGTTTTATTTAACTACTGTGAGCCGAGGTTTGCCAGGGAGATTGGGTTTATCTGGTGCACTATCAGTTGGAAGTGTTGGTACGGAGTCATTTCCCTGAAATACAAGTCCTTGCCCCGTTTCCTTGGCGAAAATACCAATCACCGCAGTTATCGGCACTACCAGTCCATGCGACACACCTCCAAAGCGCCCACCGCAGGTAATTTCGTCATTACCAATATGCAGGTTACGCACTGCATCCATGCTAAGGTTAATCACAATTTCGCCATCTTTAACATACGCGTTTGGCACTCGCGTTTGCTCATCCACTTTAACTGCCAAATAAGGAGTTAAAGTGCTGTCAGAACACCAGTCGTAAATCGCACGTATCAAATATGGCTTTGTGGAAGATCCACTCACTTTCGCATCGCCTTTTCGGCTGCCGTCATCGCTTCAATATACGCTGGACGCGAAAATAATCGTTCAGCATATTTCATCAACGGCGCAGCCTCCTTGGCAAGTTGAATATTATAATAATCCAATCGCCATAGTAATGGGGCGATTGCCACGTCGAGCATAGAGTATTCATCATTCAGCATGAATTTTTGCTTGGCAAAAATCGGGGCAATCTGAGTCAGGCTGTCGCTCACGGATAGGCGCGCCTTATCTGCAGTCTTCTGCACTCCACTTTCCAGTGCACCAATGTGACAGAACATCTCACTCTCGAAGCGATGTAAAAATAGGCGTGCGCGAGCACGCATTACCGGATCAGCAGGCATCAACTGTGGATGCGGGAATCGTTCGTCAATATATTCGTTAATGATATTGGACTCACACAGCACCAAGTCGCGCTCTACCAGCACTGGCACCATATTATATGGATTCATAATCGCGAGATCTTCGGGTTTGTTGAACACGTCAACATCAATGATCTGAAAATCCATCCCTTTTTCATATAACACAATACGGCAGCGCTGACTGAACGGGTCTGTTGTTCCCGAGTAAAGCGTCATCATGGCGCGGCTCACACTTTTATCAGATGGTTACGGGCCATCATGCGCCGCACTAACAGGAAACCTGTAACGGCCAGCATCGGAGTAATAACAAGAACGGCAAGCAACGGCATAGTGCCAGTACCGTTTACGCCAGATATCCAGATATACCTTTCAAAAAGCGTGCCGACAATAATACTAGCAGCTACTGTCAAAATTATAGGCGGTGAGTGCCGTGATGCTCTCATGGCCAGCACAGTAAATGGAATAATTAATTTTAGAACTATCATCGACCACCATAGTACGCTGTAGTCACCATTCTGCATCCCCATCACGCGATCCACTTCGTTTGGAAGATTTGGATACCAGATGACTAAATATTGTGCAAAAAAAGTATATACCCATAGTAAAGTGAATGCGAACATCATCTGTGCTAGATAGTTGTAAATATAATCATCAACTGGGCGCACCAATTTGCCGCGCGTATTCAATATGTAAATCCACGTCACCAGGAAGGCCATGAACATATTGAAATTGCTAATAAAATGCTGCATGCCATAAATCGCACTGTGCCATGATGGCACAAGTGTCATCTCAAAGTCCCACGCTACCATAGTCCCGTATAACACATAAGTATAAGGGATCCAATTAGCAATTTTATGAAAGCTTTGTTGATCTTCCTTGCTGCGATCACTCACCGCCTGACGCTTGATAAACACCCAAAAAATTGTCATCACTGCCAACATTCCGAGCACTTGGCGTGCCACCAAAAAAGTGTAGTTATGCCAAGCGGGCAAATGATGCCCATGCTCGGAGGCCGTGCTCAACCATGGGAAGGTGTTTTCACCACCAACCAATAGTATTATCAGCAATACAAATGCCAGCGGGAAAAGTGCAAACAAAGATACCGCTATTCGGCGAATTTCGTAGCGCCATTGAGCCCCCACCAAGTGCAACACCGCACTCAATGTCACCCCCCCCAGCGCAAGATAAAGTACCACTAAAAAGCTAGCTGTCAAAACTGACCAATTGCTATACGAAATCATTTGCTGCACTCCCTTATTTGGCTACAGGCGTTACCGCCACGGCAGGTTGCCCATTTTGCAGTACCTTGCGTACATAGTTGATCACATTCCAGCGCTCGTTAACTGACAGATCATTAGCATACGATGGCATAACCGCACCGCCGAACGTCATGTAGCCCCAGATGAAACCATCAGCCCGCCCTTTTGTTTGTTCAGCTGTCAAGTCAAATGGCTTTAATATTAATTTTGCTCCAACTAATCCATCGCCCTTGCCGGAATATCCGTGACAAGGAGTACAATAAATTTGAAAAAGCTTCCCGCCAAGCGCCACTGACTTCTCGTCGGCTGGAATTGGATTCAACTGCTTTTCAGCCGCGCCCATGTCCTTCACCAGAGATGAAGTACCAGGAATTGGAACTGAATGTTTAGGATATGGCTTCATTCCAGGGTTTTTCAAATCCACACTTTCCTGCGGTTTAATACTAATCTGGTTCGCCATGTCATTCGACCATGGCCAAGCTTGCGCCAACGCAGGTGCTAACAGCAATACAATTGCCAAGGATAATCTCATCATTTTCCCGCCTCTTCCTGAATCTCAAGTGCCTTATGCTTGGTAAAAATCGTCTTGAAAGCAGCTAGTGCCGATTCATCCCCTTTCACCAAAATTCCAATTTGGTCTTCCGATACCTTAGTGCTATATAACGAAGACCGCTTAGCCGGTAAGCCTGCGCAAATCAAGAAACCCAATACGGTGATGAATACGCCACCCAGAATAAACATTTCATACGTCAGGACGAAATCTGGCGGCAATGGCACAATTGGTTTGCCGCCTTTAATTTGTGAGAAAAAATTGGCCTGCGCGCCCGAAATAAGGAAGAAAGCCAGTAGGCCACCCATACAGGCTCCAATCAAAGTAAACCATTGCACATGGACTGGCTTGTCGCCCAACACTTTTTCAACTTCAGGGTGCTCAATGGGCGACTTGAGTATCAGGTCGTCCATGTCAAACCCCTTGATATTGGCCGCACGTAATTCGGCAATTGCAGCCACGGCTTCATCAAAGTCGTTAAATAGTGCCAGTAAATGACGTTTACTCATTTAGTAATCTCCCTTCACAGCAGGTTTGTGCTTCAGTGCTAGACTGCGGTGATACACCATTTCTTTGACTTCATACATTGAAACGGATGGGAATACCTTGCAGAACACCATAAACAATAAGGTGAACCAGCCAAAGCTACCAAACACGATGCCCCACTGCACTAAGCTTGGCCATTGATCATGATCCCAAGTCCAGGGGTAGTGACCGTGCGCAAAACTCGGCGCGATGATCATCCAGCGTTCCAGCCACATACCCACGTTGAGCAATATCGACACTACGAGCAATATCGGGAGATGAGTTTGAATACGCTTAAAGGCAAGCATTAATGGCAAAATAGAGCCGAAGAAGATCATTGCCCAGAAGAATGGTGCATAAGGGCCAGTAGCTTTAAAAATTAATTGATCCTTGGCTGTCTGGTCATGCCCATACCATACTGAAGCAAACTCGATCAGATTAAGATATGTCCACACCATCGCAATTGCGAAGGTCAGGCGTACCAACTTTTTCATTATTGGCAACGTCATGTACTCTTCAAACCTGAACACATATCGCAGGATAATAAAAAGCGTGATGATCGCCGCACAACCGGAATACAAGGCACCCGCAACAAAGTATGGCGGGAACGATGTTACGTGCCAGCCCGGCATATTCGACATAGCAAAGTCAGAAGCCACGATGGAATGAACGGAAACTGCCAGCGGAATCAGGAAGCAAGCTATCGTTAGATATGTGATTCGGAAGTTGCGCCACTGGCGATCCGTTCCTTCCCAGCCAAGTGACATCACTGTGTACAACTTCTTACGCCAGCCCGCATGAATATTGTCTCGGCAAATTGCCAAATCAGGAATCATACCAACATAAAGAAATAGGACCGAAGAGCTTAAGTAGGTAGCAATCGCGAACATATCCCATACAAGCGGCGACTGGAAGTTTGGCCAGACCCAGCGCTCGTTAGGGTAAGGCATCACATAATAGACCTGCCATAAGCGGCCCAAGTGCACCAGAACGAACAAGCCTGCCGTCATCAACGAGAAGGTTGTCATTGCCTCGGCGAAACGGTAGATCGGTTTACGCCAATCAGCATGCATTAAATGCAGAATCGCCGACAGCAAAGTCCCGGAATGGCTCATGCCTATCCAAAAAATGAAGGTGGCGATGTACAAACCCCATACATGGGAATTGTTTTTATTGGAAACACCCATGCCGCCCGTATACTGGTAAATCTCACATCCCACCGCCACACCTATCATGGCAAGCGCAATAAATAAAATCACCCAGTACAGCTTTCTTGGACTCTCCAAACTCTTAAGCACATCTTTGTTGATCTGCGCCCAAGCTATATCTTCGCGTATATCTTTTCCCATTATTCTATTTCCTCCCCTTGTGCCTGCGTGAAAGTAACTTCAATGCCGCTTCCCACGCGACACCCCCATTGCGCTGCTTAAATAGCGCTTTCACGCAACTGCTCCAGATACATCACCGACGGATAAGTCCGCAACTCTTCCAAAATACGATAGCCACGAAGCTTGGCGGCCGACTCTGTTACGTCCTTAGCTTGTTTATCCTTGTTCAGGTCAACCTGTTGCTGCTTCCATTGTTTACCAACCTTGGCCGATGGATCGACCAGATTACCAAACGATATAGCTCCAGTCGGACAAACTTGTTGGCAGGCAGTCTGCACTTCACCATCGAGTACACTTCGTCCTTCGCTACGCGCGTTGCTCTTGGCGACAGTCAATCGCTGCACGCAGAATGTGCATTTTTCCATCACGCCCTTGCCGCGCACGGTCACGTCTGGATTGAGCTGCTGATTCATCGGCTCCGGCCACACATTGTCAGTGGTTGGATAGTCATACCAGTTGAAGTACCGGGCCTTATATGGGCAGTTCGCGTTACAGTAACGTGAGCCGACGCAGCGGTTGTAAACCTGCGAGTTCAGACCATCCGCCGTGTGATTGGTAGCACCAACAGGGCATACCGTTTCGCACGGTGCAGACTCACATTGCTGGCACAACATGGGCAGAAACTGCGCCCCCTGATCAGCAAATTCGCGGCCATCATTATCCCAGTAACGTTCGATACGTATCCAATGGTGGGAATGCCCATGTGCAAATTTCTCCTTGCCAACCACGGGCAGATTGTTTTCTGCATAACATGCCACGCTACAAGCATTACAGCCGGTGCATGCATCCAAGTCTATGCTCATCGCCCATTTGTATTCCCGGTGCGGCCTGTCCTCCGACGGATGCTGTTGGCGGAAGTCAGACCAGTTTTCTAATAAATTGGTAATAGACACCTTTTACACCTCCTCCGAAAGATTCACTTTACTAGATGACATCCTGACCGCGATTTTTCTACCCATCTGATTGCCACCGGCAGGGCCTTCATCTTTAACTATGACCACACGCTGCCCAGCCTTGCTGACTTTAACGCGCGTCTCATGCATTGCCAATTCTCCGGTTTCCTTGTCGAAAATTGGATCAAGAATTTTGAAGGCATTAACACCAACACCCTTTGCATAACGTCCCATCGCCTCATGACCATAGCCCAGCGGCATTGAAATTACATCGGGATGAATGCCGGTAAACACATAGACCTGCGCCTTAATAGCGCCGCTTCTTGAAGCCACTTCGACAATGTCGCCTTCCACAATGCCCAACTTGGCGGCGGTCTTGGGATGCATCTCTACCCAACTATCCCACACGATAGTAGTCAATGGATCCGGCGATTCCTGCAACCAAGGTTCATTGGCATTGCGACCATCACGCATGCTGGCACTCACTGCCGGAATCAGGTGCAATGGATACGCACTGTCTTCCACAAACGGGGCGGGTACCACCAAACCTTTGGCAGATGCATTACTTGATATATTGACAGGTGCACCCACCAACTTGACCACACCACGGCTTAGAGCGGTATCCCAAAATGTATCATCATCCTCATTCGCACCACCCAACGCACCCTTGATCGATACCATTGCGCTGCGCAAGTAAGAATAAAAATCTTCATAGCCTTTGTATTCCTCTGGCCGGCGTTGCTTGAGCAATGCAAGCAGGATGTCGCCCATGCCAAGCGTACCGGGGTACAATTTTTCCATCAGCGGTTGCTGAATACTCAGCTGCGCACCTTCGGCAATATATTCCGGCATCGCTGTTGCCCAGTCCTCCAGAGCTGAATTCAACGGCAGCACCAAATCGGCCTCTACTGCGGTTTCATCCATGTAATGGGCGAAAACCACCTTGAACGGTACCTTCTTCAAGTTTTCTTTCAGTTTCATGGAAGCAGGTGCGGTGAACACCGGGTTTGCACCATAGCTAAAGAGCACTTTAACCTTGTCTTGCGCCATATTGTCATTGAGTGCCTGTAACGCAAAGCGGTTGCCAGCAGTTGGCGCCATTTGCGGAAACGGAACACTGGATGGCGCTTCTACCGTCTTACCGACGTTGCCCAATACTTGATTCAACAATGCGATAGCAGTGGCATTCTGCGAACCGTGCGCATAGCCCTCAACAGCACTACCAGCAATTATTAAGCTAGGGCTGCGCTCTTTTAGCAATGCGGCAAGCTTGCCTATATGTTCAGCAGACACACCGGTATCTTTGCTCACACGATCTACGGTGTACTCCTTTACAGCACCAACTACGTCTCCAGGGACAGACACCCCCGCAGCAGCTAGTGCATTAATCAATCCCAGCGCGAGGATGCCCTCAGTACCGGGACGTATAGCCAGCCAACGATCCGCATTCGCACCAGTTAATGTCATCTTGGATTCAACCTGCACCAACACCCCGCGCTCGCCTTTATCGGCCTTGCGGAACCGGGCATACTGCTGGGAGAAATGTACCGGTGAGATCCACGCACCGAGGAAGTCAGCTCCGAATGAAACGATAACCTTGGCCTTGTCCAAATGTAGTCGCGGCATTTCTACGCCATAAGCCTTTTTATTAGCTGCACGCATAATTGACGGTGCAACTGCCTCATAAACATAATGATGACCAGAGCCGAGCGCATCTAAATAATTTTTCAATAATGCTTTGACATGTCCGCTAACACCACCTGTCAAGAAGGCAACATTCTCTGCTTTCACACCACCAACCTTTTCGTTGATTAACGCCAGTGCTTTTTCCCATGTTATCGCCTCGCCTTTATCGCCAGTGCGCAACAGCGGCTCTCGGATACGATCTGGGTTGTAGTGCGCCTGTACTCCGGCCTGCCCTAAACCGCACATTTTGCCATTATTAATGGGGGATTTTGGATTGCCTTCCAGCTTAAGCACGCGACCTTCTCGAACTCGCCCCATAATGCCGCACCCAGCATTACACTGCGCGCAAGTCGAGTTAAAGTATGTGCCAATACTAGGAATGATGTAGTCCGCCGTCTGGACATAGGAAGTTACAAATTCCTTTCCATCCTCAACTGAGGTATTGCCACACCCGCTTAACGCGACCGTCGCACCACCCCACCCCAGCACCTTCAGAAAACCTCGCCGATTAAAACTATTTTCAATCATTGCTGATACCTCTTGGAAATCTTTATCTTGTGAACGCGCGGATTACTTATGACACTGCCAGCAGTCGTTCGGGCCGTGAGTCGTCTTTGTGGATGTTGCATCTACTGGATGATCTTTCTGATGGCAGCTCACGCACCAACCCATGGAGAGTGGCTTTTGGCGACGCGCGACCGTCATTGTTTTCACATCGCCGTGACAATAACCGCAAGCTTCCTGCACCGGCTTATTCTGCGCGAAAACAAAACGCTGGATGTGACGCTCATGGTTAAAGCGCACGAAATCAGGAAGGTCATGCACCTTTTTCCAAGGTACTGCTTTTTTAGCTTCCCAATATTCGAACAATTTCTTGATACGCGGGGTTTCCCGCACCGACTCGATGCTTTGATGACAACCAATACATTTTTGCAACGGAGGAATGCCTGCCACAATGCTACGACGCGCATAGGTATGACAGTACATGCAATTTATCTGCATACCGCCTTTTGCGGCGTCACCAGCGTGGCGGTCATGGGGAAACTCAATTGGCTGCTCGACTTTAGGACCCAAGTCGTCAGCTGTTGTGAGTGGCTGCACCGCATTAACGGCATAGCTGCCGGCGGAAACAATCAATCCAACAAGCAGAACGGACAAACGTAAAAAACAATACATCGTAAGTAGCTCCCCCAACAAACAATTAGACTGCCGACCGGGACAACATCGACATGCATATCACATTTACAACAGGTAATTTGAAACGACGCAATATCGCTTAAGCATTTATATGCTTATTTGGTGCGGATCAATCCGCAAGGGATAGATCCGATAAAGCGACGGCATAATGTCCAGTTTGAAAAATAAAGTCAACAGTACAAAATAACTAAAGTTCATAAAGCAAAATACAGCGCGCTGACTTTTGCACATAAAAATACGCATAAACATAACGTTATGCGCTTTACTTATAGAGCTTTTTGCAGAACCAATAACTTTTGTCTATGCGCGTCTCTAACTCAAAACAAATCCCATCTTTTTTCGATTCGTGGACAATTTTTACAAGTGCCCAAAAACAATCTCCCAAGCTGGAGTCAAACGCTAATAAAAAAATTGGCAGACGTCGAATCAAATAAGAACAGATGACATTATTTAGGCGTAGCCGATTTTCGCTGTCCCCATATCATTAACATGACCCCCGCCATCACCATTGGCAGACTGAGCCATTGGCCCATGCTAATACCAAAACTCATTAGGCCAAATATGCCGTCATCCGGGTTACGTGTATATTCGACAAAGAAACGGAAGCTGCCATAGCCGATCAGAAACAACCCAGATACAGCGCCTACTGGGCGAGGCTTGCGCGAATATAGCCACATAAGCGCAAATAGAGCCAGGCCTTCCAGCGCAAATTCATAAAGCTGAGAGGGGTGGCGCGGCAGATCATCCACGTTGGGGAATACCATCCCCCAAGCCACATTTGTAGGCCGCCCCCATAATTCAGCGTTAATAAAGTTGCCGATGCGTCCTGCGCCCAGCCCCAGCGGCACCAAGGGAGCTATAAAATCCATCAATTGCAACCAGGCAAGTTTGTGCTGGCGTGCAAAAAGAGCCATCGCCACAAGTACGCCGAGAAATCCACCATGGAATGACATACCGCCCTGCCAAACCGCGAGAATTTCAAGCGGTCGAGACAAATAATAACTGGGGTTGTAAAACAGCACCTCGCCCAGCCTCCCACCCAGCACAACACCAAAAATGCCGTAAAACAGTAGATCATCCATCAATTTGTCATCCCATCCAGGGCGATTGAGGGTACGAACGCGCAATTTTCCCAGCCTTAAAAATAGCATAAAGGCAAGCAAATACATCAATCCGTACCAGTGAACTGCAAAGGGGCCAATGTGAATGGCTACAGGGTCGAACTGGGGATGAATGAGCATGCTGGGCGAGCGTTTAATGATAATTTTAAGATTTGTGATTATACGTGATTTAATTTCGCACCTAATTTCTGACATGCAGCAAATAGAAATTGCTTCGCTGAAGCTGGCTTTGTCAACGATCAGTTAGCGATACGCGTTATTGTTTACACTGTCTAGTGCCTTACAGTTTGCAAACAAGATAGAGTTGGTTAAAATGGCATAGGCAGCAATGTCTAATAGTTTAATTGTAGGAAATCTTAATATAATGGAGCTTAATAAAATGAAATCTATCATCGTTAGCATGTTTGTAGCAGCAGGTCTGATGGTCGCAGGTAGCGCAATAGCTGGTGGCTTCGCAACCGCCGCATGCAAGACTTGTCATGAAGTTGGCAAAGATAAAGTAGGGCCTGATTGGGCTACAGTTGCAAAGGCGTATGGCGACGCGAAAACACTGGCAGGGGTTTTCAAGTCGGGCTTTAAAGTGGAAGATCGTAAAGTAGCTGCGTCCAACGCTAAATGGAAAGGTCAAGCAGCCGTTATGACAGGAATGTTTAACACCAATATTAAGGGCCACGAAGATGAAGCGGCAGAAGCACTTTTTGCTGCTGTTAAAGCAGGTAAAATCTAAACACTTTCAGTGTTAGTGGATGTTAAAGGCGGCCTTCCGGTCCGCCTTTTTTTATGTTTGCCGCTATCGTTAGGGGATTAATATGAGAATAATAATGATGAATATTCTTGTTGCCATGGGTTTGATGCTTGGCGGTAGTGCCTTGGCAAGCGGGATGCCCGCACTCGCCAAAAAGAATGGTTGCGATAATTGCCACGACATCGACAAAAGGGTGGTTGGCCCCTCATGGATGGAAGTATCCAGAAAGTACAAAAGAACGGCCAAGTATACCTATGGCGACAAAGAATATAACTTGGAAGACGGGCTGGTAATGAAAGTATCCAAGGGTGGTTCCGGTAAATGGACCTCCATACCCATGCCTCCTAATGACCCGAATGGCACCAATCAGGTCGAAATCCGGCAGTTGGTCAAATTCGTGTTGGGTTTGGCGAAGTAATATTGCGCCATACAAAGCAAGCCGCTAAATTGACAAGGGAGAATGGGCTACGGATAATCCGGTCATTCTTAATCTGTTACAAATTTCCTATGTCCTATAAGCGCCTGTCCCTGCCCTTAGCTATTTTGTTTGCCGCCGCGTTGGTTGCCTGCGGTAAATCAGAAACTCCAGCCACTTCTCCCGCAAGCCCGGCAGTTAATTCCAGTGCTGCCGATGAGTTGGTGGTAAAAATCGGAGCGTCCGCCCCACTCACCGGGCCACAAGCACATCTCGGCAAGGATAATGAGAACGGTGCACGCATGGCGATAGATGATGCCAACATCAAGGTGGTCATCATTGGCGGACGTAAAGCACGTTTTGAACTAATCAGCGAGGATGACCAAGCGGATCCGAAAACCGCTACGATCGTGGCACAAAAGCTGATAGACGCAAAAGTGAATGGCGTGATCGGCCATCTCAATTCCGGCACATCTATTCCGGCTTCTAGGATCTACAGCGATAACGGCATCCCCCAGATTTCCCCTTCCGCAACGGCAGTAAGTTACACCGCCCAAGGCCTTAAAACTGCCTTTCGCGTGATGACCAACGATGGGCAGCAAGGCAAGGCACTGGGCGAATTCGCAGTGAACACTTTAAATGCAAAGAAAATCGCAGTTATAGACGATCGCTCTGCCTATGGCCAAGGACTGGCAGACGAATTCATCAAAGCTGTACAAGCCAATGGTGCGCGGGTCGTAGCGCGTGAATACACCACTGACAAAGCAGTAGACTTCACTGCTGTTCTGACCTCCATCAAGGGCAAACACCCCGATTTGCTATTTTTTGGCGGCGTGGATCCACAGGGTGTTCCAATGGCCAAACAACTCAAAGCACTTGGTTTAAATGTTAAGTTTGTAATGGGTGATGGTGGGCACACGCCCAAATTTATTGATCTGGCTGGCGATGCCGCCGATGGAGTTTATGCTTCACTGCCTGGCGTGCCACTGGAACAGATGCCAGGCGGCAAAGACTTCTCCCAACGTTATGAAGCAAAATATAAACAACCTATTCAGCTGTATGCGCCCTATTGTTATGATGCGGTTAACGTGATGATCGCCACGATGCAAAAAGCCGCTTCAGCCGATCCGGCGAAATACCTGCCCGAACTCGCCAAGATTACCCATAGTGGCGTGACCGCGAACATCTCCTTCGACGAAAAAGGCGACATTAAGGGTAGCTCGGTGACACTGTACCAAGTACAGCACGGCAAGTGGCAACCGCTGCAAACCATGGGCGGAAAAACCTCGATATCCGCGCATTGATACAGATTGGATTGAAAAATAAAGCGACACTTTGCGTGTCGTTTTTTATTTGTGAGTAACCTTTGGATACATTGCTACAACAAATCGTCAACGGCTTCGTGCAAGGCAGCGTGTATGCCATGGTTGCTTTGGGTTACACCATGGTGTACGGCATTCTCGGTCTGATTAATTTCGCTCATGGCGAAGTGGTGATGGTAGGGGCAATGGTGGCGATGTCAGTGATTCATTTACTCATCGGCTCTGGCTTGCCGCCGCTGCTGGTATTACTGATCAGCCTGATAATTTCGATGGTGGTATGCATGGCGTTAGGTTACGGCATCGAGCGCATCGCTTACCGTCCATTGCGCAACGCCCCACGTCTGGCGCCGTTAATCACTGCGATTGGCGTGTCCATGGTGCTGCAAAATCTGGCGATGATGTTCTGGGGGCGCGAATACCATGCTTTTCCGTCTTTACTGCCCAACAACTCGCACAGGCTGTCTGGTGCAATCATTACAGAAGTGCAGATTCTTATTGTATTAATAGCGTTGGGAATGATGGGCGGCTTGCTGCTGTTGATGCATCGCACTCGCCTGGGTCGCGCAATGCGCGCCGTAGCGGAGAATCCCTCCGCTGCCGTTCTAATGGGGGTGAATATCAACGGTGTGATTGCCATTACTTTCATGCTGGGTTCTGCGCTGGCCGCAGTGGCAGGTATCATGATCAGCGCTAACTACGGCATCGTTCACTATTACATGGGTTCCATTCTGGGGCTCAAAGCATTCACTGCCGCTGTGCTGGGCGGCATCGGCAACATGCGCGGGGCCATGGTGGGCGGTCTGCTGCTGGGGTTAATTGAAAGCTTGGGAGCGGGTTATATTGGTGATCTCAGTGGTGGCTTTTTTGGTAGTCATTATCAAGATGTATTTGCCTTCTTTGTGCTGATTTCCGTACTGATCTTCCGTCCATCCGGCTTGTTGGGAGAGCGTGTTGCGGAACGTGCTTAAACATCTGTCCTCCAAGGACAAGCGCGGCGCGTGGATTGCGTTTGTCATGCTCGCCATTGTGCTGCTGGTGTTACCCTTTTTTACCGATGCACTGTTCGGGCGCGGTTGGGTACGCATCATGGATTTCGCATTGCTATACATCATGCTGGCGCTGGGGTTGAATATCGTAGTCGGTTATGCCGGCCTGCTCGACCTTGGTTACATCGCTTTTTTTGCTGTGGGCGCATATTGCTATGCCTTGCTCGGCTCGCCTCAATTAGGCTTGCATTTGCCATTTTGGATAGTCCTGCCGCTGGGCGCACTGCTGGCCTGTATATTCGGCGTGCTGCTAGGAGCGCCAACTTTGCGCCTGCGCGGCGACTACCTTGCCATCGTCACCCTGGGATTTGGCGAAATCATTCGCATCTTCCTCAACAACCTGAACGCGCCGATTAACATCACCAATGGCCCGCAAGGCATCAGCATGATAGATCCCATCCGTTTCGGAGAATTCTCGTTAGGCAAAACGCACGAGTTGTTCGGCCTCACTTTTCCCTCTGTGCATCTGCATTACTACCTGTTCCTTCTCTTCACATTACTGGTGATTTTTATTTCACTGCGCTTGGAAGATTCACGCATCGGTCGCGCCTGGATGGCAATTCGCGAAGACGAAGTGGCAGCTGAAGCGATGGGTATCAATACACGCAATATCAAACTTCTGGCATTTGCCATGGGGGCAACTTTCGGCGGTTTGGCGGGTGGCTTGTTTGCTGGTTTCCAAGGTTTTGTCAGCCCTGAAAGTTTTGGTCTCACTGAATCCATCACAGTGTTATGCATGGTCGTACTCGGTGGCATGGGCAATATCAGCGGCGTGCTGTTAGGCGGCATCCTGCTGGTAGTATTGCCCGAAGCTTTGCGCCACGGCTCAGGGCCGGCACAGCAGCTACTGTTCGGCAAGACGCTTATCGACCCGGAAAGCTTGCGCATGTTGTTATTCGGACTCGCGCTGATCACAGTCATGTTATGGCGACCTGCCGGATTGTGGCCCTCTAACCAACGCCGACGCGAATTGGTTGCCGAAAATGATGCAGCTCATCTGTAACAGGATATTTGTGCATGACAACACCCACTGAATTCGACGTCAATTTACTCGAACTATCCGGCGTAGCCAAACGCTTCGGTGGCTTATCTGCGCTGAGCGATATTTCGCTACACATTCGGCGTGGTGAAATCTATGGCTTGATCGGCCCAAATGGTGCGGGTAAAACGACACTCTTCAACATTTTGACTGGGCTGTATCAGTCGGATAGTGGGCGTTTCACGTTTAACAACACTGAGTATAGCGGCCGCTGCAAACCACATGTGTTAGCACAGGCAGGAATTGCGCGCACCTTCCAGAACATCCGCTTGTTCGCCAATATGACTGCCCTGGAAAACGTCATGATCGGGCGTCACCTGCGCACCAGCAGCGGCATCTGGGGCGCATTGGCGCGCACCGCTACCGCACGTGCCGAAGAACATGCAATCGTGCAGCGTGCACGTACTTTACTGAGCTATGTCGGCATAGACCGACCGCACCAAACTTTGGCCAAAAATCTGTCCTACGGCGAACAACGCAGGCTGGAGATCGCCCGTGCACTGGCGACTGA
Source organism: Candidatus Nitrotoga sp. CP45 (assembly GCA_945874105.1). Taxonomy (GTDB): domain Bacteria; phylum Pseudomonadota; class Gammaproteobacteria; order Burkholderiales; family Gallionellaceae; genus Nitrotoga. Next base: position 46,095 of record CAMCFJ010000014.1, on the reverse strand, counting down.
TCCAAAATTGCTCGCGCTGGATGAACCAGCGGCAGGCATGAATGCTACCGAAACTGAAAGCCTGAAGGAATTATTACTATCCATACGCGCCAGCGGTATTACAGTGCTGCTCATCGAACACGATGTAAAATTTATTCTCGGTCTGTGCGACCGCGTGGCAGTCCTCGATTACGGCAAAAAAATCGCCGAGGACGTGCCAGAAAAAATTCGATGCAATCCGGCAGTGATCACGGCTTATTTGGGAACAGAACCCATTGTTCCTGCACAGGCAGAAATCCAATCATAAAAGCTGACGCTTCATATCGCCGACATAACGAAACCATGATTGCCTCTAAATCCAGCCCACTGTTGCAGGTACGAAATCTGAAAGTAGCTTACGGCGGCATCCAGGCACTAAAAGGCATTGATATCGACGTAGCACCGGGCGAACTGGTCGCACTCATCGGCAGCAATGGGGCCGGCAAGACCACCACGCTTAAGGCGTTAGCTGGCTTGCTACCATCTACAGGCAAAATACATTACTGCGGCAAATCTTTGCAGCACTACGCCGCACATCAACTTATACAAGAAGGATTAGTATTAGTGCCTGAAGGACGTGGCGTATTCGCGCGGCTAACGGTGAAAGAAAATTTGCTGATGGGCGCCTATTGCCGCCACGACAAATCCTCCATTGCGCAGGATATGCAGCACATCTACCAGTTGTTTCCGCGTTTGGCCGAGCGCCAAATGCAACTGGCCGGCACGTTGTCTGGCGGCGAGCAACAGATGATGGCACTAGGGCGCGCGTTGATGAGCCGCCCCAAACTATTGATGCTGGATGAACCCAGCATGGGACTGGCACCGATGATGGTGGTCAAAATTTTTGAAACCATCCGCAACATTTGCGCACAGGGTGTTTCAATTCTACTGGTCGAACAAAACGCCAAGCTTGCCCTCGAAGTGGCGCATCGCGGTTATGTGCTGGAAAACGGTCTGATTACATTATCCGACAGCGCGGCCAGTCTTCTGGGGAGCGCTGTCGTGCGCCGCGCCTATCTGGGCAGTTAGTCTTTCAAATGTCAGGCGCTGGACTGTAGTGTGAACCAGGACTTATCTTGAATTCGGTAAATACCGCTTTTGAATACTCTTCCGCCATAGGCAAATCAAGCTTGCGCAAAACCTGGTAAATTTCCCGCACCTTGTCCCGCTTCTCTTGGAAATAATAAGCCACGCCCAGATTAAACCAAGCACTGGCCTTCTCTGGCTCAATACGCACCGCCTCCTCATACGCCAGAATCGCCAGGCCGTATTTTTTTAGATTGCCGTAAGTAATGCCCAGGTTATACCAAGCATCGGCAAACTCTGGTTTAAGACGCAGTGCTTGCCGATACGCCTCAATTGCCTCTTCGTATTGTTTAAGATTGTCACAGGATATGCCTTGGGCAAACCAAGCGTCGACATAAAAATTTTCTGAGTTCATGGATTCTCCTAACAGGTTTTTAGCATTTTATATTAAATTTTTATTTGCATTCATCAAAAATTCCCCCACACAGTCGTGCCAATTAATAAATGGCCTGCATTGCTAATTCACAAGTTGCTCTCAAGTGTAATTTCACCTACATATTTAGATGTTCATATCCCCAGCCTCTTCCAACCTGGAATGAGTCTTGGAATCTATTTCCCGAGATGAATTTCTACACCATGTTAAACTCTCTGTGAAGCTGGCTAGACAGTCGCCGCGTCCGCAAGCATGGGCGGGGAGGAAAGTCCGGGCTCCATAGAGCAAGATGCCGGTTAATGGCCGGACACCGTGAGGTGATGACAAGTGCCACAGAGAATAGTCTGCCCAAGTTCCGCAAGGAAACGGCGATGGTGAAACGGCGGGGTAAGAGCCCACCGCGGACGTGGTAACACGGACGGCACGGTAAACTCCATCTGGAGCAAGACCAAATAGGCAGGTAATGACGTGGCTCGCGTCGCCTGCGGGTAGGTCGCTTGAGCGTCAGGTAACGAAACGCCTAGAGGAATGACTGTCCACGACAGAACCCGGCTTACCGGCTGGCTTCACTTGATTTCGATAAATATTCAAGATTTGATGATCTTGATGAAAACGGCTTTAGGCCGCCTCTAAAAACAAGCCGTCATAAAAAATATCACTGCCAAAAGATCGCTTCTACCCAGTTTTTGCTTTCATTTGAATGAAACAAAAACAACCTCAGATACCTTATCCAATTCCGCAGACGTGACAGCCCCGCAAACCACAAAAATATCATAAACAGCTTTAGCTTTTTTGTGCAATCCATTCTTTTTTAAAGAAATTACTGCAACATCAACTTTCAGCTCTAACTGCTTGTCGCGCAAAGAAAAATATTGTTTTATTGCTTGACCCAGCCTATTTTTTTCAATATAGTGAAGCGTAGTGGGGAAAAGTGGGTTTTTGTGGGTAGGCAAGTACAGGGTTCCGATAATGTTTCAGGGAGCTACACAACTCAGTCTGGATAGCAAAGGTAGGCTCGCGATACCGGCCCGGCATCGCGACATCTTGCTTGCTCATTTCGCCAGTCAGTTAGTACTGACTGCTGATGCGGATGGTTGCTTGCTGTGTTATCCGCAGCCCGAATGGCAACCGATACGCGACAAGTTACTAAAACTATCCTCTCTTAATCCGCGCATACGCGCGTTACAACGCCGCCTGATTGGTTACGCCGAAGATGTCGAAATGGATGCGGCGGGACGCATACTGATTTCTCCTGCCTTGCGCAGCTATGCGACGCTGGATAAGCGCGTGATGCTGATTGGCCAAGGCAACAAACTCGAATTGTGGGATGAGGCGAAATGGACAGCGCAGCAGGAAATGGCGTTGTCGTTTGCTCATGGCGAACTTCCTCCGGAACTGGAGGGGTTCACGTTGTGAGTGGTTGCTTATCACACACACCCAAACCATTGCATGAAACAGTTTTATTGCACGAAGCCATTGAGGCATTGCAGATTAAACCGGATGGTGTCTATGTGGATGGCACGTTCGGGCGCGGTGGACACAGTCAGCTGATACTGCAAAAGCTGGGCGCGAGGGGTCGTTTGATTGCGTTGGATAAGGATCCTGAGGCAGTAGCTGCGGGGCAGGCAATTACTGATCCACGTTTTGTCATGGTGCACAGCGGATTCGCGCGATTGACCGAGTTGCTGGGCGAACTGGCGGTTGAAAAAGTGGACGGCGTGTTGCTCGATTTGGGGGTGTCTTCGCCGCAGTTGGATGATGAGCAACGCGGCTTCAGCTTCCGTTTCGACGCGCCGCTGGACATGCGCATGGACACCAGCAGCGGACAAACCGCAGCGGAATGGCTGGCCATCGTAGATGAATGCTTGCTTGGAGAGGTGATACGTGACTATGGCGAGGAACGGTTTGCTGCACAGATTGCAAGAGCGCTTGTTGCTGCACGCCAGGAAAAATCTATTACCACCACACGTCAGCTCAGCGAAATTATTGCTCAGGCCGTGCGCACACGTGAGCCCGGGAAAAATCCGGCGACACGTACCTTTCAAGCTATACGGATTTACCTCAACCAGGAACTCGAAGAAATTGCGCGGATTCTCCCGCAGTGTGTGGATTGCCTAAGGCCAGGAGGACGTATCGTGGTCATCAGTTTCCATTCTCTTGAAGACCGGATGGTCAAACATTTTCTGCGCGACATGGCGCAGGGCGATAAGTTGCCGCGTAATTTGCCGATTCGCGCCGCAGATATACCAAAAGGTAGGCTGCGCCTGGTTGGCAAAGCAATTCATGCCACTTCGCAGGAGGTGGCAACCAACCCTCGGGCGCGGAGTGCAGTGATGCGCGTAGCAGAACGTGCAGGAGAGACACATGACTAGGGTGCATCTATTGCTCTTGCTTATGGTGATCATTTGCGCGCTGAGTGTTGTGACCTCACAAGACAAGGCGCGCAAATTATTTGCGGAATTACAAAAAGAAAAGGACCGCTCGCAGCAGATGGAAGTGGAATGGGGACAATTACAGCTTGAGCAGAGTACCTGGGCGATGCCGGCACGGGTGGAGAAAATCGCTGTCGACAAGTTGCAAATGCAGGTGCCGAAAGGCCGACAGATCCAATTTGTCCGTGCTGAAAAGCTGAATAAATCCTTAACGCAACCATGAATTACTCCAGCAATATACAGGCCGCAAGGATTACAACATTACCGCCGTGGCGTTCCCGACTATTATTTGTGCTGTTGCTATCTGGCCTGGGTGCATTGATCGTACGCGCAGTGTATTTGCAAGGCATCCAAAAGAATTTCCTGCAGAAGAAAGGGAATGCAAGTTCCAGCCGTGTCATAGACATTAGCGCACACCGCGGCATGATTGCCGACCGCAATGGGGAGCCGCTCGCCATCAGCACGCCTGTGGAATCCATTGGGGTTAACCCGCAGGATGTGGAAGCGACACCACAACAAGTGCATCAGTTAGCGCGGGTCTTGGGCATGGATGCAGAAGAAGTGAAAAGTCTTTTATTCGACACGTCGCGTGATTTTGTTCCTCTCCAGCGCCAATTACCGCCCGATCAGGCGGAAAAAATCGTGAAGCTGGGTATGCCCGGTGTTTCGCTACGGCGTGAATATCGCCGCTATTACCCGGGCGGGGACATAACCGCGCATCTGCTCGGTTTCACTGACGTGGACGACAACGGTCAGGAAGGGCTGGAGCTGGCATTACAGGGTCAGCTCGGTGGCAAAACGGGCAGTCAACGCGTAATCAAGGATCGCAAGGGCCATATTGTCGAAGACGTCGCCAGCATTCGCACGCCCAAACCGGGCAGCAATCTGGTGCTGAGTATAGACAGCAAAATCCAATATCTGGCTTACCGGGAAATAAAGCTGGCGGTCGAACAACATAATGCCAAAGCCGGCTCCATCGTAGTGCTAGATGCTAGAAGCGGCGAAGTATTGGCGCTGGCCAATTGGCCAAGTTACAACCCTAATAATCGCGTCAAGCCCAACCTTCAGTTGCTACGCAACCATGCTGTAACTGACCTGTTCGAACCGGGCTCCACGCTCAAGCCGTTCACCGTGGCAGCGGCGCTGGAGGCAGGTAATGTGACGCCACAAACCGTTATTAATACCGAGAACGGGGTAATGCTGGTCGGCGGTCACAAAATTCATGACACCCATCCCGAAAAATCACTCACGGTGGCGCAGGTGATTCAGAAATCCAGTAATGTCGGCGCGGCCAAGATTGCACTATCGTTGCCGCCAGAAGCACTCTGGCAAAGCCTGAACGACAGCGGCTTTGGTACGCAGGCCGGCAGCGGTTTCCCCGGTGAAGCGGTCGGTAAATTACGCGATTACAAGAGGTGGCGGCCCATTGAGCAGGCCACCCTTTCCTATGGCCACGGCATTTCCGTCAGCCTGTTGCAGCTGGCGCGCGCCTATACCATATTTGCCAACCATGGTGAATTGAAACCAGTGTCATGGCTTAAGCTGGACGCACCTGTGGGCGGCAAGAAAGTATATTCGGATGCCACCGCGCGCGAAATACTCAAGATGCTGGAACTGGCGACTCTGCCAGGTGGCACCGCGCCGTTGGCACAGATCAATGGCTACCGCGTAGCGGGCAAAACTGGTACTGCGCACAAGCTGGAGGGGGGGCGCTACATCAATCGTTATATTTCTTCTTTTGTCGGATTGGCGCCCGCGTCCAGCCCACAACTAATCGTGGCAGTGATGATCAACGAGCCGAATAAAGGCCAGTATTACGGTGGCTTGGTCGCAGCACCGGTATTCAGTAATGTGATGGGGGCGTCGCTACGCCTGCTCAACGTGCCTAACGATACACAGCTCGGAAATGTATTAACGCCGCCATCTGCCGATATCGTGAAGGAGGAAGTGTGAGCTTCCATTCCGACCTCATTACCTCCCTCGGCGTAAAGATCACACGGCTAGTGACGGATAGCCGCGCGGTTGCACCAGGCGATACCTTCATCGCCTACCCCGGCAGCAAGGCAGACGGACGTCAATTCATCAAGCAAGCTATCGCAAATGGTGCCAATGCGGTGATCTGGGAAGCGCACGGTTTTAGCTGGAATGAAGCATGGCAGCTCCCCAATTTGGCAGTTGCCGATCTGCGCCATCATGCCGGAGAGATTGCTGACCATGTATATGGCAGCCCTTCGCAAAAATTGTGGATGGTTGGTATCACCGGCACCAATGGCAAGACATCTTGCTGCCACTGGATTGCACAATCGTTTTGCGCACTGGGCAAAAAAACTGCGCTGATCGGAACCTTGGGTAACGGATTCCAATCTGCTTTGCAGCCCACTCTGAACACCACACCCGATGCCATCCGCCTGCACGAATTGTTAGCCGATTATCTCGCACATGACGCGCAGGCTGTCGCAATGGAAGTGTCCTCTCATGCTTTGGAACAGGGACGCGTGAATGGGTTGCAATTCGATGTCGCGCTGCTTACCAATCTCAGCCGAGACCATCTCGATTATCACGGTGACATGCAAAGCTATGCGGCGGCCAAGCGGCGCTTATTCGATTGGCAAACGCTTAAATACATTGTACTCAACCTGGACGATGCATTTGGTGTCGAGCTTGCTGAACAACTGCAGGACAAAGGCGTGGAAGTGGTGGGCTACGGTCTAACCGATGCCGCTTTGGCCTTGGCCGAGCGCCTCGGTGTACGCATGGTTTACGGTGGTGCATTACACATGAATGTGCATGGGTTCAGCCTGCAAATACACTCCAGCTGGGGCGGTGGTGAGCTACATAACACACTAATCGGGCGCTTCAATGTTGCCAATCTGTTAGGCGTTCTGGCGGTATTGCTGGTGAGCGGCGTGACGTTAAGCAATGCGCTGCACGAATTGTCGCGTATCAGCGCGGTGCCCGGACGTATGCAGACTTTTGGCGATGGCGGCGACCGCCCCACTGTGGTGGTGGACTATGCACATACCCCGGATGCACTGGAAAAAGTGTTGCAGGCCGTGCGTGAAGTGGTCGGAAGTGAACTGGTCGGACGTGAACCAGTCGGGGCTTGCGGCGGCAAACTGATTTGTGTGTTCGGTTGTGGCGGCGACCGCGACCGAGGCAAACGCCCGATGATGGGGGCTATCGCGGCCAAATTGGCAGACATCTCTATTATTACCAGCGACAACCCGCGCAGCGAAGCGCCACTCGACATTATCGCAGCCATTGTCTCCGGCATTACCTCTGGAAAAAGGAAATCGAACGGCACATACCAAATCATCGAAGATCGCGCCTCGGCCATCGCACAAGCAGTGCTCAGCGCGCATGCGGCGGATATCGTATTGATTGCCGGTAAAGGGCACGAGACGTACCAGGAAATCAAAGGTGTGAAATATCCATTCAGCGACGCCGAGGTCGCACAGCGCGCGTTGTTGGCTTGGCGCGATGAGGGGCGGGCATGATGCTGCTATCGCAGGCCGCGCAGGTGTTGGGCTGCGAGCTTGTCGGCCACGATGTATTGTTTACCTCCGTGTCCAGTGATAGTCGAACGATTAATGCAGGCGATCTATTTGTAGCGTTGCAAGGAGAAAATTACGACGGCGCTGCATTTGTTGCCAGCGCCACTCAAAGCGGTGCAATCGCAGCATTGGTAAAAACCACAAGTTATCGGGGCGTTGAGTCACCTTGCCCATTGCTGCTGGTCGAAGACACGCGCCTGGCATTAGGTCGTCTGGCAGCTCATTGGCGGGCGCAGTTCAACATCCCCGTGATCGCCGTGACCGGCAGCAATGGCAAGACCACGGTAAAGGAAATGTTGGCCAGCATATTGCGCGCGGCAACAGCTGATGATGGCACTGTGTTGGCAACAATTGGAAATCTCAACAATGACATTGGTATGCCACTTACCTTGCTCAAGCTGAGAGCCGTGCATCGCTATGCGGTAATCGAGATGGGCATGAACCATACGGGAGAAATTGAATACCTGACCCGGCTGGCACGGCCGGATGTCGCCATCGTCAACAACGCGGGCAGCGCACATCTGTCCGGACTGGGTTCGGTGGACGCGGTGGCACGCGCTAAAGGCGAAGTTTTCACAGGGTTGTCGCCGCAAGGCACTGCGGTCATTAATGCCGATGACGCTTATGCACCGCTATGGCGCGAGTTGGCAGACGGCCATGCGATTATTGAATTCGGTCTGGGAAAGAATGGCGCGGTACATGCGCAATGGCAGGTAAAGGGCTATGGCGCATATATCGAAATGAGCATGCCGCAGGGTAGCTTCAGTACACAGTTGCAAGTACCGGGGGAGCACAACGTCCGCAACGCGCTGGCCGCTACTGCCGCAGCGTTGGCCTTGCACGTACCCTTGCCAGCGATTGTAGCGGGGCTGGAAAATTTTTCTGGCGTGGCCGCTCGTTTGCAGCGTAAAACTGCACTGCATGGTGCGATGCTGATAGATGACAGCTACAACGCCAATCCGGCCTCACTGCACGCCGCGCTCGAGGTATTGGCGCAGAGCGCCGGTAAAAAGATCCTGGTACTGGGCGACATGGGAGAACTAGGAGAGGATGCCGTACGCCTCCATCGCGAAATTGGCGCAGAAGCCCTCCGTTTGGGGGTGAACCAGCTATTGGCACTGGGCACATTGACACTTCATGCGGTACATGAGTTCGGCTCAGGCGCTCGCCACTTTGAACGCATTGAGGATTTATTCGCCGTGCTGGACAAAAATTTGGATGCTGATAGCACGGTACTGGTGAAGGGCTCGCGCTTCATGCGCATGGAGCGGGTAGTGCAGCACTGCACTGGAACAAATAAGGTGCGGGAGGAAAAAAGCAAAGAAGCGCCCATGCACAATCTTCACCAGATTTCCAATCCCCTTAACCGACCAGCCGAAAGAAACAAAAATGTTACTTAAATTGGCGCAATGGTTATCGCAATATGTCAGTGGTTTCAGCGTATTCAATTACATCACGCTGCGTGCCGTGCTGGCTGCGATGACTGCGTTATCCATTTCCTTCCTGGTCGGACCGATGATGATACGCAAGCTGACCGCCTATAAAATTGGCCAAGCGGTACGGGATGACGGTCCGCAGACACATCTGATAAAAGCTGGCACGCCAACCATGGGGGGGGCGTTAATTCTCACCTCGATCGCCATCACCACATTATTGTGGGCCGATCTGAGCAATACATATGTATGGGTGGTGTTGCTCACCACATTGAGTTTCGGCGCGATCGGCTGGGTCGACGACTACCGCAAAGTGGTTCATCGCAACCCCAAGGGGCTATCTGCCAAAACCAAAATATTCTGGCAATCCATCATTGCAGTGATCGTAGCGGCGTACCTGTGGCAGCACGCCAGCCTGCCTGCGCATACCGAACTTATCGTGCCCTTCTTCAAGCATCTGGTTTTTCCGCTGGCAGCATTCACTTTCATTCTGCTGGCCTACCTGGTTATCGTTGGCACCAGTAACGCAGTCAATTTGACCGATGGTCTGGACGGCTTGGCGATCATGCCCACGGTGATGATCAGCAGCGCGCTGGCGATCTTCGCTTATGTTGCGGGTCATGCCGTGTTCGCCAAGTATCTTGGCATGCCACATGTTCCTGGCGCGAGCGAATTGGCGGTGTTCTGCGGCGCAATTGCGGGCGCGGGGTTGGCTTTCTTGTGGTTTAACGCTTATCCGGCAGAAGTGTTCATGGGCGACGTAGGTGCGCTGGCGCTGGGCGCTGCACTCGGCACGGTAGCGGTAATCGTGCGCCAGGAAATCGTGTTGCTCATCATGGGTGGGGTGTTCGTGCTGGAAACGCTGTCAGTGATCATCCAGGTGGCTTCTTTCAAGCTGACTGGCAAGCGCATCTTTCGCATGGCACCACTCCATCATCATTATGAATTGAAGGGCTGGAAAGAGAATCAAGTAGTTGTTCGGTTTTGGATTATTTCGATGATGTTGGTATTAGTCGGATTGACGACGCTGAAATTGCGATGATGAAATTGTCAAACAAATTGGTGCTGGTGCTGGGTCTCGGCGAGACCGGGCTGTCGCTCGTGCGTTGGCTTAGTGCGCAGGGTGCGCGGGTGCGTGCTGCGGACAGTCGTGATCTCCCTCCCTCCATGGATGAATTGCGCACGCAGTTTCCCGAGACGGAATTGCACTGCGGTGTGTTTCGCAGCGAATTGCTCAATGATCTCGACTTGATCGCAATCAGTCCCGGCATACCATTGAGCAACCCATTCGTCGTGCAGGCGGCGGCACGTGGCATTCCAATAATGGGAGATATTGAATTATTTGCGCGATCATTACCGCAAGACCGGCGCCCGAAAATTATTGCCATCACCGGTGCCAATGGTAAGTCCACGGTAACCAGCATGGTCGGTGCGATGTGCCGTGCAGCAGGTTTGGACACAGCAGTGGCTGGCAATATTTCGCCCGCAGTGCTGGATGTGCTATTGCAGCGCCAAGGACAGCAGCCGGATGTTTGGGTGCTTGAGCTTTCCAGCTTTCAGTTGGAAACCACATCCTCGCTCGGAGCGGATGCAGCAACGGTACTCAACATCAGCGAGGATCATCTCGATCGTTATTCCGACATAAACGAATATATAGCCGCCAAGGCGCGCATCTTCCGTAACAGTGGTCAGGGCAGCGTGCAAGTGCTCAATCGCGATGATGAATTCAGTGCTGGCATGGCGTTATCAGGACGCATACTCAATACATTCGGATTGAATACCCCACCTCCCACCGATAGTGACTGGGGCATCGATAGCAGCGGCGAGGATGTATGGCTAATGCATGGCCAGCGGCGCGTGATGAATGCCAATGAGCTGCGAGTGGCGGGGCTACATAATGTGGCCAATGCATTGGCTGCCCTTGCCTTGTGCCATGCCGTGGGCTTGCCGCTGACCCCGTTACTGAATGCGTTACGCGCTTTCGAGAGTTTGCCGCATCGCGTGCAACCAATCGCGGAAATCAACGGCATTATTTATTACGACGACTCCAAAGGAACTAATGTCGGCGCTACCATAGCGGCGCTACAGGGTTTAGGACGGCCCGCCGTTTTGATCGCGGGCGGAGAGGGCAAAGGGCAGGATTTTGCGCCGCTCTATCCGGTAGTGATGCAGTTTGCGCGCGCTATAGTGCTCATCGGACGCGATGCTGACAAGATTGCAGCAGTGTTGCAGAATTGCGGTGTGCCTGTGGTTCATGCACAGGATATGGTCGATGCAGTGCGTCAGAGCGCCTCTCTGGCACAGCCGGGTGACGCAGTGCTGTTATCACCGGCCTGCGCCAGCTTTGATATGTTCCGTAATTACAGCCATCGTGCTGAAGTATTTACCGCTGCGGTGCATGCGTTACAAGAGGAGGTGGCATGCTCGCCGCAAGCCTGACCAGCCACCGCCATGCCCTGGTGGAATACGACGAGATACTGTCGTGGATAACCATCGCGTTGCTGGCATTCGGACTGGTCATGGTGTATTCGGCTTCTATCGCCACTGCCGAAGCCAGCAAGGCCACCGGCTTTCAGCCTGCGTATTATTTGGTGCGGCATGGCCTGTATATTTTCGTCGGTATCGTGGCCGGTGTCATGGCGTTCCAAATATCGCTGGATAACTGGCAGAGGCTGGCACCCTACCTGTTTCTGCTTGGCGTGGCACTACTCATTCTAGTGCTTATCCCCGGCATCGGGCGCGAAGTGAATGGCAGCCGCCGCTGGCTTTCACTGTTCGTCATTAATCTCCAGCCATCTGAACTCATAAAATTATTTGCCGTGCTGTATGCCGCCGATTACACCGTGCGCAAAGGTTTGCTCAACTATCACTGGGGCCGAGCATTTTTGCCGATGTTCGCGGTGATGTCGTTGGTCGGATGGTTGCTATTGCTAGAGCCGGATATGGGATCTTTCGTGGTGATTTGTATAGTCGCGGGATGCATCCTGTTTCTTGGCGGTTTCAATATCAAGGTGTTCGTCGCATTGGTGATTGCCCTGCCTATCGCATTTGCAGCTCTTATTTTCTCATCACCCTATCGCATGCAGCGCGTAGTCGGCTTCATGGATCCATGGTCTGACCCTTATGGCAAGGGATACCAGTTAAGTCATGCACTGATCGCATTTGGTCGCGGCGAGTGGTTTGGCGTGGGACTGGGCGGCAGTTTGCAAAAATTATTCTACTTGCCGGAAGCACATACAGATTTTCTACTCGCGGTAATTGCTGAAGAGCTTGGCTTCGTTGGTGTATGCATGGTTATCCTGTTATTTGCCGGGCTGATCATTCGCGCCTTCGCCATCGGCCGTCAAGCCGCCAATCTCGATCGCCAGTTTGCCGCGCTGGTGGCACAGGGTATTGCCGTGTGGCTGGGCGTGCAAGCGATGATAAATATTGGCGTAAACACGGGAGTATTGCCCACCAAAGGATTAACCCTGCCCCTTCTCAGTTTTGGCGGCAGCAGCGTGGTAGTGAGTTGCATTGCGGCAGCGCTGCTACTCCGTATCGATTGGGAAAACAGACGCATATTGAGAGGTCTGCCAACATGACTCGTAAGATCCTGATCATGGCAGGCGGAACGGGTGGCCATATCTTCCCGGCTTTGGCTGTGGCTGACACCCTGCGCTTGAAAGGCTGGCGCGTCATTTGGCTGGGCGCGCCCAGAAGTATGGAAGCAGAGTTGGTTCCCCAACATGGCTATGAAATGGCTAGTGTGCGATTCTCCGGTTTGCGCGGAAAGGGGCTGTTGCGCAAATTGATGCTGCCACTAAATCTGCTGCTGGCATTGGGGCAGAGCTGTGCTGCATTGTTGCGTCATCGTCCCGACGTGGTGCTGGGCATGGGCGGTTATATCACCATCCCTGGCGGAATCATGGCTGCATTGATGCGCCGTCCCTTGTTAATTCACGAACAAAATTCCATTGCCGGACTGAGCAACAAAGTTCTGGCGCGATTGGCCGCAAGAGTGCTAAGCGGTTTTCCGCACGTACTTCCAGCAGCTGAATGGTGTGGCAATCCAGTACGCGACAGCATCACCATGCTACCCGAGCCGCAGCTACGCTACGCCGCACGTAGCGGAGTGCTTAACCTGTTAGTGCTGGGTGGCAGTTTGGGTGCGCAGGCAATCAACGAATGTGTGCCGCAGGCATTGGCATTATTGCCACAGACTACGCGCCACAATGTGTTACACCAAACCGGCAAGCAGCATTTAGAAGCGGTGCGCACCGCTTACCGGCAGGCGGCAGTAAACGCCGAGTCTCAGCCATTTCTGGATGATATGGCGCGGCACTATGCCTGGGCAGATGTCGTAATTTGTCGTGCCGGAGCCTTGACTATCGCCGAACTGGCAGCGGCTGGCGTGGCCAGCATACTGGTGCCATTTCCGTTCGCGGTGGATGATCACCAGACCGGTAATGCGCGCTTTCTCAGCGAGCACGGCGCGGCCGCCCTGCTACCGCAGACCGAATTGAAACCGCAGCCTTTGGCAAATTTATTACAGGGAATCTCCAGGGAACGCGCGCTGAACATGGCGCAAAGTGCGCGCAAACTGGCCAAGCCGGAAGCGACACGGTGTGTTGCACAAGCATGCATGGAGCTGGCCGGATGAAACATAAAGTCAAACACATCCACTTCGTTGGCATAGGCGGCTCCGGCATGAGCGGAATAGCTGAAGTATTGCTCAATTTAGGCTATCAGGTGAGCGGTTCTGACATAGCTGACAATGCGGTCACACAGCGTATGAAACAACTCGGCGCGACGGTGTATTTGGGGCATGACGGCAGTCATTCAGCGAATGCCAATGCAGTGGTCGTGTCTTCCGCAGTGCATTCAGACAACCCGGAGATAGTAGCTGCGCGCGCGCGCAATATTCCAATAGTACCGCGCGCAATGATGCTGGCAGAACTGATGCGTTTACGTCAGGGAATCGCCGTGGCCGGCACACATGGCAAGACCACCACCACCAGCCTGATCGCGAGCGTGTTGGCCAAAGGTGGTTTTGATCCTACCTTTGTCATTGGCGGGAAGCTTAACAGTAGCGGCACCAACGCCAAGCTGGGAACGGGCGAATTTATCGTAGTGGAAGCCGATGAGTCGGATGCTTCATTTTTGTACCTGCAACCCATCCTGGCTGTGATTACCAACATAGATGCCGATCACATGGAAACATACGGGCATGATTTCTCGAAGCTGAAGCAGGCATTCGTGGATTTCGTCGAACACTTGCCATTCTATGGCATGGTCATGGTGTGCGCGGATGATGCCAACATACGCGACATTCTGCCCAGTATCAGCAAGCCAGTTACCACTTACGGTTTTGCCGAAGACGCGCAAATCCGTGCGGTGAATGTGCGCCATCAAGATGGCAAGATGCGATTCACCGCACTATGCCGACCAAACGGACAGCCACGCGATCTGGATATCACACTCAATCTGCCCGGGCAGCATAACGTACAGAATGCGCTGGCAGCCATCGCCGTGGGGCTGGAAATCGGCGTAGCAGATGATGCCATCGTTAGCGCGCTGGGTGAATTCGAGGGCGTTGGTCGGCGTTTTCAGCGCTATGGCGAAATTCCACTGGCGGGTAGTGGCACCTTTACTCTGGTCGATGATTACGGCCACCATCCCATCGAAATACTGGCAACAGTCAATGCTGTGCGCGGGGCATTTCCGGGGCGGCGATTAGTGCTGGCGTTTCAGCCCCATCGCTACACGCGTACGCGTGATTTATTTGAAGATTTCGTCAAGGTATTAAGCGGGGTGGATGTGCTATTGCTGGCCGAAGTATATGCCGCTGGCGAGGCGCCCATCGTAGCAGCAGACGGGCGTGCACTGACCCACGCGCTACGTGTGGCCGGGCAAAACAAGGTGCTGTTCGTGGAACAAATCCAGGATATGCCGCAGGCCATTCTGAATATGGCGCAAGCCGGTGATGTGATCGTAACCATGGGCGCGGGCTCGATCGGTGGTGTAGCGGGCATGCTGAAAAATATAGCCGCCAATCCTGGCGCATCTCCAAAATGAACATGCTCGAACCCGCCCAATTTATGACCGAAGAGTTGCGCGGAACGCTACGCAGCAACGTCGCTATGTCCCAGCACACCAGTTGGCGTGCGGGTGGCTATGCCGAGAGAGTCTATCAACCCGCTGATCTGGCCGACTTAATTGTTTTCCTGCGTACCTTGCCGGCAGATGAGCCGGTAGTCGCGGTGGGATTGGGCAGCAACCTGATGGTGCGTGATGGCGGTCTACACAGCACGGTGCTGCTTTTGCATGCGGCGCTCACCGAAATGCGTATTGAAGCGGATGGATCAATCTATGTGCAGGCTGGTGTAACCGGTGCCAAGCTGGCCCGGTTTGCTGCCAAGCATAATTTGAGGGGTGCGGAATTCTTCGCCGGAATACCCGGCACACTGGGCGGAATGTTGGCAATGAACGCTGGCTGCTACGGTAGTGAAACTTGGAATGTCGTGGCAAATGCGCAAACGCTCATGCGTAGCGGGAAACTATTGGAACGTGCGCCGGATGATTATGAAATTAGCTATCGGCATGTTGTGTTGCGAAAAACGGATGCAAATCTTGAGCACGACGACGCCCGCATCCCTGATTCCTTGCCTTTGCACCAAGAGGAATTTTTCGTCGGCGCAAGATTGCGCTTGCCAACTGGTGACGGCGAAGTCGCTCGCCGCGAGATTAAGGCACTGCTCTCCAAACGCATTGCCTCCCAGCCCTTGAACCTGCCGAATGCCGGCTCGGTGTTCCGCAATCCGCCAAATGATTATGCGGCGCGTCTGATCGAGCAGTGCGGGTTGAAAGGCTTGCAAATTGGCGGTGCGCGCGTGTCGGAACAGCACGCCAACTTTATCGTGAATGTGGGCGGAGCCACGGCGGCAGACATTGAAAATCTGATTAACGAAGTGCAGGCAAGTGTGCAACACAAGACCGGCATTTGCCTGCATCAGGAAGTGCGAATTATTGGCGAGTACGCAAACACTCATGAATAAGCAATACCTTTCCCCACACTCCTTGCCTCCTGCACAACATGGAAAAGTTGCGGTCTTGTATGGCGGGCGCTCCGCCGAGCGCGAAATCTCGCTCAAGAGCGGAACAGCAGTCCTGGCCGCGCTACTGAAAAGTGGGGTTGATGCCCAGCCATTTGATCCTGCCGAACAGGATTTATATAAGCTGCCGGAGAGTGGATTCAAGCGCGCCTTCATTGCGCTGCACGGACGCTTTGGCGAAGACGGCACGATGCAAGGCGCACTCGAATTGATGAACATACCCTACACCGGTAGCGGGGTGTTGGCTTCGGCGTTAGCCATGGACAAGTGGCGCAGCAAACTCGTGTGGCAGGCTGCCGGACTGCCTGTTCCGGCTTATGAGATGCTCGATGCAGCCAGCGATTTTGCCGCGACATTGGCACGGCTGGGGTTGCCGCTATTTATCAAGCCAGCCAACGAAGGTTCCAGTGTGGGCATCAGTAAAGTGAAAAAGGCCAGTGAAATGCGAGCGGCCTATGCGGAAGCGGCGAAACACGACAAATTGGTAATTGCGGAGGCATTCATTGGCGGGGGGGAATACACGGTTGCCATCCTTGGTGAACAGGCACTGCCAGTAATCAAGATAGAACCAGCCAATGAATTTTACGACTATGAAGCAAAGTATTTGCGCAACGATACACGCTATCTGTGTCCCTCTGGTTTGTCGCAAGAAAAAGAAGCCGAGATGCAACGGCTGGCACTACAAAGCTTTGCACTGATTGGAGGCGCCAGCTGGGGACGTGTGGATTTTTTGATGGATGAGGCTGGACAACCTTATTTACTGGAGATCAATACCGTACCCGGCATGACCGACCACAGCCTGGTGCCGATGGCGGCACGTCAGGCCGGAATAAGTTTCGAACAACTGGTGCTAACCATACTGGAGTTGACCCATGTGGGATAAGCCAGAGTCGTTACACATGATTTCCAGCGCACTGTTCGGCATTTGCTTCGTACTGGTTTTATATGGCGCGTTGCACTATGCGTTGCACTTGCCAGTGTTTGCGCTACGCGTCGTCTCTGTTAGTAATGCGCCGCGCCAAGTGGTTCCTGCTCAGATTGCGGCTATGGTGCGCAATGAATTACGCGGTAGTAATTTTTTCACTGTCGATCTGGAACGGACGCGGCGGGCTTTTGAGAGCATCCCCTGGGTACGTAAAGTAAGCATACGGCGCCATTTCCCTTGGCGGCTGGAGATAGGCTTGGAAGAGCATGTAGCGCTGGCGCATTGGAACAACGCAGGGCTGGTGAGTACCCACGGCGAAGTGTTCTCGGCTGAGACGGACAAGCTATTGCCGAAATTCATCGGGCAGCCCGATGACGCAGCCGAAGTGACCCAGATGTTTGCCGCATTGACTACGCAGCTTGCACCGCTTAAGCAGGAAATTACAGAAATCAGCTTGTCTCCCCGCCGTTCCTGGCGGCTGCGCCTGAACAACGGCATGTTGCTGGAATTGGGGCGTGAGCAGTCAACGCAGCGCTTGGCGCGCTTTGTAGCGGTATACCCCTACAGCCTGATGCCCATGCAACAAAATAAAGAATTTTTTCATGCAGGAAAAGCACCGCATCAAAATGGGCTGCAACGCAGGGTAGAGTATGTGGATCTGCGTTATAGCAATGGCTTCGCCGCTTACCTGTCGGATACAGCAAACGGTCTTGGCATAGTCGGGAAAAAAGCAATGTAGGGCGAAGCCAAAAATTCCATAGAAAATTTATTTCATGATGGAACACATATTTTAGTGAGCGCATCGTCCATACAACGCAGAAAAGTTTAGGCAGTGGAGAAATGCAATGAGTAATAGCAGGGAAAACAAGAATTTGATCATAGGGCTGGACATCGGCACTTCCAAGATTGTCACTATCGTCGCCGAGGCCAAATCGGACGGAGCCATGGAAATAATCGGCGTAGGAATGTACGAATCCTCCGGCATGAAGAAGGGTATGGTCGTCAATATTGATGCGACCGTGGCGGCAATCCAGCGTGCGCTGGGTGATGCCGAATTAATGGCCGATTGCAAGATTCGTGATGTTTACACGGGCATCGCGGGCAGCCATATTAAAAGTTCCAATGCCAATGGCATGGTCAAGATTAAAGATCGCGAAGTTGCGCAAGCTGACATCGACCGAGCAGTTGAAACTGCCAGTTCGCTAAGCTTACCTGGCGACCAGCAAATATTGCACATTCTGGAACAGGAATTCAGCATCGATGGGCAAGGAAATATCAAGAAGCCGCTGGGTATGAGCGGTATGCGCCTTGAGGTCGAGGTACATATCGTTACGGGTGCGGTAGCAGCGGCACAGAACATCATAAAGTGCGTGCACCGCTGCGGGCTGGAGGTGCAGGAGATGATCCTGCAACCGCTGGCATCAAGCAAGGCAGTATTGTCGGACGATGAGAGAGATTTAGGCGTGTGCTTGGTGGACATCGGCGGCGGCACTACTGATGTGGCCATTTTCACTGGTGGCGCGATTCGTCATACCGCCGTAATTCCGATTGCAGGCGACCAGATTACAAATGATATCGCAATGGCTTTGCGCACCCCGACTACGGATGCGGAAGACATCAAAATCAAATATGGATGCGCTCTGCGCCAACTCGCTGACGATGGCCCGATCAGCGTCCCTGGAGTTGGTGAACGAGGTATACGGATGTTGTCGCGGCAAACCTTGGCAGAGGTCATTGAGCCACGCGTGGAGGAGCTTTATATGCTGGTGCAGGCTGAGTTGCGCCGCAGTGGATTCGAAAATTTGCTGTCCTCGGGTATCGTCATCACTGGCGGCAGCAGCGCCATGCAGGGCATGGTGGAACTGGGTGAGGAAATATTCCATATGCCGGTGCGTTTAGGGCTGCCGCGCTATATAGGAGGACTATCTGATGTGGTGAAAACACCGCGCTATTCCACCAGTGTTGGCTTGCTGCTCTATGGGTTGGAACAACATCAGCGCAATCAGACTGATCGTAAGCGCCCGAAAACTTTTAGCGACGTGCTGAGCAGCATGAAAGCATGGTTCAAAGGGAATTTTTAGCGGAACAATTTTTAGCTGAGCACAACCAATTTTATTATTAAATGTTTGATTTTATATTGTAAATAACAAGGAGAAAACAATGTTTGAAATCGAGAATGTACAACTTCAGGACGCAGTAATTAAGGTTATCGGCGTGGGCGGCTGCGGCGGCAATGCAGTGGACCATATGATTGAGAAAGGCGTACAGGGTGTAGAGTTCATCGTCATTAATACAGATGCCCAAGCGCTCAATCGCAACAAAGCGCGAACTCAGTTACAGATAGGTGCCACGATTACCAAGGGGTTGGGTGCGGGGGCAATTCCGGATGTTGGACGTGCTGCTGCCGAAGAAGATCGCGAGCGCATTGCCGCTTTGATCCAGGGTGCCAATATGATATTTATCACTGCCGGAATGGGTGGCGGCACGGGCACCGGCGCGGCACCCGTAGTAGCACAGATAGCCAAGGAAATGGACATCCTCACCGTGGCCATAGTAACCAAACCATTTCTTCATGAAGGCAAGCGCATGCGTTTGGCACAAACTGGCATCGAAGCACTGTGCGAGCATGTGGACTCACTCATCATCGTGCCAAATGAAAAGCTGATGACAGTGCTGGGCGAAGACACTACTTTACTGGATGCATTCAGCGCCTCAAATAGTGTGTTGCAAGGGGCAGTGGCGGGCATTGCCGAGGTAATTAATGTACCCGGCCTGATGAATGTAGACTTTGCCGATGTGCGCACCCTTATGTCTGAAAACGGTATGGCGATGATGGGATCGGCTACTGCTTCCGGATCTGATCGCGCTAAAGTTGCGGCAGAACGCGCCATGTCCAGCCCTTTGCTGGAAGATGTGAATTTAGCAGGCGCGCGCGGTGTGCTGATAAATATCAGCTCCAGCAGCAAACTCACCCTGAAGGAATTCAGGGAAATTACCGACAGTGTGCAATTTGCCATTGAAGAAGCCACCGTAATAGTTGGCTCTGTGTTCGATGAGAGCATGGGTGACGAACTGCGAGTTACCATAGTGGCAACTGGCTTGGGCTCGCCGCTGGAACGCAAGCAAGCCAAGCCGGAACTTGTTTATGGGCAACGCACAGGCACGCATAACGAACCAATTTTCGCGGGCAATTATAAAGAGCTTGAAATGCCTGCGGTAATACGTAATGGCCGTCACCGCGAAGCAGTCGAGGCGATGAAGCAGTCCGGTGTAGATACACTGGACATTCCGTCCTTTCTGCGCAAGCAAGCAGATTAATATCGCTCTGGGAGCGCGCTTGATTTAACCACGTAGAAATAGACACGCAGCAATACGCGCGCGATTTGTTCAAAAGTTCCTGTACACACCTATATAAACCGGTGCCAGAATGATTTATGTTAAAATTTTGAATTATTTATGAATTTTTTTAAAGCAACATGGTTAAACAACGCACATTAAAAAATTCGGTGCATGCTACCGGGGTAGGGCTACATACTGGTGAGCGGGTTACGCTTACCTTGTCTCCCGCACCGGCAAACAGCGGCATCGTATTCCGCCGGATGGATATTGTGCCGGTGGTGGCGATACGCGCTGAAGCACATGCAGTGCACGATACCCGCCTGTCCACCTGCCTGGAAATAAACGGCACGCGTATAGCCACTATTGAGCACCTGATGTCTGCTTTTGCCGGGCTTGGCGTGGACAATGCCTTTGTTGACTTGACTAGCGCAGAAGTGCCGATAATGGACGGCAGCGCTGGAACATTTATTTTCCTGTTGCAATCTGCAGGCATCATCGAACAGTCTGCTGCAAAGAAATTCATTCGTATAAAAAAAATTATAGAGATCAAGGATGGTGATAAGTGGGTACGCTTCGACCCATTCAACGGCTACAAACTTAGCTTTACTATTAATTTTTCCCACCCTGTATTTGCCTCTACCAAGCAGCATGTGACGATAGATCTGGGGGAGCATTCTTACATCAAGGAAGTCAGCCGAGCCCGCACCTTCGGCTTCATGCATGACGTTGAGAATATGCGAGCTCAGGGATTGGCGCTGGGTGGCAATTTAGACAATGCTATCGTGATGGATGAATACCGCATCATCAACCCAGACGGATTGCGCTTTGAGGACGAGTTCGTCAAGCACAAAATACTGGACGCCATTGGCGACCTATATTTGCTCGGGCATCCGCTGATCGGCGCATTCTCTGGTTATAAATCCGGCCACGCCCTGAATAATGCCTTGCTACGCACCTTGCTTGCTGATGAACAGGCGTGGGAATTCGTGACTTTCAACAAAACCGAGGAAGCGCCTGCGTTCCTGCGCTTACAATTACAGACTGCCTGATTCTTCATCAGGCAACCTCTATCCATTTCCGACAAACGGAGTAAGGATTAGGGGAAGTTAAATTCACCTACTCAACTGTCAGGGTAAACACTTTGCTCATTTTACGTCTGCTGCTCATCCTGGCCGCCCTATTCATTGTCTTTTCCGGCGGAGCGTATATGCTTACTCGCAATCGCCGCTATCTAAGTCTGGCCTGGCAAATAGTGCGCTTCGTTATTTTCATGCTGTTGGTATTTGTCGTGCTGTTTTTATTGGAACGTTATGTTTTGATAGGTTGGCGCATTTTTGTTTAAGATTGGCCGTCATTGAACAACCCGTAAAATCAGCATTTACTACGCTCAATGCAATGAGCTTTCAGAATCTTTGCCTTGATGTTGCACAAACTTTTCAGCAGCCTTAAGCACATCGTCTAAAGGAACGATAAATGTTAGTTCAACCTCACCCATAAATACCCGGACAGCGCACTCAGTAGTGGTTCGGCCAATGGCTAATTCGACATGCTGCGCAGGAAGTGCATTTTTAGGACCAGACCAAGATTTTACTTTTGAATCCGGTTCTCTTGCCCATTTCGATGCAAGTCCAAGAACTGGGTATATAAGAGCATTCAATCCTTCTGGATTGATGATAAATTCAGTTTCAGCGCCATTAGTATCTGTTAAAGCAAGACAAACTACGTTACTTGCATCGGTAGGGTACGTGCGAACTGAAGCTATTGGTCTTACAGGTTTTTCGTTTGACATTTTTTTCCTACGATAGAAGTAATAGTTTAGTCTCTAATGTTTAGCTGAATGACACCCCGCCGGGAAAGCAACCGCTAAGAAATATCGCCAGAAGTGAAATATTTTAACCAGAATTGAATCGTCAATACGGCTGATATTATATTGTCTCCACGTCAGGCACACAATGCTGTTTGTGCGAAAAGCTTGCGCAATGAATGTCTTTTAGATATACTTTTCAGAGTAAGTAACAATGGTTATTTTAAATAACGATAGAAGGAGTAATACCATGGAAGTATTGGTTCCCATAGTGATTTTCGGCGTTGGCATTATCATCTCCACAACCTTGGCTGGCTTAGGTATTCAACGGATTATAGAAGGTGAAAAAGGTAATAAATAAATATTACCCAGCTTCTATTAAAAATTCTCAAAACGATAAAAATCGTTAACCTGTTATTCGCATAAGCACGGCCATATATGGCCGTGCTTTCGTTATTGAAGCATCATACCCACACTTCCCATGCATTTAAACAACACTGAATACCCCCACTTAATTAAGTTCTTGGTGGTTTCCACAATTTCTTTTTTTTTCGGTGCAATGCATGGCATGTTGCAGGTGATTCCATCCATACGAACCTGGCTGGATTCTATCGGCAGCCCTTACGGTGGCCCTGGACACATGATAGATCCCTTGGCACATGCACACATAAACTTAATCGGCGGGCTAGTAATATTGGCAATGGGAACCATGTATTATTTGCTGCCCATCATTAGCGGAAAAGCAATTTACTCTTTGCGCTTGATAAACCATTCGTTTTGGTGGACAACTGTTGGGGTGTTTTATTTTTATACTACGCAAGTGGTATTTGGTATCGTGGAAGGAAATTTATTACTGGACAATAACCTGCAAGCAATGGCACAAGTGCACCGCTACTATGGACCCATCGTAGCCGGCGCAGGTATGACCATGGCGACGGGTTTTTGCATCTATCTTGCTAACGTCTTATTCACACTTAAAAATAAAGACCGGAATCCTTAAGAACTGTTTATTGCTAAGGCGATAAGTTCAACGGGAAGCGCAGAACTCCTTCAGCGCCGTTGCGTTTTATTTGCACCTGTAACACGGATCTGGTGCCTGGAGCAACTTTCGCCGCCCTGCGGTAAACACCCACCTCCCCATCTTGTATTGCCTGTATCCATTGATCTTGGTCGTCAGTACGAATCGAAACCATAATGTCATGGATCGGTCCACGTTCACCAGTCACTATCACCAAAAACTCGTTTACTCCAGGACGCGGTGGACTGGGCCTGGATTCAACTCGTACCTCCGCACCCTGCCATTTTTGCGGTTGCGTATCAGCAACTTGATCTCCGCCACCACATGCTGCTAGCAGAACCAAGGGTAACAGCTTAATGTATTTGACATACGTCCCCAACGGTCGGTGAACCAAGGTATGAAAATTATTTTTCTGCATTAAATTCATGGGATTGTTCTTTATTATTTTTATCTGAATCCAGCGTGCCGCCCATTGACGATCCATATAAATTAACCATGAAACGAACAAAAGCGCTTCCGGCGGCAACATAAAATAAAGCTATGATAAACCCCCAGTCCACCCAAGGGCGCTCATCACCCGGACGGAGACCCCAAAAAGGGAAACTCAAACCCACCGCAACCAGTAACACCGCAACAGTCACCCCGACAAACCAATAGGGTATGCTTTTTTGTGATTCCGGAATGGTTTCTACCAGCTCCCAATCTTCAAGTCCACGTTTGGCCATACGTTCTTCATCAGAAGCATAGCCAAAATGATCATCCGGCTTCTCGCCCCAACGCGGCTTATCTACTTTCGATAAACCTTGAGCTTTTTCATCAATATCGTTGGCTATCATAACTTTCTCCTTTGTTCGGAAAAATGTTGAACAGGGAATCGCCCCTTCCAGGTATCACCTGCGGTGACTTCCACCACCACAGAATATAAGCCTCGTGGCAAATCCTGCGCGATGGAAAGCATGAGCGATTCTCGCCCGACCGGTGATAATTTAATGTCCTTAGCGCTAAGCTGGTAACTACCTGGCGGCAAACCTAACACACGCACTTGTAGATCCGCTGGGTGATACAGTTTATTGGAAAGCGCAATGCGATATTCTTGAACCGTGTGACCTTGCTGAATATCCGCATTACCCACTGCTACATGATAAGGTTGATATGACCATATTCCCCAAACAAACATCGCCGCACCCAATACCACGAATGGAGTCGTCCAGCCCATTCTGGCAAACAAAGAAATTGCGACACCACGAAATTTATTTGCACTTTTATTCGTGCGCTCAAGCATATTAAAACGTAATAGTCCCGGGACGCCTTGTTTGTTATGCAAGCGATTACACGCATCCACACAATCGCCGCAATTGATACAGCTGTCATAAATATCGGTTTTGCGCGGATCCAGATCGATAAAACAAGAAGTGACACAATAATTACACTTGGCGCATTCATCGCTGCGACTGGCATCGTATGCTATATGCAAGGTCTGCTTGGTTTTAAACGAATGCATCCAAACCCTGTAAATGCAGGCATAGCGGCACCAGAAATGTCTTATTACCGCAATGTCTATGAAAACGATAACGACACATACCGCGTAAATCCAATGCAGCGATCCCGCCAACTTGGTATTTTCCTGCAATATTACAAAAGACCACACCACACTTGGCGGATAGAAATAAAATAATGGGATTAGCGCAAAAAACATAGCCGCCCCCAAAAATGCAACCCCAAGCAGCGTCCAATTCATGATCTTATTTTTGGCACCCGCCACGCGCGGTGCTTCGCCGGTTAAACTTACTTCGGCATGCTTACCTAATAGTTTGTGCGTAAGATTATTAGCCCACTCGGCCATAGTATTCTGAGGACAAGCCCAACCGCAAAACACCGTACCTGCAGTCGAGTACAGCAACACCAAACTACTCGCCAGAAAAAGCCATGCCCCGGTTACCAAGGAAAAGTCAGCCAGCCAGATCTGCCTATCCAGCACAACAAAAGCGGCCGCTGCCGGATCAATACGGAATAGGCCGCTAGCCGGAATGAGTACCACAAGAATCAAGACCAGCATCTGCACCAACCGTCGCTTCCAACGGAATTCGGAATGGACTGACTTGGAAGCTACGGCCGTGCCGATAACCTTGACCGGGATGCTGGAAATGGATTTATATTTGACGCCGCTGGCCATTATTTAGTTAATTCCCTGTTGCATTTGCTTCACGGTCGAGCGGGCTCAGCTCCAGCAAGTGCATACGGCTCAACTCCGCGTGTGCATCACCAGCTTTACGCTCAATTCGCCACAATGCACGCACCGCTTCTACGTGATATGGATTAAGGCGCAAAATTTTCTGCAACGCCTCTTTCTCGCTCAAACCATGCTCGCGCGCCTGCGCTAAAGATGAAAACATATTATCAGCCAACGCATACGCAATCCAGCGATCTTTTGCATTAGCCTTATACGCCAAGTGGGTCAACTGATTAGCCTGTTGCGTTGCGCCACGCGCAGCCGCAAGCCAACTACGCGTCATCAGCTCGCTTGCTACGTAGGCGCGTTCAAATGCATCTTTATCGTTGTCACGAATGCCAAGCAAATTTGCAGCGGCTTCCATTTTCGGTCTGGTTTTCAGCAAAAGCTGCAATAATTTTGCCACATCTAATTCGCCCGCATAGCGCGCGCGTGGCAGACGAAACTCAATCACTGGTGACCACTCGTCTTGCACCTGTTCCCGACTAGCCGGCATTGGCCCCCAATAGCGTCCCAGCCATGTCCACCCCCCCTCGCCAGCCGTCGCCTCATCCTGTTGCCCCAAGGGCATACGCTGCAAATTATGCAGCAACCCCTGCGCGCCCATAAACTTCTGCCGTGGGCCAACCAAGGCTAAATGCATTCCATCAAGAAATATTTGCGCATCTGGAAAAGCCAGCCGAAAGCTGTTAAAAATCACGTTTAACGATTTATTGTCGAATTGATTGAGCGCCAACCACTGAACAAATAGTCCATTTTCGCTTAGGCGATTACGCACGCGCTGAAATTGCTGCACTGATAATAAAGAACTTGAACCTGCCAAATCCGGATGAAACACGTCGCCAATTATGACGTCGTATTGATCCCGACTCGCGCTTAGAAAATGCCGTACGTCGTCACGTTCCACTTTGGTTTGACGCAGAACGTCGCGATTTAATGGGGCAAATAAGCTTGCTGCAGAATTAATCGCGCCTTGTGACAACTCAACAGCACTACGCTCTAAATCAGGAAACGCCAGAGAACCAGCCACGGAAATTCCGGTACCCAATCCGAGAAATAGTACCGAGCGCGGCTGTTCATGCAAGAGCAATGGAAGACGCGCTTGATTGGATTGCACGAACACCGCTGTCGGATCAGTTGAAGCATCCATTCTCTGCAAATCGGTCAGCAACACACGTTGCCCGTCTTGTTGCTCAACCACGTGAGTCATCGAAATGGCGTCTTCGTAAAAATATAAATCCCTGCTTCCTGCTTGCGCCTGCGGCAATAGCATATTGACTGGCGGTAACTTTACAACTGGCCACGCTGCCATTAAAAATAACGGTACAGCAAGCCATGCGGTACGCGACTGCGCCCAAGTTAAACCTAGAATCAACAACGCCGAAGCTGCCACCACCACCGTAGCAGCGCTGCCCCAAACCGGAATCAGTACCACCCCTGCAACTACCGCGCCGAGAGCGGCGCCCAGTGAATTAGCTCCGTATAACCATACCCCGCCGCCATTCGAACGGCTATTTAACAACGGCAACCAAGCTCCAAGTGCCAGTGTAACTGGCAGAGTTATCAGCGCGAGTAATAACCCTTGCATTCTTAATGCTTCAAATAAAGAAGCAAATTCAGCTCGCTCTACCCATGCCGATAGTGCAGGCAGCAACCATAAACTTAATGCGGTAAATCCTCCGGCAGCAATGGGCAAGATTACAAACCACGCTTGCCTGTGCTGGCGTGGCGCGATCAAGCTGCCTATACCGATGCCCAACAGAAATGACGCCAGAATCACTGTCAGCACATACTCGGTGCGTAGCATCACCATGCCGAATAACCGCGTCCACGCTATTTGCAACGTCAGACTTGCCGCACCGATCCCGGCATAGGCGAAAAGAAAAGCTAAACGCGGTCGACTTGCCCTGATGCTTTTCTCGGTAACCTGCGCTGTGGTGTACCGCGATGAAAGTAGCAACAGCGTAACTACTCCCAAACAGCCAATCGCGGCAACCACTCTGACCGCTGAGACCCAACCCAAGGCTGGCAACAACCAAAGTGGTAACAGTGCGCCACAAGCAGCACCTAGCGTATTTAAACCGTAAATCTTCCCCAGTTGCTCAGGCCTGTTTCCCAGGGATGCTAAAATCAACGGAAACCCTGCCCCCATGATGAAAGCCGGGAACAACAGCAAACACAATGCAACACTAGCAATAAGACCATACCATTGAAATAGCGAGAGTTGAGCCGCAGCGCCTTCCATTCCCGCCGACGTCATTTGCAGAATCAGGGGCAGGAGTAGGGCGTAAACAGCAATGCCACCTTCCAATGCAGCCAGCAACAACAAAGGCCTTTTGATTTGGGAAGCCCGGCGTACCGCAAATAAACTTCCCGCTCCCAACCCCCCCATAAATGCGGCGACGGTCAGCACCACCGCAAAAATACTCACACCGAATTGCAAAGAAAGTATGCGCGCCCACAATACCTCGTATGCCACGCTAGTCAGACCGAATAATCCATACAGTACTGCCAGCGGCCAGTAACTACGCTTTGAAATTAATGATTGTGACTCTTTCACCAGCATGACCGAACCTTAATATGCAGCAATATAATTAAAACGAATGCCGGTAATAGCGCAAGAATGTGTAATTCAAATCTGCAGAAAATGACTTTACCCGGCTAAGCCGAGCGAGAATGCAATCTACTATCGCAACAAATTCATCGAAGAGCCAGCTAGACAATCAGTGGAAGCGGGACAGAGGCATCGTTCAATACGCACAAGCGCAGCGCTAAAACGAACTATAAACATCGAAGCATGAAAAGTGCTTCATTGATTTTTATTTAGCAACAGATGCAGGGCTAAGCGTCGACAATAATAAAAAGCTGCATCGTTCTATAACTAAATTAAAAGGGATAAAACCAAATAACGCCCACAATAGCGTGAACAAAAGCCAGCGTGATAGTTAGCCCGGCAGAAATCATATGCAGCATAAATACTTGCTTACCATATATCCCCATTGCGATGCCCAGCGCCCCAGTAATTAGAAGCAGGATTAACAATGGCACGCCCAATAAAAACATAGTCAAATGCTTTTTTTGTATGGTTGAGGGCTTATCTATATTAATCTTGCTAGCTTGCTGTTCAAACGCCTCCATCACCTTAGCGCTATCGCCCTTCTGTTGGTTATCATCAGCTAGCGCTGGTATCGCGCAAAATAAAAACAACAACGCTGTAACCAGCCAGCACGCTATTAAACTTGGATTGGAGCCACCCCTTACACTCGCCATCATTTCTCACTCTCGACTGAAATTGTCTGCTGCTCTTTCGGATCGGTTTTGCTTTCCGCGTAGTGCCATGTCAACACTGCCAACAGAATAAAGGGAACAAAAATTACACCCAGCAGGAATAAAAAAATATACCAGAGCGTATCAATATGCACGTGAAGGAAACGGTAGCTATCCACTGCATAGCTCATTTTTATCGAAGACAATGAGAGACCAAGAACCATTCCCAGCTGCCACAAAATTTTGAGCACTCTCACCGTCTTTTGTCCTTCACCCCGGGATTACTTGCACAGCGGAACCCGAAAAAATCGGATGCATAGTTTGCAAAAGCGAAATTTCGATGAAATACCGAAGAGGAGAACGGATCCCCCTTCCATGAGCCACCACGCAATACCTTGTATTTCCCCCCAGTCGGCACAAGCTCAACCTCTTTTGTATTTGTCGCCTGCACAATTTTTCCTTTAAACAAATCTGACGGCGCGTCAGATCCAGGATAAGGTGCAAAATCATCCGCTGTCCACTCATTTACGTTACCCGCCATATCCATTACTCCATAGGGGCTAACGCCGTTTGGATAAGCATTCACATTGGTTGTAGATCCCACATTGTAATAAGTGTTCAACCGCTCCGGTTCCATCTTATTACCCCACGGCCAGCGCCTTCCATCAGTTCCACGCCCGGACTTTTCCCATTCCGCTTCAGAAGGAAGTCGTTTGCCTGACCACTTAGCATAAGCTGTTGCATCGTACCAAGAGACCATAGTAACTGGGCGCAACGCTTCGCCTGAAGGAATTTTTCCTTTTTTCCAGTTCAGCGGCGGACGACGTGAAGTAGCGACTACAAATTTAGCATATTGCGCATTAGTTACAGGATATTTGTCTATCCAGTAGGCGGGTAATTTAACTGTATGCTTCGGACGATTTTGTGCATCTGCACGTTCTAAATCTGTACCCATCGAAAAGGCGCCCTCAGGGATCAACACCATACTCTCTAGCTCTAGCCACTCCTCTTTGGATAGCAAGCTTTCAATTTCTTTAGCGCTATATCCTACCGTATGTTTTTTCTCTGTCTCATGCATACTATGCAATACTAAATCCTCACCAGCAGCACGAATATGGGATGATTCATCTTTCAATTCGTAGGTTGCGCGTGTGCGCATTTCTCCCATACGATCGAACCCCTGATTCACCACATACAAGGTAATCCCAATTGCCAACAAGACAAAGCAAATTACAAAGGTAGCCGACAAGTAACGTTTGCGACGCGCATAATCTGCAACAGGAAGCACAGTTTTTCTGTTCGCAGAAGTAACTGTCATCTAAATATCACCGTCTCTATTACTGGCACGTTGCTTATATAAAATATCTCGGGGACTTCTCCCGTATGTTCCTTTCACCATGATTTCACCCATGACCCCGCCGAAGGCTGCCGAAGTCATTACTACAGTCACAAATAAAGCCCACATGCCAAAAGGAATTAGCGATGTATCTTCCGGAACTGCATTTATATAGGTGCTTTCCAAGTAACCAATCGATTTAACTATAAGTGGCGGGAAGTAACACAGCCATTTGCCACCAAGTCCAAAAATAACAGCAACCAATACACCGACAAAAAAAGGTAGTACTAGCATATCGATGACCCACAGGGCATTGAAGTCAAGAATGCCGCGAAATAACTCGATTTTTACTCCAAGTAAGCGGTCACCAAAGTAATTCAGCGCACAACCCATGATAACTGCCACCACCCCGTTGAAAAATCGGGCTCTGGTCAAAGGAGACAATTTACTCATGGTCGATACTCTTGACCAGTAAGTACTTCACGTTCGGCTTTACGAGTTTCTTCAAGATACCAGTCTTGTACCTTCAGGCTTGCCATATAGCGCGCCAGAAGTCGCCGTTCACTTTCAGGCAGATGCGCATACGATCGCATTTGATATTCTTTCTTTAAGCGGGATGGCAATATTGCTTGAGGATTTGTAGCTGAAAAATACTGGTAAAACCACTCTTCACTTCGCAAGGAGCCGATGCCGTCCAATATCGGAGCGGGAACGGCTTTCATAAGATCCCGCACCGTCCACAATGAATGGCAGCTTTTACAATTTTGCTCGCGATAGACATCCATAGCAGCGCGTTCCAAAGTAGCAGGTGCGGTGCTGTAATAAGGAATACCTTTATCGACTTCCTGAATAGTATTGAGGCGCCATAGATTACGCCCCATAAAACCTATAACTACAATTGTAATTACTAAAAAAACAATTTTTTCGCCTTGTTTCATTTGTCCTGTTGCTTTTCATTTTCCTGACGCTTTAAAACACGCTCCCGGCTTTGCATCTGTGCGGCATTAACCTCGCGACTTTTGGCATACTCTTGAGGTGTCATTTTTTCTCTATCGCCTTCATCAAATACTAGATACTTGATATCTTCATCGAATTGCTCATTTTTAAGTCCCCATCTAATCCAATAAATAACAGCAAGAATTATCATTCCTCCAACAACAAGCCAAAGGTAAATAGACCATCCATCATCTAACGATTGCAAGTAGCTTTCCATATTTTTCTCCGTTGGTCGTTAGGTAACCATCCTCGTGGATAATCTAGTAAAGATTTCCGCCCAGCATTTGCAATCCGCCAAAAATGACTGCAACTATAATGCCTGTAATTATCATCCCAAACATCACTTTCTCGCCAGTTCTCATTTTTTTTGGCGCATGATTTCCGAACATCACCATAATCACGATGCCAGAAAACACCAATACGCCCAACAGCATGAAAAAAAACACACCCGTGCTAAATTGCTGGCTGCGCATCCCTTCTATGCTTAGATCTAATTTTGGAGAATAGGCCGTGTTAGCTATCACGTTTAAGACACTGCCTTTATTTAACCCCTCAAGAAATGAATAAATAATAATCTCCATTCATTCCAAATAAATCCCTGTAAAAAAGATTATGCCGCCCGTTCGGCGGCATACCTTGTTCATTTAGCTTGCAACAACAATGCTAGCTATTTTTCGACCTTATTTGAGGACTTTTCTTATCATAATTGTCCACAAAGAAACTATAGAAAAATGGAGCGAAAAATCCTATTGTAACTACACCCGCAAAGCATATAGGTCCATAATCCAAATCTATCATCTGATACCTCCGAAATTTAATTTCAAATTAAGCGTTATGCCGTCTTTCGCCATGGCGTGGATCAGCTTCATGATGACGTGGTTGCCAGTGATATGCAGGCAAGCGCTTCACAGTAATTGTTACACCAACAAAAAACATCGTAAGATAAAATAGGTCAATCGTAAATCCTTTATCCCACCAAGGCTGTTGACGTTCTCGTTTACCATTAGCGCGAAAATTACCTTCAAAATTAGCAATTTTCACCACTGGACCTACAACAGTGTAATCCTTAAGATCCACAGCTGGAAGCTTCATTATTTCCTCTATTTGCGGCTTGAGAACACGCAAGTCGTCCATACTCACCGGATGTCGACCCTGCTGAGCTTTGAGTGGATTGTCTTTATTAATTTCAACAATACGTTTCATTGCTGCATCATCACCCTGGGCTTCTTGTATCGACTGGATTTCAGGCGTATCCATAGCTTTAATATAGTCGACGTAGATCGCAGCTGTAGGACGCTGCCCCCAGAGCGGAATTGTGGTCAGGAATGCTGTTGCAATCGTTAGCGCAACCAGAATGACAACAGGAACTGGCAAACGGTTATTATCCTCTGTCATCCCACCCAGATCTTCGGCCTCCCAAAGTGCTTTGCTTCGCTCTCCAGTCTCTGCGTGCGTCAAAGTAACCAGCGGTTCATTAAATACCCAAGGCATATCGTCCCCCTT
Organism: Candidatus Nitrotoga sp. CP45; assembly: GCA_945874105.1. Lineage (GTDB taxonomy): Bacteria > Pseudomonadota > Gammaproteobacteria > Burkholderiales > Gallionellaceae > Nitrotoga. Next base: position 13,687 of record CAMCFJ010000014.1, on the reverse strand, counting down.
AAATTATTTCAGATTTATTACAAAATCAATCAAGTTCCGAATTTCGCTATCCTTAGCGTACATAGGCACGTCTGGAGGAGTAGTGATTTTACCTTCCCGATACTCATCGTACTCAGAACGCCATTTTTTGAAATCAATTTTTTTGCCATCAGCGTCGACCTCGCCCCATAAATAATCAAAACGCGGCATGATGGAATGCGGTTGCACTAAGCGTGGATTAAAGAAATGCAGCATCATCCACTCTCTAGACGCATTGCGTGAACCAACGTGCAGCAAATCCGGTCCCTTACGATCTGACCCAAATGCTGTCGGTGATTCGCCATTGAAATCACCAAGCATAGGAGGAGCGCCAAATACTTGCCAATCTTGTGTCTGTTCTGGCAATAATGTATGACACCACCAACAACCTTCTCGTACAAACATGGTTTTTCCAGATCCGGCGTGCAATATGTCTGAATCTGCTGCTTGTTTTAAAACTTCACTTGGAGTCCAGCCTTTTGTGGCTGTCGCATTTTCCATATAAGCAAGTGGCTTATCCTCAAAATTCAGCAACTTATCACTCTTCTTGATCAGGAAAACAACACCATCTTCTTTTCTTGCTTCTTTTATGCGGCCCTCCTTGACACTAAGCTCCTCAACGCCGTGACCCAAGTTGGCAGTGTGATTCACGCCATTCGGCAATGTCGTTCCTGCAGGATATACATATGCATACACAGGCTCCATCGGCGCGCCACTTTTCGGATCTTTCCTGAGCAACACTTTCAATGGCTTGTTCAATCCGTTCAGTAACGGATCTGATAGCTGCCACCCGGAATCCCACCCTGACGTCAGCTGCTTATCCAAGCCAACCTCTGAGACGACTGACGCCGCAAGATCAAAACTTGGAAACAGCAGGGTTATACTCATTGATATTGCGAATGCTGCACCAAACATTCTTGAACCGATTCTATACTCTCTAAAATTCATAGTTTTCTCCCCAGATTCTGGCTTAGTGTTTTAGTTTTAACGCTCATATGCCAATTCGTGTGGCATACGTCCGGCCGGAATAACAGTACCTTCACGCGCAGTCATCCACATGTTATATAACCAAATAAGGGTTGAAGAAAACACCATGGTTCCGCCTAACCAACGAGCGATCATATAAGGATGCTCAGCAATAACGACATCAATGTATGGCACTTCATATATTTTACCGGCACCCTGAATCAATCCGGCAATCGTCATTGATATCCAATAGGTACTGAATCCAATCAACAACAACCAGAAATGCAGATTTCCTAAAGTCAGAGAGTACAGCTTGCGCTTCATCAATGTTTGCAATCCCAAGTATACGGCAGCTGCCTCGAGAAACGTCGAGAACCCCAGCAACGCGAGATGCGCATGCGCCACCATCCAACCTGTACCATGAATGTACCAGTTGATCGAGCGTGTTTGCTGGAAACCACCCTGCATGTTGAGCGGGATCGCCAGCAATACACCAACTACGGTAAAGCGCACTTCAAGGTTTTCGACAAACATATTCCACTTACCCTGCATGGTCAAAAGTATGTTCGACACGAATGCAATCGCCGGGACCAGAATCAACACACCTTCCACTGAAGCAAAAGACTTTAGCCACTCAGGCAAAGGAGCCGACATCAAATGGTGCGCAGCTGGAGTGGAATAAAACACGACGATTGACCAAAAATGCAAGTGGCCTATTCGGTGGGAATACAAAGGATTACCTGTCACCTTTGGGATAACGTAGTAGGCGATTGCTGCAGCTACCGGAGTAATCCACAGTCCAAGAACGTTATGCGCAAACCACCAAGTCATGTAAGCTTCTGTCAGACCAGTAAGGTGGAAGTACTCTGGCAGATTTCCCACCAAAAATACGATGATCAACATAAAAGTTGCGGCTGCAAAAAACCAGTTGGTCGTATAAATACCTTGAGTACGGCGCTTTATTATGGTCATCCATACGTTAACTGCCAATGGAATGGTTATAAATGCAGCAACAGCAAGATCCAGCGGCCAAGGGAAGTCAGAATATTCACGCCCGGAGGTCACCCCCATCCACAACAGGGACAGACCCAAAAGTAGAGAAATATTCCACATCATGCAATTCCACAAACCAAGCTTCTCTGACCACAGCCTGGTGTTCCCCAGTATCGGAGTGATGTACATCATGGCCATTGCGAACGCCATCGAAATCCAGCCGAAAATTACCGCCAATACATGCACCTGGCGCATGTGGCCGAAGGCAAACATTTCCGTCCCCGTTACAAAATCAGGGAAAGCAAGCTTAGCCGCGTTGAATGACCCCAACCCAGTTCCGATCACGAACCACATTATGGAAGAAAAACCAAAGAAAATCGCCGCCGAACCGACCGGGATAGCCTCATTTTTACCGAATAAATACTTAAGAATCATGCTGCATCTCCTTGTTTTAGCTCTAGGCAGACTTATTGGCTGCCGCAACTAGCGTTTATCCCACTATAATTTTAAGTTATTATTTTGTTGACGTTTTATGCGGTGCGGCCGAAGATAGTTCTTCTTTAATTATGTCGCCTACCGTACCGCCGATTGTCCCACCTAATGCATCTGTACCATCCGGCAAATGAATTTTTGCGTGCGGCATTAATACATACCACGATAACCACATACTAGAAAACGCCAAGAGCATACAGAATGTACCCGCAAATATTACAAGCATGTTTCCCCTCCTTTATTTAAGGTCGTCAGATTTTAAAGCTTTAACACAGGCGTACCCATGATTTAAGCATGGGTGATTTAAGCATGACGTCCATTTTCAATCGTATCATGTCGCTTTAGCGCGAGTGCCAGCATTAGAGTAAACGCAAAGCCAAACGCAAGCATCCAAAAAGTCATAAGACCATTAAACGTTGTAGGGATATATGAACCAGAGCCCACTCCACCCCAATCTTCAATGCCCGCACGCCCCATCCAACACATGAGGGCGGCTCCGAACACGCTACCATTACCCATGCCTGTTACAAATCCCGCAACAATAATAATCCAAAAAGACCTAGATGGTATTGACTGTCTTTGCATTTTTCATTCCCTCCCCCGGTTTTTATCTAAAAATATTTAGATTTTTTTACTCATTTTAAGCGGAACTCGGATGTTTTCAAGCAAATTTACCCTGCAACCGAATTCCTTCTGGCAAATGGTACTGTTCGATACCAGCAACTACTAAAATTCAGTGATATAAAAATGCAGTGATATAATAAAACCCTACGCTTAACCTTGTCAAGGCAAAGTGCACTTTAACCAAACAATTATATTGATTATGAACATTAATACCTTTCTGTCGCGTATCCCTCTTCGCTATTGGGGATACCTTTCGTTGTCATTATGGGGTGGTTCTATCCTTTTTTTGTTGCGCCCAGACCTTTACAATTTAGATGAGGGTTCTGCAAAATCCCTTTTACTGGTATGGTCAATAGCTGATCAGGTGGCAGCTTCAGTTGTAACTTTTGGTGCACCCGATTTGCGCGCATTGTTGTTTTTACCTGTGGCATTTCTTTGGACGGGCAATGTTTTTGCAGCTAAAGTATTTACTACGCTTTTGCTTGCCTTTGCTATCTGGTTACTTTATTTATGGAACCGACGCAACGTCAACGCTGAAAGTGCGTTAATTGCCAGTGGATTACTGATTGTTTCTCCGTTAATACTGGAACAAATTGATACACTTTCTCCCGGCATTTACTTGTTGCCGGCATTTGCATTAGGCGCATGGTTGAATGTGGAGTTTCGTGCAAATCCTCGCCCGGGTGGAGGTTGGTATTTTTCTCAATTACTCGTCATTGCCTTCAGCGTAAGCTTGCATCCCATTGGCCTTGCTTATCCGTTAGCGTTACTTTGGTCATGGTACAAAGATCCGCTGGATCAAAAGCAGCAAAAATATTTTTTTATCGGTGTAAGTTTTATTTCTCTCTTTACTTTACTCATGTTAAGAGGTTGGAATTACGTCGAATGGTTCCAAAACCCTGTTAAAAGTCTCGCAATTACTATACTCGGATCATCTTTGGGCGGTGAAATATCTACTGTCTGCTGGATAGTTGGAGGGTGTATGCTCGTGGGGCTTGTAATCGTCGTGATCAAACAATACCGCAACCTCTGGTCAGATTTTACCGGACGCACCTTTCTTATTAGCTTGACACTGGGAGTTACAACCAGTGATTCGGCGTGGGGCATAATTGCGTTAAGCATTATTTTGTATTTTGGAATTCCGTTGTTATTACAGTTGCATCAGGACCGCTCAGGCAAGGGGTTTGTGCAGCAACGGGGGCTGATGATGCTATTTATTATCATTCTTTCCTCAGTATTTATGCGGGCGGATAAAAGTCATTACGAAATTCGGCAGTCTGGCTTTCTATCTGAAGAGGATCAATTAATTCGCTTTCTTGTTGAGGAAGCTGACAATGCCCGGAAAATTGCTGAAGAAGACAAAGGCGGAGGAAATCCTGTTCCTTTACGTGTAGCCAGTCAATGGCCAAGCCGTACAATGATCGCGTGTAAATGCGATACTTTACCGTTACCCCCTGCAGCAAAAGATCCACAGGCTCAGCTTACTATGCTGCACAGCATTACCCACTTATTATTTAACCCACGGCAAGCCAACAATATAGCGCTAGCACGGAACCTATCTATTCTTGGTGGAGGGGTCGTTGAAACTATCGCATTACAGCCCAGCGGGGTACTTTTACATTTCAAAAACGCAAATACACCAACTAATCTAAAGAATGGTAAATAAGTTATGTGTGAATTGCGTGAATATTTTTTGACGATCCTACTATCTTGTAAGTTAAAGATGGCCGGATTTAGTCGGCTCATGCCCCAATTGGTGAGAGATTTGCTTTAATGATATGAACAAGCTCATACAGGAAGTTATAATTTATTTAATTGTCGCTCTCAGCTCTCTGTTCATCATGAGCTATGCTGTGCACATGCTAGTTGGTGGCTTAGTTAGCAAGGAAACTGAAAATTTGCTGATTACAATCACTTGTATCGTTGGTGTAGTGGCTATAGGATTGATGGTTTGGGATGTAACACAACGCCGCAAGGGCATTAAATAGCGACCTCCCACACCGCTTTAAAATTTCTAGGGCTCTACAAGTAGGGCGCCTGTAAAAATGACCAAGGCTCGTACCAGCAACACCGCCTTACCTTGCGCACGGTGATCAATGCGCACGCTGTTATCACAACGCAGCATCCGCAGAGCGGTCTTAACTTGCATTACATATAACGCATACATCATCACAAGCATCATGAAATGTATCCATACTAGAAATGAAGTCAATTCGCTTTCCACTATCAAACGCCGATACCAGCCCTTATAAAGATATAGATAAACCGGCATCCCTAAATCAAACAAGATTACTGAAATCATTACCAGCACGTGAAACGTGCGTTGATTAGCGTATCGAAACGCTGTCAACATTAACGCATAGGTCACCAATGCGGTCCACACTGTGCCAGCTGTTAGCATATTTTCTGTCCACGCACCTTATTTACATTCTCCATTAGCTCTTCTGGACGGCCATATCTACTAGATACTCCGTAACCATTTATTCACTTCACTTTGGTCTATTTTTAACCCTGACTATCCATAAGTGCAGCACCGTATTAAAAAACAGGGGAATTTCTAATGAAATCATTAGAAATTCCCCTGTTTTTTAATATAGATGCCTAGCTAGTTTTAAGCATTTCCTGAATTGCTTGGTAATCTTTTATGCTGGAAAACTGTCCTTTATGAAATACAAATTGCATGCGCTGGCCTAATTTATCCAGACCTGCCAGACCAAACGTACGGCCTGAATAATCCGCGTAAACTCGCAAATCTTTCACCAACTCCACTTGCTCTCCGTTGCGCATAATAATTTGTATTACCTGCTTACCTATTTCAATTGCGATAGGCGCGGTAGGCAGTAACATTAACCTGGTTTTCAATATTCGGTTGGCACCCGCGATAAAAAAGAAACAGGCCAAAAACGAGAACAAATATGCCAAACTGACATCTCCGCTATACCAGAATTTGACTACCATCGACAGTAAAGCTATCACTGTGGGGACATACAACAGCACATCCCACATCATGCCTTTGTGGTCTTGCACTAAAACGAAGCGCGTATCGCTCATCTTATATTAACCCGCGTGTCTTTCTGTTCCAGCCTTGAGAATCTTGGTAATTCCCGCTTCCATTTCACCATGCAACATGCGTCCTGGCTGAACGCCGCTAACAACACCTTTATCATTTATAAAGAAGGTCCAAGGATCACCCATCACGCGATATGCCTTAAATGCTTGCGGATTTTGGTATTGATCCATATGCAAAAAAAGTACCTGAGTTTGATATTTTTCCAATAGTGCTTTCATTATTTGCAACTGGCCATCGCATACAGTGCAATGGCCAGGTGTGGCAAACTCCAGGACGATAGGCTTGCCGAGCGCCAACGCCTTATCCAATGAGTATTGGTACATGCGGGCATCTGGCTGACGATATGTCGTCATTTTGCTCATGTCTCCGCCGACATCCGCCAATGTTTTGGTGGGCAAACTAGGCGCGAGCATACCCTTCTGCAACACTCCCATTGAAGCCCCCCCGATGCTCCATGTAGAAAACTGTTCGCCACAGCCACTAAGTAGGCATGAGGCGACGAACAGCCATAATATTCTTGTGCTCACTTGGGTCGATTCCATCCATTACAAGTTCGATATATGTTATATCCCCAGATAATGTTAGCCAATAAAACCACACTACCGAAAATTCCTGAGAGTGACATAAAACGTGATGCCGCCAACTCTCCGTCATCATCAATAAAAGTACCTATCAGCCCCGCAGCGCTGAAGAAAACTACGACACCCAGCAAGCCCAAATTATGCATCCAAAAATGAATCTTGACCAAGCGTAGACTATAGATGGAACGTCGCACTAATCGTGGAATAAGATAATATACTGCGCCGAAAATAGCCATTTCCACCCACCCCAGCAAATTAATATGGGTATGCCCTAAAACGAGCCTGTGTCCGGGTATCCCGCTATTAACAAAATGTCTAAAGGTGGGAACCCCGCCCATTAACGCCCCCCAGGAAAAACCAATTATGCTGTAAATGATGCATGCGTAGATAAACCACAATGTATATTTAGTATATTCTTTATCCTGAGCCCAAGGCTCATTTGGTTCCTGTATCATGCTTATTCTCTTTCGCTTTTGATTTCACTTCTTCACGCACATCCTTATACTCCGATTTCCAACTGTCTGGCGCCCACATCCTGACCATCTCATCAATAAACTTTGATTCCCCACCCACTGGTGGAAGTCGAGACGCATTAGATCCTGGGTTCGCTCGTAACTCTGAAAGAAACACAGCAATCGCTTGCAAATCCGCTTGCGGCAATTTTGCTACGAAAGCAGCTCCTTTAGAAGGGCCATGATCCATCGTCGTTCCTGGATACGTCGATTCTGGATCAATTAAAAATTTATTAAGGTATTCTAGAGTGCGCTTGGAACCGATCCCGTCGAGAACCAGCCCCATATTTGTACCGTTGCGCATTGCGCGGTGGCAAATAGTGCATCCCGCTGTACGAAATATTTCTGACCCGCGCAAGCCTTCTGTGGAAAAATTATACTGGAGCACTGGGTACATCGGCTTATCTAAACGTGACCTGACAACTTCTAGCACCAGCCAACTGGCAAAAGCCATAATACCAATCAGTGCAAAACCCCCAAATAGCAATTTTTCTCCAAGCTTCATATTGCTAATTGCCATGCCGAATTACTCCCAACTACTTAATGTGCATTTCCAATAAGTAAAATCCCCGCGTCCGGAACAACTCGACGCGGGGATTTTACAAACAAAATCTAAAATTCAATAACCAAGAATTCCTATCTAACTACAATTTCCTTCAAAACGGTTTGATTATCAATAAGAAGGCCGTCCCGTACATTAACTGGCGGAGCAGAAGTCAAATATGCAGCAACATTATAAATGTCGTCATCTGTAAGCGTTTTCGCCACCGCTTGCATCATTGGAACCCCACCAACTACCGGATCATTATTTCTTGTGCCATCACGCCAACTTTTCAATTGGTTAACCAAATATACATATTTCTGATTACCAATTGCTGGAAAGATAGGATCAGCACCGCGCCCGTTAAACCCATGGCATGAGTAACAAGAGGCTACCTTACCCTTTACCCCACTATGAACCAGAAGCTTCCCCAAATGCGACTTACCGACTTGCTGCCCCTCTGCTTTAAGAGCTTTCAAATCAGACGGCTCAAACTTTCTGGGCAAACTATCTACAAATGCAGCCACATCACGGCGATCTTGCTCGCTCAACGCCTTGGCAAATCCGTTCATTACCGCGCCCAGCCCAGAGGGAACTCTCTTGTCCGCAGCAAAATTAGTGAGTTGTTTAACGAGATAAACGTAACCAACATTGGCTAGGCGGGGCGCGCCCATGGCATCATTACCTAATGCATTTTCTCCATGACAGGATAGACAAGCAGGAACATCCCCTTTTCCCTGGGTAAATATGACCTTGCCGTTAGCGGGATTCGCACTAACTTTTCCAGCTTCCGCAGAAGCGGCCGTTCCCGATACCAATACAGTGATAGCTATTATTGTAAGCCATGACGACAACATGGATATAGATTTGCGCATTTCCCCCCCTTATTTCTTGAAATTCTTCAATTTAATCCTCCCCTAACAACTTTAGGTGAAAGACACACCATGCTTTCGGAAGGCATCCAAAAACAATATTTCCGCTACTCGCAGTATTATTTAGCCTTGTTTTTTAAGAATTCTTTTTAAATAAGATTGCGGCCATACCAAAAATAAACCCAAAAATACATACGTACATCAAAAGAACTTGGCCGGTAGTCACATTCTCAAACATAACGTCTCCTCCTTTCCAATACTGCTTGGTTAAAAAACTAATTGTGCTTACGATCTCTCTAGACTTGCGAATTTTATCACTGCCCATTTAAATTACGCAAGCTTTTTTGGCCGTCCGAAGAAGCAATTAAGCTCCAGCCTCTTGAAATCTAATTCAAACGTCCGCTTATGCGACTAACATCACACACGTTCGCATTAAATAACTATGGAAATCTAGATTTAATTTTAGGTCTATAGCAAGCCGTATTGCGTGAACAGCTCGCTATGCTAAGGGACGGCTCTATTAAACCTTTGCAAACACCGGATATTATAATTTAGTGCGTAATTTTGATTTTTAGGATCGCTTCAGAAAAAAACACATCATTTCTTCTGGCTTAATTATAACATTGGCAGTTGTTACAGTGTGCATGGTAACCATGGGTACGTTATACTGCTAGGCTTGAAAAGCGCCCGTAGCTCAGCTGGATAGAGTATTGGTTTCCGAAGCCAAGGGTCGTGGGTTCGACTCCCGCCGGGCGCACCAGAAGTTAAGATTATGACTGGTTCTTTACCATTACATCTTCTTTCCATTACGCTTTTATAGTTTTTAAGTTTGACATGCACGGAAATCTTGAACTAGGGTACATCCGCAATGTTATGAACAACCAGGCACAAATATATCTATGAATAAAGTCATAGCATATCCAATCGACCTTGAGTTCATGACATCATTCACCAAACGTCTGATCCATGCCATTTCTCAATCCGCTAGCAACTAGACAAAGCATGCCACACCGTCCCGTTTCTCCCTCCGAATTCGTTGCCTGGTTTCGTTCGGTTGCGCCTTACATCAACGCCTTCCGTGGCCGCACTTTCGTGGTCGCGTTCGGCGGTGAAGTAGTGGCAGATGGTAAGTTCATCGAGCTGACCCACGACCTTAATCTTCTTTCCAGCTTGGGGGTACGCCTCGTATTAGTACATGGCGCTCGTCCACAAATCGAACGGCACTTATCGCGCAACAATCTTGAAGATCACTATCACCATGGTATCCGCCTAACCAATTCAGAAACCATGCAATGTGTAAAAGAAGCGGTGGGGCGCGTGCGGGTAGAAATCGAGGCGCTTCTGTCGATGGGCTTGGCGAACTCACCCATGGCTAACGCTGATATCCGCGTCGCAGGCGGCAACTTCATCACCGCTCAGCCGATGGGCGTAATTCATGGCGTGGATTTACTACATACTGGCAGTGTGCGTAAAGTAGACGTTGTAGCGATTAAAAACCGGCTTGAGCACAATGAAGTTGTTTTACTTTCACCGCTTGGTTATTCGCCTACCGGCGAGGTTTTCAACCTTACCCTGGAAGAAGTGGCAACGCGCACTGCTATCGCGCTCGACGCAGATAAACTGATTTTTCTGATGGAAATGGACGGCGTTCAGGATAAGCACGGCAATTTACTGCGTGAATTAACCGTTGCCGATGCCACTATCATCTTGTCCAAAAAAAGCAAGTTGCCGGAAGATGTGTCGCTGTTCCTGCCCTGCGCAGTGCACGCCTGCGAGGCTGGCGTAGCACGCACGCATCTAATCAGCCGCCATATCGACGGTGCCATTTTACAAGAACTGTTCAGTGATGTTGGTATCGGCAGCATGGTTGTGGAAAGCACGCTCAACACTTTGCGTGAAGCCACAATTAATGATGTAGGCGGCATTTTGCAACTGCTGCAACCATTGGAAGCTGAAGGCATACTGGTACGACGTGGCCGCGAGCGACTAGAGCGGGAAATTGGGCGCTTCGTGGTGCTGGAGCATGACCACCGCATTATCGGCTGCGCCGCATTGTATCCATTTGTCGAAGAGCGCGCCGCCGAGCTTGCCTGCCTCGCCGTGCAAACCAACTACCGCAAACAAGGTTATGGCGACGCTCTGCTTAAGTACATCCTTGCCGAGGCTCAAGCACAAGGCCTGCACAAAGTATTCGTGTTGACCACGCGCACTGCTCACTGGTTTATTGAACGGGGCTTCAAAGAAACGGATGTCGGGCAATTGCCCACGCAGAAAAAAATGCTTTACAACTATCAGCGCCGCTCCAAAGTATTTCTGAAAAACCTATGATCAAATCCTATATGGAATGGGGTTGAGCCTTTGCGGGTGTTCGTGATTGATGACAGAATTAAAATTTCAAACCAAATAATCGGAGAACATAATAATGACAAGAATGGTGCACTGCATCAAATTGGGCCACGAGGCAGAAGGACTGGAGCGCGCGCCATATCCTGGCGAGTTGGGGCAACGCATTTTCGAGCAGGTTTCGAAAGATGCCTGGGCCGCTTGGCTCAAACACCAGACCATGCTAGTTAACGAAAACCGCTTAAATCTCGCAGAGGCTCATGCTCGCAAGTATTTAGCCCAACAAATGGAAAATCATTTCTTTGGCGATGGCGCGGAAATGCCTTCCGGCTATATACCGCCAGGCAGATAAAAACTATCTATGTATTATTGACGCGGCCGCCTGCTTAAAAAACTCACATCGCCTAGCCGACCTTAGCCCTTGCTCTTCCGCTTGCGGGAAGAGCAAGCTCGAGCTGAGCGCGAAATTACAGGTTAATGGAATAGCCAAAGTATTTCTGAAACAGCGTGGTGAGTTCGTCGCGCGTCGGCTTGTGATTCTGTCCGCCACGACTGCCGATTTTCAGCGAACCTAGCAAAGAGGCAAGGCGGCCGGTGGTATCCCAATCCCAGCCCTGCTGAATGCCGTGCAGCAAACCTGCACGATAAGCATCTCCGCAGCCAGTGGGATCGAGTAATGTCTCAGCCATGGGCGTTGGGATGCGCACTTCCTTGCCATCCGCATAAATGAGTGACCCTTGTGCACCGAGGGTAACGATGAAAGCACGTGTCAGTTTGCTGAGTTCTTCAATCTTTTTGCCGGTTTTATCCTGCAATAGCTTGGCTTCGTAGTCATTTACCGTCACATAATCCGCCTGCTTGACGAAGCTCAATAATTCATCGCTGTTAAACATCGGCATACCTTGACCCGGATCGAACACGAAGGGAATCCCCGCCGTATGGAATTCCTGCGCGTGCTGCAACATACCTGCGCGCCCATCTGGTGACACGATGCCGAGCGTGACACCCTTTGCATCAAATACATGGTTCTGTTCAGAGAAGCCCATCGCACCAGGATGGAAGGCAGTAATCTGATTATCGTCCCGATCGGTTGTGATAAAAGCTTGGCCAGTGAAACTGTCCGGCACATGGCGAATGTATTGTTGAGATATGCCTAGCTTCTCCAGTCGGGAGGCGTAGGGGCCGAAATCATCTCCTACCGTCGCCATGATCAGCGGATTCCCACCGAGCAGTTTCAAATTATAGGCAATGTTACCTGCGCAGCCGCCATACTCGCGACGCATCTCCGGCACCAGAAAGGAGACATTCAGGATGTGTATCTGTTCAGGCAAGATGTGGTTTTTGAACTGGTCGTTAAACACCATGATAACGTCGTAAGCTAAGGAGCCACAGATGAGCGTATGCATATTGATCGCGTGAGTTGAATAATGGGGAAACGGATTATAGCAGCCAGAGTTGTGTCAATTTGACGTAGCCATCTCTGCCCCTCCTGATGTAACCATCACAAAGCCTCAAATATTAATAGGCGTTCAAGTCAGCAAATAAATATTACATCGGGGGTTTTTCATTATCGTCGTTGTATCCACTCGATTAGCGCGTTTTGTGCCTGCTGCCCTGCTGCGGCATTGGGGTGGTTGATTAAAAAAACCAAAATATATTGTTTTCCGCTATGGGATTGCACATAACCGGCAATGGCTTGCACTCCTTCCAGCGAGCCGGTTTTTAGATGGGCATGGTTGGTAGCTTCGCTGCCCGTGAGGCGTTTTTTAAAGGTACCATCAACTCCGACGATGGGTAGGGAAGCCTCGAATTCCGTTGATAACGGACTGCGCTGCGCGCTACGCAACAGCAATGCCAGACTGCGCGGACTGATCCGTTCCCGACGCGAAAGTCCGGCACCGTTTTCTAGTATCAGCTCAGGGAAATGCAATTTTTTTTGTGTCAGCCAATTACGTATAGCCAGTTCGCTGTGTGCGAAATTGGCGGGCGCATCAGCAGTCCCGCCCAGACTTAGAAAAAGTTGGCGCGCCATGACATTGTTGCTGAATTTGTTAATGTCGCGGATCAGTTCGGCCAATGGCGCGGAATGGTGCGTGGCAAACAGCGTTGCGTTCCCTGGAACGGTACCCTCACGCAAAGTACCCTGTAGCAGACCACCCATCTCCTGCCACAATGCACGAAATACGGCATTCAGATAGCTTGAGTGGGGCAGCAGGCTGACATGTCGCTCACGCTCACCGCACTGGGCTGGGAAGACGCCTTGCACAAGCAGCGTATCGCCCTGCAATTGCATGGACAGCGCATCATTCCAGTCGTTGCAATTTCCTTGTGTGATCGCTACCGTAACGCGGTTGTCCAGCCTGATACCCGCTAGTTCAGGCATGCTGATAATCTTGACTTTTTCGCCCTCTGGAATAAAGCGCAGGCGTATCGAGTTGAAATTAAGCAGCAACGCGTCCGGTCCCGTATTGTAAGGACGCATCGGCTCATTATCGAATTCCGCGGGATTGTGCTGGGCGAGCTGGAATACACTGCGGTCCAGCACCAGATCTCCGCGGATCTCACGCAGACCGCGACTACGCAACTCATGTAGCCATAGCCATAATTTTTCAAGCGTCAATTTGGGATCGCCGTAACCCTTCAGGATCAGGTCGCCGTGCAGCACATCTTGTTCC
>CAMCFJ010000013.1 GCA_945874105.1 Candidatus Nitrotoga sp. CP45 | reverse complement strand
GCCAGGCAATTGCGAAAGTTTTTGTGCCAAGCGTGTATCCACCAAGTCTTGCACTTTCGGCAGCGGCAGCGTTTCGGACGTAATCGCCATCGTAACGATAGGCGCATCAGCTGGATTAACCTTACTGTAAATCGGTGGCATCGGTAGATCAGTAGGCAGAAAAGAACTAGCGGCGTTTATCGCTGCCTGCACTCCCTGTTCCGCCACATCAAGACTGAGATTAAGTCCAAACTGTAGTGTGATGACCGAGGCACCGCCTGAACTGCTGGAAGACATCTGGTTCAGACCGGGCATTTGGCCGAACTGGCGCTCCAGTGGTGCGGTAATTGAGGATGTTGTCACGTCCGGGCTGGCACCGGGGTAGAAAGTGGTCACCTGAATAGTCGGGTAATCCACCTCCGGCAAGGCTGAAATCGGCAACAAACGGTAAGCCAGCATTCCTGACAACAGGATGGCGGCCATCAGCAGTGTGGTTGCAACTGGCCGGATAATGAACAGACGTGAAGGGTTCATGCCCCGTCTTTGCTCTCGGCCGGGGGTTTGCGGCGATTTTGGCGCCTCTCACCTTTGGGCGGGCCTTTGCTTTCTCCACCCCGTTCGCCAGGTAAATTTATCTCCACTTTCGCGCCCTGACGCAGCTTGTCCGCACCGTCGATTACGACTTTCTCTCCGGGAGCCAAGCCCTTCTCGACGGCCATTATATTGCCCGAAATTTGTCCGAGCACGACAGGCCGCAGGCTCACTGTTTTGCTTTCATCCACCACATAGAAAAAAGTTCCCTGCGTGCCACGCTGGGATGCTGAAGTCGGAACTAAAGTGACGCCATGTCGAGTTTCGATGCGCAAGTGGATATTGACAAACTGATTCGGAAAAAGGGCGTTGTCAGAGTTTGTGAATTCTGCCTTAAGCTTGACCGTTCCAGTTGTCGCATCAATCTGATTGTCTATCGTCAGCAGTACGCCGGTCGCCAATTTATTCTTGTCGTCACGATCCCAGGCTTCGACGGCCAGCTGTTGATTCGTCTGCAGCTTGCTGATCACTGTAGCGAGATTGTCAGAAGGAATTGAGAAAATGACGGTAATCGGCTGGGTCTGAGTAATAACAACCAAACCGCCAGTATCAGTGGCGCGAACCATGTTGCCTGTATCGACCAAGCGCAGCCCAAGGCGGCCGGCAATTGGCGCCGTAACGCGAGTGAAAGCAAGCTGGAGCTTGGCGTTATCCACCAGCGCCTTATCCGTTTGCACTCCCCCCTCATATTGTCTTACCAGCGCGTCCTGCGAATCGACCTGTTGTTTGGCGATAGAATCCTTCGCCAGCAAGCCGCGATAACGGACCTGATCGAGCCGCGCATTGGCAAGTAACGCCTGATCCCGCGCTAACTGTCCATTTGCCTGATCTAGTTGCGACTGGAAAGTGCGCGGGTCAATTTCGGCAAGTAAATCGCCAATCTTCACGACCTGGCCTTCACGGAAAGTTACCCGGACAAGCTGGCCATCGACGCGGGGTTTGACCGTTACCGTGTTGCGTGCTGTAACAGTGCCCAATGCGTTGATCACTATATCGATGTCACCAGTCTGGGCGATTGCAACCGTCACCGGCACGGCACGGCTTGCACCATCCTTGCCGCCACGTCCCACTGGCGGAGTTTGCTGTTCCTGCTTCCCGTAAAATAAAAAGATCGCAAGTGCTCCTGCGGCCACTAAAACTCCGATCGTAATCCAAATGACTTTATTCTTCATTCAACGTTCCTACCGATAATTTGATGCAGTTTTTAAGTCTGATCGTCCCTGTGCAGGAGGAATTCATGGGTGATTATATTTTGTTATTGCCACTTGAATCATTGATATATTAGGTATTTTACCGATTTCGCGTTCTTCCGAGCCGCTATTACATTTGTTACACTTGTCTTGATATCAACCTAAGCGCATAATTGTTAAAGAAATATTCAATTTTTTCGGGGGGTTATTGTGACTGATGATGCTTGTAAATCCGACCGTTCCGCTGCCAAGGTGCCTATCAATTTGTCTGTTGGGAGTTGGCGTTTCAGTCGTCTGTTCGGTTGCTTGCTGCCCAAACCGGACGCTGGCGTTAGTGCGGGCAATGTTAATCAGTACCGTCGCACCATCAGTCGAATAAAACTACTCACTGTTAAATTAACAAGCACCTCTTTTTTGACCTTGTGTTGCCATTTTGGCAACGCATCTGCTGGTGACCTTTCCCAGACCATAGACCTGGTCAGACCTTCCATTGTAGCTGTCGGAACCCTGCTGCACACTCGAGCGCCGCCTGCCAATTTTCTTGGAACCGGATTCGCTGTAGGTGATGGTCTCCATATCATTACCAATGCTCATGTTGTTCCGCAAGAACTAAACACGGAAAAAAAGGAATCGCTGGCTATTTTCGTGGGTCGCGGCGCATCGGCCAAGGCCCGGCCTGCAACCATAGTAGAGGTTGACGCTGAACATGACTTGGCACTCTTGAAAATCAGTGGCGAACCTTTGCCTGCCTTGGTGATCGGGAATTCAGATACTGTAAAAGAGGGAGAGACTGTTGCCTTTACCGGCTTTCCCATTGGCATGGTGCTGGGGCTCTACCCGGTGACACACCAGGCCATTGTTTCGGCTATTACCCCTATCGTCATCCCAGCGCTGACCACGAGACAGCTTGACATTAATATAATCAAGCGGCTTCGCACACCCTATTTGGTATTTCAATTGGATGGAACTGCCTATCCCGGGAATAGCGGAAGTCCGCTGTTTGACCCAAAAACCGGCAAAGTTATTGGCATCCTCAATATGGTATTTGTAAAGGGCACTAAAGAAAACGTGTTAGCCCATCCGAGCGGTATTTCATACGCTATCCCCAGCAATTACATCCATGCAATCATGAAGCAATAAATGCTTTGGAGATGCCCTTAACACTCGAACGGATGACGCAACACGATGGTTTCATCGCGATCCGATCCAGTGGAGACCATGTCAACCGGCACTTCACAAATTTCTGCAATGCGTTGAAGATAGTTGCGCGCTTCCAGCGGCAGGTCATCATAATGCTTCACCCCCACCGTGCTGCCGCTCCAGCCTGGCATGTCTTCATATACTGGCTCACAGCCGACCAGTGATTCTGCGCCTACTGGCAGGATATCGCTGTACTGTCCTTCGCTACGATAGCCCACACCCAAACGCAGTGTCTGCACACCATCCAGCACATCCAGCTTGGTTACGCACAAGCCTGACACGCCGTTAATTTGAATGGAACGCTTGAGCGCAGCTGCATCAAACCAGCCGCAACGGCGAGCGCGTCCGGTAGTGGAGCCAAATTCATGGCCTTTTTCTGCCAGATGTTTACCCACTTCGTCGTCTAATTCGGTTGGAAAGGGGCCAGATCCAACGCGCGTGGTGTAGGCCTTGGTGATGCCTAGTACGTAATGCAACATTTGCGGGCCGACACCGCTACCAGTACAAGCCGCGCCTGCGATGCAGTTGCTGGAAGTTACGAAAGGATACGTGCCGTGATCTATATCCAGCAAAGTGCCCTGCGCGCCTTCAAATAGCAGATTCAATCCGTTTTTGTTCGCTTCATACAACGCGCGTGGCACGTCCAGCACCAATGGCTTGATGCGTTCAGCCAGCGCCAGCGTGGTGTCCAATGTCTTCTGGAAATCGACTATTTCGGCGTTGAAATAATTTTTCAATACGAAGTTATGATAATCCAGCACCTCGCCCAGCTTGGCGGCGAAGCGCTTGCGATGGAATAAATCCTGAAGGCGGATGGCACGACGGGCTACTTTGTCTTCATAAGCCGGGCCGATGCCGCGTCCGGTCGTCCCGATTTTGGCCGCGCCCTTAGCCACCTCACGCGCTTTATCCAAGGCCTCGTGATATGGCAAAATCAACGGACATGCTTCGGAAATACGCAGGCGGCTATAGACATCCACACCGGCAGCGGCCAAGCCATCCATTTCGTCAAGAAGCGCTTGCGGGGACACAACCACACCGTTGCCGATGTAGCACATCACGTGCTCGCGCAGGATGCCGGAAGGAATGAGGTGCAGCACGGTTTTTTTGCCGCCGATTACGAGCGTATGCCCAGCATTGTGGCCACCTTGGAAACGCACCACACCTTGTGAATGATCAGTGAGCCAATCGACTATCTTACCCTTGCCTTCATCGCCCCACTGCGTACCGATAACTACAACATTTTTCGACATTCCTGATTCCTGATTTACTATTGATTGTTGTTATTCAAAACCGCCCCTACCCCTTGGCAAGTGAGTTTAAAGCTTCATTTTTACCACCTGCCATGCGCCATCGCGCATGATTAGTTCGCTGTCACAATTGAGTTCAGTGCGCAGCTCCACAGCGCCCAGAAAATCAATGATCACTGCGTGCCCCTGTGCGCGTAGCTGCGCGATTTTTTCATGCAGTGCTGAATCATCGCGGTGCGGTGCCAATATGCCCATAGGTTGCGCGTGTTGCTCCAGCAAGCCATGCAACTGGCGTAGATCCATGCTAAAGCCGGTGGCGGGGCGGGCACGGCCGAAGCTTATGCCCACGTCGTCATAACGTCCGCCCAAAGCGATGGCATCATGGCTGCCTGAATGATAAGCGGCAAATACCATGCCACTGTGGTAGTTGTAGCCTCGAAGCTCGGCAAGATCGATGCCTATGCTGTGTGCCAGAGGTTGCAGATGAGCAGCAGCTTGTTCCAGTTCATTCAGCGCTGCCACTACTTCAGGATAATTTGGCAACGCCGCACGAGCGTGTGCTATCACCTCTATCCCACCGTACAATGTTGGCAATGCCAACAGCGCATTTTTTATTTCCGGCTCCAGATCAGCAACTAATGGCCGCAAGGCAGGCACGTTTTTGCCTTGCAATGCGTTGGACAACTCCACTTCCAGATTTTTCGGAATTCCCGCGCGACTGATTAGCGCGCGAAACAGAGAAACGTGGCCAAGATCAAGATGAACCCCTTCAACACCGAGTAAAGCCAAAGCCTGGAGCATTAAACGCTGCACCTCCAGATCACTTTCCAAACCGCTGTGACCATACAGCTCTGCGCCAATCTGCAATAATTCGCGTGTACGCATTAATCCCGCAGGCTGGGTGTGTAGCACACTTCCGGCATAGCACAGCCGGGTAATGCCTTGACGATTGAGCAGGTGTGCGTCTATGCGTGCCACCTGTGGCGTGATGTCGGCGCGTAGCGCCAAGGTGCGTCCACTCAATTGGTCGACCAGCTTGAAAGTGCGCAAGTCCATATCATGGTTGCCAATGATCTGCAGAGACTCGGCATATTCCAGCAGCGGTGGCGCTACTAATTGATAACCGGACAGGCGCAGCAATTCAAGCACATCGGCGCGCATGCGCTCAATGCGCCATGCCTCTTCCGGCAACATATCTTGAATGTATTCTGGCAATAGCCAATTTGAATTCGGCATTATTTCACCCAATACAGTAACAGTAGCCCGGACAGCATGGCAGTGAGGCCGATAAAACGGATTTGTCCATCAGAAAACAGCACCAGTTTGCGAAGCGCATCGCGCCACAAGGCAGGAAATAGAAACGGCATGATACCTTCGATAACCAGCATCAATGCCAACCCGATAAACCAATAAGTCAGCATACAGAAAACCTCTACTTATTTGCCCGCCTTACCGGAACCCTTGAGGTACTTAAAGAATGCGGAGCTGGGATCCATCACCATGACATCGCTCTTGCTCTTGAAGCTCTGTTTATAAGCATCCATGCTGCGATAAAATGCATAGAACTCTGAATTGCGCCCAAACGCGGCAGCATAAATCGCGGATGATTTCGCATCACCATCCCCCTTTATTTTTTGCGCATCACGGTATGCATCGGCGAGTGTCACTTCTCGTTGCCGGTCAGCGTCGGCGCGGATCTTCTCGCTCTCGGCATTGCCGGTTGCACGTAGTCCATTGGCAACGCGTTTACGCTCGGCATCCATCCGGCGATATACCGATTCACTGATTTCAGTCGGGAAATCCACTCGCTTCAGGCGCACGTCCAGAACTTCTACACCGATTTTGCGTGCATCTAAATCGGCCTTTTGACGCAGAGTACTCATGATTTTGTCGCGTTCGCCGGAAACCACTTCATTGATAGTTCGTTTACCGAACTCCTCGCGCATGCTGGAGTTTACCGTCTGCATCAAACGAGTTTTGGCACGGACCTCGTCCCCGCCCACACTGACGTAATACTGCTTTACATCGGCGATGCGCCACTTGACGAAGGAATCCACCATCACGTTTTTCTTTTCAGCGGTGATAAACCGTTCTGGTTCCATGCTATCAAAGGTCAAAATGCGCGAGTCGAAATAACGTACATTCTGTATCAGTGGAATTTTGAAATAGAGACCGGGTGCGGTCTTTACTTTTACCATTTCACCGAGTTGTAACACGATGACTGTCTGGCGCTGATCTACCACGAACATGCTCAGACTGAGCAAGATTAATGCTGCGGCTGCACCAATCAAAATATTGACAAAATTGGTTTTCATTGACGTGCCTCCCTGTTGCGGCCACGCAATTCCTCGCGTGCGCGCGGCATTGCTGCCGCAGCTTCATTCATCGGTGCGGGCGGAACCGCTTGTTGTTCAGTATGGCCCGCTGCTTGTGTCTCGGGTGAAGGTGGCGCACTCTGTGCTGTGCTTTGAATCAGCTTGTCCAACGGCAGGTACAGCAGGTTGCTACCACTCTTCTGGTCCACCATTACCTTGCTTGTGCTGGTCAAAATTTGTTGCATCATGTCGATATACATGCGTTCACGAGTAACAGCAGGTGCCTTCTCATATTCCTTCAACACTTGCTGGAAGCGGCTGGCATCACCCTCGGCACTGGCGATCACGCGCTGGCGATAACCTTCTGCCTCCTGCATCAGACGCGCTGCCGCACCTTTCGCTCTGGGAATTACATCATTGGCGTAAGCCTGACCTTCGTTCTTCTGGCGTTCCCTGTCCTGGCCTGCCTTCACCGCATCGTCGAATGCGGCCTGTACCTGTTCGGGCGGTTGCGCATTTTGCATGGTGACTTTGCTCAATAGAATCCCGGATTTATAGCGATCCAGAATATCCTGAGCGAGTTTGGTAGTAGCTGCGGCCACCTGTTCGCGTCCTTCGTACAGCACGAAATCCATCTTGTTCTTGCCGACAATTTCACGTATTGCAGTTTCTGCCGCTTGACGTACATTTTCATCTGGTGCGCGGTTATTAAACAAATACTCGCCCGGGTCTTTCAAGAAGTACTGAACGGCGAATTGAATATCGATGATGTTTTCATCATCGGTCAACATCAGCGACTCTTTTAGAATTTTGTTTTTGACGTTTTCACGGTAACCGATTTCCACCGTCCTCACTTGACTGATATTCACGACTTCGACGGACTCAACAGGGAACGGCATATGCCAGCGCGGGCCGGGCTGAGTGGTCTCGACAAAACTGCCGAAACGTAGCACCACGCCGCGCTGGCTAGCGTCCACGATGTAAAATCCGCTAGCGATCCAGATCAGCACAACTACCACTGAAATCAGGCCGATGCTGGCATTGAATTTATTGGAACTGCCGCCGCCGCCAGTGTCTCCGGTGCCGCCTCCCTTGTTGCCGAACAGCGCGGAGATTTTTTTATTGATGTCGCGCAACACAGCTTCTATGTCGGGTGGGCCGCCGTTGTTTTTTTTGCCCCATTGAGGGTCATTCAATCCCATAACTCATCCTATTCCATCAAATCGTTAGTTTCAGGGGTGTCCAATTGTGTCCGTGTATTGCATACTTCCGCCAACGCCGCACGCAATTCATCTACCCCCGCGCCCGTTTTAGCGCTCAAATAAATGCGCGTAATTCTAGCATAATCGTCACGTTGCACGCTTGCGGGTAAATCCTGCAAATCAATCTTGTTGAATATCAAAATCTGCGGGATATGCTGTGCGCCAATTTCCAGCAATACTTTATTAACTTCAGCTATCTGGTCAAATCGTTCCGAGCTGTTGGCATCCACTACATGCAGCAACAAATCGGCCTGCGCCGTTTCGTCCAATGTGCTGCGAAAGGCGGCAATCAAACTATGCGGCAGATGACGAATGAAGCCGACCGTATCCGACAATACCACCTGGCCCGATCCCTCGATATATACGCGCCGAGCCGTTGTGTCGAGCGTGGCAAACAACTGATCTGCAACGTAAGCATTCGCGTGGGTCAATTTATTAAATAAAGTAGACTTGCCTGCATTGGTGTAGCCAACGATAGACACCGACAACACATCCGAGCGAGTGCGTGACCGGCGTAGCACTTGGCGATGGCGATGAAGTTTATCCAGGCGTTCCTTCAATAAAACGACACGTTTATCCAGTTTGCGTCTATCCAGCTCCAACTGAGTTTCGCCTGGTCCGCGAGCACCGACTGCATATTTCTGTTGGCCCATGTCGGTATTCATTCCGACCAAACGTGTGGAAAGATATTTAAGCTGTGCCAGTTCCACTTGCACCTTACCTTCATGGCTTTGAGCACGCAGGGCGAAGATATCCAGGATCAGCATGGTGCGGTCAATGACACGTGCCTTGATTCGAGCGGTAAGATTGCGCATTTGCGCAGGGGACAGGTCGTGGTTGAAAATGACCAGCGGAACTTCGTTCTGCTCCACGATGGCGGCTATTTCATCAACCTTGCCGCTACCCGCAAATAATGACGCATCAGGACGATGCCGCCGTCCTTCCACTAACGCGACGCAACGTACACCCGCGCTTTCCGCCAACAGGCGCAATTCTTCCCGGCTTTCTGCGTAATCCGGCGCACCCAAATCCAAACTGACTAATACTGCCGTGTTAATTACCGCAGTGCTTTTGTGCATTACTCAGCGTCTAATGGAATGGTTATGGCGCGTACCGGAACAATAGTGGAAATGGCGTGCTTGTAGACCATTTGCGTGATTGAATTTTTCAGTAGTACCACATACTGGTCGAATGACTCGACTTGACCTTGCAGCTTGATGCCATTTACCAGATAAATGGCGACCTGCACATGTTCCTTGCGTAGTGCATTCAGGAACGGGTCTTGTAATTGTTGCCCTTTTGTACTCATCGTTTTTGCTCTTATTGGTTATGGCGGGCAAGTACTGTACTGGATTTCTCGACTATTCGGAAGAGTGCGTGGCTTGTATTTTCTTGAAAATTTCAAAAAATCCGGAACTATTTGAATCGACAATTCGTCCGATTTGCAATTTTGAATGTGTTCGCGAAGACAGCAAATAAATATCTTATATGGCTGATTCGTCAGTCTCGCCAGTACGGATTCGAATGATTTGTTCCACCGAAGTAACAAAAATTTTGCCGTCACCAATCTTTCCGGTATGCGCTGCCTTAACGATGGCGTTTACAGCGGCGTCCAGCATCGCAGCAGTAATCACGACTTCGATCTTGATCTTGGGCAAAAAATCCACTACATATTCTGCGCCGCGATACAGCTCGGTATGTCCCTTCTGCCGGCCGAATCCTTTTACATCGGTCACAGTTAATCCGCTGACACCCAGCTCCGATAGTGCTTCACGCACTTCATCGAGCTTGAACGGTTTGATGATGGCTTCGATTTTTTTCATGGGTTTTCTCGAAATAAATAGATGTTGGTAAGTATAGCGTATCTAAAAGCCGTCCTGATAACGCACGGTGATTGGATAGCGCCAGTCCTTGCCAAAGCCGCGGTCGGTAATACGCACTCCAACGGGTGCTTGGCGGCGCTTGTATTCGTTGACGCGGATCATATTCACTACTCGATTTACATCCGTCTCGGTATAGCCATGTGCCACGATTTCAGCGATGGTTAAATTCTGCTCCACATAACAAGACATGATGCCATCCAGTACATCGTAAGGCGGCAAGCTATCCTGGTCGGTCTGATCGGGCTTTAATTCTGCACTGGGCGGTCGTGTGATGATGCGCTCCGGGATTACCCGGCTCAAGCTGTTACGGTAGGTAGCCAGACGATATACCCAGGTTTTGCTGACGTCTTTGAGCACTGCAAAACCGCCCGCCATATCGCCGTATAGGGTGCAATAGCCGACGGTCATTTCCGACTTGTTGCCCGTCGTCAGCACCAAAGAGCCAAACTTGTTGGACAAAGCCATCAACAAATTGCCACGTATGCGAGCCTGTAAATTTTCTTCGGCGGTGTTAGGTGTTAGCCCCTTGAACATCTCATCTAATGTAGTGAGATAAGCGTCAAACGCCGGCTTGATGTCTAATTCATCGTAGCGCACACCAAGTATGACGGCCATTTCGCGTGCATCATCCAGGCTGATTTGCGCGGTATAGGGCGATGGCATCATTACCGCGTGCACCTTGTCCGCACCCAGCGCATCCACTGCCACCGCCAAGGTCAGCGCCGAATCGATACCACCGGATAAACCCAATAACACACCCGGGAAGCGGTTCTTGCCGACATAGTCCTGCACTCCCAGGCACAGCGCGCGATAGATGCTATCCTCATGTGTGAGAGCAGGAATTATCTCGCCAGTCATCAGCTTGCCGTCGTGGATTTCAATCAGCGCTAGCGTTTCTTCAAAAGAAACGAACTGATGCGTTAGCGTGCCCTGTGCATCCATTGCAAACGAAGCGCCATCGAACACCAACTCATCCTGTCCGCCCACCATGTTTGCATATATAACCGCCAGGCCGGTTTCATCGATACGATCACGAATGGTTTTATAGCGCAATGACTGTTTGTCGATGTGATACGGAGAGGCGTTCAGCACCAACAACACTTGCGCGCCTGCTTCGTATGCAAGTTGCGCTGTATGATCCTTCCAGATATCAGCGCAAATGTTAAGAGCAAATTTGACGCCCTGAATTTCAAAAATGCAGGGCGAATTACCGGGCGCGAAATAGCGTCTTTCGTCGAACACACTGTAGTTCGGCAACTCATGCTTGTGATAGGTGGCGATAATCTTGCCGTCGCGCAACACCGAGGCAGCGTTATAGCGCTTGCCGTCTACCTCATGCGGATGCCCCACTACCACGGTGAGCCCCCCAATCTGTTGCGCAAGTTCATGCAATGCCTGATCGCAGGTACGGTAAAACCCAGTCCGTAACAGCAGGTCTTCTGGTGGATAACCGCATAAGCTCAACTCAGGCGTAAGCAGCAAAGTGGCCCCCTGTTGCTGGGCCTTTTCTGCATACGCAAGGATCTTGGCAGAATTGCCCGCCAAGTCACCCAGCATGCAATTGATTTGTGCAACCGCAAGTTTCATCTTGAGTTCTGAGTTCAAATAGGTAATGGATGGGTATCATACCAACGTTTGTTAAAGGCAATAGCGTGGGCAAGCATTCATTGCCTTGAATAAAACTGTACTTCCTGTTTCAATCGGTCTGTAAATTTGGTGAATTCTAGCCCTGTAGGGTGGGCACGTTTTTGTGCCCACGTAGAAAATCTCACCGTCGCCGAAGGTGGAAATCGAATCACCGACACGATCTACGCTAGCCCAGGCTGCGCTTGCTGTCTGCCCCAAAATGACGATCCGCGTGGGCACAAAAACGTGCCCACCCTACATGGCTGAAAGGAGAAATCTTGTGGAGTATGCAAGATTCAGCACTTCGTTTCGGAATGACAGCAAGGAAAAGAATCAAGGGGTCAAGCCTTGACATCACGCATCTGACCTAACGTTGTGTCAAGACTTCCCCTTGATTTTGCTGCTCATTTATAAATCAGCTTCCTGCATCAGTTTTGATATGGAAATATCCAATGCGCCAGCCAAGCGTGCGAGCGTCAGTACTGCAACATTGTTGTCCCCACGTTCCACCCGCCCGACATAGCTGCGATCAACTTCTGCTAATAGCGCCAGCTTTTCCTGAGAAATACCTTTCGATAAACGAATGCGCCTGATCGTTTCTCCAAGCGCGATCAACACTGGGTCTTGACGGTTTTTCGAAAGATTTGGCATGCCGCCATCATTTCGTTATGATGCGCATTAAGCCACGGTACATGTACCGCATAATTACTGGTCTACATAAGGTGCAATACCATGTTGGTTATTGCACCACATGGTTCAACTCATTCGGCGGATAACGCTATGCTCATCCCCCCTACGCAAGCTCCGTCAACCTGGAGGCATCGCAAATAAAAATGTTTAGTACTGAACAACAAGCGCCAGACTGCGGCGAGCATTTCGGCGAACACTTCATGATCGACGCTTACCGTGGTTTGCGCGAAAAACTTCTGGATCGTGAGCTGGTTCAAAATTGCCTAAGTGATTTGCCGGAAAGGCTTGGTATGCAAAAGCTGGCCGAACCGGCGGTGCATTGGGCAGAGCCAAACGGTATCAAAGACCCCGGCGGTTGGAGCGGTGTCGTGGTCATCGCCGAAAGCCACATTAGCATCCACACCTTCCCCGGACGGCGCTTCGCCAGCATCGACGTCTATACCTGCCGCAACGGTCTGCCCACCGCCGAGGTCGAAGCGTACTTCCGCGAAGTGTTCGGTTTTGAGGAGCTGGAGACGAATTTTGTCGTGCGCGGCAAGCGCTATCCGGTGGCGGATTTTTGATGATGCCGCTGCTTTGTACATTTTAGAAAATCACCGGAGCGCACATGGCTAGTCTCAAAGAATATTGGTCGATGACTGAAGGTGTCTTTTGTTGTTTGATCGACGAAGAGCGCACTGCGGCGTTCAAAACAGCCATCGAAAAAACCGTCCGCCCGGGCGATGTTGTCGTCGATGCGGGCAGCGGCAGCGGCGTTATGGCCATGTTCGCCGCCGATGCCGGGGCGAAAAAAGTTTACGCACTTGAGTTCGACGAAAACAATATCAAAGTGTTACAGGCAATTTTTTCTGCTAACGGCTATGGCGACCGTATCCAGGTTATTCAAGGCGATGCGACCACGCTGAAATTGCCGGAAAAGGTTGACGTCATCGTCTGCGAAATGATCGCCACGTCGCTCATCGAAGAGCTGCAAATACCCGTCATGAACAACATGCTGCGGCAAGTCAATCCGGGTTATCGGGTGGTGCTTGAGCAATATCATTGCCACGCCGAACTTGTGTGCCAGCAGAATATATATTACGGCAAAAAATTTGATCTTTTGTGCTATGAATTTCCAGATGATGAAAGTTTGCGTTCCAGCATTTTATCGAACCGACTGACCTACAAGCGCATTGATTTCTCGCAACCTGTCAGCGACAACCGGGTCAATACGCGGCTAGAATTTACCATCCATCAGGGCGGCAGCGTCAATGGATTGAGGCTCAGCACAACAACGATTTTCTGCGTAGGGGGCACGTTTGAAACTTCGCCCGCCTACAGCTACCCCCTTATCCTTCCTTTCGCGAAATTTGATGTGAACGCGGGTGAAACGGTGATCGTCGATCTCAGCTACCGGATGTGCGAAGGGTTGGGTAGTCTGCACTATGCAATTGCGCCCAACAGCAACTCGGCGCGATGACAGCACACGCACAGCTAGAGCCCATCTTCATCGCAGATTGCGAACTCGGTCGCGGGCTATTTGCGGCGCAGGCCTTCGCTACCAACGAATCCATCCTGCGTTTCACCGGCCCGCTGATCGGTTTGGCCGAGGCCATCGCCAAGGGAGACACCGAAGGCAATCCGCTTCAGGTCGGCTCGGCGGATTACATCGACTTGGAAGCACCGGGTGTGTTCGGCAACCACTCGTGCGAACCCAACGCGGGCATCCGTAATGACGTGGTATTGGTTGCGCTCCGGCCCATCGCAGTTGGGGAGGAGATTCGTTACGACTATTCCACCACCATGTGGGAGGAGGATGTGCCTGGGGGGTGGAGTATGCCATGCCGCTGCGGGAGCGCCCTGTGTCGCGGCATAGTCGCCAACTTTCCGACGCTTCCGGTCGAACTGCGGGCGCGCTATCTGGCGCTGGGCATCGTGCAACGGTTCATCGTCGAGCGGACGATGAACCGTGTCGGAACCTGAAATGACTTACACCGGCGAGTGCGTCTTGAGCCAATCTTTCAGGGCGGCATCCACGCGCGTTTGCCAGCCGTCGCCGCTTGCCCGGAAGCGCTCCACGACTTCCGGCGACAGGCGAATGGTGATGCGTTCCTTGGTCACCGCCGCCTTGGGGCGGCCGCGCAATTTGGCCTGCAAGGTTTTCGGCAGAGCGGAAAAGGGCACTGCACGCTTGAAATCCTCTTTTGCCCATTCGGGATTTTCGTCGTCGATCATCTCAGGGTTGGGTCGCTTGTTCATATTCTCGCACCTCGCGTTTGTTCGCCTTGCGGAAGCTGATGACGCGGATACCCTCAGCGGTTTCCACGAACACCAGCGCATGCAGGCGGCCATCAAGGAAGCCCTGCACACGATGACGAGTCTCGCCGTAATCGTGCCGGTCATCCAGCGTAAATACCGCCGTCTGGAAATCAAGCTCCGCCGCCCGCTCGAAACTCAAGCCGCGCAACGCAATATTGCGGGCGTTTTTGGCGGGGTCGAAGCTGATGTCCATGCTAATTATTGTATGTACATAAATAAAGGCCGTCAATCTTTTTTGCGCATAGCCGACATAAGGAAATATCTGTCATGAAAACACCCGCCCTGCCAATGCTGGAGTTCATCCTCAAGTCTTATCACCACTTCAATGCCGCCGCGCTGAAGAATGCACTGCTCGATTATCACAGGCACATCAACAATGGCGGCAAAATGTTCTGGGCGGTGGCGGGCGCGATGTCTAGTGCTCGGCTCGGCATCTATCTCGCGCCCGCCATTCGCAAGGGCTTGATCCACGGCATTTCGGTGACCGGAGCCAATCTGGAAGAGTCGCTGTTTCGTCTGGTTGCGCATTCGCACTACAAGAATTTTTACGACTACCGCTACCTCAGAAAAGAAGACGATGAAGCGATCCTGAATAATCGTCTGAGCCGTGTCACCGATACCAGCATCCCGGAGGATGAGGCGTTCCAAAAAGTCGAAAAACTGATTGTCCCGATGTGGAAGAAGGCTCAAGAGACTGGCGACAGAAGGTTCTGGCACGAGTATTTCTATGAGCTGATCACCGACCCGGCACTCAAGGCCGAGTACGAAGGTAAACCCGAGGAGTGCTGGCTGCTGGCCGCCGCCGAAATGAATTTGCCACTGATGGCAGGCGGCTACGCCGATTCAACGTTCGGGAATATTTTTGCCAGCTATTGTTATTCGGGCGAGCTGACCGCCAGCATTGCCAAGTCCGATATCGAGTACATGGCAAATCTTTATGATATTTACCAGAACCAGCTTTCGCCGGGCGCCGGTGTGGGTTTCTTCCAGATTGGCGGCGGCATCGCCGGAGATTTCCCGATCTGCGTGGTGCCGAGCTTAAAACAGGATTTGCAAAAAGAAGCCAAGCCCTGGGCGTATTTCTGCCAGATCAGCGACTCGACCACCTCCTACGGCTCCTATTCTGGCGCGACTCCGAACGAAAAAATTACCTGGGACAAGCTGACCAAGGATACGCCCATGCATGTCATCGAAAGCGACGCGACAATTGTTGCGCCGATGATGATCCAGGCATTGCTGGAGGCCATGGAATTTCCAGAAGAAGCCGAGCGGCTGATCGGGCAAGCGTTTTGATTTTTATGCGCAGGAGTGCAGAAAATGAACTTCATCTGGGTCAACCCGAAACTTGCTGTCGCCGAATGTGAATTAGGCAAGGGCCAGTTCGTCACGCAGGATGTTGCGAGTGGCGAATTGCTTGCCGTATTTGGCGGGCGCGTGATGACGCTGGAAGAATTTAACCTGCTGCCGCCCGAAGTTCAGCATTTTCCCTATCAGATCAGCGAAAACCCGGATCTCTTGTTTGGCCCGATGCAGGCAGAGGATATGTCGGACGGCGAATTTTTTAATCATAGCTGCAACCCGAACGCGGGGTTTCGCGGCACGCAACAATTGGTGGCGATGAAAGCCATCGCAGCCGGAGAACGGGTGACCTTCGACTACGCGACCTGCATGACCTGCGATTTTGGCAATATGCCGTGTGCGTGCGGGGAAGATGAGTGCCGCGGATTCATTTCCGGCGACGACTGGAAAATACCGGGGCTTCAACAAAAGTATGCAGGATATTGGCAGCCCTATATTCAGGAGAAATTTATTGCGCAGCGCATGACGTGAAGATGACGGTGGCGCGCTGTTCCTTGCATCATTGCTCTTCAACCTTGCTACTTTCGCACCTTATTTCGCTACGCCAATTATGGTTAATACGACAAACTCATTCATAACGAAACACAAACAGAGACTCGGGATTCTTGGTCTCGGTTATCTCATGAATGCTGTCGTGGTATATGGGTTTGACTACGGCCTCTACACATTTGTCATCTGGCAACTCGGACCAATCATCGGTGGTTCGGTTATGGTCGCCTTGTCAATTTTCCTTGATCTCGCCATTATCAAATGGTACGACCGATCAAAAAAAGACTGGTTGGGAATTGAGATAATCAAAGAAGTGCGGGAAGGCAGGGGAGAAAGCCGTCTTGAAAAACTCCTCCAGTGGATGATGAAAAAAGGTAACGCCTTTCTCTTGATTGCGCTGTCTTTTAAACTCAGCCCGTTCAACGTGATGCTCTACATGCGCCATGGCGCACATAAATATAACGGCATGAGTGCGAGAGATTGGAAGATTTTAATCGCCTCCACCCTCATCGGCAACCTTTACTGGACTCTTGTAATCTTCGGCGGCATTACCCTGTTGGAACAGGTATGGAAATCTTTCTTCGGAAGTTAGCATGTAGGCTGGAGTGAGGTACGAACCCCAGCATCACACATTCACGAAATGCTAGGGCTCGCAAGTTCACCGCCAGCCTACAAAATCATTTGATAGCCAATAGCCCGCTGGGGTGAAGCTTGCAAGCCCCAAATTTTCGAAACTCCAAACGCTGGGGATCACGCTGGCATTTTTCGGCTCCAGTTTGTTTGTCGCGCGCGGCAATTTGCTGCGCCATGGATTCTTGCGGATAGCGTGAACCATGGTGTGGGCGGTGTTGCTGCTCTCCGCTTCGATGGTGTTGCAAAAGGAAGCTTACCGGTATGCGGGCAACCAGTTTCTCGACGTTTACCTGATCTTTTCGCTCGGCGTGGTGTTGGCCGCCACAGCCTTGGCTGCGCTTGCTGTCTGCCCCAAAATGACGATCCGCGTGGGCACAAAAACGTGCCCACCCTACATGGCTTGATTTTGTGTTGGGCTTCGCAAGCTCAGCGCCAACCTACGCCGTTTGTTAAAGGCGATAGCGTGGGCAAGCATTCATTGTCTTGAATAAAACTGTACTTCCTGTTTCAATCTGTCTGTAAATTTAAAATGATTACGGACAACCATGATCCATGTACCAGAAAAAATAGGCATCATCGGCGGCAGCGGGATTTACGACATTGCCGGGTTGACCAACAAGCGTTGGGAAAAGGTCACTTCGCCGTTTGGGGAGCCCTCCAGCGAGTTATTGTTCGGTGAACTGGACGGCCACAATATTGTGTTTTTGCCCCGTCATGGTCGCGGACACAAAATTCCTCCGACCGAAATCAATTTTCACGCCAATATCGACGTGCTGAAGCGGGTAGGGGTGACTGATGTCATTTCTGTTAGTGCCGTTGGTTCCTTGCGCGAGGATTTGCCGCCTGGCACGTTTGTGATTGTTGATCAGTTTATCGATCGTACTTTTGCGCGCAATAAGTCTTTTTTTGGTGCGGGTTTGGTGGCGCATGTCTCCATGGCTCACCCTGTTTGCAAAAGGCTAGGCGATCATATTGAGATGGCCGCGCGAGAGGCAAATATTCCTGTCGTTCGTGGCGGTACTTATCTGGTTATGGAAGGGCCGCAGTTTTCCAGTCTGGCTGAGTCGAATCTTTATCGTAGCTGGGGCTGCGATGTAATCGGCATGACCAACATGCCGGAGGCCAAGCTCGCGCGCGAGGCAGAGTTGTGTTACGCCACCGTGGCGATGGTGACTGACTTTGACTGTTGGCATCCCGACCATGAGCATGTCACGGTCGGGCAGATCATCAAGATGCTCACCGAAAATGCTGATAAGGCGAAAACGCTGGTAACGCACGTCATTCCGAAAGTGCGCAGTGATGCCCTGGCTGATGCCTGTAGCTGCCGCTCGACATTGGAATTCGCGCTCATTACTGCGCCGGAAGCGCGCGACGCAGCGATGATTGAAAAGCTGGATGCGATTGCGGGTCGGGTGTTGAAGGGTAAGTCATGACGCCATCCGGTGAAGATGGCCTGCGCTTACAGTTACTGGATGTGTCCCAGCGTTTGCTCGATCTGGGTTTGAATCGCGGCACTTCCGGCAATGCTGCCGTGCGTTGCGGTGAGGGTATGTTGATTACACCGTCTGCGATGGCGGTGGCGGATATGATGCCCGCAGACATGGTAAGCATGGATTTGAATGGCAATGCCCTGTGCGGCGGCAAGCCTACCAGCGAGTGGCGCTTCCATCGTGACATTCTAGCCAGCCGTCCCGACGTGAACGCTGTCATTCACACGCATTCAGCGTTTGCCACCACGTTGGCCTGTTTGCGCAAGGATGTACCAGCCGTGCATTACATGATTGCCGCAGCGGGAGGCAATAGCATTCGTTGCACACCTTATGCGTTGTTTGGCGAGCAGACACTTTCAGACTTTGCATTGTCCGCGCTGGAGGGCCGAAAAGCCTGTCTGTTGGCTAACCACGGCATGATTGCGCTGGGTTCGGATTTAGCCGATGCGTTGTCAGTAGCCATTGAGGTCGAATTTTTGTGCGAGTTGTACTGGCGCGCTTTGCAGGTAGGTGAACCGCACATTCTTACGCCGCAACAAATGCGCGATGTGCAAGAAAAATTCGTCAATTACAAAAAACACTCCTGACAACCTTGAATATATATGCCTATCAAATCTCGTATTCGCACCATTCCGCACTACCCCAAGCCGAATATCATGTTCCGCGATATCACTTCGCTCCTTAAGGATCCGATAGGCTTAAGGATCACCATAGACGAGCTGGTACGTCGCTATGCCGATATGGAAATCGACAAGGTGATAGGTATCGAAGCGCGTGGTTTTATAGTAGGCGCGCCGCTGGCGTATGCCTTGGGTAAAGGTTTTGTGCCGATTCGTAAAAAAGGCAAGTTGCCTGCAGAAACTATAGGGCACGACTACGAGCTGGAATACGGGACTGACCGTATCGAGATTCATACCGATGCGATTGCTCCGGGCGAAAGGGTATTGCTTGTGGATGATCTAATTGCTACCGGCGGTACGGCGGAGGCGGCAACCAAACTGATCGAGAAGATTGGCGGCAAAATTGTCGAATGCTGTTATGTCATTGATCTACCGGATATCGGCGGACGTAAGCGCTTGGAGAAACATGGCTATAGTGTGTTTGCGCTGTGTGAATTTGAGGGTGACTGAACGCCTGATTAATCGTTGTATGAGGCGTCATGATGAAAGTTGAAACTTTGCGTTGGTCGGATGGTGTGCTGGAAATGATAGATCAGCGCATTTTGCCTGCCACGTTTATGTACTTGCAATATGATTCTGCCGCTTCTGTGGCCGAAGGCATCCGCAGTATGGTCGTGCGTGGCGCTCCAGCCATCGGCGTGGCGGCAGCCTACGGCGTGGCGCTGGAGGCACATCGTTGGCTCGCTGTTACTGATGAATCTTTCCAGCGCGGCATGAATGAAGGCTTTAATACTCTTGCCCAAAGCAGGCCGACTGCGGTCAACTTGTTTTGGGCGTTAGCCCGCATGAAGCAGGTATGGCAAGCCGTAGCGAGTGAATCCAACTCGCAAGTAGCCATGCGCCTGCTGGCCGAAGCGCATGAGATTTTTGCCGAAGATATTCGCATCAATCGCGCACTTGGGTCGCACGGTGCCGAGTTGTTGCGGGATGGCGCACGCGTATTGACCCATTGCAATGCCGGAGCGCTGGCTACAGCTGGCCATGGCACCGCGTTGGGTATCATTCGGTCGGCCGTGGAAGCAGGTAAGAAAATCTCCGTTATTGCTGACGAAACGCGTCCCTTCTTGCAAGGTGCGCGCCTGACTGCATGGGAGATGGTGCAGGAAAAAATTCCGGTGACCCTCATCACTGATAATATGGCCGGCTTCATGATGAGTCGCGGAGAAGTGGATGCCGTAGTGGTCGGCACGGATCGCGTAGCCGCGAATGGCGATGTTGCCAACAAGATTGGCACCTATATGGTCGCCGTGCTGGCACAACGCCACCACATTCCATTCTATGTGGCCTGTCCGCTTTCCACGATAGACATGTCCATCGCAAGCGGTGTGGATATTCCCATCGAAGAGCGTCATGCAGACGAGGTAAAAGGCTTCCGGGATTTCCACTGGGCTGCGCAGGGCGTGCAGATTCGCAACCCTGCGTTTGATATTACACCTGCTGAATTGGTTACAGCGCTGATTACCGAAAAGGGAGTGATACATCAACCTGATGCTAGAAATCTGCGCGCGCTATTCAGTTGATGGAAATGCCAAGAGTTTTCGGAACACTTGTGCTACGTCAATTTGCGTTAGTCACATAGTCGTTGTTAGCGTGAATTTATATTGATGATTTCAAAATAAAATTTGTTTTTTGTTTCAAAAATGAACATTTTATTTGCTTGTTGCAGGCATTTAAATTAGCTCTTGACAATTAATACCCGGGCACTATATTAAAGAAACTTAGTCAGAACAATTTGGGGAAGTGATGCATGCGGCAGCATTTTTTATGCCGTAATAACGATGGGGCCAATATGAAAATAATTGTACAGTTTGTGATCTTGCTTTTAGCGTTAAATGGCTATGTTTTAGCAGAAGAAGCGTTGACCGCAACAAGTAGTTTGGGGCAAGTGCAAAAACTGGCAGAGGCCGGTGACGCCAGTGCTCAGACCCGCCTGGGATGGATGTATGCCAACGGCATAGGTGTACTTGTAGATGCCGACAAGGCCGTGGAGTGGTATCAAAAAGCTGCAATTCAAGGGTACCCCAGGGCTCAGTATGAACTCGGGATAATGTATGGCAGTGGTGAAACTGTGACCAGTGTAACTAAAGATCCAAACAAGGCCGCAGAGTGGTTTCAGAAAGCTGCTGCGCAGGGATACCCAAAGGCTCAGCTTGAACTCGGGAAGATGCACCTTACCGGCGAAGGCGTAAAGAAAGATCCCGCCAAGGCCGTGGAATGGTATCAAAAAGCGGCGGCGCAGGGCCTTGCCCAAGCGCAGAACAGCCTCGGATGGATGTATCAATATGGTAGGGGTGTGGCAAAGGATGGAGTATTGGCTTATGCATGGCACAATCTGGCTGCTGCACAGGGCAACGAAGATGCGAAAAAATTACGCGATTTAACCAACTTGAATTCCGTCCAGCGCGCCGAAGGAGAACGACTCTCCGCAAACTGGAAGCCGGGGCAGGTGTTGAGCCGGTAATGGAATTTATTGGTAACAGGCGTCAGCGTTGAATTAACTTTCCAAATGAATTTGAATGAGGTCTAAAAATGTCGTTGGTAAATATCTATATGCGTATTACAGGAAAATTGCTCTTTACATTGTTGCTTACTGTTGCGGTGAGTGCGTATGGTCAGTCAATGTCGGATTCGCCAGCAGATCTGGAAGCAGAACAGCATCTTGCGCAATTGAAAATGGCTGCGGAATCGGGTGATGCGAACGCACAGTATGATTTAGCGTGGATGTACGATACCGGTGGGAATAATAAAATCCTGGCGAAAGATACCCACAAGGCTGCCGAATGGTATGAGAAAGCTGCAGTACAGGGCCATGCCAAGGCACAAGCCGGCCTTGGCATGTTGTATGTCAACGGCGACGGTATGCCCAAGAATTATGTCAAGGGTGTGGATTGGCTGCAAAAGGCATCGGCGCAGGGAAATGCCGACGCGCAGTTAAACCTCGGTTGGCTGTACCGCGACGGCAAGGGCATACCGAAGGATCCCGCCAAGGCCTTGGAATGGTGGCAGAATGCGGCAGAGCGGGGATTCCCCTACGCACTGTTCACCCTCGGGGTGATGTACAACAAAGGCGAAGGTGTGCCAAGGGATGTTGCCAAAGCAGTTGAATATTGGCAGTTGGCGGTAATGCAGGGCTATCCCGACGCACAATTTAATCTCGGTTCGATGTACTACTTTGGCGAAGGTGTGCCAAAGGATATCGACAAGGCTGTGGCGTTATGGCAGAGAGCGGCTGCACATGCAAATACCGATGCACAGTACAACCTTGCTCTGGCGTACTACTTGGGAAGTGGAAAGAAGCAGGACGAGTTTCTGGCCTATGTGTGGGCCAATCTGTCTGTCGAATATGGCGGTAACGAAAACGCGAAAAAATTGCGCGATTCAATTACCTTGACGCCAGAGCAACGCGAGTTGGCGGATAAAATGTTTTCGAATTGGCAGATTGGAAAAGTTTATCAGTAGTGGTTCGTATCGCTTCTGCCAGCACAACACACCACGCTGGCAGAAGTCTTTCAAGCAAAGCTGCTGAGAGACTTGCGGAATCGACGCAGTGACAGAATAAACAGGACGCTTCCAATCACGACCAGTGCAAGCATCTGCGGCCATACTACTTCGAACCCGGCTCCACGGAAAAGAATGGCCTGAGCGAGGGAAACAAAGTGTGTGGTTGGTGCGGCCAGCATTATATTTTGCGCGACTTCAGGCATGCTTTCGCGTGGGGTTGATCCTCCAGACAGCACTTCCATCGGTAGCAGTACCAATACCACCAAAAGACCAAACTGAGGCATGGTGCGCGCGAGTGTTGCCATGAAGATGCCCATTGATGTGGTGGCAAACAGATGCAACGTGGCACAAAAGAGGAACAGCGCTATCGAGCCTTCAATCGGTACCTGCAACAGGCCCTGTACGATAAGAGACAGCGAAAAAGCCGATGCCAGCAAGACCACCATTCCCATAGACCAGACTTTGGACAGCATGATTTCGCCGGCTGTCACAGGCATCACCAGCAGGTGCTCGATCGTACCGTGCTCGCGTTCACGGATCAGGGCGGCACCGGTCAGAATGACTGACAACATGGTAATGTGACCGACGAGCTCCATTAGCGAACCGAACCAGGCTGGTGCCAGCGAGGGATTGAAACGTACCCGCATGGCCAGCTCAACTGGCGGTGTAGCACTACCACGATAACGCTGGATAAATTCATTGATTTCACCCAATACAATCTGCTGGATGTAGCTGCTGCCGGTGAAAGATTGGCTCATGCGCGTGGCATCCACGTTCAGCTGGATCGTCGGGGAATTTCCGGCTAGCACGTCGCGCTGAAATTCCGGGGGAATGTCGAGTGCGAACGTGAATTTGCCAGCGTCCAAGCCTGGATCGACCTCCTTCAGCGACACCATGATCGGCGACATGAAGTGTGGAGGATAAAAAGCCGAGGCTATGCGTGCCGACAGCGGTGAACTATCCTCATCCACGATTGCGATTACAGCCTTGTGCAGGGAATCCGGAATTGCGGTCGCGGCGATATAAATCGCCACGGTGAAAGTATAGGCGATCAGTATCAGCATGATTGAATCGCGCCGCAAACTCCACAGCTCCTTGACTCCGAGTTGATAGATATTGGAAGAATGGCTCATCGTCAGCTATCTTGCTTTTTTAGCAGGGAGATTGATAGAGCTACAATTCCCAGAGCGGCCAGCAGCATAGGCCAGAAGTATGAACCTAGATCAGACAAACCCAGAGCCTTGCCGAAAACCCCACGGCTAATTATGAGGAAATGCGATGCCGGATAGATTTGCCCGATGATTCTCCCGGCCCCTTCCAGCGAGGAAACCGGGTTGAGTAGGCCGGAAAACTGAATTGCCGGGAGCATGGTACCGAGCATGGTCGCGAATATTGCCGCAATCTGGCTGCGGGTAAAAATGGAGGTCAACAGGCCAAAGCCTGTGGAAAAAATGCTGAAAATTAGTGCTGCCAGCGCAAGCGTGGCAAAACTGCCGGTGATAGGCACACCAAACATGGTGACGGCAAGTACAGACATCAGCAGGAAATTCAGCATTGCCAGCATGATGTATGGAAGCTGCTTGCCGAGCAGGAACTCGGTACGGGTGACTGGGGTGACATAGAAATTGATGATCGAACCCAGCTCTTTCTCGCGTACCACTGACAGCGCTGTCAGCATGCACGGAATCATCAGCATCAGAATGGGAATAACCGCCGGAACCATCGCCGGCAGACTCATCACTTCCGGGTTATAACGAAATCGCGTTTCAATGATAGCCGAACCAGTAGCCGCGTCCTGGCCGAGCCGGGTCTTCGCCATGTCGACCAGCCAGCCTTGATGCATGCCCTGCACGTAGCCCTGCACGACTTCAGCCCGCATGGTCATCGAACCATCGATCCAGGCACCGATCTGGACCGGTTTGCCACGCTGCACGTCGCGGGCAAAGCCGGGCGGAATCTCAATGGCAAGTGATAGTTCGCCGCTGCGCATGCGCCGGTCCAGGTCGGCGTAGCTGGTTATTGGCGGATGCTCGACAAAATAGCCCGATCCAGAGAGGTTCAAAGCGTAGTTGCGACTGAGCGTGGTTTGGTCACGATCAAGTACGGCGTAACTGAGATCATTTACGTCCATGTTGATGCCATAGCCGATGACAAACATCAGGATCAGGCAACCGATCAGCGCCATCGCCCCGCGCACCGGGTCGCGGCGCAGTTCCAGCGCTTCGCGCAGCGTGTAGCTGAATGCGCGGGACACACTGAAACGGCGGCGCAATCTGGACTGCCAGCCCTTATCAGGATCGGCGGCAGGAGGAACAGAGGTGATTGGAGGAGTGCTGGCGAGCGGGGTGACCGCCGCACCGGCTTCTTCCAGATAGCTGATGAATACCTGTTCCAGTGTCTCTGCTCCGCGCATTTTTAAAAGTTCGGACGGTGCATCGCTGGCCATAACTTTCCCCGCATGCATCAGCGAAATACGGTCACAGCGCTCAGCCTCGTTCATGAAGTGGGTCGAAATGAAGATCGTGATCTTGTCCTTGCGCGCAAGGTCGATCATCAACTGCCAAAAATTATCCCGCGCAATCGGATCAACACCCGAGGTCGGTTCGTCAAGGATCAACAGTTCCGGCTTGTGCACCATCGCTACCGCCAGCGACAAGCGCTGGCGGATCCCCAGCGGTAAACTGTTTGGTAATGCGTCGGGTACTTCGCCGAGGCCAAATCGAATCAGCATTTCTTCGACCCGTGGCGGAATCTCCCCCTCCGCCATATTGAACAGGCGCGCATGCAGCACCAGGTTCTGGCGCACAGTGAGTTCCGAGTACAGCGAAAAGGATTGGGACATATAGCCAACCCGCCGTCGTGTAGCGATGTCATGAGGATCCAACTCGTGACCGAAAAGCCAGGCTTGGCCCTCGCTGGCCGGTAGCAGGCCGGTAAGCATCTTCATGGTGGTAGTTTTGCCGCTGCCGTTGGAGCCGATGAAGCCAAAAATCTCGCCACGGCGGATGCGGAAGTTGACGTGATCAACCGCCATAAAATCGCCAAAGCGCATGGTCAAATCGTGTGCCTCAATGGCGATCTCGAGGTCTTCCCCGGCAGCGAAGGGTGGAACCACGACAGCACGGTGGCCACGCCGCTGCTCTTCCGGCAGCAGCGCAATGAAAGCTGCTTCCAGAGATGCAGTGTCGGTCTGCTCGTGCAATTCGCGCGGCGTTCCGGTGGCCAGAATCCTGCCCGCATCCATTGCCACCAGCCAGTCAAATCGCTCGGCCTCGTCCATGTATGCTGTGGATACGATCACGCTCACATCCGGACGCTGGTTGCGAACACGTGTTATCAGATCCCAGAATTGTTTGCGTGCCAGCGGATCGACGCCAGTAGTCGGTTCGTCCAGAATCAGCAGTTCCGGGTCATGAATCAGCGCACAACACATTCCCAGCTTTTGCTTCATGCCGCCGGAAAGTTTACCTGCCGGGCGACTGAGAAATGGATACAAGCCCGTGCTGGTGGTGAGCTCATCGATACGGCGCCGCCTTTCGGCCGCATCGTGTCCGAACAGGCGGCCGAAAAACTGCAGGTTTTCCTCTATGGTCAGGGTCGGATACAGATTTTTTCCAAGCCCCTGTGGCATATAGGCAATATTCGGGCAAACTTCATTGCGATGGCGCGCACTGGCCATGTCTCCCCCGAGTGCCTCCACCCGGCCTTTTTGCACCACTCGCGCGCCGGCTATCAGCGACATCAGGCTGGATTTTCCGACGCCGTCCGGGCCGATCAAGCCGACCATGCAGCCGGCGGGGATATTCAAGTCAATCGCGTCCAGCGCCAGCGTCTTGCCATAGCTTAGGCTGACGCCGGCAAGGCGGACGACAGGCGCACTACCGGTGGCGGCGGGTGCCATCATGGAACCCGGAGCGTCAGTTTTTTCGGCCATTCAGCCTGCGGGTTCAGTTTGAGCCAAGCCACGCCGGGCAGGCCGGTCTTGACTTGTTGCAAGTGTTTTTTCAGCAATTCACGGTCAATATTGGCTTTCACCCGAAACATCAGTTTTTGCCGCTCGCTGGCGGTTTCCACCGTCTTCGGCGTGAACTGCGCCGTACTGGAGACGAATGAAACCTTGGCTGGGATGACATAGTTGGGCGCGGCGTCGAGCACAATGCGCACCTCACTGCCGAGCGCCACCTTGCCTGCGACTGTCTCCGGCAAGAAAAAAATCATGTACACATCGCCAAGGTCTACAAGATTTAGCACCTTGCCGCCGGCACTAACCACCTCGCCGGGTTGAGCCACGCGGAACTGGATGCGCCCGTCGTTTGGTGCCTTAAGTTCGTTGTCGGCGATATCAACGCGGATGCGGTCGACCGTTGCGGTCGCGGCCTCTGCAGCAGACTGTGCGCCGGACACCTGTGCACGTCCCGTGGCAATCGCGGCTTCGGCGGCTGCCACTTGCGCCTTGGCTGCCACAATGGCGGCTTCGGCACTGCGCACGCGGGTGCGGTCGTCGTCAGCCTCCTGACTCGAGGCCCCCCCTTCTTTTACTAGCGTCGATGAGCGCGCCGAACGACTGTGAGCAGCCGCGCGCTCAGCCTCGCGCTGCATAACCACGGCTTGTGCCGCCGCGCGTTCAGCCTCGCGTTGCGCCAGTTGGCTGCGCGCGGTCGCAATGGCATAGTGAGCCTGCTGTGCCTGTGCCTCGGCCTGACGTAGTTGCGCATTGATCGAGTCGGAATCGATATGCGCCAGAACCTGTCCGGCCTTCACAAAATCGCCCTCGTTGACCAGGATATCCTTGACGCGACCGGCAGAACGCGCAGCTATGTCAATCTCGGTGGCCTCAATGCGCCCGTTTCCGCTGACGATAACATCGCTGTTTTTATCGTTGCTCAAGTATTGTCGCGCCAGAAACCACGCCACGATCACGATAATGATCACAGCCGCGATTCGCACGAGCCATGTCTTGCTCAATCCCTTCATCATGGGTTCAATCTCCTGTGACCGTCTTCCTCACCAATCGCGCCGCCTCCGCCGCCCAGAACCGCATACAACTTGATGCCGCTGGCAAGATAGG
Source organism: Candidatus Nitrotoga sp. CP45 (assembly GCA_945874105.1). Lineage (GTDB taxonomy): Bacteria > Pseudomonadota > Gammaproteobacteria > Burkholderiales > Gallionellaceae > Nitrotoga. The sequence goes on along the minus strand of CAMCFJ010000013.1, from coordinate 38,262 downwards.
CGCGACGTGTCTGCACCAGCGCCTGCTCAATGGCAAATAATTCACGTTCAGCATCCAGTACCTCCAGATAAGTGCTAGCACCTTGCTGATAGCGCAAGGCGGCGATACGGCTTCGTTCACGTTGAGCCTCAAGGGAAGTGCGTTGCGCTTGAATCTGCTCGGCCAACCAATGTCGCTCGGCCAGCACATCAGCTACTTCGCGAAAGGCGTTCTGCATGCTGCGTTCGTACTCGGTGATCGCCGAGTTATATTGCGCACGCGCCAAATCGAGACCGGCCCGATTGCGGCCACCATCGAAGAGAGGCAGCGTGATGCTGGGCATAAAGCTCCAGGAACGATTATTCCCTGCGAACAGACCGTTGAGTTCACGGCTGGCAAGACCAAGCGAGCCGGTGAGCGCGATACGTGGAAAGAGCGCCGCGCGGGCGGCGCCGATGTTGGCATTAGCCGCCTTCAACCGCCGTTCGGCTGCCCGCAGATCCGGACGCTGAATCAGCAGATCGGAAGGCAGGCCAGCGTCGATGCGATGCACAAACCCGGTCTCGATACTGCTGAGCGAACGATGCTCGGCCGGCAGTGGACTGCCAGCCAGAAACTCAAGCGCATTGCGGTTCTGTTCGCGCAAGCGTTGCAGCACCGCCAATTCAGCTTGAGCCTGGCTGAGAAGGATTTCGGCCTGGACGGCATCCACGCGGGCAGCTGAACCGACCTCAAAGCGCCTTTGCGCGATGCGCACGGATTGATGTCGCGTTTTGATTGTTCGTTCGGCGAGCTCGATGCGTTCGTCGAGTTCGCGTTCAATGAGATAGCTGCTCGAGACCTGTGCAATCACAGTGGATTGGACGGCATGACGCGCTTCGTCGGTGGCCAGGTAAGTCTCCAGCGCGGCAATCTCCAGACTGCGCAGGCGGCCCCAGAAATCAAGTTCCCATATGCTTGAAGTCAGCCCTACCTGGAACTGATTCAACAATATCTGGTTTGATGCACTATCGCGCTGGATGGGCAGCACACCAGCTGGAATCCCGTAGCGGCTACCGAAAGCACTACCGCTAATGGTGGGCAGCCGATTTGTCTGTTGAATACCATAGAGTGCCCGCACCTCTTCGACCCGACGCACAGCCAGCAAGAGATCATGGTTGTTGGCAAGCGCGGTTGAAATCAACGCCCGGAGTTTCTCGTCGCCAAAGTATGTCTGCCAGCCAATGTTTGCTACTGTGACACCTGCTGAAGCCGCCGGGGTGGATCGCGGGAAGGTTGAAGCGATGGGCGGCCGGGGTTTTTCATAGGCAGGGACTTGCGAACAGCCCACAAGAAGAAGCGCCGCAAGTAACGAAATGGGAAAGCCTCTTGTATTCATCCTTAGCATCCAGTTGAATCAGAACCAATTTCACACAGTAACATAGCACAGAGTATGCGTTCAGCTGTTGTAAAGTTAAAAGTTCAACTTGAATGGTTCAATTATTACGATAATAAAAAAACTCATCAGGGCAAGGTTTGTAATGGCAGAACGCCGTTGGAAACGTTACTCTGTGGGAAACCGGTTTGGAGTGGAAAAAATCTAAACCCAATTTAATCTGACAGACACCCGAAAAATTCGGTAACTGTCAGATCAGGGCTGAGCTAAACACCATACATAGACTACTTTATGACCAAAATTATTTTTAAGATCGTCATCTTACTGTTCGTTATTCTCCCAATAGCCACTATCGTTGCAGGACAGGCTGGCTTATTCAATGGGAAACGACCGATCGATCTTGGCCTTCGTGATGGCAAGCTAAAAGCACCACTTGTAGAGTCATCCAATAGCATCTCCAGCCAAGCGGCACTGCACCCGCACAGCGACTACCACATCATTGCCCCGATAACATATCGAGGTGACGGCAAAACCGCCTTTGTCAAACTGACTAATATTGTGCGCAGCATGAATAACACAACAGTGATTACCGTAGAGCCAACTTATCTATACGCCGAATTCCGGAGCTGGCTATTGAAATTCACCGATGACGTAGAATTCGCGCTCGATGAACAGGCTGGCGTTATTAACATGCGCTCTGCGTCACGCCTGGGCAAGAATGATTTTGGAACGAACAGAAAGAGACTGGAAGCAATTCGTGCGGCATTCGAAAGTTGACGCCAGCCCCATAAAATCTACTGACCTAAGAGTCAGACTCGATATACCCGGCAAATGATATTTCTGGTCGTCGGCGAGTTCAAGCATGAAGCGGTAGCTGCGTGGCGTAACGGGAAAAATATTCCTGTACGCGCAATATCGCCAGCAGCAGGTATTGATGTGTTGGTAGAATCTGCGCTACTGATGCCGTTGTCTGTCTAGAGTCTCTGAATAGGTACCCAGCCATGAGCAAAGAAATCGATGAAAAAAATGTGAGTAAAGCTTCGTCCGGGATATCCAAAAAAGCCTATGAGGATAGTCTGCATAAACTTCAGATTGAGCTTGTTAAGCTGCAGCGACACTTCATAAAGTACAACGAAAAAATACTGATTATCTTTGAAGGTCGGGATGCATCTGGCAAAGATGGCACGATCAAGCGCATTGTTCAGCATTTAAGTCCGCGTGAAACACGGATCGTAGCCCTTGGTAAACCATCTGATCGAGATATTAGTTCGTGGTACTTTCAACGTTATGTTCCATATCTGCCTGTAGCTCAGGAACTCGTACTGTTCAACCGCAGTTGGTACAACCGGGCAGGTGTCGAGCGGGTAATGGGGTTTTGTAGCGATGCCGAATATAAGGAATTCATTGAGTCAGTGCCAAAGTTCGAGCATATGTTGGTTTGCTCTGGCATTAAGCTCTTCAAGTATTACCTTGATATCAGCAAACCCGAGCAGAAGAAACGCTTGGATAAGCGCAGATTGGATCCGCTTACACAATGGAAAATCAGCGCACTTGACAACCAAGCGCTCAAAAAATGGAAACAATACAGTCTGGCACGCGATGAAATGCTGGCACAAACCCACAACCCCATATCCCCTTGGACGATTGTACATGCCGACGACAAGAAATTGGCACGACTCAACATCATCAAGGACATACTCAGTCGGCTGGATTACGCAGATAAAGCCGAGCGGCTAGTCCTGCCTGACCTGCAGATTGTATCGACATACGATGCGATCTATCCTGAAAAAGATCCGCTGGCACGATAGGTCGCCTTTAAAAATATAGAACTAAAACTGATAGACTCATGGCTGTCAGCACATATCAAACCGCAAGGATTCCACTCAAGCAATGGGAAAAATTATCCAATCAGGTAACCCCTCTTTTCCCATAATCCGTCTTTATTATATTCACGACCCGATGTGCAGTTGGTGCTATGCGTTTAGTCGGAGCTGGGCTGCACTGCAAGCCGAATTGTCTGAGGATATTGCGATTATTTATTTAGCAGGTGGACTGGCGCCCGATACGACAGAACCCATGTCGCTGAGTATGCGGCATACCATTCAGCAGATCTGGCAGCGGATTGAGCAGACAGTGCCCGGCGTAACGTTTAATTATGATTTCTGGTCACGTAATACGCCCATTCGTTCAACCTATCCGGCTTGCCGCGCCGTTCTGGCTGCCAGAAAGCAACATGCAGAACCGGAAATGGTGCGAGCCATTCATAGGGCCTATTATCAAAAAGCATTGAATCCATCCTTGCCGGAAACGCTGCAAGGATGTGCGCAAGAGATTGGACTTGATGTGGCGGTATTTAGCCGGGATTTGATCAGTCCGGAATTAGATGATGGTCTGCAACATGAGATTCGCCAATCTCAGCAGCTCGGTGCTTATGCCTATCCATCTCTGCGGCTTGTGCACAATAATGCCATCTTTCCCATTCCCATCGACTATCTGAATTACCGGACAATGCGGGATGAAATAAACCGCATTATCCGGGAAGCAGCTTTGACAAAATCTGCGCCCGATCAGGGTTTATTCAATAAGTTAGCGTAATAAAACTTAAGCCCGTACAGGTCATGTTTGAGCGAGCTTCAGGTTAGCAAATTTTGGATCTTCATTGAGATAAGTAATTTGGGCCGCACGATAATGTGCGGTGTGGTACGGTATGTGCCATAACTATAGCGGGTGATGACGTGGCAATATCGTGGGCAAAATCAGACAAACTATGTGGCTTGCTCAAGATTTGGGCGGGACGAATGCTATGCGGAACAGTTATAGCTCTGTCAGTTTTGAACATTACGGGGTGCTCCCTCCTGAAACCTGTTCCGGTTGCAGCCCCAATCCCGCCGCACGATCCTTGCGAAGGTCAGCAGCGTGAAATCGAACGTCTGCAGCAGCAGTTGACGGAAAAAGAAGTGTTGATCCGAAATCTGAACGCTCGTCAGCAGGAGCAGGCCAAGGCGTTACAGGAAACTACCAGTCAAGTTACCCGCGATCAGGTGAGGTTACGGCGGCTAGCCACACAGCCCGGTGCTGCCTCGTCTATCGCGGAAGCAGAAGTGGCTATGGCAAGTTTAAAGTTATCCCCGATCACAGCGCTTGAACAAACACTGCAGGCACAACGTCTCCTTGATGCTGCTGCGGCGTCCTACGCCAAAGGAAACTACGGCACAGCCATGGACCACGCCGCGCAGACACACGAATTTATCGAAATGCTGAGGGATAGCCGCACTCGCAAGGCGGCAGATTCACGCCCTGCGATGGTACCTTTCAATGTCCCCATTCCGTTACGCGCCAAGAACAACATCAATCTGCGCCGAGAGCCTTTCGGCAGTGCCGTTAAGCTCGCGGCATTAAAAAAAGATTCCGCGCTAACTGCTCACGCCTATCTGGGTGACTGGCTACATGTGCAGACCAGCGATGAGCGGTCTGGATGGGTGCTGAACACGCAGGTGGAGGTGCGGGTGGGCGACCTTGATCGCTAGTGTCACGACTTGTTAATTGCGAAAACCCTCTCTCCAACTCTCTCCCGCAAGCGGGAGAGAGGGTGATTGTCCCCTCTCCCGTTTACAGGAGAGGGTTAGGGAGAGGGTAATTACTAAACAATATGCCTCGTTATTTACGATTTACGATACCAGCCTTACGATGTCATTACCCGAGATTAACTATTGTGGTTGATTTTTGAATCCGCCCGGATTGGCATCGCTGATTCCTAAAGATTTCCTCTGGGATGTCGAGATATCCGATGGGTTAGTGAAGGTAAGGAGGCGTTATGCAAAATCAGAAAACGTTGGGGCTGGCTGAGTGGGTATATTTCCTCAGCCAAGTTGATATTCCGGTATTGAAACAAACCGCACGCAATTTGTCGGCAATGCGCCAACATGAGCAAACCCTTAGTGCGCGGGGTGTTGCCTCGGTCATCAGAGGCGATCCAATGATGACCGTCAAGCTGCTACGTCATTTGCAACAGCAAAAACATGCCAGTCAACAGCATGAGGTGATGGAGGTAGATCAAGCATTAATGATGTTGGGTCTCGATATGTTTTATCAAAAAGTGCCGGCAGAACCGCTGGCGGAAACAGTGCTAAGCGGGCAGATGGATGCCTTGAGCTGTTTATTGCGAGTGATACACCGTTCAAACCGCGCGTCCACTTTCGCTGTGGATTGGGCGGTACGTTTGTATGACATGCATTTTGAGGAAGTACGGATGGCTGCGTTGCTATTCGATATTGCCGAGCTGCTAATGTGGTGTTTTGCGCCGGTAGATATGCTGAAAATCCGTGCCATGCAGCAACAGGATAAAACATTGCGCAGCAATGATGCGCAGGAACAGGTGTTGGGCTTTACATTGTTTCATTTGCAATCTGCATTGGCACTCAAATGGTCACTACCCAAGCTGCTGATCGCACTGATGGATGTCAAGTGTGCCGATCAACAGCGCGTGCGTAATGTCTTGCTCGCCGTCAATCTTGCGCGCCATTCTGCCAATGGCTGGGCCGATGCGGCTCTGCCCGATGACTATACTGACATCGGCAAACTCTTGCACATGCACCCGGAAGAAGTGAAGGTTATGATCGGTGTGCAAGGGTAAGACCTATACACACCTGACAAGCCACGTCCCTGATTTTTTCAATGCAAAATCCTTCACTCACTCTGTAGGTCGGATATTGTGGTGCTGACGCACGGCGGCAAGTACTTGCTGCGCAAGATTGTGGGCCAAGCAATCAAATTCGATGATTTCAGTCATGCCACGCAGCCAGGTAAGCTGGCGCTTAGCTAGTTGGCGCGTGGCGAAGATGCCTTTGTCCAATAGCTCTGTTTCATTTATTTCTCCGGCGAGAAATTGCCATGCTTGACGATAGCCTACGCAGCGCATGGAGGGCAGGTCGGGATGCAACGAATATTTTTCTTTAAGTGCAAGCAATTCCTCCATCAAGCCAAGCTCAAGCATGGCAGCAAATCGCGTGGCGATACGTGCATGCAGCTTGCTGCGATCACTCGGAATGAGCGCAATCTGCATGACGTCATAAGGCAGCGGATATTTGTTTTGCTGCTTGAACAGCGCGGACATCGGCTGTCCGGAGAGTTGATAAACTTCCAGCGCACGCTGGATACGCTGCGCATCGTTTGGCTTTAGCAGTGCAGCCGTTTCCGGGTCTACCTGGGCCAATTCGGCATGAAGTCCCGGCCAACCGATCCGCACGGATTGTTCGTCCAAAGCGGCACGCACGTTGGAGTCGGCCTGCGGTAGCTCATTCAGACCAAAGCGCAAGGCGCGGAAATACAACATGGTGCCGCCCACCAGCAAAGGAATGCGTCCGCGCTGGGTGATGTCATTCATCAGGCGCAGTGCGTCATGGCGAAAAGCGGCGGCAGAATAGACATCGGTTGGGTCAAGTATGTCGATCAGGTGGTGCGGCGCACGAGCGAGGATGGCAGCCTCGGGTTTGGCAGTGCCGATATTCATATCCCGATACACCAGCGCGGAATCAACGCTAATGATTTCTACCGGCAGCTGCTGTGCCAGTTCAACAGCCACCTGGGTTTTTCCGCTGGCGGTAGGGCCCATAAGGAAAATAGCGGGAGGCAGTGTGTTCATTTTCCCCGCATGAACAGCGTATCCAATTCTGCAATACTCATTTGAAACCACGTCGGACGACCATGATTGCACTGGCCGGAGCGTTCCGTACGTTCCATCTCACGCAGGATATTATTCATCTCAGGCACGGTCAGAATTTGATTGGCGCGCACTGCAGAATGGCAGGCCAGCGTGGACAGCAGTTCGTTGCGTCGTTCGGTCAGCACTCGAGTGGCTCCGTATTCACGCATTTCGTGCAATACATCACGCGCGGCAGCTTCGGCATGAGTTTGTTTAAGCATGGCAGGCATGGCCCGCACTGCCAGAGTTGTCGGCGACAAGGGAGCGATATCAAAACCGAGTTGGGCCATGGCGGCGTGTTCTTCTTCGGCTGTGGCAATGTCCAATGCTTCGGCCGCAAAGCACACTGGGATTAGTAGCGGTTGCATGGGGATTTGTTGCCGGTCAAGTGCTGTTTTAAGTCTTTCATATACGATACGCTCGTGGGCGGCGTGCATGTCCACCACCACCAGCCCATGTACGTTTTGCGACAGTATGTAGATACCGGCCAGCTGTGCCAGGGCAAAGCCGAGTGGTGGAATTTCAGTTTCCGATGGGGAAGATTGAGAGTGAGATTGAGTGTTTGAAAAAGGCGCGTCATTGAACTTTTCCTCATCGCCTTCTCTGATTTCTTTCTTTCCAAAAAGAGCATCGTAAAAAGCCAGCGGCTGTGATGCCATGTGCAATTGCATAGGCTGCTGCATCGACATGGTTCGTTGCACGGATGAAACCTGGGCTAGTCGATTCGATAAGTCGGACGCATTTTCTGCCAAAGCCACGGGCGTGCTCAACACTTGTTGCAGCGTATGGAACACGAATTGATGAATGGCCTGGCTCTCACGAAAGCGGACTTCGCTCTTGGCCGGATGCACATTTACATCTACCAATTCTGGCGGCATATCGAGAAACAGCGCAAAGGCGGGATGGCGCTGGTGATGAAGAATATCCTGATAGGCTTGTCGGATGGCGTGGGCGACAATCTTGTCGCGGATAAAACGTCCATTCACAAAAAAATATTGAGCATCGCGTGATGCTTTCGAATAAGCGGGCAGAGAAGCCATGCCGTATAAATGCAATCCGGCAGCTTTGCGTGAGATAAGCACCGCGCTCTGCGCGAATTCTTTGCCTAGTATGGCTTCGATGCGTTTTGGCAATGCATCTGCATGGTCTGAGCGCGGTAGCGTGGGTAATTGCCACATCATGCGGTTGTGGTGCTGCAGGCTGAATGCAACATCCGGGCGAGACAGTGCGATGCGCTTGAAGGTTTCCTCACAATAAGCGAGCTCGGTGGCTTCGGACTTGAGAAATTTGCGCCGCGCCGGGGTGTTGAAATACAGCTCTCGAATTTCCACGCTGGTGCCTTGGGTGTGTGCTGCAGGAATAACCTCGCTCTGCGTGCCATCCCCGGATTGAATCTGCCAGGCATGCGGGCCTTCCGTCTGGCGGCTGGTAAGCGTTACCTGCGCCACTGCCGCCATGCTGGCCAAAGCTTCGCCGCGAAAGCCCATGCTGGCGACGCGCTGCAAGTCGGCAAGTGAGGCAATTTTGCTGGTCGCATGGCGCATCAGGGCGAGCGTCAACTCTTCTGGCGCGATGCCACTGCCATTGTCGCGCACACGCAGCAACTTCACGCCGCCGCCTTCCAGTTGCACGATTATGTCGGTGGCACCTGCATCCAGGCTGTTTTCCAGCATTTCCTTAAGCGCGGCAGCTGGACGTTCGATAACTTCGCCAGCGGCGATTTGGTTGATGAGCAGATCAGGTAAGAGTTGTATGGTGGACATATAAATGATTCAGGTTGCGGGTGCCGAATTATAACTTTTTCATGCTATGGCAGTGCGGTGGCGGAGATAAAATCGTATAATCCCAAGTTAATAAAATTTTTATTGCCCGGTATAGCCGGGTTTTTTAATATGTTAGGGTCTGGAGCGCAGAATTTTTGCCCGTATGTAAGCAAGATATCCGGCTTGCAGTTGGGTGTATGACATCCCGGTTTTAAATTCACAGCGCATGATAAACTTAGGAGTTTGCACTGCATGGAAAGCTTGAATTCTCAGCAACGTAGTACTGATAGTGGAGTCGCTCCACCCCCAGTTTTGAAACTGGGATTCGGAATGAAATTTGAAGATCTCTATAGCTGCGATGGGTTACCCCACATCGACGCTTGTTTCCTGGCCGAACTTGCTGAAAGCGAACCATTGCTGGCGGAAAGGTTGGCGGCGGCGCGTAATGCACCGGACCAAATGACGCATCTGGAAGAATCGCAGCTCATTATTAATCTGGCTCCGTATCTGGAAGATTTTCTGGGTCAATTATTCGATATTCAGATTGCGCTACGCGAGTTGGCAGAACGACACCATGAGCTGGCTCCGCTGTTTCACTGCAAACGGATTTTTGTGCAGCGTAAGGCAGTACAGAAATATAAGGCGGCGGATGCTGCGGCTTTTGATGGCGACGACCTCAGAACCGTTTTGTTGCAGGCTTTCGGCGACACCACCAGTGAAATGAGCGAATTGCTTTTTGCCCGTAAAGTTAACGGCTGGCTCGATGCCGAGGCAGAAAATATCGATAAACTTGATACTGCCATGCGTTACGCGGCGTGGGCGGTGCTGACCACGGCTGGTAAAAAACGCCACGGGCAGGGTGTGTTGTTCAAGATTCCTGCCAAGCTCGACTTACAGCGCCTGGTGCCTATCATTCCAGTAGAAAATGTTTCCTACACTGCGCATCGTCTCGCGGATAGCCATCTCCGCCATCGCGAAGGTTTTGCCCTGACAGATAAGGGTACGGACTTGGCGGGCGCCCTGGGTGAAGCGAATTACTGCATTTGGTGCCATGAGCAAGGCAAGGATTCCTGCTCGGTCGGTATGCGGGAAAAAGCCGGGGTTGATGGCGCTCCACCGCCATTCAAGAAAAGCACTTTTGGCATTCCGCTGGCGGGCTGCCCTGTGGATGAGAAAATTTCAGAATTCCATCAAGTTAAAGCTTCCGGTCTGGCATTGGGCGCCTTGGCAGTCATTGTCGTAGACAATCCGATGTGTGCTGCAACCGGTCATCGCATTTGCAATGACTGCATGAAATCCTGCATTTATCAAAAGCAGGAGTCGGTAAATATTCCACAGGCTGAAACCCGGTCATTGAAGGACGTTCTTGAATTGCCGTGGGGCTTTGAAATTTACAGCCTGCTCACCCGCTGGAATCCGCTCAATATTCGTCGCCCCTATCCGCGAGCCGCCTCCGGTAAACGCGTGCTGGTGGTCGGTATGGGTCCCGCCGGCTTTACGCTGGCACATCATTTGATGAACGATGGTCATATTGTTGCCGGTGTTGACGGGTTGAAAATCGAGCCCTTGCCGGGCGATTTATCCGGCGTGGATGCAGGTGGCAATCGAGTGGCATTTAGCCCGATCTACGATGCAAGCACATTGAAGGAGCCGCTGGATAACAGGATTATGGCCGGTTTTGGCGGGGTGGCCGAGTACGGTATTACGGTTCGATGGGATAAGAATTTTCTCAAAATCATTCGCCTGCTGCTTGAGCGGCGAGCACAGTTCGCGCTATTCGGCGGCGTGCGTTTTGGTGGAACCATTACTGCCGAAAGTGCTTTTGAGCTGGGCTTCGATCATATTGCACTGGCTGCTGGCGCTGGCCGTCCGACATTGCTCGATATACCAAACGGCATGGCATGTGGTGTTCGCACTGCGTCGGATTTTCTTATGGCGTTGCAATTGACAGGTGCCGCCAAGCCTGACTCCATCGCTAACATGCAAGTTCGCTTGCCAGTTGTGGTAATCGGCGGTGGCTTGACTGCCATTGATACAGCCACTGAATCGCTCGCCTATTATCCGGTGCAAGTTGAGAAATTTCTTTGCCGCTATGAAACGCTGGTAGCGGAAAAGGGTGAGGCGGCATTGCGCAGCATGTGGTCGGCGGCTGAAGCAATTATTGGCGATGAATTTTTGAGTCATGCTCGGGCTATACGCGCGGAGCGGGCCACGGCCTCGGTCGAAGGACGTAACCCCAATATCCTTCAGCTTATCAAGTCATGGGGGGGCGTCACTTTGGCCTATCGCAAGCGCCTGATCGACAGCCCTTCATATACCCTCAATCATGAGGAAGTGGAAAAGGCTCTGGAGGAAGGCATTTATTTTGCCGAAGGTTTGACCCCGGTGCGTGTAGAGGTGGATGCGAATGGCGATGCGACTGCCATGGTGGTGATGAATCAGGTATTGGATGCCGAGGGAGCCTGGCAGAAAGCCGGGCAAATACATCTGCCGGCACGTACTATTTTTGTGGCTGCGGGCACCCAACCGAACACAGTGCTGGCACGCGAGTTTCCGGAACAGTTCAAGCTTGATGGCCGTTATTTCCAGGCATGTGACGAACAGGGGCGACCAGTCAGGCCGGAGCGTAGCAATGCCAAGCCGGCCAAGGCACAAGTGCTTCAGTACAAATACCATGATGGTCGTTTCGTCAGCTTTTTCGGTGACTTGCATCCTTCTTATTCCGGTAACGTGGTCAAGGCCATGGGCAGTGCGAAGCAGGGTTATCCGGTGCTGAGCAAGGTGCTGTCACAGCTTGCCGCCGCAGCTAAAGTGAATAATCAGGAATTTCTTGCACGTCTGGGCAACGATCTGCGCGCCACCATACATAAAGTGGTACGTCTGACCCCCAATATTGTAGAGGTGATTGTCAAAGCCCCTGCCGCGGCGCGCAGCTTTCAGCCGGGGCAATTTTATCGTCTGCAGAATTACGAGACTCATGCCGCACAAGTCGAGGGTACGCGTATGGTCATGGAAGGTTTAGCCTTGACCGGCGCTTGGGTTGATGCCGAGCAAGGCTTGCTCTCTACCATCGTGCTGGAAATGGGCGGTTCGTCGCAGTTATGTGCCGAGCTGAAGCCCGGTGAATCGGTAGTGCTGATGGGGCCAACGGGTACGCCCACTGAAATTGCTCCGGGGGAAATAGTGTTGCTGGCTGGTGGGGGCTTAGGCAACGCCGTACTGTTTTCCATCGGCAAGGCATTCCGCAGCGCCGGCTCTAAAGTTCTATATTTTGCCGGCTACAAAAAAATGATAGACCGTTACAAGGTGGAAGACATCGAAATGGCCGCTGATGTGGTGATTTGGTGCAGCGACGAAGCGCCCGGATTCATACCGGATCGTCCCCAAGACCGAACATATGTAGGCAACATCGTGCAGGCCATCAAAGCCTACGCCAGCGGCGAATTGGGACAGCCAGGCATCGCGGTGAATCAGGTCGACCGCATCATAGCGATTGGTTCAGACAGGATGATGGCCGCCGTTGCGGCAGCCCGTCATGGCGAGCTGAAACCCTATATGAAACCGGATCACCACGCCTTTGGTTCCATCAATTCGCCAATGCAATGCATGATGAAAGAGATTTGCGGCCAGTGCATTCAGGAGCACTTCGATATTGCGACCGGGGAAAAGACTTATGTGTTTTCCTGTTTCAACCAGGATCAGAGACTGGACTGCGTAAATTTCCCCGGTTTGAATGCACGGCTCAAGCAAAATACCGTGCAGGAAAAATTGACCGCGCAATGGATAGCACATTGCCTCGAACGAGATGGCACGGTGACAAGCACATCTTGATGATAAAATTATTCAATTATGTTTGCGTGATTTGAATAGTTATTTCTGCCCGGCATACTCGGGCCTTTTTAAAATGGGAGATGTTTCATGCGTATAGGCATTCCTACGGAAACGCGCGCAGGTGAAACACGTGTCGCGGCAACGCCAGAAACGGTGAAAAAAATGCTGGCCGCCGGCCATGCAGTCATGGTGCAGCAGGGTGCGGGAGCAGGAGCGAGCATTCCCGATGCCGACTATCAGGCGGCAGGTGCCACCTTGGCTAGCGCTGCGGAAGTGTATGCTCAGGCGGAGATCATGCTTAAGGTGAAAGCCCCAACTGAAGACGAGCTGGCAAAGCTGGCCGCCAAAACCGTGTTAATCGGCTTGCTTTCACCTTTTCAGGCGGACTTGGTTGCAGCTTATGCCAAGCAGGGCATTACCGCTTTTTCCATGGAAAAACTGCCGCGCACGTCACGCGCGCAAGCTATGGATGTTCTGTCCTCGCAAGCCAATATTGCCGGATATAAGGCGGTGCTGGTGGCGGCTAATTTGTATAAACGGTTTATGCCGATGTTGATGACGGCTGCCGGAACGGTGAAGGCTGCGCGCGTGGTGATATTAGGCGTGGGCGTTGCTGGTTTGCAGGCTATCGCTACGGCCAAACGTATGGGTGCGGTGATTGAAGCCTCCGATGTCCGTCCTGCAGTGAAAGAGCAAGTGGAGTCTCTGGGCGCCAAGTTCATTGATGTGCCTTATGAAACTGATGAGGAGCGGGAGATTGCCCAAGGCGTTGGCGGTTATGCCCGCTCCATGCCAGCCAGTTGGATGGAACGTCAGAGGGCGGAGGTTGCCAAACGCGTGGCACAAGCCGATATTGTCATTACCACTGCATTGATTCCGGGTAGACCTGCACCCGTGCTGGTAACTGAAGATATGGTCAAATCCATGAAGCCGGGTTCCGTGATCGTGGATATGGCTGTTGAGGCAGGCGGCAATTGCCCGTTGTCCGAGTTAGGGAAGACGGTGGTCAAGCATGGCATCACGCTGGTGGGTGAAGACAACCTGCCTGCTTTGGTGGCTACCGATGCCAGTGCTTTATATGCACGCAATTTGTTGAATTTCCTGAATTTACTATGCGACCCCAAAAGCGGCGGACAGATGAACATCAACCGTGCTGACGACATTATCGCCGGATCGTTGTTGTGTATTGACGGAGAAGTGGTTATTAAATAAGGGCACCTCTAAAAATCCAATTTTCGTCACAATACGGCGTTACTCGAAAAAAATTATCGCTTACATATAAACTATATGCCGCGCTCAAATTTTTTACTCGTGCCTTGTCTTGCCTAGAAACTTGAATTTTTAGAGGCGCCCTGAATATATTAATCCTTTCCTCTTATAAAGAACCGGGCAAAGTTAAGGTTTGCCAATCTCAACATGGGAGTTTTGAAATGAGTAGTGCAATTGATCCTGTAATTATCAATCTGACCGTATTCGTGCTGGCTGTGGTGGTCGGCTATCACGTGGTATGGAATGTCACGCCTGCGCTCCATACGCCGCTAATGGCAGTGACTAACGCCATCAGCGGCATTATCATCGTCGGTGCCATGCTGGCGGCGGGGCCTGAGCAACTCGACGCCGGCACGATAATGGGGTTAGTCGCAGTGATGCTGGCGGCAGTTAATGTATTCGGTGGTTTTCTGGTGACGCAGCGCATGCTGAGCATGTTCAAAAAGAAAAGTAAATAAGCCAGAACGCCGATGTTCAGGCGCGAAGAGGTGCAGCGGAGCGATATCAGTCATTAATTTGTGTGTGGCTCCCCACTTTTTTGTTGAGCATCACTATGCTTCACCTGGCTTGCGGGGTAAGGCAGTTACAAAAAAATAATCAAGGAAAAATTATGTCGGCAAATTTTGTTGCATTAGCCTATCTGATCGCCGCAGTTCTGTTCATTCTGGCGCTGAAAGGCTTGAGTTCTCCAATTTCCGCACGGCGCGGAAACATGTTTGGCATGATCGGCATGGCCATTGCGGTGCTCACCACACTGACTGTCACTCAGAACCTGATTTATATTGTGCTCGCCATCATCGTGGGCGGAGCGGTAGGTGCGGTGGTCGCCCGGCGCATTCAAATGACTGCCATGCCGGAATTGGTGGCGGCAATGCACTCGCTGGTCGGTCTGGCGGCGGTGCTGGTCGCCATGTCCGCGTTTTATAATCCAGTCGCTTACGGCATCTCACCGCTGCATGCCAGCAACCTTATTGAGTTATTCATCGGCACGTTTGTTGGTGCGATTACATTCACCGGTTCCATCATCGCTTTCGGAAAACTGTCCGGCAAGCTCGGCAGCAAGCCGCTGCATTTTGCTGGGCAGCACTGGTTTAACCTGCTTTTGGGCGTTGTGATGATCGCCTTCGGCATCATGTTCATTTTTACGGAAAGCTGGACGCCATTCCTGATCATGATTGCTTTGGCGCTGACGCTGGGAGTATTGCTGATTTTGCCGATTGGCGGGGCGGACATGCCAGTAGTGGTATCCATGCTTAACTCCTATTCCGGGTGGGCGGCGGCGGGCATTGGCTTTACCCTGAATAATAATATGCTGATTATTGCCGGTTCGTTAGTTGGAAGCTCTGGAGCGATTCTCTCTTACATCATGTGCAAGGCGATGAACCGCTCCTTTTTCAATGTGATTCTGGGCGGCTTTGGCGGCGGTGACGGCGTAGCAGGGGGGGCTGGCGAGACCGAACAGCGACCGGTGCGTAGCGGTAGTGCGGATGACGCTGCGTTCCTGATGGGCAATGCGGATAGCGTCATCATCGTGCCAGGTTATGGTCTGGCGGTGGCGCGGGCACAACATGCAATCAACGAAATGTCTAATCACTTGATCGAGAAGGGCGTCAAAGTGCGTTATGCCATTCACCCCGTAGCCGGACGTATGCCGGGGCATATGAACGTGTTGCTGGCTGAGGCTGAAGTTCCTTACGATCAAGTGCTTGAAATGGAAGAGATTAATAACGAATTTGCCGATACTGATGTAGTGCTGGTCATCGGAGCCAATGACGTGGTGAATCCTGCAGCCAAGACCGATCCGAACTGTCCTATTTATGGCATGCCGATCATTGATGCGCATAAGGCGCGCACTATTCTGGTGGTCAAGCGCAGTATGGCGGTCGGTTATGCCGGACTGGATAACGATTTGTTCTATTTAGACAAAACCATGATGGTGTTTGGTGATGCAAAAAAAGTAGTCGAAGATATAATAAAGGCGCTGCAGCACTAAGTTACTACATGATTTAAATCAATAAAAATATCCCGGCATGCCGGGATATTTTTGTCACCGCTGAAAGCTCAAAGTTTTGCAAGTGTCTACCTGATATTCAAATATTTTCAAGTAACGCAATGCAGTGGGGAAGATGAAACCTGAATTTTGAGGTGCCCTGAATCACATTGCGTCCTGTATGGCCAGATAAAAGACGGAATTACATACTCACTCAGGAAACCCTGGAGTGCCATAAAGTATTGCTACAGATTGTCGTAATACAATATTCGGGATGATTATTAATGAGATGCAAAAAAGAATGTTTAGAGGCATCTCAGAATAACCATGTTCCGTTACACATACAATTATGGAGTTTTCATACGAAAGTGTGAGGCTAAATTATTAACGTGGCGACCCCATTCACTGCATCACGCATTAATCCCCATCAGCCGCTACGGCCATGGCCTTCTGTTGTCCGATTTCTACCATGGTTGGTAGTGGTTGTTTCTTTGGCTTTAACCTATCAGTTGTGGAGGAGTGCACACGACGAATCTGTCCGAAAATTGCAAAATGATTTCAATTCCCGTTTGCTCGATGTCAGTAACCGCATTGAACAACGCATGCAATCTTATGAACAAGCGCTACGGGGCGTACAAGGTTTATTTGCCGCTTCCAGTAACGTAAAACGCGACGAATTTCATGCCTATATCGTCGCTCAACATATTGTAGAAAGCCTACCAGGTATACAAGGCGTGGGGTTTTCGCTGATCGTACCTGCGGCAAAGCAAGACAAACGCACTGCCACCATCCACAAGGAACGCATCCCCGCATACCCCATTAGTCCTGATGGGAAGCGGGACATAACCACCTCCATCATCTTCATCGAGCCACTCTCAGAGGATAATCGACACCGTTTTGGTTATGACATGTATTCCGATCCGGTACGGCGTGTCGCAATGGAGCAATCTCGTGACAACAATAAAGCCGTTATCACTGGCAAGACGAAACTGATACAGGAACATAGCGAGAACGCGCAGGCTGGTTTTCTGATGTATTTGCCAATTTACAAAAATGGTGCGCCATATACCACCTTGGCTCAGCGCCGCGCAAATCTTGTGGGCTGGGTCTCTGCTCTGTTTCGTATGGATGATCTTATGTGTGGCATTCTCGGTGCACGTGCTCCTGACATCGACATAAAAATATACGATGGCGAGGGAATATCGAGCAAGACGCTAATGCATTCTGCCGACAGCACAAATAAAATCGGCATCAAGATGGACTCGCTCTTTCATGCTCCCAAGCGCCTGGAAATTGCTGGTCACACCTGGACAATGGCTATTAACTCTCTCCCCGGTTTTGAGGCGCAAGTGGTCGAAGAAAAGTCGCAATCCATCGTCGTGGTTGGCTTGGCCATGAGTATATTGCTGGGGCTACTCACAGGGTTGCTGGTGCAGGGTCGGGAACGCGCTCTGCGAACTGCTCGGAAGATGAATGAACGATTAATCGAGAGCGAGGAGCGCCTACGCTTTAGTTTGATGTATGGCGAGATCGGCACTTGGGATTGGGATATTCGCACTAGCGAACTGTATTGGTGCGACCAAATTTCTGTCCTTATGGCCTGCCCTGCAGGAAAGCAGAATGGTACGTATGAAGATTTCCTGAGCAACATACATCCTGATGACCGTCAGTGCCTGATCAAGGCCATGAATGCCTGCGTTGAAGAAAGCACTCGATACGACATAGAGCACCGGGTTATTTGGCCGGATGGCGCGGTACGCTGGTTACATCAGCATGGCGGTGTGATACGCGATACAGATGGAAGTCCGCTGAAGATGTTGGGTGTGGTTCAGGATGTGACCAGCAAAAAGCTGGAGGAAATGGAGCTGGTCGAGATCGATACGAGATTGCGCACCATTATTGAAGCTGCTCCGGACGCCGTGGTGTTAATGAATTCCGAGGGCATTCTCACCGGCTGGAATGGTCAGGCAGAAAAGATTTTTGGCTGGACCCGGGAAGAAACCATTGGATACATGTTGCACGATATGATCATCCCACCGCAGTATCGTAATGCGCATATTCAGGGCTTGAAACATTTTCTGGTTTCTGGCGAGGGACCTGCACTGAATAAGCGTATAGAGATAGCAGGCTTGCATCGCGATGGCCATCAATTTGCCATCGAACTGGCGATATCTCCGGTCAAGCAGAAAGATAAATATGAGTTCTGCGCTTTCATTCACGACATCACAGCACGCAAGGAAACTCAAAGCTTGCTGCTGAGTGCCAAAGAAGCCGCCGAGCGGAGTTCAGCAGAGTTAATCAGCTATATCCAGGCCATTGACCAGCACGCCCTCGTTTCCGTCACCGACCCTTCCGGGCGCATCATTCAAGCCAATGATAAGTTTTGTGAAATCAGCGGCTACAGCCGGGATGATCTACTCGGCCATGATCACCGTATCGTTAATTCCGGGATACATCCAAGCGCTTTTTTCGTTGAGATGTGGGCTATCATCACCCGTGGTGACATCTGGCGCGGTGAGATTTGTAACCGCGCAAAAAGCGGCGCACTGTATTGGGTGGATAGCGCTATCGTGCCGCTTAAAGATGCGAACGGGCAGATTGTTCGTTACCTTTCGGTAAGGGTTGACACCACCAAACGCAAGGAATCCGAGCAGCACATCCAGTCCCTTGCCTACTACGATGTATTGACCGGTCTGCCAAACCGCACCCTGCTGCATGACCGTCTCGGACAGTTGATCGCTGAATCACATCGCGACAAGCAGAAATTTGCACTGCTATACATCGACCTTGATCGCTTTAAGTATGTAAACGATTCGATGGGGCATGCGGTGGGCGACCAATTATTGCAGGTAGTGGCGCTACGTTTGCAGGAATGTGTGCGTGAAGTCGATACCGTGTCACGTATTAGTGGCGACGAATTTATCGTATTACTGCGTGAGACTGATGCAAAGGGCGCGGCACGTGTGGCTGTAAAGATACTCAAGGAACTGACTACTCCTTGTGATGTCGGTACGCTACAAATAGCCACTCATGCCAGCATTGGCATCAGTATTTATCCTGATAATGCGGATAGTGAAGACGAAATCAATACGTTGATCAAGCATGCTGATGTGGCGATGTATCGTGTAAAAGCTGAGGGTCGCAGCAACTTCCTGTTTTTTGAACCGGAAATGAATTTCCGTGCCCATCAATTGTTTTCCATGGAAAATGATATGCGCTTGGCGTTGGAGCGCAATGAGTTTTCATTGCATTATCAGCCGCAGGCAAACTTGATCAGCGGAATGGTGTGCGGTGCGGAGGCATTGCTACGCTGGAAACATCCAGACAAGGGCTTTGTTCCGCCAGCCGAATTTATTCCAGTGGCTGAAGAGACCGGGCAGATTATACCGATAGGCGAATGGGTGCTGCGTACGGCTTGCGCGCAATTGGCCGAATGGAGGCGGCAAGGGATGCCCATATTCCCGATATCCATAAATTTATCCATTAGCCAACTGCGTCAGCCTCAACTGGCACAAATGATTATCGCTGTCCTGGAAGAAACGGGGCTACATCCAAAGGACTTGGAGTTGGAAATTACCGAAGGCGTCATGATGAACGAGGCTCAAGCGACAATGGCTTTCCTGGATCAGATGAATGAGCTGGGAGTGCAATTGTCCATAGATGATTTCGGCACTG
This sequence comes from Candidatus Nitrotoga sp. CP45, assembly GCA_945874105.1. GTDB lineage: Bacteria > Pseudomonadota > Gammaproteobacteria > Burkholderiales > Gallionellaceae > Nitrotoga. The sequence continues at coordinate 18,679 of CAMCFJ010000013.1, read as the reverse complement.
GTTATTCCAGCCTTAGTTACTTGAAGAAAATGCCGCTCGACCGGTTGAAGGTGGATCAATCTTTCGTACGCGATGTCGCTGCTGATGAAAATGATGCGGCTATCGTGCGTTCCATCATTAGTCTGGGCCACCAGTTCAAATTACAGGTCATCGCCGAAGGAGTGGAAACGTTGGAACAACTGGATTTCTTGCGTGTCCGAGGTTGCGATGAGATCCAAGGCTATTACTTTAGCCGTCCGCTGCCAGTTAAAGAGTTTGAGATATTTATCAATGGGAATCCAGTGTTGAAATAGGACTGGATATGATTTTGCGTTATTTTATAAATGCATGGTTGGTCATCAACAAATAGACCTCAAGAGAGCCAATGTGACGGAAAAAGAATAAGGCCGAGCACGCCGATAAGCACAAAAATCGCTATGATTACAAAAATCAGCATGAAGAAAGCCCAGATGCTACGCCATACACTAATCATATTGTTCATCTTTAAGTCCTTTGGAGGCGAGTACATCTTCCAGAGCGAGTCCGGTCAGGCTGGAAATAGTGCCTCATAAATAAAAAATCATCATCATGAACCCGCGCCATGTTGGGTAATTCAAGTGATGGCATAATGTTTCGACTGACATCGTGATTGCGTGTGCCGGCAAAAAATATTCGGTATGCTGGCCGTAGTACTTTGATGGTGGGGGTTGAAAGTCAAAACAGGAAAATGAATTATTCTTGATATTTAACCTAGTAGATGTTTTATTTGCTCACTTTCTTTCAGTAATTCACGATAACTTTCCAGCATATGTCGGCGGCCGAATTCACTTATGGGCAGATTCTGCACAATTTGATAGTCGCCGTTCTGGCAAGTGACCGGAAAACCGTACACTACGCCTGCTGGTATATCGTAACTTCCATCCGATAGCACGCTCATGGTGACCCAGTCATCATGGTGCGAGCCAAGTATCCAATCATGCATATGGCCGATGACTGCGTTGGCAGCACTGGCAGCGCTACTCAAGCCGCGCGTTTCGATCACCACCGTTCCGCGTTTCTGCACGGTGGGAATAAATTCGCTTTCAATCCAATTATGGTCCGGCAAAATGTCGAGAATTTTACGTCCTTGTATTTCGGCATGCGACAGATCGGGATATTGTGTGTCGGAATGGTTGCCCCATACCACCATTTTTTTGATGTTGCCTATGGGTTGGGAAAGCTTGCGCGCTACCTGGGCGATGGCGCGGTTGTGATCAAGCCGCATCATGGAGCTGACATTCTTCGGGTTGAGGTCAGGTGCGTTACGTATGACAATGAGTGCGTTGGTGTTGGCCGGGTTGCCTACCACTAAAATTTTGACATGTGGTGCGGCGTATGCATTGAGAATCTTGCCCTGTTCGGCGAAGGTTCCAGCGTTAATCTCGATCAGATCATTGCGTTCCATGCCCTTGCTACGCGGCCGCGCGCCAATTAGCAGGACAATTTCTGCATCGCGAAAGGCGACCTTGGGGTCATCGGTAACGATAACCTGCTGCAACATCGGAAATACGCAGTCTTCCAACTCCATCGCCACCCCACGCAACGTTTGTTGTGCTTGTGGTATGTCCAGCAGTTGCAGGATGATGGGCTGTTCGTGTTTCAGCATATCGCCATTGGCGATGCGAAACAACAAACTGTAACTGATCTGACCAGCAGCACCAGTGACGGCGATGCGGATAGGTGCTTTCATAGCAATCTCCTGCGCGATGAATTATTTTGACATTCTGACAGTGTTTGTCAGTCAGGCAAAGGGGGCGCTCAAGAGTTCGGTTTAAAGCCGATCAAAATAATGGCCGAATATGTTGCTATCAAATTGAATTTAACAGGAAATTAGAAATAATAATCTTCGGTAACACCATCTTGGTGGCGAGGCATGGCATAATTTGCTGTTGCCTTTTTGCATAAAATTACTATGAAAAATTCATTGGTGGCCATCCTTGTCTGGATTGCCGTGGCCTTGCTTGGATCCGCTGCATTGGGCGGTATAGCGCTGAATCGCGGAGAGTCGATCAACGCGCTATGGTTTGTCACAGCCGCGCTGTGCGTCTATGCGATTGCTTACCGTTTTTATGCGACATGGATTGCCACCAAAGTCCTGCTCATTGATCCGACTCGTGCCACACCCGCAGAGCGGCTCGATAACGGACGGGATTATATTCCAACTAATCGCTGGATCGTATTTGGTCACCATTTCGCCGCCATTGCGGGGCCAGGGCCTCTGGTCGGGCCGACTCTGGCTGCCCAGTTTGGTTACTTGCCAGGTACGCTGTGGATATTGATTGGCGCAGTATTCGGCGGCTGTGTGCAGGACATGGTCACATTGTTTTATTCCACTCGTCGTAATGGCCGTAGCTTGGGTCAAATGGCGCGAGACGAACTGGGTGCTATCGGTGGTATTGCCGCGCTAACCACCACGCTGTTTATCATGATTATCCTCATCGCGGTGCTGGGCTTGGTAGTGGTCAATGCCATGAAGCATAGTCCCTGGGCTACCTCCACCGTGGCTGCCACTATTCCCATCGCTATGTTGGTGGGCCTGTACATGCGTTCTATCCGCCCGGGCCGAGTGCTTGAAGGTTCGTTGCTCGGCGTCATCCTGTTACTGTTGGCTGTGGCGGGTGGTGGATGGATTGAGCACCAGCCGGGCTTACGCGAGCTTTTTGATCATCCCGGCCTACCGTTAGCCTGGGTGGTAATTGCTTACGGTTTTGCAGCCGCTATCCTGCCGGTATGGCTGCTGCTCGCGCCACGCGATTACCTGTCTACCTACATGAAACTCGGTACGATCATCCTGTTGATGCTGGCCATTGTATGGATGCAGCCGAGCATAAAAATGCCCGCATTCACTCAGTTTATTGACGGAACCGGTCCTATTTTTGGAGGCAAGTTATTTCCTTTCGTGTTTATCACCATCGCTTGTGGCGCAATCTCCGGCTTTCACGCACTGATCGCCTCCGGCACTACGCCCAAGCTGCTCAGCAATGAGCGCGACATCCGCATGATCGGCTTCGGCGGCATGGCGCTGGAGTCTTTCGTTGCAATAATGGCGATCATTGCAGCTACGGTGTTAGACCCCGGCGTGTTCTTTGCCATCAATTCCCCTGCGGGCGTAGTTGGCAAAGAGGCGGCAGATGCAGTGGCAAAAATTTCCAGCTGGGGCTTTCCGGTTACGGTGGCGCAGATGAATTTGCTGGCGCAGCAGATGGGTGAAGCTACCCTCTTTGCACGCACTGGCGGCGCGCCCTCGCTGGCGGTTGGCATGGCCAGTATTTTCGGCAGTGCTTTTGGTCAAGGCATGCTGGCTATGTGGTATCACTTCGCTATCATGTTTGAGGCCATCTTCATTCTCACAACGCTGGATGCAGGTACGCGCGTCGGCCGCTTCATGTTGCAAGACATGCTGGGCAATATCTGGGAACCATTGGGCCGCACCTCATGGTATCCCTCGGTATTGCTGAGTAGCGGCATCGTCGTGGCTGCCTGGGGCTATTTTCTATATATTGGCGTGATTGATCCCAATGGCGGTGTCAACATTCTGTGGCCGCTGTTTGGCATCTCAAATCAAATTCTGGCCGCCATCGCGCTGTGTGTCGCCACTGGCATCCTGGTCAAGTCCGACAAGCTGAAACATGTCTGGATCACTGCCTTGCCGCTTGCCTGGCTGATTATTATTACCAGCAGTGCAGCATGGGAAAAGATCACCAGCCCAGATGTGCGTATCGGCTTCCTCGCTGCAGCCGATGACCTGGCCACAAAACTCGCATTGGGTCTTCTTTCTCCAGAAAAAGCAGCCACTGCACCACAGCTCATCTTCAACCAGCGCCTTGATGCAGTGCTGATCTTGTTTTTTGTCTGCATGCTGTGGTTGATCGTGTTCGACATGCTGCGTGTCTGCGCCCGCTATCTGAAGGGCAAGCCGGTACCTCCGTTATCTGAGGTGTCGCACCAGTTGACTCGAATGGAGAAAGCATGAGCACCGGATTAACTGAAAGAAGCACGCATGAATTATTATCTGCGGTAAATGATTCTAGTTTGCCTGTATTTGATGCTGTCCAGGATATAAATTGGGACATCGCGCAAAGCGATACTCTCAAAGCAAACGAAACCTGTATCAAACCGCTCCCGTTATTGTCATATATATGGCGCGCTATACGTGAATTGAGTGGGGATGATGCTTACGAACGCTATATCGCACAACATGCCACCCGTTTTCCTGACACTACGCCGCTGGTGCGCAAAGATTTTTTCCTGTACCAGCAACGGCAAAAGTGGAGCGGTATCCAGCGCTGCTGCTGAACTATTGCTGACCACAGCACATCATAGGATGGTGGGCTGTATGCTTTAAAAACTTGAGACGTCCAACCCCCAACCTTGGGTCGCCGCGCTGTTTCGGGAAGGTGCATAATCTTTCCATAAATTTAAGATGAACAACAGAAAATAATCAGCTAAAATCCACCCATCCTTCGACAAGCTCAGGACGAACGAATTTTTTTCTGAGGGAGATTGAAAGTCGATTACTTGCTCTATTTCATATAGAGCAAGATAGATATGAATAAGGAGTCAGTATGATTGAGGTCGGTATGAATGAGCTCGTGATAGCGCGGAAGATAGCAGCGAAAAACCTACGGATATTGTTGTTGGATGACGACAAATTTACACTCGAATTTGTTGGCGATATGCTGCTCGAATTGGGTGTGGCCGAAGTTATTAAGGCGGAAAATGGCGAGCAGGGGCTGGCTATATTAGCCGGGTTGCCATCACAGCCGGACATACTGATGTGCGATCTCAGTATGCCCGAGATGGACGGTGTTGGTTTCCTGATGCATCTGGGTATGCAAGGTTATGTTGGCGAAGTCATCCTGATCTCGGGAGTCCAGCAGCATCTGTTATCCGGGATGGATATGTATTCCAGCAAGCTTGGCTTGATCCCTTTAGGTAGCCTGGCAAAGCCAATTGCACGCGACGAACTGGCTAAGTTATTACTCGCTTTTGCCAAGGCACATTAAAATTAACTTGCCGCCACGATCAGTGTTTGCTCTATCCGAAGCAAGCGAGCTGTTTCACATGGATTTGAGTGCTGGATATGCACGCTTCACGAACGCTGACGCACTGAACTCGGCCATTCTCAACCTGTGTTCGAATCCATTCGGGTGTATCCCGTTTCAGCGATGAAAAATCTTTTCGGCATGAGTATTTTCGCCTTGTTTTGGCGAGCCCGTCCGCTATACATGCTGACGGCATTTCTGCTGACTGCAAATGCTTATGCCGACACTCAAGATCCGGCTATGGTTGCCATTGTGTTCCCTTCGAGCAGTGAAAACGTTATTTCCCAAAGTTCATTGCGCGCCATCTTTGGCATGCGCCTGAACAAATGGCCAGCAGATACGCCAGTCAAGGTGTTCGTGATGAAGGATGATGCGCCGGAGCATGGCGCCTTCAGCAAGAATATTCTGCAAGTATTTCCTCATCAATTGCGATTAACGTGGGATCGGCAGGTGTTTTCCGGGCAGGGTCAATATCCGGAGCAAGTCGCCTCTACACAAGAAATGTTATCTAAAATTGCATCAACGCCGGGGGCGATCGGCTACATCAAAACAAGCGAGGTCACTAAAAATGTGCGTATCCTGCAAATTCGCTAAGACTGTGGCTTGGATTCTTATTCAGGGTATTTTTTTACTCGGGGCTACGTGTGCGCATGCCATAAATCTGATGGATAGCGAGTTGCAGTTGCACGGGTTTCTCACGCAGGGCTTGGTGACCACCAGCGACAATAACTTCCTTGGTCAGAGCAATAAAAAAGTGAGCACAGATTTTAGAGAGCTAGGTGTGAATGCTTCTTTGCGGCCGACTTCCGATGTGCAGCTTTCCGCCGGGTTGCTTTCGCACAAGGCCGGGGGGACTGATAACGGCAAGGTGCGACTGGATTATGGGCTAATTGACTGGACGGTATCGTCGAGCGAGGAAGGTCGTGGTGGGATTCGCTTGGGGCGGGTGAAGAATGCCTATGGACTGTATAACAAGACACGCGATGTCGCTTTTACTCGTCCCAGCGTCCTCCTGCCGCAATCCATTTATTTCGAGCGTACGCGTAACGTTACTGTTGCGTCTGACGGAGCAGAACTTTATCTCGATCGCTATTATGAAGCCGGCAGCCTGTTCGTGACCTTCGCCCTCGGGCAACCGCAGATTGGTAGTCAAGCGAGCAAGGTGGCCTTGGTTGGTTTGATCCCCAACGGAAGCTTCGAATCGAAATTGATGCCGATTTTCCAAGTAACATTCGAGGGGGACGGTGGCAGGTATCGTCTTGGGTTTACCACCTTGCAACTTGATGCGCACTACAACCCTGGCGTGAGGGATGTTTTGCAGGCTGGGCGGATGCAGTTTACGCCGAAAATATTTTCTGCCCAATACAACGCCGAACGCTGGAGTCTGACCAGTGAATATGCCTTGCGGCCGTCTTCAATTCAGAGCTTTGGTCAGAATGCTCCAGATTCCGCCATTCATGGCCAAAGCTATTATGTACAGGGCGGTTACCGCTTGGCTCCAAAATGGGAAGCATTGCTGCGCTACGATGTGACATATACCGATAGAGGGGATCGTGATGGCAAGGCATTTGCTGCGGCCACGCGTCAGCCGGGCTTTACTCGCTTTTCAAAAGACTTGACTGCAGGAGTGCGTTTCGATTTGACCCCCGAGTTAATGCTGCGTGCCGAGTACCATCGCGTTGACGGAACCGGCTACTTGCCGGTTCAGGATAACCCTAACCCGCGGGCTCTGGAACGCCGCTGGGACATGCTTATGCTACTGGCTTCCTTCCGGTTTTAGCGGCTCTCATGTCCGATAGCCTATCCTCTGGTTCAGGCCGAAGCGCATTCAGGTTCTTGAGCCTGAAGTGGAAGGTACTGCTAACGTTGGGTGTGGTGATGCTTTCGGTCAACGGTACACTTTCCTGGTTGCATTATCGTGATTTGCAGACACGCTTCGAAGAGCAACGCACCGCTTCGCGCGAACGCTTGATTTATGAAGCGATCGCTGTCCGCACCGATTCCGCTCTGCGGTTGCAAGCAATGGCCAGCGTGCTTGCGACGGTTGGCGCAGGAAGTACATTCCAATCGGAGCCGGGATCTCGGCAGCTTCGCAAGCACTTCGATAGTTACTGGCCTGTCTTGCAGCTCGATCTCGACATCAATTCCATGAAAGTGTATTCCACAACAGCGGTTGCTCTGGCCGATTGGCATGTGGATGCATCCTCTGATATAGACCAGGATGACCGTGTGCGTGCCGTAATTTCGCAAGAGCGTGCACTGAATTGGATGCACTGTCGGCAGACATGTACGCAGTTTGCTGCAGCGCCGATCCTGTCGGCGGGTCAAGTGGCTGGGGTAGTTGTTTTGGGTAGTTCTCTGTCCGAAGTGATTGTTTCCTTTAATCGTTTATCCGGAGCCGATCTTGGTGTGCTGGCTCCTAACGGCCTTAATGCGGATAAAAATTCGCTGCCTGACTTAGGCTTGCAGGTGGTAGCACTGAGTGGCTCGAAACGAAATCTCCCATTGCTCCGTCAATTACCGGCTTTGCCACCGAAGCAAAGCAAAGCAAATTGGCAATTGGTACCTTACCAAGGCAAACAGTTTGAATTGTCATTTATGCCTATGGATGAGGCCAAGGGCACCTATTCCGGCGCCATGCTGGTGGTAATTGATGATGTGACCCAAGCCGTGGCCGAAATTCGCAAATCGGTGTTGAGCCGTTTGCAAGCCGAGTTAGCGACTTCATTGCTCTCTTTGCTGTTATTGGCTTTTTTGGTGAATGCGCCCTTGCAGCGCATGACGCGGGCAGTACGGGCAATTCCCTTGCTTGGGCGGAGCGCTTTTGCCGAGGCACGTGAAAAAATTGTCCCGCGAGGCCGACATTTTGTGGATGATGAAATTGATAGCCTGGATGAGGCTGCGGTTGCCTTGTCCTTTCGGTTGGAAACGCTGGAGCAGGAAGTAGCAGCGCATGCTGGAGAGTTGCTGGACATGCTGCATCGTATTTCAATTGAGCGGGATTTTAATGAAAGCCTGCTCAATACTGCACAGGTCATCATTTTGACGCAGTCAGCCGATGGATCGATTCACAGTCTTAATCGGTATGGGGAGTTGTTAACGGGTTGCAGTGAGGGAGAGTTGTTGGGCAAGCATTTTGCTCGGATAACTGATCGCTCTGGAACGGCTGAAACAGAAATGCAACAGTCATTGCAGGATCTCGCTACGGGGGGGTATAAACACATTCAGCATCAATCGATTTTGATCAGCAAGCCAGGCGAAAAATACGAAATCACCTGGAATCACTCGCTTCTTTCCGGAGAGCCAGGCAAGGCCGCAATGATCCTGTCCGTCGGGATCGATCACACCGAACTCAAGCGTACCGAGCAAAATTTGCTCAAGCTGAATGCAAGCCTGGAAGCTCGGGTTGAGGAACGCACTTTCGAACTGGAGCAAGCCAAGCAATACGCTGAGACAGCTAACCAGGCCAAGAGCGAATTTCTTTCCAACATGAGTCACGAAATTCGCACCCCGATGAACAGCATTATTGGTATGGCGTATCTGGCGCGACGTACTAAACTTGATGTCAAACAGATTGATTATATTGAAAAAATTGACCATTCAGCGCAGCACCTATTGCACCTGATCAATGAAATGCTCGACTTTTCAAAAATAGAAGCGGGCAAAATCGAGTTGGATATACTGGATTTTGAGCTGGAGACAATACTGGAGAACATCGCTGGCCAACTTGGCGAGAGCGCTGCAAGCAAATGTCTGAGGCTTGTGTATGACGTTGACCCTGGCTTATCCCAGTCACTTCGGGGAGATTCGTTACGGTTGTATCAGGTGCTGCTTAATTACACCAGCAACGCCATCAAATTTTCTGATAAGGGTGAGATAGTCATCCGTGCCCGCATTATCGAAAATCAAGCCCTCGGTGCAGATGAAGCAGACAGCCTGGTGCGCTTCGAGGTGCAGGATAGCGGCATCGGCATAAGCGCAGAGCAAATCGCTCAACTATTCCAGCCATTTCATCAGGCCGACACTTCAACCACGCGTAAATACGGCGGCACCGGTCTGGGGCTGGCCATCAGCCGACAACTGGCCGAGATGATGGGCGGTGAGGTTGGGGTAGAGAGTCAGCCCGGCATGGGCAGCACTTTCTGGTTTACTGCCCGGCTGGGCAGAGGCCCCAAGCTGGTCACGGTTGTTCAAGCCGTGCCATCGGTCGACCTGGGTATCATCCGAGGCTCAACCATCCTGCTGGTTGAAGACAACCTCTTTAACCAGCAGATGACCAAAGAAATATTGGAAGAATCTGGCGCAGCCGTGGTCATTGCCAATAATGGCAAAGAAGCGCTTGATCTGCTGGTTAAAGAGCATTTTGACTGCGTCCTGATGGATATGCAGATGCCTGTGATGGATGGCCTTGAGGCTACCCGTCAGATTCGGGCCAACCCTGAGCTCGTGGCCACGCTGGTAATTGCTTTGACCGCCAATGCCGGGAGTGAAAATTTGAACCGTTGTTTCGACGCGGGCATGGATGATTTCATAACTAAACCGATCGAATTCCAGCTATTCCTGATGACACTTGCCAAATGGCTGGTGCAGCGATCCGATCGGATTGTGCCGGTACCTGCGGCGACCTCATTACTGGAGTCTGCAGCGGTGGAAGCAACTGAAGTAGCAGGTACAAACGACCCAAGCATCATCGATCTGTCAATACTGTCCAAAATGTTGGGGAATCATCCGGATAAAAACCGCAAATATGTCAGGATGTTTTTGGACTTGACTCAGAAAGCAATAGTTGAGATTGAAACTGCGCTGACCCATGGAGATATAGTGATGCTTAGGGCTTTGGGGCACCGCACCAAGTCATCTGCCAGAGCTGTGGGTGCAATGGGTTTTGGCGACTTATGTCTGGCGTTGGAACAGCTCAAGGGTGATGGGGATACTGAGCAAGCACGGGACATTGTTGCGCAAATGCGGACATTGCTGGCGCAGATTTCGGAGAATATTAATCAGGGGTTGGTATGAAAGAATAGGGTTCTATGTGATTCGTAGTGGGTAACCGTTCGATAAGTTCAAGTGCAGGAGGTTGGAATGCGGGAAGTTGAAAATTGAGTACCCACTTTATTTCACATAGGGCCACTTTTGTTATTTTTTAACAAGGAAATTCATACAAATGGTGTTGTTGACGAGCATTAAAAGCAAAATTTTTGTTTTTGCCGTCATAGCCACGCTTATCCCGTCGCTGGGCTTGGGGCTGCTGTCATTCCGCCAGAACGAGGCGCAGATTAACGGCAATGTGACCCGTGAACTGCGTGCCTTGGCAAGCCAGGCCAGCCGTGAGTTGGAGCTGTGGATCAATAAACATATCCACGCAGTGCGCGCATTGTCCACATCCAATCCTGTCATCGAAGGACTGTTTGCGTCTGCTCACCCGCTTGCGGGAAAGCCCGGTAAAACTCCGCAGGAATTGACGCACTATCTGCGTTCGGTGCAGTCAAAACTTGACACCATATTGGAATTAACCGCAGTGGATGCTGCCGGGCAGATTGTGGCCAGCAGCGCAGCGGCACCCTCCGCTGTAATTTTGCCGCAAAGCTGGCCGGAGAGTGCGCTCACCGAAGGTATTGTGCTCGTGCCACCCCATTGGGAAGAGCAGCGCGCCACCGCGACGCTCAGCGTTGCGGTTCCGGTATTGTCATACGACAACATATTGTTGGGTGCATTAGTGGCGGTGCTTGATCTACGCACCGCGCAATCCCATCTAAAAAGCGCGACGAAATCACCGCTGGGCGATGTGCTATTGCTGGACCAGAACGGCAGGGAGCTGCTTAGCAGCCGCGCCAGTGCAACCAAACTATTGACACTGGATGCGGCGGTTCTGCGGCAACTCCTGGCACGACCCGGCGAGCCCCTGGTCTTTCAAGGGCTCATGCATCGTGAAGTCATCGGGCTGGCAGATACGCCTGCCGTGCTACCGGTCACAGTAGTGGCAGAGCGGGATCGTGCCGATGTCTACGCTGCCTGGGTGGATTTGCGCAATCTGTTTCTGGCACTGGTATGCACACTTGTGTTGGTAGTGACAGCGGTGGCTTTTCGGATGGGGCGTTCAATTGTCACGCCGCTGCAGCATCTGATTGATGCAGCCAAAAGCATCGCCGACGGCGATCTTGATGTGCAACTACCTGAAACACGAAATGATGAATTCGGCCACCTTACCCGGATATTTAACCAAATGGCGGACAAGCTGCGGCATAGTCATGCCGAAGTAGTGGCCACAAATAAAGCGATGAAGCAACAGAATCAGCTGCTTGAGACGCTCTCAATTACCGATGGCCTTACCGGTTTGTATAACCGCAGTAAACTCGATGCGATCCTGAAAGATGAGCTCGCCCGATTCAAACGCAACCAGCGGCCCTTTGCAGTACTCATGATGGATATCGATTACTTCAAGACTCTCAATGACAGCCACGGACATATTGCAGGTGATGAGGTAATTGTCGCTGTGGCCAAGATACTCGGCCGGTCGATTCGCAGCGTGGATTTCGCTGCGCGCTATGGTGGCGATGAATTCATCATTATCATGGTCGAAACAACGGCGGAAATGGCGCTGAGAACGGCGGAGCGCATCCGTTCTCAGGTAAATGACATGCGCTACAATTCCAACGGCCAGATAGTATCGGTAACGGTGAGTATCGGTGTCGTGCAATGCCAGCAGTCCGATGACGCCACTCCGACAGCGGTGTTTGCCCGTGCCGACAGCGCGCTCTATGAAGCGAAACATGCTGGCCGCAACCGGGCATACTTCGCAACCTAGTATCACGATCTGTTAATTGCGAAACATACGTTGCATAGTGTGTGCTCAGTTACGCCAACCCTCTCTCCAACTCTCTCCCGCAAGCGGGAGAGAGGGTGATCGTCCCCTCTCCCGTTTACGGGAGAGGGTTAGGGAGAGGGCAATTACCGTAACTCAGCTGCCATGCTGCGGGTAAATCCAAATTAATATGTTTCGTTATTTACGATTTGTGATACTAAACTGAAATTCCGGAGCCCACCGCGCTTATTTTCCCTGCATGGCCAGTGTCCCGCTACGCCCATCCACTGTCCCTATCACCAGCTCATCTCGTGGCAGAGTGCCTTCAAGATTTTCCAAATACTGGTGCAATGAAACAAGTTCGTAGCCTTGCTCTTTCCAGCCCGTGATGAGTTGTTCGAATACCGGCATCCACTTGCCGCCTTCCAACTCGGCATGCAGCGTAAATACATGACCCGTAGCAGGGGGATTTGCAGTCAGCCGCAGTAAGTGCTGCGCCACATTTTCCAGCGTGACCCCCTCTCGGTTGATGATTTCATCCAACGTAGGCAAGGTGGTAGGCAGTTGCGGGCAGGCAACAATCTCGGCATCCCAAGTGGGGGTAAAGGGATGTGTGCCGCGCGTGTCAGAGCTGTAATCAAAATCGAGTAGCTGCATCAAGCGCAGGGCATGCCGGTTCATCTGCCAACCAGCAGCAGCATGCGCCTTGGGCGCTACGCCAAAAATCTCGATAAATCTATTCACGGCGCGCTTCATCTCGCGCCTTGTCCATTCGGCATCTTTGCCCGCGACAAAATCCTGCCAGCGGATATGGTCGTAGCAATGAATGCCGACTTCAAAACCTGCATCGCGTACCGAGCGTAATATCTGTGTACAGCTGCGTCCAATATCCGGCCCAGGCAACAAGGTGCCATACAGTAACGTCTTGATGCCGTAGTGTTCCAGCACTGAGGTACGCGATACCTTGCCTAAAAATCCGGGGCGGAATACACGTCGGATAGCGCGCCCTGTGTGGTCAGGGCCGAGAGTAAAGAAAAATGTGGCTTGCGCATCATGTCGCTTCAACGTTTCTACCAAACGCGGAACACCCTCGCGCGTGCCGCGATAGGTATCAACGTCAATTTTAAGAGCTAACTGGGGCATGAAAATTGTATTCCCGCCTGTAATAATTATTGAGGTGCGCCAAACTCAAATCTTGCCGCCCCATGCTGCGTAACAAACTCTGTGGCGCTCATCTCTATGCCATCCAGCTCAAAACGCACTACACGCAGTTCGCCTTGCCCGCAAATAGCGTATGCCTTGCCTTCCTTGACATAGAAAGCAGGTGTCTCACCCGTTGCCGCGCAAGTTGTGACCAGCGTTTGCAGGATGCGCATAGGTTTGCCCAAAAGTTGTGTGGTTGCACCCGGATAGGGCGGCGCCACAGCACGCACCAGGTTGTGTATGCTGCGCGCGTTTTGCGACCAGTCAATAATGCCATCCTCCGGTTTGCGTCCACCGAAATATGCACCTTGGCTCAAATCCTGCATTACTGGTTTTGCTGTACCCGCAAGTAGAGCGGGCAAGCAAGCATTCAACGCGATTTCAGCCGCTACAGTGACTTTTTGAAATACGTCGAATGCCGTGTCATCAGGCAATATGGGTACGGCCTGTTGCGCTAACACCGCGCCGTTGTCCGGCTTTTCAGTCATGTAATGCAGTGTCGCGCCAGTTTCTGTTTCGCCGTTAATGATGGCCCAATTTACCGGCACCCGGCCTCGATATTTCGGTAGCAGCGAGCCATGCATGTTGAGCGCACCATGTTTAGGAATTTCCAGCAACTCGCGCTTGAACATTTCGCGATAATAGAAGGAAAAAAGAAAGTCTGGTTGTAGTGCTCGAATCTGCTCAAGCACTTCTGCGGTATTTGGATTGTCCGGTGTGATGACCGGAATGCCATGCAGCGCAGCCAACTCGGCCACGCTGGCAAACCAGATATTTTCTTTCGGATTGTCGCGATGAGTAACCACCAGCGCCACCTCTATGCCATGCGCCAGTAATACAGACAGGCAACGGACACCCACGTTATGGTAAGCAAAAGCTACCACGCGCGTCATTCAGTTTTGTCCAATACAGCTTGAATCAAATAGCGCGGACGATGGCGCACTTGCAGATAAATGCGGCCGATGTATTCCCCCAGTAGACCGATGCCGAACAGGGTGAGGCCAATCAGGAAAAAAGCGATGGCGAACAGGGTAAACAGCCCTTCCGCTTCGGGGCCGACAAACAGGCGACGCACTAGAAGAAAGACCACGAAGAATGCTGACATCACTGAAATTGAAATTCCAGCCATGGAAAACCATTGCAGGGGCACGACAGAAAATCCGGTCATCAGGTCAAAATTAAGACGAATCAGGCTGTACAACGAATATTTTGATTCACCCAGCGCACGTTCTTCATGTTCAACCATCACCTCGGCGGGATTACGCGCAAAGGTATAGGCCAGCGCCGGGACAAAAGTATTCACCTCCTTGCAACTATTGATCGCATCAATGAGGGGGCGGTCATACGCGCGCAACATGCAGCCCTGATCAGTCATTTTAATATTCGTAATACGTTCGCGTAGCTGGTTCATGGCGCGTGAACCCGCATGCCGCCACCAACTATCATTGCGCTGCTTACGGATTGAACCGATGTAATCGTAACCCTCATCCATCTTGGCGAGCAGCTTGGCTATTTCTTCCGGAGGATTTTGCAGGTCGGCGTCCAGAGTTACTACGCGCGCACCGCGTACATGTTCAAAGCCCGCAGTGATCGCCATATGCTGACCAAAATTGCCATTAAACAGGATCACCCGCGTTACATCTTGGCGGCGCTGGAATTGCTCGCGCAGGATGGCTGCCGAACGATCACGGCTGCCATCATTTATAAACACAATCTCGTAGCTAATACCGAGATTATCCAATGTCGGATATAAACGATCGAACAAGGTCTGCAGACCTTCTTCTTCGTTATAAACAGGAATGACGACGGAAAGTTGGGGAGTATTCATGGCGCAGCATTTTACCGCAGAGGGTGAGGTTAACGAAACCGGGAATGGGTATAAGCAAAATTAGGGTTGGCCAGCAGCATAGCGTGCGCTAATTTTTCAATACTTCACACATCGCAACGCACGTGCGCTCGACATCGCTTTCATTCATCGCCGCAAACATGGGCAAGGAAACGATCTGACGCCCAACGCGCTCTGCAATTGGGAACATGCCTTCCTTGAAACCCAGTGCCCGATACAGTTTGAATAGGTGAATAGGCGCATAGTGATAACCGATGCCGATGCTCTTGTCTTTCATGCGCGCCATGAAATCAGCACGGGTGATGCGCTCCGGCAGCACTATCTGAAACAAATGCCAGTTGGTGTTTTCAAAATCAGCCGGAGGCAATTGCGCGCCAGTTTGTGCTTCGAAATCTTTACCGAGTGTCGCGAAATAATGCCGCGCCAATTTACGTCTTTGCGCGGTGATCACATTTAATTGCGCGAACTGACCCAAGCCGATGGCGGCGGCGATGTCGGTCATGTTGAATTTGCCACCCAGCACGTCCACCTCAATGCCGTCATAGCCGCTCCGCGTGACGCCTTGCAGCCGATATTTTTCGGCGAGCGCGGCTTCCTCTGCGTTGTTCAGCACCAGACATCCGCCTTCCGAGGTGGTGATATTCTTGTTTGCCTGGAAGCTGAACGAAACGAAATCCCCGAACGAGCCGATGGGCTTGCCCTGCCAGGTCGAACCGATGGCTTGCGCGGCATCTTCGACCACGCGCAATTTGTGTCTGGCAGCTATCTTGTAGAGGTGATCCATATCTACTGGTTTGCCCGCCAGATAGACCGGGATGATTGCCTTGGTGCGCGGCGTGATTGCCGCCTCAACCTTGTCCAGATCAATGTTACGTGTGACCGGATCAACGTCAGCGAACACCGGGGTTGCGCCGACTTCGAGTATGACGTTGGCGGTGGCCACCCAGGAAATCGGCGTGGTGATGACTTCGTCGCCATGACCGATACCCGCAATACGCAGGGCGATTTCCATGGTGCAGGTGCCGGAGTTGAAGGTGCGCACCGGACGTCCACCGAAATGCTCAGAGAGTTGTTTCTCGAATTCCTGCACCTTGGGGCCGCTGGTAATCCAGCCGGAACGCAAGGTTTCCACTACAGAAGCAATAGTAGCTTCATCAATTGTCGGGCGAGAAAATGGAAGAAATTCGCTCATGCTCGGGAAATAATGATAACGCCCAGAATAATAACGCTGATGCCAGCCACTTTAGCCGGGTTGATTGATTCATTAAAAAACCACCACGCCGCCACTACATTTACCACATACCCCATAGACAGCAGCGGATAAGCAATGCTGACCTGTACGCGTGACAAAGCCAGCATCCAGATCACCACGCTCAGCGCATAACAGGCTATTGCACCGATAATGTGCGGCTCGGTGGCAAGACGAACGCCGATTGGCAGGATGTTGCTGCGACTGAATTCGAAATAGCCAATGCTGTTGGTGCCGGCCTTGATCATGAGTTGCGCAGCAACATTGAGCATCACGCCAGCGAAAATCAAGCTGAAGCTGATCAGGTTCATGGTTTGATCACGACGATGTGTTGCGTGTCTTCGAAAATAATCTTCATTGCCAAACCCTGCTGTGTAAGTTGCGGATATAACTCAACCGGCATGATCGCCAGTGCGGCTGGTTGCTTATCCCATATGTTCGCGAAGCTGGCGATGTCTGGTATCCAGCGCTGCGGCTCCTGCATGATACCGAATGCCATTTCATTCTGATAGTCAACCAAGGTGAAGGTGCGCTTCAGGTAAAACGGCAGAGTCTGCTCGTAGGTGCCCACCGAATACAACGGAATATCTGGCTTGACATAGGGGCGGATCGATTCCGCAATGTGGTACGAAGAACGCCACCTGGCCACAGTATTATGCCCGGATAAAACAATTTGCACGCCTATCAGAGAGCTTAATGCCACCACCAGTACCGCCAGAGATTTTTTTCTGCGTGCCAACAAAACCATGCCGGAGATCAGCCCAAACAGCAGAACCAGCGCGGCCACCACGGCCCAAGTTGCGTAATCGCGATACATTTCTATTTTGAGCGGTGTTTCAGCCAGCATCTCTGTAAATGGTGCGAATCCCAACGTCGCCACTGGCACCAACAAGACAGGAGCGAGTTGCCATAGCAATACTCGCTCGCGTATCTCGGCCAGCCGTTTGCCCATTAACAATGCCAGAGCCGGAAATATCGGCAGCAAATAAGACGGTAGTTTTGATCCGGACACCGAAAAGAAGGCATAAATGAACACCACCCATATCAGCAGAAAGCGCTCCGGGTTAAATGCCTTGCCGATAGACGCCGACCCTTTCCACGTGCGTAGTAAGGTATCGAACATTAAAATAGTCCACGGCAACATGCCTGCCAGCAGGATGGGAATAAAATAGTACCAAGGTTGATAACGCCCCAAATCCTTGGTGGAAAATCGAGTGTAATGCTCGTAGATGAAGAAACGCTCGAAGAATTCCGGATTGGCTTTCATCACCAGAATGAACCAAGGCGCAGTGACCAGCAGAAACAGTAATAGCCCAGTCACCAGATTGAGACGTTTCCATGGTGCCAGGTCGCGCTGCAACGCGGAATAAATCACCAGCGCGGCTGCTGGCAGCACCAGCCCTATCAGCCCCTTGCTCAATACTGCCAAACCCAATGCTATCCATGCGCAATAGAGCCAATTGCGTCGGGTACAAGTATCGGCTTCCGCCTGCTGACCAAGTAGCAGGCCGACGATGCCGAGGGTGAGGAAAAACGTGACGCCCATATCGAGCGTATTGATATGCCCGATCGCCACATATAAGAAACTGCTGCCAAGAATCAGGGTCGCATACTGTCCTGCTTCGCGCCCGAACAACCGCGTACCGGCAAACCACACCAATAACAACCCGCAAAAACCGGTCAACGCAGGCCACAAACGTGACGACCATTGATGCTCCCCAAACACGGTATAGGCGGCCGCAGTCGCCCAATATTGCAGCGGAGGTTTCTCGAAATATTTCAGGTCGTTCAGGCGCGGTGTCACCCAGTCACCGCTCACTATCATTTCGCGCGGAATTTCGGCGTAGCGTCCTTCATCCGGCTTTATCAGCTTGCGGTACTCCAAAGTGCCAAACCAAATCACGGCAACCATTAACAATAGCCACCACCAGCGTTTGATCTCCATTTTTGCCATTAATGCACCAGCTTTCGTGCCATAAACAGTAGGGAGCTGCCGGTCGGAAAATGAATGCCAACGACTATTAACAATTGATCAATTTTCATTACCGCTCGAAGTTTGCCGCTGGTCAATTCAGACTCCATTCATCAGATTCTTTTTTATGGGAAAACACCCATATTTAAAATATTAGTTAATAATTTGTTTAATTATCAATCATAAGGTTTAAGCCACCGGCTTTAGCCGGTCAGCTTTAGCTGCGACAATATGCTGCACGAAAGGAGGTGCGGCATGGAATACAGATACGGAAGTCATACGGTTTTTCAAATTGAGTACCATTTTGTGTGGGTAACGAAGTACCGATACAAAGTGTTGAAGGGGGATGTAGCGGTTCGATCCGAGACTTGGTGAGAGAGACATGCGAAGCCTTTGAAATCAGGATAGTCAAAGGTGTCGTGAGTAAAGATCATGTGCATATTCTGGTGAGTTGTCCGCCGAACATGGCACCCAGCGAAATCATGAGACGAATAAAGGGCCGCACATCGAGCAAGCTGTTTGAGGAATTTCCGTATCTGAAGAA
>CAMCFJ010000012.1 GCA_945874105.1 Candidatus Nitrotoga sp. CP45 | reverse complement strand
ATCTCGTCTGCAATTTGTGTTTGGTTCCAACCTGCTTTATGTAACCCGGAAATCTGGTATCGTTGCTCGTGGTCGAGTTGCGTGTATTGCTTCATCTGTGTTCCTTTTACTTGGTCGTTTAAGTGGCTCGATGTTAACGCAGCTCGCCATCTAAATTCGCTTACAAAAGTTGCACTTCAGAGTTGAATCCGCCACATTCATTTTCTATGGTAGATCGATTTATAGATTTACATGAGGCCAACGCATTGGATACTCCTGAACAAGTCGCACAAAAATATTTGAAAATACTAGATGCACCTCAAGAATTCCCCAAAGTTGTTTTTTCTGCACGAGAAATTTAACAATATATTTATATATCATTCAATATGACTAAATATTCCGTTTGAGAGTATGAGGCTTGGTTTTTTCGACAGAACCGACTTAATTCTCAACCACTGGTAAGAATCCTGGAATTCCGGCTAGGTAACGATTCGCTTCTGATCGGCTTTCCTGCTTCAGAAAATCCAAAAAAGCGCTACCGACCACCGACAACCGCTTGTCGGCAGGATAAACAGCGTGCCACTGACGCCTAATAGGGAACCCTGCCACATCCAGTATGGATATCTCTTTGCTGTTTCGTTCCAGTGCCAAGGCATGCGCCGACAACACAGCTATACCTAATCCGCCTGCCACTGCCAGTTTGATGGCCTCGCTGCTGCCCAACTCCATCCTGATTTTTAGCACCAACCCCTGCTCGCTAAAAAACCGCTCGTG
Source organism: Candidatus Nitrotoga sp. CP45 (assembly GCA_945874105.1). Lineage (GTDB taxonomy): Bacteria > Pseudomonadota > Gammaproteobacteria > Burkholderiales > Gallionellaceae > Nitrotoga. Next base: position 67,752 of record CAMCFJ010000012.1, on the reverse strand, counting down.
GGCAAGTCGGGTACCCGATCCCGGCTCGCGCACCAGGAAGGGCTCTTCTGCCAAGCGAGACAATGGAATACTCTTCTTTCCCGACAAGGGATGATCGTACGGTGCCAGAACCACCAACGGATTTTCCATGAAGTAATCGGCATGCACGTCTATGTGCTCAGGCGGCTGTCCGAGGATGTATAAATCGTCTTCGTTGTTTTCGAGACGATGCAATATCATTTCTCTGTTGGAAATATTCAGGAAAACTTCAACACCGGGATAGCGCTTATAAAATGATCCAAGCAAGCGCGGAATGAAATACTTGGCAGTAGTCACTACAGCCAAGCGCAACTTTCCCGTTTTCATCCCTTTTCTGTCCGAAATCAGCATCTCGAACTGCGACAGACCCTCGAAAGTGTCGCGACACAGCACCAGCAATTCTTGACCTAATTCGGTCAAAAAAACCCGCTTTCCGATTTGTTCCAGTAACGGAAGGCCAACAATATCCGTTAGCTGCTTGATCTGGATGGATACCGTAGGCTGGGTAAGGTGTAATTCTTCTGCAGCGCGAGTAAAGCTCAAATTGCGTGCAACTGCCTCAAAAACCTGAAGCTGGCGTAACGTTACATGTTTCATGTTCATTCTATTTATCATAGACGCCAATCTATCATCTTTATTAAAAAATACAATTGTTATTTATGGCTGTGCTTAGTTATAGTTCTGCTACGCTCAAATGAGCTAGAAGCCGTTCCAAAAGGATCGGTATACGTTAACTTGAAATCAAGGAGCCTACAATGGCAGTCAAGACCTACAACGCCGGTGTGAAAGAATATAGGCATACATACTGGACGCCGGAATACACCCCTCTGGATACCGACCTCCTAGCCTGTTTTAAAATCACTCCGCAAGCCGGTGTGCCCCGTGAAGAGTTGGCCGCTGCTGTTGCCGCCGAATCTTCTACTGGTACGTGGACCACAGTGTGGACCGATCTGCTGACCGATCTGGATTACTACAAAGGTCGCGCTTATCGCATCGAAGACGTTCCTGGTGATGATACCTGTTTCTTTGCCTTTGTTGCCTATCCGATTGATCTGTTTGAAGAAGGCTCTGTAGTCAACGTGCTGACTTCCCTGGTAGGGAATGTGTTTGGATTTAAAGCGCTGCGTGCCCTGCGTCTGGAAGATGTCCGTTTTCCGATCGCTTATGTAAAAACCTGTGGAGGCCCGCCTCAAGGTATTCAGGTAGAGCGCGACAAGATGAACAAATATGGCCGTCCATTGCTGGGTTGCACCATTAAACCCAAGCTGGGTCTGTCTGCCAAGAATTACGGTCGTGCCGTTTACGAATGCTTGCGCGGCGGCTTGGACTTCACCAAGGACGATGAAAACGTTAATAGCCAGCCGTTCATGCGTTGGCGCGATCGTTTTGAGTTTGTTCAAAATGCAACATTGAAAGCTGAACGCGAGACCGGAGAGCGCAAAGGACACTACCTGAACGTAACGGCTCCAACGCCTGAAATGATGTACGAGCGTGCCGAGTTTGCCAAGGAAATCGGCGCACCGATCATTATGCATGACTACCTTACCGGTGGTCTGACGGCTAACACCGGCTTGGCCAATTGGTGCCGCAAGAATGGCATGCTGTTGCATATCCACCGCGCCATGCACGCCGTGCTCGACCGTAACCCGCACCATGGTATTCACTTCCGCGTGCTAACCAAGGTTCTGCGTCTTTCCGGTGGTGACCACCTGCATTCCGGTACCGTTGTTGGAAAACTGGAAGGCGATCGTGATGCCACACTCGGCTGGATCGATACCATGCGCGACAAATTTATCAAGGAAGACCGCAGTCGCGGCCTCTTCTTCGATCAAGACTGGGGTTCCATGCCGGGTGTGCTTCCGGTTGCCTCTGGCGGTATCCATGTCTGGCACATGCCAGCGCTGGTTGCCATTTTTGGTGATGATTCCGTACTACAGTTTGGTGGTGGAACGCTGGGTCACCCATGGGGTAACGCTGCAGGAGCCGCAGCCAATCGCGTGGCTCTGGAAGCTTGCGTAGCAGCTCGTAACGAAGGCGTTGATGTCGAGAAGGAAGGTAAAGCCATCTTGACCAAGGCCGCAGCAAGCAGCCCGGAACTGAAAATCGCCATGGAAACCTGGAAAGAAATCAAGTTCGAGTTTGACACCGTCGATAAGCTGGACGTGGCTCACAAGTAATCTAATAGTAGCGGGTTGCTGGCTACGGCCAGCCCCCTTTGACACCATAAAAGGAGTAAATCATGAGTGAAGTAATGGATTACAAATCGCGTCTAAGCGACCCTGCTAGCCGCAAGTTCGAGACTTTTTCCTACTTGCCTGCCATGACTGAGGGGGAAATCAGAAAACAGGTTCAATATCTGGTTTCCAAAGGCTGGAACCCGGCGATAGAGCATACCGAGCCGGAATATTTGATGGACTATTACTGGTATATGTGGAAGCTGCCGATGTTTGGTGAAACCGATGTGGACAAGGTGCTGGCTGAAGCCGAAGCTTGCCGCAAAGCAAACCCCAACAATCACGTACGTCTGGTTGGTTACAACAATTTAAACCAGTCGCAAGGTGCAGCCATGGTAATTTTCCGCGGCAAAACTGTATAAGGTAGTATTTTCCCTGCCGCCTGCTTGCTTTTTGGCAGTCGACAGGGAATTTTTTTGTCTCGTTAAAATTATTTTAGGGTGCTTCTTTAGCACATGGACGCAAATGACTGCACAGCGGACATTTGCTTCCCCGGGTTAAAAACGATAAAAAGATGGAAACTGAAATGAGCGACATCATCGAGCAATACAGGATTAAACAAGAACCTTACTATCGCCCGGTCTCGGACGAGATTGAGTTGTATGAGGCAGCCTATTCCGTGCGCATGCCTATGATGCTGAAAGGCCCTACCGGCTGTGGCAAAACCCGCTTTGTTGAGCACATGGCATGGAAGCTAGGCAAGCCCCTGATCACCGTGGCTTGTAATGAGGATATGACCGCCTCTGATCTGGTTGGACGCTTTCTGCTCGATGCCAACGGCACCCGCTGGCAAGATGGCCCTCTGGCCCTCTCCGCGCGCTATGGTGCAATTTGCTATCTCGACGAAGTAGTCGAGGCGCGTCAGGATACTACTGTGGTAATCCACCCGTTGACCGACAATCGTCGCGTACTTCCGCTAGAGAAAAAAGGCGAACTGGTACATGCGCATCCTGATTTTCAACTGGTTATTTCCTACAATCCTGGCTATCAAAGTTTGATGAAGGATCTGAAGCAGTCGACCAAGCAACGTTTTGGTGGCCTCGACTTCAACTATCCCGACCACAACATTGAAACCGAGATTGTTGCTCATGAAACCAACGTTACTTCCGAAATTGCCGGCAAGCTGGTTTCCATTGCCGAGCGTGCACGCAACCTGAAAGGGCACGGACTGGACGAAGGAATCTCGACTCGTATGCTGATTTACGCAGGCAGCCTTATCGCTACCGGCGTCGATCCGGTCAAGGCCTGCCGCGTGGCGCTGGTGCGACCAATCACCGATGATCCCGACATGCGTGATGCGCTGGATGCTGCGGTGACTACGTTCTTTTGATTCCGCCCTGTTTCTAATGTTTGTACTGGTGGAGTAACCATGTCAATCAGTCTTGAAGACTATCAGGAATTGCTTGATTCGCTCTCTCCTAATTTGCTGGAGAGTCTGCATTCTGCGTGGCATGAAGCCACCAAGGTTTTTAGCGCACGCGGTCTGGACAATTACCTCAAGGGAGCCTCCGCGCTGAAGAGTTTGGGCAAGGGCGACAGCCTGGTTGCCACTTGGATCGACCATGCGCCGCTAGTAGCGAAAGAGATCGGTGAGGATGTCATACTCGATCTGGTGCAAGATTCGCTGGCAATGGCCTCCAAAACCTCCGGCGCAGTAATCGAACTGGTTCTCAGCACGGCACCCACAGCGGCCAATCGCCTCGGCGACGAAGCCTTGTTCCGTTCCTACCTGCAATTCCTTAATACTCTTGTGTCTCAGGCACCGCGCGGTATGCGGCCAATGCTCGAAAACCTGGAAATACTGTTTAGTCAGCTCACTCTGGGCGGATTAAGGCGCTGGGCACTGTGGGGCGCGCATGCTTACCGCACCAACTATCCGGAGCAGGCCAGCTATTTCAGCCTGCAATCCAAAGAATCACTGGCCATGCTGCAGAAGGAACGAAAAGGCACGCTGTTTATTGATGTTCAGCGTCGTATCAACATGTACCTGCGCGCATTGTGGGCGCGCGACTTTTTCATGAAACCCACATCCGGCGACTTCGAGACACGGGAAGGCTACCGGCCTTTTATCGAGGGCTATCTCCTGCATATACCGGATGCTTATGACGATTTCATCGTGGGCGAAACCAAATTACCCGGCTTGGAAGTTTACCGCGCTGCCGCTGCGCATTGCGCTGCTCACATTGTCTATACCAGCGATCCGATCTCAGCCGAAGCGCTTAATCCCTGGCAGATGGCGGTTATCAGCGTGATCGAGGATGCACGCGTTGAAACACTGGCTGTGAGCAAGTTCCCCGGACTCAAGCATTTGTGGGCGCAATTCCACACTATCACTTCCGATCAGGGCAACACTGCCGGGGATTTTCTTAATCGTCTGGCACGCGCTTTACTGGATGACACCTATCATGACGATGATCCCTGGATAAATCAGGGACGGATATTGTTCAAAACGGCTGCCGAGCGCCTCGATACGAACCAGATTTCCTGGGATATCGGGGTACAGCTGGCGCATGAATTCATGGCCAGGCATATTGCCTTTGCTCCCCGCAGCGATTTACTCACTACGCCTTATCGTGACGACAATCGTTACCTTTGGGAATTCGAAGAATTTGATTTCGATAAGGCAATGGCAGCTGGATATAACGCTCCCAAGCAGGTTCGCAAATATGTCAGTGCGGTTGAGCTAGCCAACGAAGTCGAAGTAGAAAATGCCGGCGACGATGCGGAAGAAATTTGGGTTCTGGACACTGAACTATTTCCCTACGAAGACATGGGAAAGTCATTCAATGAACTGGAAGGCAAAGAGCCTGTGTCCGAGCCTTACTATTATTCGGAATGGGACTATCAGATACAGCTTGAACGTCCTTCCTGGGTTACCGTGCTGGAAAAGCGGCCGAAGGCTGGCGATTTGCAACTGATTAACGATATCACCCTGCAACACAAGAGAACTATAAACCGCTTGAAATTTCTGCTGGATGCCCTGCAACCGCAAGGAGTAACGCGCGTCCGCAAGCTGGAAGATGGAGACGAGGTTGATATAAATGCCGCCATTCGGGCCATGATCGATATTCGCATGGGACAGCAACCTGATCAGCGCATCATGATGCGCTCAATACGTAAGGTGCGCGACATTTCGGTGATGGTGCTGCTGGATTTATCCGAGTCGACCAACGAGAAAGTGGCCGGGCAAGAATACAGTATTCTTGATTTACAACGACAGGCCACCGTGTTGCTTGCGGACGCAATCAACAAAATCGGTGACCCCTTCGCGATTCACGGTTTTTTCTCGGATGGCCGTCACAAAGTGGAATATTCTCGCTTCAAGGATTTCGATCAGCCTTACAATGAAATTCCGAAATCTCGTTTGGCCGGCATGAAAGGGCAGTTTTCCACCCGCATGGGAGCCGCTGTACGCCACGCCGGGCATTACCTGAAATTGCAGAAATCTGCCAAAAAATTGTTGCTGCTGATTACCGACGGCGAGCCGGCGGACATAGATGTACGTGACCCACAGTATTTACGTTTCGACACCAAAAAAGCCGTGGAAGAAATGGCCCGTTCCGGCGTGACCACATTCTGCATTTCACTCGACCCGAGAGCAGATCAATACGTTTCGCGGATTTTCGGAGCCAAAAACTACATTGTGTTAGACCATGTAGAACGGCTTCCAGAGAAATTACCCGCACTTTATGCAGGACTTACACGATGACAATACAACTCTATGTCGGCGTCGACAATGACGCTCAGGGCGGATTAACCCATTTAGGACGCGTTGTGCGCGATGCCTGGGTATTCGGTATCTTGCCCGAAACAGAAACCTGTGCAGGCTGGGATGCTTCGCGAATGCAAAATTTATACGAACAGGTTTATGCTGCCTGGGATTCCTACGCTCACTTGCCCAGCCGACTGCCGGAAGATCTGCGTGAAAAACATGCGAATTTTTACGCGCAAGCTATCAATACCGCCCGTAACATGGGATGGGATGCAGAATTGGACAAAGACGAATGATATATTGCCTGGAAATTAATGATGTTTTGGCAGCCTGTCGGACATCCCATTAACTGCTAGTATCACGACCTGTTAATTGAGAAACATACGTTGCATGGTGTGATGCTCAGTTATGCCAACCCTCTCTCCAACTCTCTCCCGCAAGCGGGAGAGAGGGTGATCGTCCCCTCTCCCGTTTAGGGGAGAGGGTTAGGGAGCGGGTAATTTCCGCAACTCAACTGCCATGCTGCGTGTAAATCCAAAAAAATATGTTTCGTTATTTACGATTTACGATTCTAGGGCCGGATATTTACTGTTCCATCCGGCTGCACTATACCGCTCACGACCTGATTGGATGAGGTTTTGACCTGCACGGCTTGCCCTTCCGCCGCGTTATTTAATGCTTGACCATCAGCGTTAATTTTGAAGCCTTGTCTTTCAACCTGAATTTTTACGATCTGCCCCTGCCTTACTGCGTAGGGCGCGCGCAGCATATCCTGCTTTAACACTTGCCCTGCCCCAACACTGTATTTAAGTACTTTGCCTATGGCTTGCAAAGGGTCGGTGAGAATACCTGTTTGAGCTAACTCACTTTTCTGGTTTCCAATATCTTCGGCGCGTAGCACATGCCCTTGTTGCAGTGGGGTACTGGCGATGAGCAGATTCACACTCACTTTAATTTGCACTGGCACGAACAGTGACCATTTCTGCATTTTAGTAGTGCAGCGGACGCCTACCGTACTGTTGCCCAGCAGCTGTCCGCCAGGAGGAAGAAATGCTTCCAGCGCTGAACAGGCTGGTAGCGAGATGCGCCGGTCAATCTCATGCACTGTGATGATAACTTGGCCCGGCAGGGTAAGTGTTTGTTCGTGCACGAAAGCGGTAACGATCTCCCGTATTTCGGCATGGCTTTGTTGCGGCACTGCCCATGCGGACATAGTGCACAGTAATGCGACGAGCAATGTCCATTGCAAAATATTTTTCATAAGAGGATTCGACAGCCTTCAATACATAACGTCCATAGTTCAATGGCTAATAGGCAATTGCAACATCGCTCTAATTACAGCACCACATTGCCCGAATTTATGGTCAACCTAATGCTCATTTCATTTTGTGAAAGCGGCCATTGCAGGGTGAGCATTACCGCCTGCATAATTTTTTCGAATCCGGCTTCGGATTGCGAAACCGTGAAATATGGCATACCTCGTAACTGGATCGGATGGTTGTTATTCAGCACTAAATTTCCGCCTAGTACACCGTCATCAAGCACCAAGCCATTCATGTCAGTCAATTCAATCTCACTGCCAAAACCGCTGAGAATTTTTTTATTCTGGATATACCGGCCGGCATAACCATCACAACTCGGCATCGCCAATGCAATACGTGTGAGAAAACTTCCTTGTAATGCGCTATCGAAAGTGTAATTAACGGATAGGCAGTTAGCATTCAGGCTAATGCGTTTTTGTATGGTTTTGCCACCAAATTCGGTGCGAAATAATAAACTTTCTGAGTTCGTTTCGACCAGTTCATAAGCAAGCTCAACTTCTTCGTCATCCAGCAGAAATAAATCGCGAAATAAGGTCTGTGCATGACTATCTGCCATCAAATTTTCCGCAGTGATTTCATGCTTGAAAGCCACGCGATCATGCGCCGAAACAATACCACTACCTTCATGCGACTGCGTGGATTGGCTGGATTCAATTTTACGGAAATAATGCTCCAACTGGCGGCGCAGGGTATCGCCGAAGTTGTGGTGCAATTGATACGAATCAAGTTCGAATATGCTGGCGCTGCCGTCAAGTTTCACGACCGCTTGCAGCATTGCGTTATGCAGAAAAATTTCATCGTAGCCATCACTGTCAGCATCGGTGCAAATACAAGCTGCACGTGGAAGAACCTTGTCCAGTAAAGATTCCAGCTTGACGATGGCACCGTAAACTGCACGGCGCAGGTGTGGCAGATACAACCCGCCAAACAAGCCATGCCAGTATGCGTCGTTGGCTTGCGCAATATAAAGTTCGTCAAGCATCTCAAGTGTGCGCTTCTCCTCCGGCAGGGAATTCAAACGCTCAGATAACCCTAACATGCGCTTGTGCATCCAGTTCGATTCGGGATAGCGTGTGAAGAAATTCTTCCAGATGCCGCCGCGCAGAAATGCCTTGCGCTCTTCGTAATGGCCGCTTGCTTTTTCCGTGTGGACCAAATCGGCATACGTATGTGCTGCAGCCACCGGCAAAGTCCACTCGTTCATTTCGATGTAGGAGGTGGTAGGCAGATATACAATGCCGCGCGTTTTTTCACTTGCGTGATAATCGCGATATGTTTGTGTGGTTATTTTCGATGAAGCCAACACCCCACGAATGAAATCTTCCAGCCAGCCTTTTTCATAAACCCACTCGTAAGTTTCCGGCCAGATGCCGAATTTTTCAATGTCATCGAAATACACGGCTGAAGCTTGCATGTCGGTACGTGTCAAGCTTTCCAAATAGGCCACCACTTCATGCGCCGGAGAAAACGGCATGCGGTAGCGTAACGCCTCGGAAATGGGAAACAGGTCGAGTTTGCGGCCGTCCTCTTCGGTGGTGAAATAGCCATTCAATTCTTCAATGCGCTTGCCGCTGCACAAGAAGTGGTAATCATCTACTGTAACGTACTTGATTTTTGAATCTGATAAGGCAGGCACTACCGTTGCCTCCCACACGCGTTCGGTTAACCATGCACCTTCTGCCCTGGTGCCCATTCTGGCTTCCAGTTTGTCAGATAACCTGACGATCTGTCCGATACGATCGCGGTTGGGAATAACCGCCAGAACCGGCTCGGTATCCCCGCCACCGAACATCTCGACTTGGCCGCGTTGTACCATTTCAGTGAGTAAAGCCATATCTTGCGGATATTTATTAAATAGGTAATCGAGCAACCAGCCGCTGAAATGTGCGGCAAAACGAAACTCGGGGTAGCGATGCAAGATATGCAGAAAAGGCTTGTAGCACCGCTGATGCGCGTCGTCCACCACTTCCGGGAAGTTGCCCACCGGCTGATGAGCATGGACGCCAAAAAGCAAGGAAACTGTTTCGTGTGTTTTCATTTTTCGGACTCTGTGTTAATTGCCAATGACATCGAGATATCACAAAAAATATGAGCTACGACTGATATGCCGTGGGCTGATATTAGCCGCCAGACAAATGCGGGTGCGCCATCAAGAACCGCGGCGCATCGTACCACCTGCTTCAGCTGAACCACCACCCTGGCTGATTGGAGAATTCAAGTTGGCCGGAACAGGTAATTTCAAGCAACGATATAACTGCATTAAATTGCTGCGATAGAGGCGATCAAAACTTTCCACTGCATGGGCAGGATTGTAATCACCAAACCACCAGAACCAATCGGAACTTTCGCATGAAGCCAACTGTTTTTCGGCAAGCAAGCGCTCTGCTTCGTTCAAGCGGTCGCTTGCCACCACCAAGTCATAATTTTGTTTCGCTATGCACAACAAATCCCAAGCACGGTTCTTGTCGGGCGAGCCAATCCAGGTGGAGAAATCACCGTACACCCAACTACCGGCAACGAGACGCGGCAACTCTCCTTCCTTGGCAAGCTGTTGGTTTCCTTCAGCAGCATCAAGCCGATCCAGATAACTACTATAGGTCGTGGTGCTGATAGCCGAGTGTGCTTGTAACGCAGAATACAAATCGGTAAAGAAATGATAGCCGTTATATGGATAATATTCCCAGGCGTTTTCACCATCGAGAATCACGCTGACTACCGGCGTTTCGCCTTCAGGTGCGTGTTGTGCAATTGCTTCAAGTTGGGAAACAAAGTGCAACGCGGCATCCTTGCCATTCCAGCGCGAATATTCAAAGCCGATCAAATCGGATAAGCGGTCATCCCGAAAAAAACAGCGCACTTCACTTGCCGCACCTTGTAAATGATAGGGGCGATAGAGATATTGGGCGCGCTCAGGCACGTAATGCTCAACTGTGCGCAAGCTGTTGGCCAGCACACCTTCCCCACTCGCCGTCCAGCGGCATTTTTGCGCAGCAAACACTTCCAGTAACGCGGTTGAAACCGCACCTTCTGCCGGCCAAATACCTTGTGGAGTGACGCCAAAGCGTGCCAGGTGACTTTTTTGGGCAGAAAGAAGATGCGCCTGGACACGTGATTTTCCGCCGGAATAGCATTTTGATTGCGGCAAACTGATATCCGGTGTGCTTTCGCGCGCACTATTGATATCCAGCAACAACGGCGCAAGCGGATGGTAATGAGGTGTCGTGGAAAGTTCGATTTGACCGCTATCAGCCAACTTGCGATAGCGCGGAATAATGCCGGTAATGACTTGTCCGATCAGATCAAATAACCACTTGCGCTCGGCATAATTAAAGCCTTCATCCTTACTCATCAGGCGAATAACCAAGTCGTGTTCGCGGCGCACGCTTTCGCCGCACCACGCCAAGTGATACCAGGTCAGCAAGTCGGCAAAATATTGTCCCGATAGATAGGCAAGCTCTGTAGTGCCGCCGGGCTCGAGCATTTTGTACAAGTCGGACAGACGCTTGTAGGCCTGATACGGCGCGACCATACTATGATGATTACTGCGAAAACAACTCATCAGAATCAGATCACGTTCCGCTGCGTTCAGGTCATTAAGGTTCTCACGCGCCAGCAGTCGCAAGAGCGGGTCGCGTATGTGGCCGGTGGCGAACTGCTGTTCGTAATCTTCCAGTTGATCCAGCAAAACCGGCACGAAATTCACTATCGCCTTCACCTGGGGATGTTGTTCCAGATGAAAAGCCATGTCGGTGTAATCCTTGATCGCGTGCAGATAAACCCACGGCAACAAGAAATCACCACTGGCATGATCGCGATAGTCTGGCTGGTGCATGTGCCAGAGAAAAACTAAATCGAGGGGCTTGGACATGAAAATTTTACTTAATTAAATATGAATAGAGCTTGGCTTAACGCACGCGGTGCACTTCCTGGCCCAGCATGTCGGGTGTGATTAGTGTAATGCCGTTCTCACTTACAAAAAAACGCCTCGCATCTTCCTCACGGTTTATCCCGGCGGTCAAACCTTCCGGGATTACGCAACCTTTGTCCACCACTACGCGCTTGAGCGTTACATTGCGTGACACCTTTACGTTGGGCAAAATTACCGAATCCTCGACATTACTGTAACTGTGAACGTGCACGTTAGAGAATAGCAGCGAATTACGCACGCAAGCGCCGCTGATGATGCAGCCTCCCGACACTAAAGAATCCACAGCCATGCCACGGCGAGTAGTATCATCGAATACAAATTTGGCCGGTGGTAATTGTTCCTGATACGTCCAGATTGGCCATTCCTGATCATACATATTAAGGGCAGGAGTGACCTTGGTTAGTTCCATATTAGCTTCCCAGTAAGCGTCTATAGTTCCCACGTCTCGCCAATAGGGTACTTCGCCATTCAGATTTACACAGCTTTCTTCAAAGCTCTGCGCAAACACGCGGTAGTTAGCGGAGACCAAATGCGGGATGATGTCCTTACCGAAATCATGGCTGGAATTCTTATCATCTGCGTCCCGCACCAATTGTTCGTATAGAAAGTTGGTGTTAAACACATACACACCCATGCTGGCCAACGCCAGATCAGGGTTTCCCGGAATCGGAGTGGGGTGATCAGGCTTTTCATTAAAATTAACTACTCGTGATTCCCTATCCACACCCATTACGCCGAATCCACTAGCATCTTTGATAGGAACTTCGATACAGGCAACAGTCATATCGGCCTGCTTTTCCACATGGAAAGCGAGGAGCTTGCCGTAGTCCATCTTGTAGACGTGATCGCCCGCCAATATCAGCACGTAATCGGGATTGGTTGCGCGCATGATATCCAGGTTTTGGAATACCGCATCGGCCGTGCCCCGATACCACATTTCCTCTATTCTTTGCTGAGCCGGCAGCACGTCAATGAATTCACCGAACTGGCCATTCAGGAAACTCCAGCCGCGCTGAATATGCTGGATCAAGCTGTGTGATTTGTATTGCGTCGCAACACCTATCCGTCTGATGCCGGAATTCACGCAGTTTGACAGCACAAAATCGATAATGCGAAACTTGCCGCCAAATGGCACCGCAGGTTTGGCTCGCCAATCCGTAAGTTGATGCAGACGAGAGCCGCGCCCTCCTGCCAGAATCATGGCGTAAGTGCTTTTAGTTATCGAACTCACGAAACGTAGTTTTTCAGGTAGCGGCATGATTCCCCTCATTGTCGTAGATTTAGAATCTTGTCCAGAACTGTATCAGATTGTAATTATAGCCGAGTCTTAATTGTGGTTATAATCACCTCACCATGAGAAAGAATCTTCGCATCAAACCTGATCCGCGTGCTGAATTATTGTTGCAAGGGCGATTGCATAATCCCTTCGCTTATCTTGGCCCACATCAGGAAAATGAAAAATATGTAGTGCGGGTATTCAACCCTCACGCAAGTGAAATTTGGCTGAAAACTGCGCTTGGCAGCGAAGCGCTGGAACGCGTTCATCCAGACGGTTTATTCGAATGGCATGGTAGCGAAGAACCGCGCCATCCCTATAGTCTGCGCATCAAGGAAAACGGATCGGGGCTAAGCAACGGTATTGAGTGTTTGGTGCATGATTGTTACGCCTTTGCACCACAAATTTCCGACTTCGATCTACACCTTTTCAACGAAGGAAAATTGCATCAGGCCTATCGTGTACTGGGCTCACGTGCAATGCAAATTAACGGCATTCAGGGAGTTCGTTTTGCAGTGTGGGCACCCAATGCCGAACGAATCAGCGTGATAGGCGAATTTAACCGCTGGGATGGTCGCGTCCATCCGATGGCGGCGCATGGTTCAAGCGGCGTGTGGGAGTTATTCATCCCGGAAATTGAACAAGGCATGTTGTACAAATTTGAGATACGCAATCACGCCGGTACCTTGCTGGTCAAAACTGACCCCTATGCCAACGCATTTGAATTACGGCCTGGCACTGCTGCTCGCGCTGGATCTGCTATCCACCACACGTGGCAGGATGCAGAATGGATGGAGCAGCGCAGCAAATGGGACTGGCTGCACGCCCCTCTCAATATCTACGAAATTCATGCGGGATCATGGAAGCGTCACCCGGACGGGAGTTTTTATACCTATCGCGAGCTGGCTGAAAATCTTGTTCCCTATCTCAATGACATGGGCTATACCCACGTTGAACTCATGCCTGTTTCAGAGCATCCGCTCGACGAATCATGGGGTTATCAAGCGACTGGCTATTTTGCCGCGACCAGTCGCTTCGGATCCCCTGATGATTTATGCCATTTTGTAGATAACTGTCATCAGGCCGGAATTGGCGTGCTGCTCGACTGGGTGCCAGCGCATTTCCCGCAGGACGCGTTTGCGCTGGCGTATTTTGACGGCACCGCGCTATATGAACACGAAGATCCGCGCCTCGGCTTCCATCAGGACTGGGGTACGCACATTTTTAACTATGGTCGAAATGAGGTGAAAAGCTTTTTGTTGTCGAGTGCGCATTACTGGCTGTCGCAATTTCATTTCGATGGCCTGCGTGTTGATGCGGTGGCTTCAATGTTGTATCTCGATTATTCGCGTAAGGAAGGTGAATGGCTACCGAACAAATATGGCGGACGGGAAAATCTCGAGGCCATTGAGTTCTTGCGCGAACTTAACATCATGGTACATGACGTATTCCCTGGTGCATTGACGCTAGCCGAGGAATCCACCTCATGGCCTGGAGTTTCCCGCCCGGTGTATCTTGGCGGGCTCGGCTTTTCCATGAAGTGGAACATGGGCTGGATGAATGACACACTTAGCTTCATGGAGTTAGATCCCATTCATCGCCGCTATCACCTTAATCAACTTACCTTTAGTCAACTTTATGCTTATAGCGAAAATTTCATGCTGCCGTTTTCACATGATGAGGTAGTACATGGCAAGGGTTCGCTACTCGACAAGATGCCCGGCGATAGCTGGCAGAAATTTGCCAACCTGCGGCTATTACTTACTTATCAAATGACGAGCCCGGGCAAGAAGCTCAACTTTATGGGCAATGAATTCGGCCAAGGACGAGAATGGAGATCGAGCTGGGAACTTGAATGGTGGCAGCTCGGCTTGGAGCCGCATCGGGGCATACAAAGCTTGGTGCGCGACTTGAATCATCTGTACCGTAACTTGCCGGCCTTGTATGAACAGGACTTCGGACAAGATGGTTTCTCCTGGATTGATTGTCAGGACGCCGAACATTCGCTGCTTTCTTTTTTGCGCCGTGGGCGAAATAACGAAACAGTTGTAGTTGCCTTTAATTTCACCCCGGTTCCACGTCACCGCTACCGCATCGGCGTTCCATTTGATTGTGCGTATCGGGAAATTTTCAACAGCGATTCACACTATTATGGCGGCGGCAATCTCGGAAACTCTAGTGAGCTTCATGCCACATCCCTGCCCTGGATGGGGCAACCCTATTCAGTCGAGATAGAATTACCGCCGCTCGCAGGCATTATGCTAACGCCGGCATGAACATAAAACTAAAGTTACATACGCCTTATTGCCTTTTATTGACCTTTGTAATTTATTGAAATAAATGCATCATTCTCATCATTGCGAGAATGACGCAGAAAAATATTCTGGCAATAGTGTAAATGTTCAATCAATAATATTAAGATAACTATGTCGACTCTAGTCCATTCGCCAGCTTGGCAAGCTTTAACAGCTCATCAAACAGTTATAAGCCAGCAGACCATGCGCGAGATGTTTTGCGATGACCCGAAACGTTTCGACAGATTCTCTTTGCAATTGGATGGCCTGTTACTGGATTACTCAAAGAATCTCATTACCGCAGAAACACTCACACTGTTGTTGAACCTTGCACGCCAGTCAAAGCTGGATGACTGGATTGCTCGCATGTTCAATGGCAACAAAATCAATACTAGCGAACAGCGTGCGGCGTTGCACACTGCATTGCGCGCTCCCCGAGGCACTTCGGTATATGTAGACGGCAAAGATGTTGTGCCGGACGTACATCGCGTACTGGATCATATCCGCCACTTTTCCGAAGCGGTGCGCAATGGAACGTTCTGTGGGCATACCGGCAAACCATTTCAGGACGTGGTCAATATCGGCATCGGTGGTTCCGCTTTAGGACCGCTTATGGTCAGCGAGGCACTCAAGCCTTATGGCAGCGCGCAATTGAACGTTCATTTCGTTTCTAATGTGGATGCTACGGACTTGGCAGAAATATTGAAACGTCTCGATCCAGAAACCACTCTTTTTATAATAAGCTCAAAAACATTTACCACACTGGAAACACTTACCAATGCCCATTCCGCACGCGACTGGCTGGTTAAACATTTGGGCGCTGACGAGGCTGTCGGCAAGCATTTCGTTGCGGTCTCGACCAACCTCGCTGAAACATCCAAATTTGGCATTGACCCGGAAAATGTGTTTGAATTCTGGGATTGGGTTGGCGGCCGTTACTCGTTGTGGTCGGCTATAGGTTTACCCATTGCTCTTTATATTGGCATAGACAATTTTGAACGCCTGCTTGCCGGTGCTCATGCCATGGACAAGCACTTTCGTGAAACTCCTCTGGAGCGCAACATGCCGGTAATACTGGGAATACTTGGCATCTGGTACACCAATTTTTTTGGTGCAGCTTCATATGCCATCCTTCCCTACGATCAATATCTGCAACACTTCCCCGCGTATCTGCAACAGCTGGAAATGGAAAGCAATGGTAAACGCGTAGACCGCAATGGGCAGGTTGTGGACTATGCCACCAGCATGGTAACTTGGGGCGAACCTGGTACCAACGGCCAGCACTCCTTCTATCAACTGATACACCAAGGCACGCGCATGGTGCCTGCCGATTTCCTCGCGCCAATTTCCAGCCACAACCCCATAGGCGAACACCATTCCATATTATTGGCAAATTGCTTTGCACAGACTGAGGCATTAATGCTAGGTAAAACTACTGTGGAGGCGCGTGCTGAACTTGAACTGCAAGGCCTAAATGGCGCAGCGCTGGAAGCGCTGTTGCCTTACAAAGTATTTCCGGGCAACCGCCCAACCAATACATTATTATTTGATCAGCTAGATCCATACACGATGGGAATGCTGGTTGCCCTTTACGAACATAAAGTGTTTGTGCAAAGCGTAATCTGGGACATCAATGCTTTTGACCAGTGGGGCGTTGAATTCGGCAAGCAACTTGCCGGTAAATTACTACCTGAACTTCAAAGGAAAGAGCACGTTTTTGCGCATGACTCATCAACTAATGGCTTGATCAATCACTTTCACGCACGCCAAGTTTAGTTATTAAACTGTAGAAATATTCAGCCATAATCAAGTTATGCTAAAAAAAATAAAAGTTAAAGACGTCCGCTTAGGCATGTATATCCAAGAGGTCTGCGGCAGTTGGATGCAGCATCCTTTTTGGAAACGTTCATTCAAGCTGACTGACGAAAAAGACCTCAACACCCTCAAAAATTGTGGGGTGGACGAAATATGGATAGACACTAGCTTAGGTTTGGGTGTCAGTGCCGATGTGAAAACACTTTCGAAAAAAGGAGAGGAGCTCAAGGTCGAAAGTGAACTTAAGAAGATCGATAAAACTCCACAAAAAACTACAGCGCTCGTGTCTTTGCAGACCGAGTTATTTGCAGCAAAAAAAATACACACCAATGCAAAGAAGGCGGTTGTCTCCATATTCAAAGATGTACGCATGGGTAATGCACTCCAGCTTGATGGTGCGGTATCGCTGGTAAATGAAATAATCCAATCGATAGCACGCAATTCCTCTGCATTGATATGTTTGTCCCGATTAAAAAATGCAGACGACTATACCTATTTGCATTCTATCGCCGTCTGCGTCCTGATGGTTGCATTGGGGCGGCAGCTGGGACTGAAAGACGCTGAGCTACAACAAGCTGGCATTGCCGGATTGCTCCATGATATCGGCAAAATTTTTATCCCCGACGAGGTGCTCAACAAGCCAGGGAAATTGACGGATGAAGAGTTCAATATCGTTAAAATGCATCCGCTAAAAGGATGGGAATTTCTCAAGGAATCTAGTGAGGTACACGATTTTATATTGGATGTCTGTCGGCATCATCACGAGCGCATGGATGGTATGGGCTATCCAGACAAATTATCCGGTGAGGCGTTAACTGTATTTGCGCGTATGGGTGCGGTATGTGACGTATATGATGCAATCACTTCAAATCGCAGCTATAAACAAGGATGGGAACCTGCGGAATCCATCCGCAAAATGGCAGAATGGAAAAACGGGCATTTCGACGAGGTCATCTTTCATGCCTTCGTTAAAACGGTCGGCATTTATCCAACTGGCACCTTGCTTAAGCTGAAATCCGGCCGCCTAGGTGTCGTGACTGACCAATCGAAGAAAAGTTTGACCAAGCCCATAGTGAAAGTATTTTTCTCAACCCGGTCTATCGCGCAAATTGTGCAGGAAATTATCGACCTGTCAAAATCTCAAGACAGCATTACTAATATAGAAAACCCGCTGCAATGGGGATTTGATTTAAACGAAATTATGGGTGTTTAGTGGTGCGTTCCAGCAAAACCATTACCGTTCGCGGTTAAGTAGTGACTTGGCACGGAATTATCGTGCTTAGTCAATACTTAGTTGTTCCACCAGAGCCTGTCGAACCGCTAGTCCCGCGCCAATACTGGCCTTCGACAAAGCCTTCAGTCCTGAGAAAAGTCGAAGGGTCAGTCCAAACGGATTATTTGTAATTTAGCAATCTGGCGCTGGATATCAGCTGCTTTCGCCACACTGTCCTTGTTCACTCCCTTACATTACTCACATGATGAATTTCGATGGTAGCGTGGACAATTTCCTCATGTTGGGTGAGCTGATTATGCACGCGCCGAGGTGTCAATGTTTTGTCGTTGGTATCGACGCTTAGCGCACAGGAATATGCTCGCGTACCGACGCGCCAGACGTGAAGATCAGTAATTTGTGTATCGACTGTTGCCGACCCTGATTCTATGGCCTGCCTGATTTTGTCCACAACAGGATGATCCATCTCACGGTCGAGCAGTACTGTACCAGTCACAATGATCAGATTCCTGGACCAAATTGCTACTAATACCGCACCGACAATCCCGATAGCCGGGTCCAACCAAGACCAGCCATAGGCCCAACCACCTGCCAGGGCAATGATGGCGAGCACTGACGTAGCTGCGTCGGCGATCACATGCAAATATGCTGACTTCAGGTTGAGATCATGATGATGCGGATGCTCGTGATGCTCGTGATTCTCGTGATTCTCGTGTTGTTCGTTATGGTTATGGTGATCATGTGCTTGACCAAGAATCATTGCGCAAACAACATTTACGGCAAGACCAATAGCCGCGACAATCATCGCTTCCAGATAGTGAATCGGCTGTGGTGAAAAAATACGCTCCACTGAGCTATAAACCATCATCATGGCAATGCCCAGGAGAAAAATTGCGCTTGTGAATCCGCTCAGCACTTCAATTTTCCATGTGCCAAATGTGAAACGTGAATCTTGGGCATAGTGCCGAGCTGCTGCGTATGCAAAGGCGCTCAAGCCAATGGCCACAGCATGAGAGCTCATGTGCCAGCCATCTGCCAACAATGCCATCGAATTAAACCACCAGCCCGATATGATTTCCACGACCATCATGGCGATAGTTATCCACATGACCAAGCGTGTGCCACGCTCGGCTGCGAGACGGCCTTCGTCAAAGACGCGATTATGAGAACAAGATGGCTGGTTACGGGTCTGCATAGCTGATTATTATTGCCCTATCGCGACAACGTGATCGTGAGGAAGATAACGTATAGGCCGCCATTTACCAGCAGCGTCCACACCGGCAATCCGCCTGATCGCGCATGGAACCGGAGCCACGCAGCGGCGACCAAGGTGACAAGTACACCGGTCAACACTTCTATACGCGGTTGCCAAGGTGTGAGCATAATTCCAATAGCGGGTAACAGTGTTCCTTGGAACACCATCGCCCCGGTAATGTTCCCGAAAGCCAGCGTATCTTTACCACGTCGAATCCATAAAATACTGTTTACTTTTTCGGGAAGCTCGGTCGCTATCGGGATAATAAGCAGGGACAGTAGCAATGCAGAAATACCCAAGATATGCGAAGTGCCCTCGATACCATGGATGAACCCCTTGGCACCAAAAATCAGCAGAGCCAACCCGATTCCCAGTTGCAGCAAAATAGTCCATAGATTAGTCGGCAATCCAAGCTTGGCAAAGAACATCTTGCCCTCGGCCGCAGTACCATGTCCGTCTTTGACCAGCATTTCCGAGGCACGCAACGTAAGCATGATGTAAACGAAATAGGTGAGAACCAGTGCAATACTTAGCGCGCCTCGGAGGGTGCGCGCCTCCTGCGGAATGTACATAGCCACCGCGGCGAGAATGAAAGCGAAAAGAAAGAAATTTAGATCACGTATGAAACCGCTGCGTTCCGGCCGCACATGGCCATTGACTCCACGCCGATGAAGAATGGCAAATGCCATAAGGCAGGTCGAGAGTGTCGATAACATTAGCGGTGCGCCCAGAATAGCGCCGACACCAATTTCTTCGTTAATGCTGATGTTATTTGTACCAGCGAACAATGCGAGCAGTGGAACCATTGTTTCGGGCAAGGCCGTTCCGATGGCAGCGAACACGGAGCCTGTCACGCCTTCCGATATTTTTAGTTTCTCTCCAAGGTGCTCTAATGCATTTGTAAAGAGTTCAGAGGCTGCAAGAATGATAAAGAGCATCATAACCAGCTCAAAAACAAGATTCGTCATTCGTGTCCCTTCAATATTTCATGCAAATGTCTTATTTATGCTCCGCGCCTTGAAAAATCTTTAAGCCGAAAACCGAGCAACCACAGCACGGCGAAATACACCGTCATGCCCATCACTACCAATCCAGTTAATCGCCAGATACGCATCCAACCGCCGCTAGTGAGCCAGCTTTGTTCACTCCCCATACCAAACCAGAGCGTCAATCCCAGCATCAGCATTGCCACACCCAGCTTGGCGAGAAACTTACCCCAGCCAGGTTCAGGTTGGTAAATGTCACGCTTGCGCAGCAGGTAAAACAGAATGGCGGAGTTAAGGCAGGAACCAAGGCCGATGGCCAGCGCCAACCCTGCATGTTGAAGCCAACCGATGAACAGCAGATTCATCGCTTGGGTAGCAAGCAAGGTGATGATGCCGATATTCACTGGGGTTCTGATGTCCTGACGCGCATAAAAACCCGGCGCCAGCACCTTCACCGCGAGGATGCCAATCAGACCGACGCTGTAACCGACCAGCGCGTTGCGCGACATAAGCACGTCGTGCACAGTAAATGCGCCATGCTGAAAGAAGGTTGCCAGCAGTGGCACCGCAATCATGCCTAACGCAAGTGCTGCGGGCAATGTCAGCATGAAGGTCAGGCGTAACCCCCAGTCGAGCAGCTTGGAATACTCTGCCGGATTGCCATCGGCGTGATGTTTGGATAGCGATGGCAGCAGAATGGTGGCAATTGTCGCACCCAGCAAGCCGGATGGAAACTCCATCAAGCGGTCGGCGTAATAAAGCCAGGATACGCTGCCCGCCACCAGAAACGAGGCGAAGATGGTGTTAATGATAAGGCTGATCTGGCTGATCGATACACCGAATACCGCCGGCCCCATCTGCTTGATGATGCGCCACACGCCCGCATCTTTCAGGTTGAGGCGCAGGGTTGGCAGCATGCCGATTTTCTTCAGAAATGGCAGCTGGAATGCAAGCTGGACAAACCCGGCTACGAACACCGCCCATGCCAGCGCCATGATAGGCGGATCAAAATACGGAGCCAGCCACAGCGCAGCGCCGATAAAACACAAGTTGAGCAGAATAGGGGTGAAGGCAGGCACCCAAAATTTATTGTAGGTATTGAGTATCCCCGACGCCACGGCGACCAGCGAAATGAAAAATATGTAGGGTGAGGAAATGCGCAGCAGCTGGACGGTAAGATCAAATTTCCCCGGCGTTGCTGAGAAACCCGGCGCACTAATGTAGATCAAAATAGGCGCAGCAATTATGCCGATGAGCGTAACGATGAACAGGATGATTGCCAGCAATGTGGTGACATGATCAACCAACAGCTTGGTTTCCTCATGCCCTCGGCGGTTTTTATATTCACCCAGAATTGGCACGAAGGCTTGGGAGAATGCCCCTTCCGCGAACAAGCGGCGCAACAGGTTGGGCAGCTTGAAGGCGACGAAGAAAGCATCGGTCGCCATGCCTGCGCCGAAAACGCGCGCAACTAATATATCGCGGGTTATGCCAAGTATGCGCGAAGCCAGCGTAAAGCTGCCTATGGTACCAAGAGCTTTAAGCAGGTTCATTTATAGTCCGTTTGGAATGCGCATGTGTCTTGAATCACGGTGGTCTCTGAGCATTCATGAATTCGCTTGATGGACGTATGGAACTTTGCAAGCTGGACAAAAGAATTGTAGCAGGGATATTGCACAGCAATAACATGTAAAGCTCACTGATATCATGAAATTGTATGAATGAAATTTCATATTTTTCCCTTCAGCATTTGCCATGCTGGGTCATGCTCAATGCCACGGCTTCAGCGACCTGTATGCCGTCCACTGCAGCGGAAAGTATGCCGCCAGCATAACCCGCGCCCTCCCCTGCCGGATAGAGTCCTGAAGTATTCAGGCTTTGAAAATCTTCGCGACGCTTGATGCGAACGGGGGACGAAGTTCGTGTTTCCACGCCAGTAAGCACGGCATCAAGCATGGCAAACCCTTTAAGCTGTTTATCGAATGCTGGGATAGCTTCTCGTATCGCTGCAATAGCGTAATCCGGCAGTGACGAAGATAGATCACATAGGTGAACACCCGGTGCGTACGACGGCACAACAGACCCAAGCGTGGTCGAGGGTCGGCCTGCGAGAAAATCACCCACTTTTTGTGCCGGTGCTTGGTAATTGCTGCCGCCCAACTCGAAGGCGCGTGCTTCCCAGTACCGTTGTAACTCGATGCCAGCCAATGGATCTCCAGGATAATCAGCGGGGGTAATGCCCACAACAATCCCGCTATTGGCATTGCGCTCGTTGCGCGAATATTGGCTCATGCCGTTGGTAACGACGCGGCCTTCCTCGGAAGCTGCTGCGACCACGGTGCCGCCCGGACACATGCAGAAACTGTAGACTGAACGGCCATTGTCACAGTGATGCACCAGTTTGTAATCGGCCGCGCCCAGCAGAGGGTTACCAGCGTTCTTACCAAAGCGGCAACGATCAATTAGCGGTTGCGGATGTTCGATGCGAAAACCTATGGAGAATGGTTTGGCCTCCATATATACGCCGCGCTGATACAACATGTGGAAGGTATCGCGCGCACTGTGCCCAACAGCAAGCACAACATGATCACTGGCAATGAGTTCGCCACTACCCAGCACCACTCCCCGGACTTGTCCGTTGTCAATAACGATATCTTCAACCTTGCTCTGAAAACGAATTTCTCCGCCGAGGGCTTCAATACTCGCGCGCATTTCTTCCACCATCCCCACCAGCCGAAACGTGCCAATGTGTGGCTTGCTCACGTAAAGAATTTCCTCTGGCGCACCCGCCTTGACGAATTCAGTAAGCACCTTGCGACCGTAGTGTTTGGGGTCTTTAATTTGGCTGTGCAGTTTACCGTCAGAAAATGTTCCCGCGCCCCCTTCACCAAACTGCACGTTGGATTCTGGATTGAGTTTGCCTTGCCGCCACAGACCGAAAGTGTCTTTGGTGCGCTCGCGCACGGCTTTCCCACGCTCCAGAACAATCGGACAGAAACCCATTTGCGCCAAAATCAGAGCCGCAAATATTCCACACGGACCGGTACCAATCACGATTGGACGAGATACCGGCTTGGCCGGCGCATGAGTTACAAAATGGTAGCTTGTATCGGGTGTGAGTGAGATATGCTTATCGCCTTGCAAGCATTGAAGCAGCGCAGCTTCGTTCTTGACCTCCACATCCAGCGTATACGTAAAGACGATAGCGGATGGCTTGCGGGCATCATAGCTGCGGCGAAATATTGCATAGCCAATGAGCTCATCCGCACAAATACCCAACCGTTTTAGAAGCGCGGTCTTGAGATCATCATCAGGGTGGTTTAAAGGAAGCTTAACTTCAGTCAATCGCAACATGTACAGTATTCCGGATATATTCAGTAAGGGAGAAACAAGGCGCCCGCTAGTGGCAAAGAATCATTTTACCGCAAGTGGGATTATTAGGATTTAAGTGTCACGTAACACATGTGTTCATCCTGTAAATCAGCCCAACCGGGCTACCACGCTAGATTCCCGGCAACACGAAAATTTTAGCGCACACCTCATCCAGTTCATCAGCCGATGCTTTGCCTTTAGGTGTAGCTTTATGTGTACGCCAGTCGAGATTTTTGACTTGATCAGACAGAAGAAACCGTCCGCATGGTTTATGACTTCGAAGGGATAACCTTCAATTTGATTGGTCATCGGGCAGCACTCCATTGTTCCGGTTTTGCTGTTATAGGCAGCAGGACTAAGCGCCAATGCGGGTCTATATCCCGCCTGTTCGTGCCCAACTTGCGGTGAGAATTCCAGCCAAGCGATATCACCTGCATCCGGAACAAAACGCCGCACCATTACCAGACTTCTTGAATGGGGCAGGATAGAGAGCGGATCCTATGGGAAGTGTAAGGTTTTGAAGTGTGGCGTCAACCAATGTCATGAGCATCGATGTTTTCCTCAATCATCTTTTCTCCATGAACTGCTCAAGATGCGCAAGAAAGGCTCGCGTCTTGGCGGGCAGGTAACGGCGCATGGGCAGCACTGCCCAGGCGGGGACGGCGGGAAGACACCATTTCGGTAATATCCGCACCAAACGTTTGTGGCGCACGTCTTCTGCCACGAAATAATCCGGTAACGCACCGATACCCGCGCCATCCAGCAATAGCTGCTGGATCATGTCAGGTGAATTCAAGGTAAGCCGCCCGGGTGGAACGCCTTCCCAAACATCCTTGCCACGTATTAGTTTCCATGGGACGGCGCTGCCTCGTGCCGAGAGCAAACGAACCGCCGCATGATGTTCCAGCTCATCAGGATGCTGCGGTGCGGCATGAAGTGCGAGATAGATGGGGCTGGCGTAAAGGCCGAAATCAAGCTCGTCTATCTTGCGTGCCACCAGTGTGGAGTCGTTTTCCAGCGCACCCATTCGAATGGCAAGATCGAAGCGTTCGCCGATCAGATCAACACGTCTGGAAGTCAGATCAAGATCAAGTTGTATCTCGGCATAGATTTCGATGAAGGTAGCAATGGCGCGCGAGAAATAGTGTCTAGCATAGTCGCCCGGCATGGAGACGCGCAAGCGTCCGCGCGGCTGCACATCCTGACTGCGCAAGAAATCTTGCGTGGTAGAAACTTCTTCTGCAACGCGTCGGCAATGATCAAGAAATTCCTGCCCAAAGTCGGTGAGTGTGAGGCGGCGAGTAGTGCGCAACAACAGTCGCTGCCCAAGTGCTGCTTCAAGATTCATCAAGCGGCGGGAAACGGTGGCTTTGGGCATGCCGAGGTGTTCTGCTGCGCGCACCAAACTTTCTTGTTCGACGATGGCGGCGAACAGGATGTAGTCGTCAGCGGAGATATTTTTTTGTTCCATTTGTGGAACAGTCTATCCCAGTTTAATGGCTTTATCTATTTTGGTGAGCCGTCTATGATGCACTCACTTTCAGACATTGGGTGAGTACATAATGAAATTATTAGCTTTCGCAGCCAGCAGTAGCAAGAAATCCATCAATAAACAATTGGTGACCTATGCATCCAGCCTGATAGAGGGTGCTGAGGTTGAGGTACTGGATTTGAATGATTACGAGTTGCCATTGTTCAGTGTGGATAAAGAAGAGGAGCTTGGTCATCCAGAATTGGCCAGAGCGTTCTTGTCAAAAGTGGCATCCAGTGACGCTGTGATGATTTCTTTTGCCGAGCACAATGGCTCCTACAGTGCAGCTTATAAAAACCTGTTTGATTGGTGTTCGCGCATTGGTCCAAAGGTATTTCAGGATAAGCCACTGGTCTTGCTTTCTACATCACCCGGTGCGCGCGGTGGGGCAAGTGTATTGGCTGCAGCGACAACTTCGGTACCATTTTTTTCGGGCCATGTTAAAGCCAGTCTGTCTATTCCGAGTTTTTACGAGAATTTTGATGTCGAGCGTGGCATGCTTAAAAATGAAGAATTAAAGACTAAATTAATCGAAGCAGTAAACCAACTAAGGGAGCCGCCACCAGCTGCCTGATTCAACGCTTACATTCTTTAAATAGAGGAGCCAACATGAATACCATCAAACCCATCGCACTTCACCAGTCGCGCGGCGTCGACCGCATCATCGAAGGCGTTGCCACTTCGGATGGCGCAGGCGTGAAGTTGACCCGTGTGCTTACCGGCAAGCTGCATCAGCGCCTTGATCCATTTTTGATGCTGGATGCATTCGGCAGCGATAACCCGAACGACTACATCGCGGGCTTCCCGGATCACCCGCATCGTGGTTTCGAGACAATAACCTATATGCTGTCCGGACATATGCGACATCGAGATAATGCAGGACACGAGGGGCTGCTGAAAAATGGTGACGTTCAGTGGATGACCGCTGGTCGCGGCATCATTCATTCTGAGATTCCCGAGCAAAAAGACGGCGTGATGGAAGGTTTTCAGCTGTGGCTCAACCTGCCCGCGAAGCGCAAGATGGCCGAGCCGTGGTATCGCGACATCGCAAGCCAGGAAATCCCAGAATATGTAACGGCAGAAAACGTTACCGTGCGAGTGATTGCCGGAACCAGCAACGGCGTGGCGGGCGCTGTTACACGCGAAGATACCGAACCAATGTATCTGGACATTCACATGCCTGCGGGCACTTCGTTTTCGACGGCATTGCCTGACACGCATAACGCTTTCATTTACGTCTATCGCGGCACGGTGAGGGTTGGTGACACGCTGGTAGAATCGCATCGCATGGGTATCTTGAGCAACACAGCGGAAGCCGATGGCGTGATACTCACAGCGACTGAAGATGCGCGGCTGATTATGATCGCCGGCAAACCGCTCAACGAACCGATCGTGCAGTACGGGCCGTTCGTGATGAACACGCAGGAAGAGATCCATCAAGCGATGGACGATTTCCGCAACGGGCGCTTTATATAGGTTTCAAGTTTTTCTATTCCATAAAAAAAGGAAAAATAATATGACCACTACCTTGCTCACCCCCACCACACTAGGCAAACTACAGCTGAAAAACCGCATCGTCATGGCGCCACTGACGCGTTGTCGCGCCGTCGGCAATGTGCCAAACGAACTGATGGAAAAATATTACCGGCTGCGCGCCGGAGCCGGACTCATCATCACAGAAGGTACATCGCCTTCACCGAATGGACTCGGCTATGCGCGCATCCCCGGACTATTTAACGACGCGCAAGTGCAAGGCTGGCAGCGAGTGACGGACAGAGTGCATCAGGCAGGTGGCAAGATATTTGCGCAACTGATGCACACCGGACGGGTCAGCCATCCCGCTAACATGCCAGCAGATGCCAAGGTGATCGCGCCTTCCGCCATTGCCGCGCCGGGTGAAATGTGGACGGACAGCAATGGAATGCAGCCGCATCCTGTGCCCACCGCAATGAATGAAGCCGATATTGCTCAGGCCATCGCTGAGTATGTAAATGCTTCAAGGCGCGCGATGGAAGCCGGATTTGATGGTGTCGAGTTGCATGGGGCAAACAGCTATTTAATCGATCAATTTCTTAACACCGCTTCTAACCAGCGCACTGACCGCTGGGGCGGCAGTATTGAAAATCGCATCCGCTTCGCCGTGGAAGTTGCCAAGGCTGTTGCCGCTGCTATCGGTGCAGATCACGTCGGCATGCGCATCTCACCTTACAGTGTTTTCAATGGTATGACTCCCGATGCTGAAATGGATGCACTGTACGAACAGTTGATCGCCGAATTAAACAGCATCGGTTTGGTGTATATCCACATCGTGGATCACAGCTCGCAGGGCGCACCGGAAGTTAGCCCAGCGTTGAAGGCAAAGATACGTGCCGCGTTCAAAGGGAAATACATTTTGTCAGGTGGCTATGATTTGGCTCGGGCGAACGCCGATCTCGATTTACAACGTGGCGACCTCGTCGCATTCGGCCGCCCATTCATCTCCAATCCCGATCTGGTGGAAAAACTGCGCAACAATAGCCCCTTGGTTTCACCGGACTCCAGTACCTTTTACACACCGGGAGAAAAAGGTTACACCGACTATTAATGACTATGCCGGAGCCATTGCTGCTAGTCTGCTATTCTATTTTTAGCTGCTATCTTATGATTCGGCTCTGACCAACATATTTTGTTTGATATTGATCCGGCCGAATTGAGCTTGACTACCGTTCGTGCTGAGCTTGTCGAAGCATAAGAAACCATTCACATTCCGCAACCAATTCTACTGAATATAAGGGTCAAGCATGAACAACAGTACCAAGACAGTGGCTCTGGTTATCGTCGGGGCTGCCCTGATGGCAATACTTTCTTTTTACTTCAAGGACAATCTCGCTCCTGCGGTGCAGTGTAATGACGGTATGCGCAATCCTGTAAGTATCGATAAATTCACCACCAAATATTGGGCTAACTCTGCCGGGTTTGAAGCCAGCATTGCGGAAAAGGGAAGGCTGTCTGGGAAACTGAATCCGACGCAACTTACAACTTTATCTGATGCCTTGCAGCAGGCGAACAAATTCAGGAAAGTTGTAGTGGCCAGGTCTAATAGCTGCGCAATAACGAAGCTGCAATACGCCGAATTCGGTAGCCGCTTTCAACAGTTGGACAGCTTGTCGCGGCGGATCGACAGTCTCGCTGCTGTTCCGAACCCGACTGATAGCGACAAAGCCGGGCTAAGCCAGCTGATTGACGAATATGTCGCGTTTAGCCAGCAGCTAGCGAAGAGCTCCAAGAACCCGTAAGTAATCACTGACCGGCCATTCATCGACAGCGCATCCGCCCATTTCGCGCCAGAAAAAAAACGGTAGTGTAGCGAACAGGCTCTCACCTGCCCTCCCTCATCAAGTAGTGTCGAGAACTCATATTCAAGGGGCAAATCTTGACATTACGAATCCGGCCTAACGTTGCGTCAAGATTTGACCCATTGATGTTGTGTTCGGTACCGCACTGACCAACTTTACTATTGCTTTTATCATGCCTCACATCATCGAAATATTTCAGTCTTGGTGATTAAATTTGCCTTTAACAAATCAAATAATTCTGCAAGTCCGTCAGCGATGAAATGTAACTTGCAGTAGTTGCAAAAATTCAGTTGAAGAAGTTAAGCTATGAAAAAATCTGCTACTGGTAATACCAGTTGTACTTGCTCAAAGGAGGGGATTTCCATGCATAAAAAATCATTATATTTGCTTACCGCTTTAGCGATGGTCATGACATCGGGTGTGACATCAAACTTTGCCAATGCTCAGGGTAAACCGATGTCGAACCAATTCTGGTGGCCTGAAAAGCTGGATCTCAAACCTCTTCGGCAGCATGCGGCTGAGTCCAATCCAATGGGTGCCGAGTTCAACTACGCTAATGAGTTCAAGACTCTCGACCTTAAGGCCGTAAAAAAGGACATCGAGACGTTGATGACCACGTCACAGGCATGGTGGCCTGCAGACTATGGGCACTATGGCCCATTTTTTATTCGGATGGCTTGGCATAGCGCGGGCACGTACCGCGTGTCTGACGGACGCGGCGGTGCCGGTGGCGGTCAGCAGCGATTCGAGCCACTCAACAGCTGGCCTGACAATGTCAACCTGGACAAGGCGCGACGATTACTGTGGCCAATCAAACAAAAATACGGCCGGAAAATTTCCTGGGCCGACCTGATGACCCTGACCGGAAATGTCGCGCTGGAATCGATGGGCTTCAAGACCTTCGGCTTTGCCGGCGGGCGCAAGGATGACTGGGAGCCCGACCTGGTCTACTGGGGGCCTGAGACCAAGTTTCTCGCGGATGAACGTTATAGTGGCGATAGAAAGCTGGAAAATCCTCTTGCCGCTGTTCAGATGGGCCTGATCTATGTAAATCCGGTGGGGCCGAACGGCAACCCGGATCCGCTCGCAGCAGCTCGGGACATACGCGAGACGTTCGGTCGCATGGCGATGAATGATGAAGAGACTGTTGCACTTATTGCCGGCGGACATACTTTCGGTAAAGCCCATGGTGCCTACGACCCGGCTCAGTGCGTGGGTCCCGAGCCCGCAGCTGCCGCCATTGAGCAGCAAGGTTTCGGCTGGGAAAACAAGTGTGGCAGCGGCAATGCCGGCGACACCATCAGCAGCGGTTTGGAAGGCGCATGGTCCGCCAACCCGATTGCCTGGACTACACAATACTTGGGCAACCTGTTCACTTTTGATTGGGTGCAGACGAAGAGCCCCGCAGGGGCAATTCAGTGGGTTCCCGATAACAAGAATGGATCAAACATCGTGCCGGATTCTCACGATCCGTCGAAGCGGCACGCTCCTATCATGTTCACGACGGACCTTTCGCTTAAGTTCGACCCGATCTACAGCAAGATTGCCAAGCGCTTCCAGGATGATCCAACGGAATTCGAACACGCCTTTTCCAAGGCGTGGTTCAAGCTGACGCACCGCGACATGGGCCCGCGCGCACACTATCTTGGCGCTGAGGTTCCCGACGAGGTATTGCTGTGGCAAGACCCGGTTCCAGCCGTCGATCATGACCTGATTAACGTAGAGGATATCGCTAAGCTGAAGTCTCAGATCTTTGCCTCGGGGTTAACCATTCCCGAACTTGTCAGGACCGCTTGGGCGTCTGCCGCTAGCTTTCGCAACACCGACATGCGCGGCGGAGCTAACGGGGCACGCATTCGCCTCGAACCGCAAAGAAATTGGGAGGTCAATAATCCAGATGAGCTGGCAAAGGTGCTGAAACATCTTGATGGCATTCAAGCAGACTTCAACCGCGCACAATCGGGCAGCAAGAAGGTATCGCTTGCCGATTTGATCGTTCTGGGCGGAGCCACAGCCATTGAGCAAGCCGCAAAGGAGGCTGGTCATGACGTGCAGGTTCCTTTCACGCCGGGACGCACGGATGCATCGCAAGAGCAGACTGATGTGAATTCTTTTGCTGTGCTCAAACCGACCGCAGACGGGTTTCGCAACTACTTCAGTGCGGATAACCGTAGATCACCGGCGGAAATGCTGGTTGATCGGGCGAACCTCCTGACCCTGACAGTTCCTGAAATGACCGTTCTAGTTGGCGGCATGCGTGCCCTGAACGCAAATGCCGGACAATCTGCACAGGGTGTATTTACCGACCGACCCGGGACGTTGAGCAATGACTTCTTCGTTAACCTGCTCGATATGTCTACGAAATGGGCGAAGTCATCCAAATCCGAGGGGGTTTACGAGGGGCATGATCGCGGGACAGGTACGCTCAAATGGACGGCTACCTCCGTTGACCTTGTTTTCGGATCGAACTCCGAGCTGCGCGCTGTCGCAGAAGTCTATGCAGCTGACGACTCGCGAGAGAAGTTTGTGCGGGATTTTGTTGAAGCGTGGGCTAAGGTGATGAGCCTCGACCGCTCTAAGCCGTGATGCTGATGGAATAAATAATGGACTCGAAAGCTCATGGGATGAGAAAAAAAAGGTGACGCTACCCTTTTTTCGTTTTTAAAATTGCCATTTTTCATTCATGGTGCTCATTTTTTCTCTTCACATAAGCACGCGTCATCAATCTGAGCATAGTCATCTGATCTTTAAAATTGTGGCAGCCGCTGCACATGATCAGATGCAGCTTCAGTGAGATTCGCTCAGTGATCGAGAGGGGTCGTTCTTGCGCCTCGGACATCAGACGCGTAGCGTTACGGCAATGCATTTTTTCGCTCTCCTTGCAGGTACCATTTGTTTTCGATGCACTCGCGCAAACGCAGACGCGAGCGATGTAACAGCACATGTAGATTGCTAATGGTCAAATCCACGGCGGCACAAATCTCATCGACTTCCAGCTCGATAAATTCGCGCATCATGAACACCCGCGCCTGCTTGGGCGGCAAGCGTTCCAGACATGCTTCAAACATGCTCCAGAAATGCGTCTCGCGCAGTGATGCTTCGGGATTGCCCCACGCTACTGGTCGTTCATCTTGCTGCCAGTGGCCTTTACGGTCGAATAACAATTCAGAAAGATCTTCGTCCTCATCTTCCTCGCGCAACAAGCTGCTCGCATTCACCACCCGTTGCTTGTATCGCAGCGTATCCGCGATCTTGTTTTTCAGAATGGCAAATATCCAAGTCTTGAGTGCGGCACGCCCACCAAATGAAGATGCGTTCTTCAACGCACCGATCAATGCTTCCTGTACTGCGTCTTCTGCCAAGTGGCCGTCTCCGAGCTGAAGCGTGGCGAACTTGATCATCTGTCTGCGAATATCTTCCAGAAATGCAGCATCAGCCAGCAGATTTTCGGCGCTATTTAAAAAGCGGGTCATGCTGTCTCCTTGAGTGCCTGATTCAATACGCCATGCTTGTGCATGAAACGGCGATCGATCCAGTTCTTCCAAACCCACACCCAGTGGCCTTGCGCGCTGAACGCGCCCCAGGAGGCGATGGCGTGCTTCGGGCCGGTCGCCAGCAAGTACAAGGATTTTTTGCGCGGCCGGTAGCTTTCAAGTGCGTGTCCGTTGATGGCGGCGATCAGGTTGTGCGCCAATACTGGCCCAGCAAATACCGCGTGTACGCCCGAATGCGCAAGCTGAATGTCACCGCGCACGCACACATCTCCGGCAGCAAATACGTTGGGGTGGGAGACGCTTCGGTGCTGCGCATCCACGAGGATGTAGCCCTGCTCATCCAGCGCGAGATCGGAGTTGAGCAGCCAAGCGGGTGGACGCGCGCCGGTCGCCGCAATGATGCAATCTGCAGACAGGGATTGCCCGTTGGAAAGCGCGACCCCTTCCGAGGTACCCACTGCCTGCGCCTGAACCAGCGTGATGCCGCGCTGCTCCAACAGCGCACGGGCGCGGTGCTTTACTCCGCTCGCATGGCCCGGCAAGATGCCGCTCTCCGAAGCGACCAACGCAACTGAAGCTTGCTTGCATCGCTGCGTGGCAAAAGCATATTGCGCGGCAAATGCCAGCTCAACGCCAGCCGCGCCGCCGCCGACCACCACGAGCCGGTAATTATCCTGTTGCGATGCAGCGTTGAGGATAGCGGGCCAGCGATTTACAAAATTCCCCAGCGGCTTAATCGGCAGCAAACGCTCCCCCGCTGCTTCCAACAATGATAAATCGGCCTCGCTACCCACATCGAGTGACAAACCATCGTAATCGAGGTGGGTGCCATCTGAGAGCGAGACCCGGCGCCGCATGGCATCTATTCCAACGACTTGGGCAAGGATCAGGCGTGCCCCGGCGGATTCTGCCAGCGGGCGCAGATCAATCCGGCATTCCGACAAGCTGTAATGTCCGGCCATCCATCCCGGCAACATGCCGGAATAAATTTGGTAAGGGCTGGGGGTAATCAGCACCGCATCAACGCCCAATGGCTTTTGGGCAAGTGCTTTGAGCACGCTGAGTTGCGCGTGTCCGCAGCCGGCCATGATCAAACAAACCATTTCGCAGCCTCGCTCAACGGAAATTTAGTTCAAAATTGAACATTAACAAGATCATATTTTCCATTGTATTTATCCCGGATAATCCATTAGGCAATTTAACCAGCCTCCCCCTTTGCAAAAGGGGGACTGAGGGGGATTTTTGTGTCCCCGCAACGCTCAAATCCCCCCTAGCCCCCCTTTTGCAAAGGGGGGAATGCGTCGTCATATCACGCGAATCAGCATCTAATGGATTATCTGGGTTTATCATAAAATTTTTGCCACAACAGTACTGTCGTACAACAGCACCCATTTCTTACAGCTTCGGATGTAAAGCCTGAAGCCAAGCTGGCACGCGAACTGTTCCTCCTGCCACCTGAATCACATGGTGCGACAATTTGCCGCATTTTCACGCTTGATGAACTGAGTTACTCTCTAGCCCTGCTGTGCAAATGCAGGCATAGGCTTACTAAGCAATACGGATTCATGAATGTCTGTTCAATGAGTAATTGGCATTCCGACACTATAAATCACAAGGATAAGTTATGAGTCTTTCGAAAAAAATTCCGCTGGTGATGTATTTAGCATCAGCATTCGCCATTTACAGCAATACCGCTCGGGCCGATCATGGCTCCATGGGTTTCGGCATTGGTACCGCATCGCCAATTATCACTCAAAGCGGCATCACGCTTCCTGTCGGTATGTGGGCAGGTGGTCTGATCGCCCAATTTACTGGTTTTGACACTCCTTCAGATTCCAGACTACTTGGTCTGAAAAATAATGCTATCGACGATGCCCATGGTGATGTTCACAGTCTAAAATCACTTTTCATTCCGTCCATATTTGCGGCCTATGGTGTGAGCGATAACTGGACGTTGGGTATCAGACTTCCTTACGTGCAGCGCTTTGACCTGCGCTCACCCAGTGAACATGGCAATGAAGTTCTTAGTCAAGGAGACCCAGGTGGATTTGGCGGCGCCTCCCTGTTCAGTCAATATCGTTTTTTTCATACCGAAGACAATCTAAACCATTTATCACTAGTCGTAGCCCTCACTACCCCAGGCACAACCAACGTCCAAACTGTCGGCCACCACGGCGACAATGAAAATCTTGAAACACACTCTCAGCCCAGCGGCGGCGCATGGAATCCTGCTGCCGGTTTTTCCTTTACTCGCGCCATGGGAAAGGTCTCGTTGGATAGCAGTATCCTCTACACGGTGGCAACTAACGGGGTGCAACATACCAATCTCGGCGATACGTTTGACTACAATGTCGCACTTTCTTATGCTTTCGTTGGCATGGCCAGAAATAACCTATTCGTCGGTAGCAACAATTCCTCGTGGACGGGCATTTTGGAGCTAAATGGTCAGTGGCAGGATCGTCAAAAAACTGCTGGCCTGACTGATCCAAACTCGGGTAGCAATATCATTTATCTCTCGCCAGGAATAAGATATTCTGGCGGCAAGAATTGGAATACCGCATTGTCGATAGGCACACCGATAGTCAAAAACTTAAACGGCTATCAAACACCACCCGACTACCGGGTTACTTATCGTTTTGTATTTGTATTTTAACGCCTCTTAAAGCAGCGACCATTGCAGATTCCGGACTGATTATTAATGACAACTTTGCCTGATTATTCGATTACCGGAAAAACCGTTTGCATAAATAATACTAAGGCTACGTTGAACAAGTCCGTTCGCGTTGAGCTTGTCGAAACGCACTCCTTGCACATCAATAAGTTGCAAATCGCTTCGACAGGCTCAGCCCGAACGGAGGGACTTGTTCAGCATTGCCCTAAAGCTTCAGACTGGTTTATTGAGCGCGTCTCACTGAGCAGTGGTCGGCTGCTCGGTTTCCTGTTGCTGCTCGGCACAATGGCATTTAGCGCAGCTAGTTATGCCCACCATGATGATGCTAAGGCCGGCACAACCGATTCAAAACGCCGTCCTCAGGGCGGGAGCCTGTACGTTACCGCCGCTTTCGGTCCCGATAACCGTTTATGGCGAGTCGTGCCAGACAAATGGCATGTCTATGTTGATTATTCAACTGACCTGGGCAAGACCTTCAGTGCGCCTGTGCGTATCAACAAGGAATCACAGCGCATCAAAGTGAGCGGTGAAAATCGGACTGGCATCGTCGTGGATCGCAGCGGAAAAATTTCTGTCATCTATTCGGCTGAAGGCGCTCAGCCAGTAGCCGTATATTTCAGCACCTCCACCAATAATGGCCGCAGTTTTTCAACGCCAAAAACGTTGAGCAACCAAGCCTCCGAAGCTAATTCATTTCAGGGTCGGCTGGTTTTAAATTCATCCGGTCAAGCTTATGTCTTCTGGCTTGACGAACGCGACCGCACCGACTGGAGACAACTTGGTAACGCGGTTTATTACACCACCATTGACGGCCAAAATAGTCAAAATTACATCAACCGAAAATTCTCCGACACCCTTTGCGAATGTTGCCGCATAGCCACTGCTTTTGACAATGATGGCCAGCCTGTTTTATTCGCGCGTTTCATTTATCCAGGCGGCATCCACGATCATGGTCTTTCCAGAACGCAAACTGATGGCAAAGAACCGCTATCGTGGCGCGTCACCTTTGACGACTGGAAGATCAAGGGCTGTCCTGAACATGGGCCTGCGATTTCCATTTCTGACGATGGTCGCTACCATATTGCCTGGTTTACGCAAGGCAGCGCGCGCCAAGGTTTGTTCTATGCCTATTCATCCGACCGGGGGCAAAATTTCTCAGTTCCGCTGTCGTTCGGCACACCGAAAAAACTGCCTAGTCATCCTGATATCCTGGCTCAGGGGAAGCATGTCATCCTGACCTGGACTGAGTATGACGGCACCAAAACGCAACTTCTGGTAATGCAGTCAACCGATGGGGGGCAAACCTGGTCGCCTGCCAAATCAATCGCAGAAAGTGCAAGTGGAACTGACTTTCCGTTTTTATTAAGCAATGCCCAAGGTGTTTTCGTGTCGTGGAACAGCAAGCATGAAGGTTATCGGTTAATTCCGCTGGATTGAAATATACGAGTTTACGATATGGTGAGCATAGTGCCGCTTTTGGCACCTCCACGCCTCATAGTTAAAACTAGCCTGACGCAGGGGCGGCTGGGTTAGAGCGCATTTTCATTACAGAGCGCCCTGCGGATACCAACGACGATGAGTCCTACAGCACCGGCGGCAAGGCACGACCAATGCAAGGCGCTGAGTGACACTGCACCCAAGAGTGGATTGGCTTCACTCATCGGTGCAAATGGCCGAATGTCACTGTGCATTAGACTATCGAGCACGATATGGGAATAGCTGCCTAGTGCAGCCCCGGCAACTACCGGAAGAATTGTAAGCTGCTTCCAACAGAACACATTTGGCAAGGGTACAACCGATGCTAATTTCAGCGCACCAATGAACAGCGCAAAGATCGACAACAGAATGACGGATGCGCCAACATAGGTGTGGAAGAAGCGATGCAATGGAAACTGCTGAGTGGCCATGAAGTACAGCGGCTCCACGTCAATAAGAATATTTGCAGCGCAGAACGCCAAGAAACTAACTTGCTTGGGTGCCACAGCACAAAATGCTGCTCCAGGGCCAAAGTGAAAGGGAGTGAAGGGCATATGCTGTGTGCTCTAACGAATAGCGTTTATCTGCCGCCCTCCCCTAAACCTGTTAAACACGCGACCTTATTGGCGGCGGATAAACCTCGTGGACTGAACCACTGGAGAAGGGAACCTATGGGGATTGTATGGTTTTGAAGTGTGGCGTCAACCCAATGTCATGAAGCCCAACACACAGGATAAACACATGAGTTACCGATGTTCCGATGCGGCATAGACTGGCGGCAACCTGCAAGAACCTGAAGTAACCTGTAAATGCAATGCAAGTAAATGAAACAAGTCAGTTTAAAACCTAGCATGGCCGGGCTTTAAGTATCACTTCAACGTGAAATCGACACGGTTAGGCTTGCCCTTATCCTTGATGCCTTCTACCGTCAGCTTGGGTGCCACCAGGAACATTCGTCCGTTCGCCACTTTACCTTGCTCTTCCAGATGTCGCTTGACCAACAATGCGCGGCTTTCAGCTAAAGCCTTCAATTCGTTATCGCCGATCGGTGCGTTTACGATCATCAGGTTTTCCATTTCTTTCGGCGGCAGCGATTTTAGTATGCCGATAAAATTTCGCGGCTTTGAAAACTTTTCTGCCTTGTAGGCTTGCTCCAGGAATTTTGGGTATTCCTCAGGAGTGACAGTCACCTCCTCCAGGTTTACGGAAGCGCCATCAGATTTCAGGCTGCGAAATTTTTGCGCCTTTATTTTTTGCGTGACATAGGCACGGCGGGCGCCATCGCGATCGGTGACAGGGTCGACACGGCCCATGATTTCCAGTTTAAGCGCAGGCTTATCATTAAGCGCTTTGGCCAGTGTGGCGAGCTTGGCTTGTGCCTCCGCCGTCAGGCTGCTTATACCGGGGGCGAATTCTACATAACCCAGTTCATCGCCGCCGCCAAATGCTGAGGCCAGCAGCGAGAACGGCGAGATGATGGCCTTGGTTATCAGGTTAATGAAGACCTTGAAAATAATGCCGCCGATTCTGAATTTAGGGTCGGATAACGAACCGGAAATCGGCAGGTTGATGTCGATTTCACCACGGCTATTTTTCAACAGTGCGACCGCAAGTAGCACTGGCAATTTGAGCGCATCCGGGCTGTTCACCTTTTCGCCAAAGGTTAGCTGATCGAGAAATATGTTGTTCTTGGCATTCAAGTGGCCATTCTCGATATGATATTTCACATCTACTGACAGCTTACCTTTGGTGATCGAATAGCCCGCATATTTTGCAGCATAGGGAGTCAAACGAGTCAGCTCTATGCCGCGAGCTTTGGCGGCCAAATCAAGAAATAATTGAGCGCCTAGCGGGTTGATCTTACCGATTATTTCCAACGTGGCATCATCGTCAATTTTGCCATTCATGACGAGGTCGGCTGGTGTGGGGTCGTCAGACGCAACCTTTGAAACCGAACCGGTCAGACCAGTCAGGTTGGCACTGTAGTTGGGCTTGATGAAGTTGTCGGAAAAATAGATATTGCCGCCTTGCAACGTAATTTGTCCAATGCGTATTAATGGTTTGACACTTGCATTTTGAATGACCGGCGCTTCGCCTGCCGACTGCGCTGGGGCAACGGCAGAAGCCACTTTCGACGCAGCCACATTTGCTGACGCAGTAACAGTTGACGCAGGTAATTCAACAGCAGCAACTTCCGATGCATTCTCTGTTGCGGGTGTCGTTTGTGTCAGGCTGGTGGAGGTGGGTTGTCCCTGCCCATTTTTTGTTGCGATATCCTGTAGATTAATGTGCCCGTCGGCATTGACAATAACCCGTGCATAAAAATCGGAAAGCGCAATATTGCCTAGCGATACTGCCAAGGGATTTTTCTGCGTGTTGATTTGTGTGTTGATATCGCCGATGTACAACGATTTCCAACGCATGAAGTCATCGCCATTGATTTTGTCCAACGTATGGATATCGGCCAAGTTGATTGAGCCAACATAGCTAGCGCGTAGCGGATTATGCTCAGGTAGTTGCACCATCAGCTTGCCCTTGGTACTAAGGTTGCCGTCGGTAAAAACGGCGTTGATCTGATCTGCGAAATACGGCTGGAATGCCGTTACAGCAAGTTTTTTGCTGTCGATTTTAAGATTAACGCCGAACGGACGTAATGTCAGGTTGCCATTGGCATTCAGATTGCCCCGCTTGTTGTGGCTCAGCTTGAGGGTCAGCGGCGAAGGAGTTGCAGTGGCCGCTTCCGTCATCAAGGCGATATTTTCAAGTGTGAGGTCTACGTTACTCAGTTGCTGCACGGCAGGCTTGCCCCCATTTTGGGGTGCCACCTTTGCGTCACTAAACTGAATATCGGATTGCTCGATTTAAAGTTGCTTCAATGATGCCTGCCAAGCACTGTGCTTGGCAGGTGTGCCAGGATTAGTCGTGGTTTTTTTAGTTGCATGGCGATTGCCTGCAAGCATCGCCATTAAATCGACTTCACCTGTTGCGTTGCGCTTGATTTTTATTTTGGCAGTATCAACGACTATGCCATCGAGCGCGGCAATTTGTTTGGCGAGGTCAAACTGAAAGCCATCAAGCGAGACATCTTTGGCAGTGATGCTGCTGTCCTTTTCTTTTGGCAGCTTCACTTGCAGGTTGCGCAGGTGGGCACTGGCATTGGTGAGCACCAGATTTACGCCAGTTTCCGGCCAAGTCAGTTGATACGGTAGTTTGGCATCCAGCAGCGTATCTTCCAGTCCGGCGGCAAAAGCCGGGGCAAAGTATGGCCGCAAGTGTTGTGGCTGCAGGGCTGTGATTTGCAAATCGCCTTGCATAGAATTGCCGTTGAGCATGAGCGATCCCTGATGACTCAAGATCTCACCTGCCTCGGTTTCTAATTTGATATTTAGATTTGCTGGTGTATTACCTTCCGTGCTGAATTTGGACAGGCTGGCATCCAGTCGTTTGATCATCAGCGCGGCAGGCCCAAACGCAGGGTCGGTAGTGGCATCTTGCCAGTTTATGCGTCCATTCATAATCTCGGCACTGGCGAGCGAAAAGATAAATGGCTTGGGCTTGGCAGTGGCGGGCTGACTGCTTGGCGTTGCGCTTGCGCTGTTGCTGACATTGTCTTTCTGAGCTGTAGCGGGCAACTCAAATGCATGCAAAAGATTGAGCGAGCCATCCTGCAGCCGCTGCACTTGCAGATCCGGTCTTTCCAGTTTGATTTCGCGCAATCTCACCAGATTGTTAAACGGCTCCACACGATCCAGCGCTACCGATAGCTTGTCCCATTGCACCAACGGTACTCCCGATTTTTCCTGTAGCTGCAATTTACGGACGCTGGCATCACCGCTGATGACGATATTTTTCGTGCTAGCGTTTTGTTGGAAATCGACATTCAGGCGGGTATCCAGCAAGGCTGAGGCCAATTTAAACTTTAGCTGCACTGGCACAAATGGCATATACGCCGGCAGCGACAGGCCGTCTAGGTTGATCTGCACTGAAGTGTCACGTGACGTAGTAAACGGCTTGGATTTAGCCTTGATAGCGAGTGGCGTGCCATCTACCTTTGCGCTGAACGCTGGGGAAATAAAAATCTCGACATCGTGCGGCAGGTTTGAAATAAATGGAATAAACAGATCTAACTCGGAAATGGTGTGACGTGATTTCAGCACACGGTCGTCGTAGTCAATGCGGCCTTGATGGATGTGAATATTGTTGAGCGAGAAACGTGCGGGCTCATCGCTAGCTTTTGGTTTGGCGAGAATTGTGTTGATTATGTCTGAAAAATTAAAGTTATTTTCTCCGATGCGGATGACGCGCACGACCGGTTGAGTAACTCGAATTTCATTGATTACGGGTGCAAAACGGCCAACGCTAGCCAGTGAGACATCCACGTAAAGTTCATCTATCGCGAGAGTCTTTTCCTGTTGTTGACCCGCTTCGTAGATGGCAATGTTGCGTATCGTTGCTGACAGCGCAAAGGGGTTAATGTTGACTGCGCCGAAATCAACCTTGCGTCCAATTTCCTCGCCAATTTTTTTGGCTACAAATGATTTGACGATGGGTGGTCCGACAAAAAAGAGAAGTGCGCTGAAAACAAGAAAAACGATAGCAGCAATTTTGCCAGTCGAAAGTAACTGGCGCTTATGCTTTTGGATGAGGTTCAGTGCGAGTTTGCGCATGGAAGTCAGAATAATAAATATTACTCATTTTCTTGCAAAATAACCGCATCTTCAGCAGTTGGCTTAGCGTCACCTATGAAAGATGAGCGAATCAAAGATCCAAACCGTAACCGCTCTTGAGCTTTCCTCAAAACTCCCAAGAACGTTTGTTCACAAGCCAGACAGTCCGCGCTTCACTGCAAGCGCCATATTCCATACCATCCACCCGCGCTGGAACCATTTAGTCGAAAATTTTGGGCGTAGTACAACTGAAACTATTGCTAATCCCACCAGCAATACTGGATGACATTTAAGATAACGTATCGCCAGCAAGCCTTTGTCTGCTATCGCTAAAGGCTCGTGCCAAGGTTCCAAAATCTGAGCCAGCTCTGTGCGCTGGCGCCCTATTTTGGACACCAGCGAGGCTTTGCGTTCCGCTACTCTGATCAATTCCGCGTTCATATGGACGGGGGAGTTAACTGTTCATGATCTTTGGACAACTCCACAAGGCTGGTAGAAAACAGCTTGGGTTTAGCTCGAGCTTTGCCAAGTGCTACCTGCGAAGAAATAATTGCCCCCAGCACAAACACGAACACCAATATGAACAAGGTCAACAAACGGTAGGTATCCCAAAAAACAACTACCAGCAATATCGCAACCAGCACGATACCCACAGCGGCACAAAACAGAGAAATCAAAGTCCACAACAGCATGGAACTTAGCCACACCCGTTGCTCTTCTATCTCGCTGGAAAGGAGCTCTAATCTCGTGCAACCTATCCCAACCAATGTGGCCGCCAGCGTTTTCAGTGAACCCATCAGCCCGGTTTGTTGGCCTGAAACGGAATCCTGCGATTCAGGACTCATCAACGGACTCAACGACGGGAAATAACTGCGCCGAGGAGAATGCCGACAGCTGCAGCAATTCCTATGGCCTGCCATGGATTAACATGTACGTATTCATCCGTGGCCGTGGCGACAGCCCGGGTTTTTTCCATAACCGCCACTTGTGCATTGGAAAGCCGAGTCTTGGCTGCTTGCAATGAATCTCCTGCCCTGGCGCGTGCCGCCGCGATACGTTCCCCGGTCTGATTGGCAGTCGCCTTCAGCAGTTCTTCAGCATCTACTACCACTGCTCTCAAGTCGTCCATTAGTTTTTCTTTGGAAACATCCACTGTTGAGGTTGTTGCTCCTAGCATATTCATTTTATTTTTCCTTTCGTTATGAAGCGCCATAAACCGTTTTCACTATAACAACCCAAATTGAGCAAATCAAGCTGCACATCGCAACTCCATAAAGCGCGGGCTGCAAAAGTACCTCCATTCAACTTCTTCTGGAGTAGATTTCCAACCAACAATCCGCTTGATATTTACCGGTAATTTTGAGATCAAAGATTATCTGCGTTGCCGTACTGCTTCGAACAGACATACTGCCGTGGCCGCAGCAACATTTAATGATTCGCTGCGCCCAGGCATAGGGATGGTGATGTGTTGGCTGATTATTGCCAGCAAGCTTTCTGACAGCCCGGCTCCCTCATTTCCAAACGCGAAGGCAATGTTGCCATGAAGATCGCAGTCATACAGATTGCTCTTTGCACCCACTACAGTGGCAAAAACTTCCCCTTGAAATGCAGTAACCATAGCGAGCAAATCAGTTGACTCATGGATGCTTAACACAAAATGTCCACCCATCCCGGCCCGCAGCACTTTGGGCGACCATGCATCGGCGCAATTCCTGGACAAAAATACTGCATCGCAACCTGCTGCAGCAGCGGAACGCAATATGGAGCCAAGATTGCCAGGATCCTGGATGTCTTCCAGCAGCAAACAAAAGCCGCTATGCACTGCTGGGATTGGGATTCGAGGTATTTCAACAAGAGCGAGAATACAGCTGGGAGTTTTGAGCTCGGACAGTTCAGCAAACAAGCTATCGTCCAATTGAGATAGCGGCACATCAGGAAATTTTTTCAATAACGCCGCCACTTCGCGGTTTTGCACCGCCGCCTCTGTCACAAACAGGTGCTGCGGCTGTTGGCTGCCGTATGCATGATAAGCCTGAAGTAGATGTGCGCCTTCCAATAAAGTCTGCTGCGCCTTTTGGCGTTGCCGTGCTGAACTGGCCAGCTTGAGCAGTTCTTTAAAGAAAGGATTGCTGTGCGAACTGATGTATTTCATGGTTCAGCTTGCACTCAAAATTCATGCCTCATCGTGCTCCAGCAGACTGCTCATTTCTTCCAGTGGCGGTAGTTCCTGCAACGAGCGCAGGTTAAGGTCGTCCAGCAGTTGTTTGGTGGTAGCGAACAATTCTGGTTTACCAGGTGTATCGCGCGTGCCGATTATATCTATCCAGCCACGCGCTTCCAGGGTTTTCAAAATTTGTGAGGATACTGCTACCCCGCGAATCTCTTCGATATCGCCACGCGTTACGGGTTGACGGTAAACGATAATTGCGAGAGTTTCCATAACCGCGCGCGAATAGCGCGGCGGTTTTTGTGGATTGAGGCGATCCAAATAAGGCTGCATCTCAGGACATGCGCGAAACCGCCAACCGTTCGCCACTCGGTTGAGTTCCACGCCTCTGCCTGCATATTCCTGCGCCAATTGTTCCAGCATTTTTTCTATAAGATTATTTTCTACCGGCACATCGCTAAGTTTTTTCAGCTCCGCCAGAGACAGTGGTTCTGGGGAAGTCAGCAACGCAACTTCCAATATTTTCTTGAGTTGCACCGCGTCAATGTGGGCGGCAACTTCGTCACTCAGCGGTAAGGCTACGGCTTGCCCGGACATAAATTTTCCCCAATGATTCGGTTTGTGTAATTTCGACCAATGATTCCTTGGCCAACTCCAGAATTGCAATAAAAGTCACCACCAGAGTTGCAATGCCACCGCTCGCTTCAAACAGATTCTCAAATGCTTCGAACTCGCCGTGCCGCAACTGGCGCAACACACGTGTCATTTGTTCGCGCACCGAAAGCTCCTCGCGCCGCACTCTGTGATGAGTATTCAGCTTTGCGCGCACCAGCAGCGCGAGCCAGGCTTGACGTAAATCTTCCACAGAAATATTCGGTAATCGCTGCTCTTCAACACGTTCGATCAGGACTTGAACGAGCTCGAAATCACGTCCGGCCTGCGGCAATTCGTTCAGCTTCTGCCCGGCCAGCTTCATCTGTTCGTATTCCAGCAAACGACGCATCAGCTCGACACGTGGATCTTCCTCTCCCGCATCCACAAGCTTGGACGACCTCGGCAGCAACATGCGTGATTTAATCTCAATCAGCACCGCCGCCATTAGCAAATATTCGGCGGCCAATTCCAAGCGGTTGTGCTGCATGATCTCGATGTAGGCCATGTATTGCTGCGTCAGCTGTGCCATCGGAATATCGAGCACATCCAAATTGTGCTTGCGGATCAGGTACAGCAACAAATCCAGCGGCCCCTGGAAAGCCTCAAGAATAATTTCCAACGCATCCGGCGGAATATAAAGATCATGTGGCATCTCCAGCAGCGGTTGGCCATGGATATGAACGCTGTGCGTGTTGCCTGGAGACTGCTCCAAAGTATTCACCTGTTATGCCGGCACCTACAATAAGTTAGGCGCAATGCGTCATCCTG
Source organism: Candidatus Nitrotoga sp. CP45 (assembly GCA_945874105.1). Taxonomy (GTDB): domain Bacteria; phylum Pseudomonadota; class Gammaproteobacteria; order Burkholderiales; family Gallionellaceae; genus Nitrotoga. The sequence continues at coordinate 23,546 of CAMCFJ010000012.1, read as the reverse complement.
TTTAGCTGTTTAGCTGTACTTCAGACCCATCGCCTCACGCACGTCGCGCATGGTCTCGGCCGCCAGCTTGCGTGCTTTCTCGCAACCATCAGAGATGATGTTGCGCACCAGCGTGGGATCATCCAGATAGAGCTGGGCACGCTCGCGCATGGGATTTTGTTCAGCCAATACTGCATCTATCACCGGCTGTTTGCATTCGATACAGCCCATGTGCGCGCTCCTACAGCCTTGTTGTACCCAATTCTGGGTATCTTCGTTGGAATATACCTGATGCAACTGCCATACAGGACATTTATCCGGATTTCCAACATCGGTACGACGTATACGCGCCGGGTCGGTCGGCATGGTGCGAATTTTCTTGGTCACACTGGCTTCGTCCTCGCGCAGACTGATTGTGTTGTTGTAGGATTTTGACATTTTCTGCCCGTCCAGTCCGGGCATTTTCGAAGCAGCAGTGAGCATGGCTTGCGGTTCGAATAAAATCATTTTCCCACCGCCTTCAAGATAGCCGAGTAGACGCTCGCGATCACCCATGCTCAGGTTCTGCTGTTCGTCGAGCAGGAGTTTGGCAGACTGCAGCGCCTCGCCATCACCTTGCTCCTGATAACGAGTACGCAACTCGCCATACAGCTTTGCTTTCTTGCCCCCCAGTTGCTTGATGGCAGCTTTTGCTTTTTCCTCGAAACCCGATTCGCGCCCATAAATGTGGTTAAAACGACGTGCAATTTCGCGCGTGAACTCGATGTGTGGCACCTGATCTTCACCTACTGGCACTTGCGTGGCGCGGTAAATGAGGATATCCGCACTTTGCAATAGCGGATAGCCGAGGAATCCATATGTGCTTAAATCCTTCTCTGACAGTTTCTCCTGCTGGTCTTTATAGGTTGGCACACGTTCCAGCCACCCACGCGGTGTAATCATGGATAGCAACAGGTGTAATTCAGCGTGCTCTGGCACCTTGGATTGGATGAACAGCGTGGCTCGAGCTGGATCAACTCCCACAGCCAGCCAGTCAATGACCATATCCCATACGCTTTGTTCAATAATCTGAGGGGTATCATAATGCGTGGTCAGCGCATGCCAATCAGCAACAAAAAATAAGCACTCATATTGTTGCTGCATCTGCACCCAGTTTTTCAACACGCCATGGTAATGCCCAAGATGCAGGCTACCCGTGGGCCTCATTCCTGATAACACTCGATCAACATGCATAGTTTTTACTTTACAGTCCAAAAATAGAATTAATTAACTGGATAAGCCCGGTTACAGGCGGGCCCAATATCCAGATGAGAACAGGCGAAACGGCCAAAAAAATCAGTATGAACATACCGTAGGGTTCAATTCTTGCCAGCATGGAAGCCTGCCGATACGGCAGCAGGCTGACGGCCATACGACCGCCATCCAGAGGCGGCAGTGGCAGTAAATTAAGCACCATTAGCACGACGTTTATTTTAATTCCGATCTGCGCCATTCCCAACAATGGCGCGGCGAAATAATTTGCCGGCAATGTCAATGCCAGCTTGGCCAGTGCCGCCCACAATAGCGCCATGAACAGGTTGGCAAGCGGACCGGCTAGTGCAACCCAAAGCATGTCTTGCTTGGGACGGCGCAGAGCGGCAAAGTTCACAGGCACCGGTTTTGCCCAACCGAACAAGATTCCGCCCATCCATAATGTCAGCATCGGTAACAGGATAGTACCGACAAGATCAATGTGACGGATGGGATTCAAGCTGATACGCCCCTGCTGATAAGCCGTCATATCACCGAAATGCCGCGCCACATAACCATGCGCCGCCTCATGCAAGGTAATTGCAAATAAAATCGGAATCGCCGCAATGGCAATGGTTTGTATCAATTGGTCGATCTGCATGTGTTATTTATTTCTCAATTAAAAATGGTGAAACATCACCCTTGCCGAACCGTACCACTACAGGTATATCCTTGGTTAGGTCGATTACCGTGGTCGGGTCTAATCCCACCGCGCCACCATCCATAACCAGATCAATTTGATGCTGTAACAGGTCGCGAATCTGTTCAGCATCATTCATTGCAAACTCCTCATTTGGCAAAATCAAGGTAGAACTTATCAGTGGCTCACCCAGCTCTTCCAGCAGCGCCAATGCCACCGGATGATCGGGGATGCGAACACCGATCGTGCTGCGTTTGGGATGTTGCAGGCGCTTGGGAACTTCCTTGGTGGCTTCCAGAATAAATGTATAACTGCCCGGCGTATTGTTTTTCAGCAATCGAAATTGCACATTATCCACCCGCGCATAACGGGCTAGCTCGGACAAATCACGACAAACCATCGTCATGTGATGCTTGTCATCCACGCCGCGTATTTGGCGAATGCGTGCCACTGCGTCCTTGTCACCAAGATGACAACCCAAGGCGTAGCAGGAATCAGTAGGGTAAGCAATTACCGCGCCATTACGCACTAAATCGGCGGCTTGTTTAATCAGTCGCGGCTGTGGATTTGCTGGGTGAATAGTGAAAAATTGTGACATGGTTAGCGGTTAATTTTCTCCGCTTCTCCTCGTTCCACCCCTGAAGAGGTGAGCAGAGTTTCTGAAGACGAAGATGGATCAGCTTCCCACGCCAGCCACACGGGACGGCAGTCCAATGGAAAATCAGGCAAACGACCCAAGTCCCGATAGCTTTCACCTGGCCCATGAAAATCCGAACCACACGAAGCCAGCAAATTAAACTCATTAGCATAACGGGCAAACTCGGAATATTGCTCTGGCGTGTGGCTACCACACACCACCTCGATTCCCTGCCCACCCAACTCGATAAATTCACTCAGCAATTCGCGCAAGGTCTTCTGTCCCATACCTTTACGTGCCACAGTATAACGACCCGGATGCGCCACCACGGCGACACCACCACTGCCGCATATCCAGCTGACTGCGTCCGGCAACGAAGCCCATTGGTGTGCCACATATCCAGGTTTACCCTTGACCAGATAATTCTTGAACACGCTACGTACATCCTTGCAGTAGCCACTCTCGACCAAAAATCGAGCGAAGTGTGTGCGCCCAATAATGCCTTGGTTATCCGCATATTGATAAGCGCCTGCCAGCGCCCCACTAATGCCGCTCCTGGCCAGTGACTCAGCCATCAGCTCCGCACGTGCCCCACGCCCACTACGAATTGTGCGTAGACCTTCCGCCAGCGGTTTATATGCCGGATCAATACGTAAACCAATAATATGCAGGGTGTAGCTGCGCCAGGTTACTGAAATTTCCACTCCGTTGATAAATTGCATACCGTGCTGTGTAGCGGCAGCTGCTGCCTCAGCCAAACCAGAGATATCGTCATGGTCAGTCAACGCAAGAAACTTCACTCCCCGTTCAGCCGCGCGCGCAACCAATTCAGTGGGCGTCAACAATCCGTCCGAAACAGTTGAATGACAATGCAAGTCGTAATCTAACATTTGTAACCCTAAGTAAACCCCGCCTTGACGCACAGATGAATTTTCATTTAATTGGCTAACAGGCGAATTGCAATACTAATCCGGACTCTTATTTCCTGAATAAATCTTTTCTGCACGATGAACAAATGCATCCACAAAACTATTGGCAATATAATGAAAAACGGGACCAAACACTTTTTCCAGTAACTTATTGGAAAATTCGTAATGCAATTTGAATTCTATTTTACAGGCAGATTCGGAAAGAGGTAAGAAATGCCAATCACCGTCAAGGTGTTTGAACGGTCCATCCTTCAGTGTGATGTCAATGTGATGAGGAAATTGACGCACATTCTCAGTGGTAAAACTCTGCTTAATATGGTGATAATTGATATGCACTGTCGCATGTACGGTATCACCATCCATCGAGATGACACTGGCTCCGCCGCACCACGGCAAAAACTGCGGATAATCCGCCACATCATCCACCAGAACGAACATCTGCTTCGCGCTGTAGGGAACCAATACTGATTTTTCGACTAAGGCCACTCTAGCAGTACGTCCATGCAAAGCTGGTAGAATATACAGATTATGAGCATAGTTCAAAACAAAAAAGCATACCACGACTACTTCATCGAAGACCGCTACGAGGCTGGCATCATGCTGGAAGGCTGGGAAGTCAAAGCAATCCGCGCCGGACGCGCCAATCTCAAGGAAGCCTATATTACGGTGAAAGATGACGCCCTGTATCTATTCGGCTCCCACATCAGCCCACTGACTACCGCTTCCACGCATATCTATCCTGATCCCATTCGCACGCGCAAACTACTGTTGCATGCAGCTGAAATATACAAGTTGATCAGCAAAGTGCAGCGCGCTGGCTACACTCTCATGCCGTTGAACATGCACTTTAAAGGCAGCCTCGTCAAACTGGATATCGGCCTTGCGAAAGGGAAAAAGCAACACGACAAACGTGACACCGAGCGTGAACGCGATGCCTCACGCGAGGCTCAGCAAGCAATGAAAAAATCGCGCAGTTAACTGCAATAAAGCACCCCGCCCCTCGGGCGGGGAATTGAACCCGCAAAGATTAAAATAGCGAAACTCTATGCGAGAGACACGCTAGCAGCATTTATTAACCAACCTTGGCAAGCTCTGCGCGCAGGGCAGCGATAATGGAATCGTAGCGGTTTGGGTCAGTCTCATTGCCCGCTTCGTACAAAGCAGAGCCGATCACAAAAGTGTCGGCACCCGCCGTAGCAACTTCTGCGATATTGCCTAAATTGACGTCACCGTGGACTTCCAGGACGATGTTGCGCCCGCTGTCATTTATTTTTTTGCGAGCCATGCGCACCTTGTTAAGCGCCTCAGGAATAAATTTCTGGCCAATGATTAAGCCAGTCTGTTTAGACATGACCAAGACAACGTCGATCTTGCTTATGACATGGTCGAGGTAGCTAAAAGGCGTGCCAGCATTGAATGCCAACCCGGCTTTGCAGCCATGTTCGTGGATTAAATCAATGATCCGGTCGATATTTTCGAAGGACGGCAGATTATAAGGATCCCGATCAACTGCTTCAGGATGAAAAGTAATAATGTTTGCGCCAGCCTTGGCGTACTCTGGTACAAGGTCTTTCAATGAATTGTCTACATTGTACCCACTCGTCAGGTGTATCTCGATCGGCGCTTCAGTAATAGGACGGATGGCCGCGCATGCCTTCGAACCATTTCTGAACGTTGGCACGAAGTGCTTATTCATCACTTCTATGTGAATAATGTCTGCGCCCGCAGCGAGGACATTGACGATTTCTTCGCCAAGCTTGGCGAAATTGGCAGAAATAATGCTGGGTGCGATTTTGTACATTAGATGCCTTTAAATGAATTTGGAAAAAATGTTCATTCTACCCGAAACCCATGGCGAATAATTTTGATGAGAGCTGGTTATCTACGCGTAGCTTCGTAAAGGGGCAGGACAGTTGGCAACAACATTTCAATCTGACGAATACGAGTTGAGTCAGCTGGATGGCTACTCAGAAACTCAGGTGAGCGTTGACCACCTTTGCTCTGCATCATTTTTCGCCACAACGTAACGCCTGCGCGTGGGTCGTAGCCTGCTCGTGCACTCAGTTCCAGACCAATGCGATCAGCCTCAGTCTCGTCAGTACGGCTGAATCTGGTCGCGATTAATGCCTGATATCCAGCACCAACCAGATCAGCTGTACCTCCACTTAAACCTAGCAATGCGGCACCAACATTAATTGCGGTATTGGCAGCAAGTGCCTGAGATACCTGTTCACGAGAGTGTTCGCGCAAGGCATGCGCAACCTCATGCCCCAAGACGACTGCGATTTCATCATCCGTTAGTTTTAGCTCATTGATCAGCCCTGAATAAAAAATAATTTTACCGCCAGGCATGCAGAATGCGTTGAGCTGCTTGTCGCTAATGATATTGGCTTCCCACTTCCAACTTGGCGCATCAGAACGGAATGTTGCGGTATGTGGTTTGATGCGGTTGGTAATCACAAGCAACCGTTCCAACATCGCGCGATCTTGATTCAGTGTCCCTTTTTGTTCTGCTTCTGCCTTCAGCTTGCTATAGCTTTGATCGGCAATTTGCTCTAACTTCTGCGAAGAAACAAGCATGAGCTGAGAGCGCTGTGCGCCAACCGCACCGCCAGAAGTAGTGGTTTGGCATCCGCCAAGCGCAGCTAATGACAAACTGATAAATATTGCCGAATAAATCCCATTATTAAACATGTTTTCCTTTACGATTCTTGCTTATCCATCGCTCAATTTGGCCATAGTCCAACTTACCGCTAAGTGCTAACGCATGCCCTTGCGCATCGTAAAAATAAGTGCGGGGGAGCTCTCCATACCATTGCGTATCCACTTCATAACGCAAGCGCTCAACGAAACTGTCAGCAAAAATCCAGGATTCGGCTTTCTTCAGAGGGTATTTTAGTAGTGCACGCTCAATTTCCTTTATTTGTTCCGGGGTATCGGTGGAGATCAGCACCAAGTCGAGGTCATGGTATTTTTTTGATAGTTCACCAAATAGCACCATATCATCGCGGCAATAGGTGCAGTCGAGAGACCATAAACTGACAATGAAAGGTTTGCCCGCACGGGCAGAAACAATTTTCTGATAACTGCCGCGTACAAAATGATGGGATATTTGTGCCGCCGAAGAACAAGCGGAGCTTAAGCATAGCGATAAACCGAGCAGACATATAATTATTGTTTCACTCGATTTCATTGCGCGGTTCCAGATAAATTAATGAGACGATAGCCTTCTTTATCGGTATTCCAGGAGAGATAATTTTTATCGCCATGACTGACCAGGAATGGATAATCTGAAGCGCCAGTAGTGGATGCAATTTTTTTGGGGGTCGACCAGAGATTACCCCCATCAATGGAATTTATCAGATATATGCCGGTAGCCATACCATCAAATTCTTTCCAGACGATGAAGACGCGTTGACCTAAGCTCAAAACATGCGGGTGTGAGGCTTGAGCCTGGAAGTTTCCAAAATTTAATGGGCGAGAAAAATGCTTACCTTGATCGGAAGCGTAGGAATAAAACAACCCGTGTCGTTCAGTCGAGTTGCTGAACCAAACGAAATGATAATTTCCGTCGTTAGCTATGGATACTGCTGGGCCATGATGAGGGCAGGCATCAACTTCCCAGTTTTCGTAGCTTAGACGGATAGGCTGAGACTTACCATCAAGCCGCATCATGGCATGGTCGCGTTTGTTCTTTTCGAAAATATGCCGCCACACGATAATCGGAGTGCCATCCTTATCGATTGCCATCGACACGCGGCAGCATTCGCAGGAATGATCCGCGGCTTTGATGTTGGCATGGAAAGTTTTGCCTTCATCATCAGATATGGCGTAATAGATCGCCACCCCATTGTATTTCTCCCCATTTTTTTTGGCTATCGAGATATCGCGCTTATCCAGCCAGACGATGTAAACCTGACCGCGCTCATTTACACCCATTGCATCAAAACTGTGGGTTATGGGATCCAGATTGTTATTAACCGTAATAGGTGCGGAAAAGCTCTTTCCTCCATCTACCGAGCGGCTGAAACGGATATTTCCGGCAAAAGGCGTCTCCAGGTTCAGGGTGTAGGAAATGTAGATATTGCCATTGCTCCCCACCAGAATTTTTGGACGGTTCTCGCCTACTGCGGCCACTAACTCAGATTCTGAATTAACTGGAACTGGCGTACTAAACGTTTTTCCCTGATTGTCAGACTGACTCACCATAACATGACCGTTTTTCACGAATGCCTGCCACAGCTTACCGCTTGCATCAAACGTGGTAGCGACCGCAAGCGGCGGACGGGAAAGTGCAGCTTTCCATATCTTTGCCATATCACGAGGCTGCGCGGAGCCATGACCGGCATGGTCTGCTGCCATGCACATCCCATTGACTGCCAAACAGGAAATCAACCCGACCCTACGGCAATTACCAAACAGCCACGCGCTCAGGCGCTGGATCCAGAAACTCACGATAACTGTATTACTCATGCTGCAAGCCAGGAATCCGGCAACTTATAACAATCGCTGCGTTATGAGACGAGACATGTAAACTATTTGAAAATTTCACGAATTACTTTCTAAAATTTATATTTCAGATTAGCAACAAATGTGCGCTGCGGAAATGGGTGAAAAAGGGTGTATTTATAGTTGTTAATATTATCAATTCCCATTGCTGCGTTCCAATTTTTGTTCACTTTAAAGTTTGCATGGGCATCAATGACAACAAAACTGTCAAACGATCCATAAACATTTGAAGTGGTGTCAGTATTATCCATTGTTGAATACTGTTTCCCGCTGTAGCGACCCGCCAAGGTATACGCCCATTTCATATCCGGGCGGTAAGTCGCGACCAGCGTAGCCCTCCAGTCGGGGATATACGGCACTCTTTTGCCAACAGAGATCGTGTTTTGGGGAGCTGGTGCAGCGGGACTTTTCCAACTGTTGTTTGCAAGAATCTTGGAGTCAACGTAAGTCACACTGCCGGAAAGTTCCAATCCATGCATAAATGCATTGTCTTTTTGCATGGCCAGCTCTATGCCCTGATTGCGTATTTTGTCTACATTCATCGTGAAGGTGAAGGGAATGCCGCTACCGGAAACGAGAGGGCTGGTCTGGGAAATTATTGCATTTGAAACTTCCTCATGGAACAGTGAAATCCTGAACCGCCCATCCTGTAATGCCCGCTCAAATACCAACTCATCAGACAGTACTTTTTCCGGCCGTAAATTGGGATTGGGTATGGTAACCGTTGGCCCTGTGTTAACACTCTGGAAAAGCTCGGAAACTGTCGGATAGCGGTATGCCTGTCCAAATGAGTTCGTTATCACCCAGTCTGCAGAAGCTACCCAAGAGAGTGACGCCTTGGGAGAAAAATTTGTTGAGGTCAGCTTTGGCTGGAAAACTTCGGTTGTCCCGTTAAGGTTATAGCCATCGTATGCTTTCCAATCCTCATAACGCCCCCCCAAAGTTGCCTTGAGCGCCGGTAAAATTTTCCAGACATCCTGAACCCATAGCGCATTGGTCTGGGTTTTACCGCGACTGATAGTCAATGGAGTATTGAAGCTATTGGGGATAGTCCAGTTGAACGTGTTAAAGACTGGATTATCCAAGCTGTATTGATCGTTGTGAATACCGGAGCTAACTTCATGGTTGCCACCAGGTCGCCATATTCCCTTCAGATCAACAGACGACCAACCGGTACCATCCATCAGAGAAGTTCTGCCTGTTGTCGAGAAAGTAGTTAGAGCACCAACCCCGGATGGCGAATTCTGTTTATCTCGGCTTATCCTGTAATCGGTGACAACCGCCTCCCAGTCAAACATACCTTTGGTGTCAGACTTCAAAGCAAGACTTTGCATCGTATGTTCCTGAATCAGCTCATAGTTGCTTGAAGCAAATCCGGCTACGCCACCGAAGGTCGCTTGGCCGATGGTTGCTGGTGCCGTACTGGTCAGATACGTTTGTACATTGGACTGGGCATTATTACGCCAATAACCGAAGGTGTACGTTGCACGTAGCGCAGGGGTCAAGTCGTAAGCGACTTTGACTTTTGCATTATCCATCTGCGTATGTAGCAGCCCACCTGCCCCCAATACATCGGCGAACAAACCAATTTTATTATTTGCAGTAATCCGGCCCGTGGTGTTGGCCGGAGCGACTGGTTCAGCAGCAGCTTGACCTTGAGTAATATAGGTTAGCGGCTGGCTGTCACTATCCATATGATTAGCACTGATCCACCAAGATAAATTACCTGATCGATTTCCAAAAGTGGCAGCAGTCTGGCTGGTGCGGTAAGTGTCGCTGGTCTTGTATTGTTGAAAATTCTGGAAAGCCATAGTCTGGCTGATTGAACCTTCAAATTTGTCAGGCATTCTGGTTGTAATTTGCATTACTGCACCCATTGAATTTCCGGGATACGCCGCAGCAAATGGACCGTACATTATATCTATACGCTGGATTTCTTCTGGAGCCACCATTCCCCAGCGGGGAGCACCAATAGTATTGTTATTTGCAATAAGCGCAGATAGCAGGACATCATCTGCATATACCAGACTACGCGCGCTGGAATTGACTCCCCATGTACGCGTCGCCATTACCGGCTGTGTATCACCATAGTTGCGTTTGCGCACAAAAATGCTGGGCATATATTTGACCGCATCTTCAGTATCAACAATATTGACCGTATCAGCGATTTTTTTAGCTGTCGTGCTTTCGGTTGTCTGCGGCAGTTTGAATTTTTTAACTATCGGGGGGACGCGTCCAGCGCTAGTCGGCCCAGCAATTACGGTGATCTCGGGCAACTGTTCACTAACCGTATCTTCGGTGTCAATGGCATGACTTGCACGGGCTGACTGGCTGACTGACATAGCCAACAAACTCAAGGCAATAAAGCCGATTTTATTACTGCGTACCTCCATAACTTATCCCCTGAAATAATTACTATTCGAGCCAAGAAATTCTAGGGGAAAAGCAGAAGGTTGGGAATGCGACAAGATGTCGCACCCTGTTGAATGCGGCATCATCATGCCCATGATGTCAAATGGATTCTGATATAGAGAACTCAGAAATTAGCACGTACACCCATAAGAAAACCGCGACCCGGTAGCGGGGCGAGTTCCTTCAGAATCGATGTATGCGCTCGTGCTTCCCGATTGAAAAGATTATTGCCCTTGATGTATGCATCCCAGTTTACTGCTTGTGCCTTAAATCGGTAGTTCAGCGCGGCGTTGGTCAGCGTGTAGCCATCGGTGGGTAGTTCGTTCTCTGCAACTCGATCCTGCTTGAAAGAATGGGCAACGTCGAGCCTCGCACTGAATTTGCCAAGCTGGTAATCAAGCCCCGCGCCGAGACGCATTGGGGAAATGCGCGGCAATGACTCGCCCGTGTCGCTGTTCTTCGCCCGCACATAGTCGCCGCGCAGGTTGAGGTCGAGATTACCATTTCCCTCATATACCCGGAATTTTCCTTCCATCTCAAAACCATGAAACTCAGCCTTCACCGCGCGAAATAAAGCCTCCGTCAGCCCTTCCTGCTCCTGACCGCTTTTGATCAACGCAATGTAGTTCTGGAAGCGTGTGTAGAAGCCGCTGATACTTGCTGAATTCAGGCCAGAACGCCAGCGCAGCTGTACATCAGCACCGTCTGATTTCTCCTTCGAAAGCGTTGCATTACCCACCTCGAACTGACCAGTTGCCACATGCCTGCCATTCGCGAATAGCTCGGCGTATGTCGGCACACGCTCGGTATGCGAAAGGTTTGCAGCGAGGCCAATGTTCTGATTGAAAGTGTAGAGCGTGCCCAAGGCGCCGCTACTGGCTGAGAACTTGCGCGTCTCGGCGGCACCAAAGCGCGTTGTTGTTGGGCTATCCCCGGCCGATTCTACCGCGGTATGTTCGTTACGACCCCCTGCGGTAACCTTGATGTTGCCGAATACGGCTTCTTCATAAATGAAAAGTGCTTTGGCGTCGGTATTGACTTTCGGCAGGAATGCCTCTGCGCCGAGCGCCGCGAAATCAACATTTGAAAGCTGAACTCCAAAGGCGCCGGTGAATGGCCCCAGCTTGGCGTGAGTTGCGTCTATCCGTGATTCATACCCCTTGTTTTTGAATGTGGTTGCAATGACACCATTCTCCAGCTCATTGTGCAGATAATCGGTATAGCCATATTTGAATTTCACCCCCTGAATGAACGTGCCCAGCTCGCGCACTTCTCCAGCCACGCCTAACCGTTTGCTGTTCATATCTACGCGCACGTCCGGCTCCGCCACGGTACCGTAGTTGGCTTTTAAGTCGCTATATGAGAGGCCGAGATATCCCTTGTCCAACGTGAGGGAGGCACCCACTGCGCCACTGTCGCTGTTCGATGAGCTATTGATCAAGCGTCCCTGAGTCTGTTCGACTGCTGGGCCATCCAGGGCACGTTGTCGGTCTGATCGTGCAAATCCGGGGATACGGAGGTCATCAGTTCGGCGTGAAGCAACGTCAGCGTGAAGTGCAACCAATCCATTGCCGGCTTCCAGTACGGCGGCACCGCTACGCTCGTTGGCAGCACCGCCAATCCGGGGTTCAACGCGGCCCGTGAATCCTTCGAGAGACGATTGGGGAATGCGGTTGTCGAGCGTGTTCACGACACCTCCGACTGCGGCACCGCCATACATCAGGGCTGCAGGGCCACGCACCACTTCGATCCGATCTACCACCAATGGGTCTACGGTTGTAGCATGGTCGGGGCTCAAAGCCGAAACATCGAGCATGCCAACACCGTTCTGCATTATCCGTACGCGATCACCATCGAGGCCGCGGATTACGGGACGGCTCGCATTCGGGCCAAAGTAGGTAGAGCTTATGCCTGGAAGTTTGGAAAGCGTTTCACCTAACGTGCTCTCTTGTCGAAACGATAAATCTTTTCCGCTCAGCACTAAAACCGGGGATACGAGATCAAATAGGGCGCTTCCCAACGGATTGGCAGTAACAACAATCTGCGGCAATAAAACAGGTTCATTTACTGCTTGCTCCTTAACCACAACCTGCGGCGACACAATGGCGGGAGTGCTAATTACGGCCGGGGCGGCAACGACGACCGGCGGCGGAATGACAAGCTTGGTTAAGGCAAAGTTGGCGGCTGGAATTGGCACAGTTTTGTGCCTGCCATCTTTCCCTGGCTTCTTCATCTCGGCTTGCTCCAGGCTCAGTCGCCTGGATTGGAGCTGCTTGCCTTTGGCGTTAAGTTGCGCCGCACCTAATAGCACTTTGACATGTTTGTCCACGCCTTTGCCCACTCGGATTTCCTGCTCGAAAAGGCGAGCACTAAAAGCATCCACTTTCTTTCGAACTTTCAACTTCAACTTGCCAGCAGGGACAGATAAATCCAATGGACATTTACCCTTGAATTTACCGTTGATAAACACTTCGGCGCCCAGATCCTCATTGTTGCAAATAACGCTCAGCACGGAACCCGCCACGTTGGCTTTAGCGGATGCTGCGAAAGCCAAGAATAGCAAAGATATTAGGTAAACAGATTTCCTGGTCGCGGCATGGGTGAATAGCGCCGCGCAGAATATGACGTGCTTAGACATGGCAATTCTCCAAAACGAATGTCGTAACCCCGCGATAAACGGGGCGTTCCTATACGGTTTCTAGGAGAAGAGCAGGCGGGCCGCGCGCAACGGCGACCAAGGGTTGGTTGGAACGGAATGTAATGGTGTTAAACCGTACTGTTCCGCTCGGAATAGCTATAACTAAAAAAGAATGGGAAGAGCTGCCAAGTACGCCGCCCAGCTGTGTGTAAGCCGCACAATATCCGCAGGCCGATGAATGCGGTGTGTGCTTGTCATGCTGCTTGTCATGCTCCTGACCTTGCTCCGCAAGAGCATGGTGCAGAGCATGCATAGCTCCGCCTTGCTGGGCTAAAAGCAGCAACAAGGTAAGCAGCAGCGGGAAAATAGCTCGGGAAAATTTCATTATGCGACCAACCTTAACAAAGATTGAAAGATGGTGCAAGATGAAGGTGATCACTGTGGCGTAATAAACGTTGTTTCTGATAGCACGAAATAATCGCTCTGTGATGTGAATAAGCAGACTTCATATTTTGATTTCAGGAAAAACCTTAATATTTAATAAAGATGTGCCGAACATAATACGTTACCAACTCCAGCTGCTATAATTTAGCATTCACAAAAATAAACGCGGTTTGAGGATATTGTTATACAATAATGCAGCTTGAATCAGGGGATCAGGCAGGAGCATTCAAATGACTGTAATTCCATACAGGTAACGATGATAATAAATTCCAAACGGATGGTGCTACTTGAGCAAAAATCTAGATATTTGCGACTTCCGGCATTACGACTATAATTGCCAAAAATAAACTCACTTCCAAATGATATTCATGTCCTCAACTAGAATTTATTTATTGCTTGCCAGCCTTGCATTAGGTGGCTGCGCTTCTACTCATCGGGAAAAAAATCCGCAAGATCCGCTGGAACCGTTTAATCGGAGCATGTATAAATTTAACGATGCGGTGGACAAAGCCGTGTTAAAACCGGTAGCGAAAGGCTACAACATCGTAATACCAGAGCCCGGAAAAGTCATGGTGAGAAACTTTTTCTCGAATCTGGATGACATCACTGTCACTTTAAACGACTTGCTGCAATTAAAATTTGCTCAAGCTGCATCCGACGGCACACGGGTATTATTCAACTCAACGTTTGGTATTTTTGGCATCATCAACATTACTGATCGACTTGAGAAACACAATGAAGACTTCGGTCAAACTTTGGGTTTTTGGGGCGTTAACAGTGGGCCTTACGTCGTCCTCCCATTCTTTGGCCCCAGAACTTTTCGCGATAGCATCGGCTTGTATGTGGATAGCTATTCCAGTCCCATTCGCTTAGTTCCGGATATACCCACACGCAACGAAATGTATGTAACACGGATGATCAGTCTCCGAGCCGGACTACTGGATCAGGAAAAAATATTGGACGAGGCCGCAATTGACCGTTATGCCTTTATCCGTGATGCCTATTTGCAACAACGTCAAAGCTTGGTTTATGACGGCAATCCGCCGCGTGAAAAGTTCGATGACGAGGAAAATAATGATCTGCCGAATAAAACTTCAATCGAAGATAAGAAAGAACATGCACAGCCAGCAGTAATTGGCACGCCTGTTTCGTCGCACAGCATGGAACAACCAACAACTCAGCTGGCATCGAATGATTCTGCGTCTAGTGTGCAGCCAACAGCAACAGTGATTACTGCAGACACCTCTTTTAATCCTTACAGAATGGAACAACCAGTACCGGTGATATCAGAAAATCCCGCGCTAAATTAATCAGTCATTCTGGTGCTGATCAAATCTCGATTTTATTAAATCCAACATAAACTACCGCTTTCTATATTTGCCAGAGCAAATGTTATTAACTGGTTTCAATGAAGAATCACAGTCAACTTAACGCCCTGCGTGTAATGCCTCAATGCGCTCATCAAGAGATGGGTGAGTACTGAATAACTTGCCAAAACCACCTCCACCCGCAATTCCAAACGCTGCCATCTGCTCGGGCAGAGTAGCCTGTTCGTGATTGATTTTAAGCTTCTCCAATGCAGCGATCATCTTATTGCGTCCAGCCAAGTTTGCTCCACCTGCATCGGCACGAAATTCACGCTGGCGCGAAAACCACATAACGATCATGCTGGCCAGGATGCCCAGCAACATTTGTGCGATGATGCTAGTGACCCAGAAAGCTGGGCCATTTTCACGTTCAGTCTTGAACACCAAACGATCCACTAGATGGCCAATGATTCTGGAGAAAAAGATTACAAAAGTGTTGACTACGCCCTGGATAAGCGCAAGCGTTATCATGTCGCCATTGGCAACGTGGCTGATCTCGTGCGCTAGAACAGCCTCTATCTCATCCCGGCTCATGTTATGCAGCAATCCGCTACTTACCGCCACTAGTGCATTGTTGCGGTTCCAGCCGGTAGCAAAAGCATTTACGTCTGGTGCTTCATAGATAGCGACTTCAGGCATGCCGATTCCCGCAGCTTGAGCCTGATTGTGCACAGTTTCCATCAGCCAGCGCTCAGTAGGATCAATCGGGTTTGTAATAACCTGTGCACCAACCATCCTTTTGGCCGACCATTTGGACAGGAACAACGAAATTAGCGAACCAGCAAAACCCATTACCGCCGACATGACTAATAAAGCGTTGAAATTGATGCCACCACTTTCATTCAATATTTTGTCAACGCCAAGCAAGCGCAAGGTGATACTGATGACAAAAAGCACAGCCAAATTGGTCAGGATAAACAGAAAAATTCGTTTCATATAGATGTCTCTCTTGAACTAAAAATGTGGGATGCAATTTATAACCCTTGCATATCGTGATGCTTAATGTTGGGGTAGCAACTAACATTTCAAGGGGTACACACCAATGCAAATTTACGTTATAAATAGACTCGGCCGCAGCCGAATAAATTCCATAGGAGAATTAAATGTCATCAGGAATCAATAACATTGTGCGCATAAAATGCAAGAATTTCTGAACCATCCCGCCGTGCAGGGTGGTCTTGCTCCCTTCGTCATCGCGCTGATAGTGGCAGAGTTATTACAGCGCTTACGCTTAAGCGGTTTGGCTGCCATTGCCGGGTTTGCTGTCACTGTTTACTTGGTGAGTGATTTTTCCATTGATCCACTCACCTCTGCGCGCAAAATCGTGCTGCTGGGCCTGCTCTCTGCACTGCTTGCTTTAACGCTACTACGGTTCAATTGGCGCCCACTACGCTTGATACTCGCTGTAGCGGGCGGTATCGCGACAGTGTGGATGGCGTTACGCATCCTGCAACAACAGGACATGACGCATATGTTGCTTTGGAGTGGCGGTTGCGTATTGTATGTAGGCTGGCTGATATTCTGGATGGATACATTGCATGGATCACCAGTGCGCGCAGGAAGTGCAGGCATGGCACTAGGACTGGGCACTGGGGGGTGTGCGTTGTTTGGTGCTTCTGCCCTGCTCGGCCAGTTCGGTTTAGCTCTGGGTGCGGCGGCAAGCGCTTATCTGCTGCTTCAGGCTGTATCTAATAGCCGATTGCCATGCGGGCGTAGCTTTACCCTGCCATTGTCATTCATCGCCGGATTGACTGGCTGCCTCGCAGTGCTCACCGCTCAATTACCCTGGTATGCCTTACCTGTCCTGGCCATAATTCCACTGGCTGCCAAAATTCCGGTCCCCGAAAAAATGGGGTTATGGTTGCAATCGCTATTATTGTCTATTACTACCTTGTCCTGCGCGGCAGGAGCACTATATCTAACTTGGCGTGTGGCAGGCGCACCACCTTTTTAATCGGGACATGATGAAGACCTCGCGACTTTTCCCACCCTACACGACCGCGCATATGCTGACTAAAATGATTGGTTTCTCAAATACCGAATGGCAATTGTCAAAAGGCAACACTTAAACGCGTGGCGAATAATTTTTCCGCGCTCCTGTTTTCATTTAACCTGGAGAAACCAATGCCGGTTTGCAAGGCTATATTGTGGTTTAAATCCAAGTGAATTTGGGGCGTAAAGCTATAACTCCACTGACCTACCTTATTAATTTCATTGTTAATTTCAATACCATAAGTTATATTTTGCGAATAATCATAAAACAGATTGTTATTCATCAGTGCTATGGTTTTTCCATCACCACCCATTACGGTACGTCTTATACCAAACATATTGAGCGTGCTCCACGTGCTAGATAGGCGATAACCATTAATATAGAGAGCATCTGCAGAGTACTTCCCGGTGCTGCGGTTTTTATTCCCGATCACTTGCCAGCCTTGAATCATGTCAACGATAAGTGGATTACTTAATGTACCCTGCAAGGCAACTTTATAATTTGTAAGATTTAAATTGTCAAAAGGCAGCTCCAGTTCAATTGCGTAGTTATCTGCAAAAGCGTATTCAATCTCGGGCGCCCATTCCACGGCACCGCCTTTTAAAGGTTTTTGCGCTAATGTATTCACTTCCAATTCCCCTTTTTTTGCGCCCAATGGTCTGACTAAATCAAACAACATCGGCTCAGGAATGTGTGGTGACGAACTGGTTAGTGCCGCATTCCCCTCAAGAAATTCTGCATGGCCAGGAATTGAATAGGTGATGCACCATATAAACAAACCAAGTACCGCAACGCTCGAGTAGTGCTTGACCCATAGAATTTCGGAATTAAGTTCAACCAACTGCTTCATTATGAATCACTTTCTTATCTGGGAAAATGCCTAACTGGCATGACGTCAAATTGCAAGGATATAGTCCAAGGTGCTTCTCTCTTCTACAAATTCATAGCAACTTCAAAAGTTAAAAGGGGGATTGATCACCCATATTTTTTATCAAAAATATCAACTTTCCATTTTACCAAAATTATTGATCACATTCACTTTTGAGTTGAATCCGCCCCACCTCACAGCTTGTACATATTTGCTTCCCTGCTCATTCAGCGAGTGAAATACACGGTAAAACCCGCGTTATTCGTCGTGTTGTGTTCTTCCAGATTGCTGATAATCACTATAGGTCAGTGGAGTAATAAGTCATGGCAGAAGACAGCGATCTCGAAAAAACGGAACAACCCTCACAACGGCGCCTGGATCAGGCCCGTGAAGAAGGTCAGGCAGCGCGTTCGCGCGAATTGTCTACTTTTACCGTGCTGTTTGCAGGTGGTGCCGGGCTATGGCTGATGGGTTCCACGCTGTCTGCGCAACTTACCAAGCTGTTGCGTGACGGTCTCACTCTTGATACCACACTGGCTTTCAATGCCGATTTATTATTGCCGCGCTTGCACACGCTATCGCTGGAAGTTCTATTAACATTTCTGCCATTTCTATTGTTGCTGCTTGTTACTGCCGCGCTGTCCCCTCTCTTGCTTAATGGCTGGATATTCAGCTTGAAGCCACTACAACCCAACCTTGCAAAACTCAATCCGATCGCAGGGTTAAGCCGCATGTTCTCGATCAATAGCCTGGTCGAACTTGGCAAGGCTATCGCCAAATCGCTGGTAGTGGGTGGGGTAGGTGCGTGGGCTATCTGGCATAACAAGGATTCGGTGATGATGTTGATAGCGGAACCGTTAATTGCTTCTTTGCCTCATCTGGGCTATCTGCTTTGGATGAGCTTCGTCACTATTATGGTTGGCATGTTTCTGATTGCGTCAGTGGATGTCCCCTTCCAGTTGTGGGAACACAACAAAAAATTGAAGATGACCAAGGAAGAGGTGCGTCAGGAGGCCAGGGAATCCGAGGGCGATCCACAGGTTAAGGGACGCATTCGCAGCATGCAGCGCGAAATGGCACGCCGCCGCATGATGGCGAACATTCCGACTGCCGACGTGGTGGTGACCAACCCCACACACTACGCCGTGGCATTGAGTTATAGCGAAAAGGGTATGGGCGCGCCTATCGTGGTGGCCAAAGGCTCCCATCTGCTTGCTGCACGCATCCGTGAAATTGCCATAGTGAATAATGTGCCTATCCTTGAAGCGCCACCTCTGGCGCGCGCCTTGCACAAGCATACCGAGTTGGGGCAGGCCATCCCCGAAGCGTTATACAACGCCGTAGCGGAAGTATTGGCCTATGTTTATCAATTGCGCCGTTATCGCCAAGGGAGTGGTGCCATGCCGGATGCTCCACATGACTTGCCGGTGCCACCACAACTTGATCCGGCATCTGATGAAGAAGGTTCTATATGATGGATTTATTAGCCATACAAAATTTAATCAAGCGTATTAATTTGCGCAGCATGGCTGGGCCAGTGCTGATTGTGATGATTCTGGCGATGATGGTGTTGCCGCTGCCGCCGTTTCTGCTTGATATTTTGTTCACTTTCAATATTGCACTGGCCGTTATGGTGTTGCTGGTGAGCATGCATACCGTCAAGATTCTGGATTTTGCCGTATTCCCAACCGTTCTGCTGATTACCACACTGCTGCGCCTTTCGCTCAACGTGGCTTCCACTCGTGTGGTGCTGCTGGAAGGCCATACCGGCCCCGGAGCTGCGGGCAAGGTGATTGAAGCATTCGGCCATTTCCTGGTGGGCGGCAATTATGCAGTCGGCATAGTAGTGTTCATCATTCTGGTGGTGATCAACTTTGTGGTGATTACCAAGGGTGCAGGACGTATCGCTGAGGTTGGAGCACGCTTCACATTGGATGCGATGCCTGGCAAGCAGATGGCGATTGACGCCGACCTTAATGCCGGACTGATTGGCGAAGAAGAGGCGCGGCGGCGGCGTGCTGTTATTTCGCAGGAAGCAGATTTTTATGGCTCAATGGATGGAGCCAGCAAGTTCGTACGTGGCGATGCGGTAGCGGGCATCATCATCATTTTTATCAATGTCATCGGCGGATTGATAATCGGCGTATTTCAACACAACCTCGATATAGCTACTGCCGCCAATAACTACACCCTGCTAGCCATCGGCGATGGTTTGGTGGCGCAAATTCCGGCACTTGTTATTTCTACCGCTGCCGGCATGATGGTAAGCCGTGTATCTACTGAAGAGAATATCAGCCAGCAAATCGTGGGGCAGTTATTTAGCCAGCCACAGGTGCTGCTTTTAACTGCGGGTATCATCGGCATGTTGGGTCTGATTCCCAACATGCCGCACTTCTCTTTCTTGTTGCTGGCTGGCGCTCTGGGCGGTCTGGCTTATTTCATCATGCAGCGCAACAAGACAGTCGAGCAAAAGCCGGAAGCTGCAAGTATTGTGGCACCACCAGTGGAAACCAATGAGGCTAGCTGGGAAGATGTGTCGCAAGTTGACATACTGGGACTGGAAGTCGGGTATCGTCTTATCGCGCTGGTTGATAAGGCACAGGACGGTGACCTATTGCGACGCATCAAGGGTATCCGCAAGAAATTTACACATGACATCGGATTCTTGCCGCCTGCAGTGCATATCCGCGACAACCTTGACCTGCGCCCAAATACTTACCGGATTACCCTGAAGGGGGTTGAAATTGGTACTGGCGATGCCTTCCCGAATATGCATCTGGCGATTAATCCCGGCAGCGTCAGCGGTACGTTACCGGGAAATCAGACGCATGACCCGGCCTTCGGCCTGCCTGCTGTATGGGTTGAAACGGCAATGCGCGAGCAGGCGCAGTCCATGGGCTATACGGTGGTTGACGCCAGCACGGTTATCGCCACCCATCTAAGCCATCTCATCCAAACCCATTCCGCTGAACTACTGGGCCGACAGGAATTACAGCTATTGTTCGATCATTTGAGCAAGCTGTCACCCAAGTTGACCGAAGATCTTATCCCTAAATTGCTCCCGCTTTCTACAGTGCAGAAGGTGATGCAGAACTTGCTCGACGAAGGAATGCATATCCGTGACATGCGTACGATATTGGAAACGTTGGCGGAATGCGCCGCCCAGACTCAGGATGCACACCACCTTACCGCCTTGGTGCGTGTCGCGCTTGGGCCAGCCATCGTGCAGCAGTTCTACCCCACGACGCAGGAATTGCAGGTCATCGGCATAGACAAAGAGCTGGAATATATCTTGATACAGGCCATGCAGACGGGCGGCAGCAATTTGGCTATCGAACCCGGGTTGGCCGATACGCTTCTGCGAGAGGCGCGAACTGCTGCACAGCGGCAAGAACAATTAGGGCTGCCCACGGTGCTGTTGGTACCCGGACAGTTACGCGATTTGCTGGCACGCTTCCTGAAACGTGCGTTGCCGCAACTCAAGGTTATTTCGCATGAGGAAGTGCCCGGCTTCAAGGCAGTACGGGTAACTTCAATGGTAGGAGGTAGAGCATGAACATGAAAAAATTTGTGGCAACAACTTCACGCGAAGCATTGCGGCTGATACGCATTGAGATGGGCGCTGATGCGGTTATCCTGTCCAACCGTAAGGTGGACGATGGGGTCGAGATTGTGGCGCTGGCCAGTGCAGCATTTGCCCAGTTGACAGATGAATCCAGGCAACCGGCCCCCATATCTGCCAGGGCAGCGATAATTACGCAGGAGCGAGCGCCTGTCGCAGTTAAAGCGGAACCTGCAATATCATCCATCTCTACTATGCAACTGGAGCAGCAAGGCATCCTCAGTGAGATCAAGTTCATGCGTAATATGATGCAGGAACAGATGGACTGTCTATCGTGGTCGGATAGGCAGCAACGCGACCCAAAACGCACACGTATGTTGCGCAATCTGCTGAATGCCGGATTTAGCCCAGCACTGTCACGCCAGATGATAGACAAAATGCCTGCTACGGCCAATATGGAATGGGTGCGTCAAGTGCTGGGGAACAACTTGCGTATCGCCTCGAAGCATGAAGATTTAATCGTGCGCGGCGGCGTGGTTGCACTGGTAGGTCCCACTGGCGTTGGAAAAACCACCACCACGGCTAAGTTGGCGGCACGTGCAGTGGTTCGCTATGGTGCAGACAAGGTGGCATTACTTACCACCGACAGCTACAGAATTGGTGCGCATGAACAATTGCGCATTTATGGCAAAATACTGGGTGTGTCAGTGCATACAGTGCGCGATACCGAAGATTTACGTCTCACCTTGTCCGGCCTGAAACAAAAACATTTGGTACTGATTGATACCATCGGTATGGGGCAACGCGATAGTCGCATGGCAGCGCAAGCCGAGATGTTCAATGCTACCGGAGTGCAACGTCTGTTGTTGCTTAATGCCACCAGTAGCGGCGACACCCTGAATGATGTGGTGTGCATGTACAACGGTGCGGGGGTAATTGGTTGCATCCCCACGAAACTGGATGAAGCGGTAACCTTTGGTACGGTGCTGGATGTAGCAATGCGCCACAAATTGACATTACACTACATTGCCAACGGACAACGCGTGCCGGAAGACTTGCATGAAGTGAACATGGAATATCTGTTGCATCGCGCCTTCAAACAATCTGCTAATGCGGCTCCATTCTCTTTGCATGAACTGGAATTTCCTGCGCTGATGGCGGGAGTAGGTGCGGCACCTGTAATGCGGGAGGAATATGCAGCTTGAACGCGTAACTGATCAAGCAGAAGGATTGCGCCGTCTGTTGGTTCGTGCTTCCACGCGTGTGATCACGGTGGCTGCCGCCCGCACTGGCTTCGGTGCGACCAGTGTAGTGGTGAATCTGGCTACGGCCTTGGCGCGATCCGGCAAAGAGGTGCTTATACTGGACGAGAGCCAATCGCACAACAACGTAAGTAAAATGCTGGCACTTAAGTCACATCATGACTTGTTGCATGCTGTACGGCACGGAAAGACGATGCACGAGATCATGCTGCATGCGGGCTCACAGAATATACGCATACTACCTGTGGCACGAGCCATACAAGCCCTGCCAACATTATGTGCACAGGAGCGTGAGCAATTGCTGGAAAGTTTGGCGGAAGCTTCCAGTGAGGTTGATATTGTACTGGTAGATGCAACGACATATAAGGAGCCGGATATTTCTGGCAGCTTGATACCTAATCAGCCGCTAATGCTAGTGTTAAACTCTACCGCCTCTGCCATCACTGAAAGTTATGCTTTGATCAAACGCTTGGCCGCGCAGGATGGGCGGCAGAGCTTTGGGATCGTAGTTAATAAAGCGTGCGATGAGAAGGCAGCACGTCTTGTATTTGGCAATGTGGCAAAGGTAGCACGCCAACATTTACAGGTATGCGTGGAATATCTAGGTTATATTCCGTTTGATGAAAAGCTCAAACGTGCGACACAATTATGCCGCCCGGTTCTTGATGTGTTCCCGACTGCACAGTCTGCGCTGGCATTTGGCGAACTGGGACGCAACCTTATGTTGCTGCCCGCTGCTGAGAGCGAAGAGTCAGGCGGTCTGCCCCATATTATGCAGCGATTGATTCGACAGGTAAGCACCCTGAATTAGGCCACACGCAGATTAATGAGGATTTCATAAGGCGCATCTCTATAAATCAAACAACATTTTGATGTGGCATCGTTATAAAATACTTTTTATCAGCAAGTGTTCATATAACTGATATGGCGTTAGACTTCCACGTTGCGCCATATTTTGCTTAAACCAGTCATTTCTGCAAAGGCCGGGTCTCATGAACTTTAAAAAAGTATTTTAA